>JBGUJZ010000017.1:0-55858 GCA_045114175.1 Bacteroidales bacterium | reverse complement strand
GACCAGCTCCCACTGAACTCCCCCAGGGCTTGACCGCAGCAAGGGTAGGTGGTTGTAGCGGTGCGATATAATCAGCTTACCCTTTTTTTGTGCCCGTACTAAAGGTCTGTAAACACAAAGGGCAACAGGGCACTGACATTCTCGAAGACCTGAATCTTCTTCTTGCTTCCCACCAGAATCTTGATCGGCTTGCCGAACTTGGTCTCGTACTGGGCCATCACCTGCCGGCAGGCGCCACAGGGATAGCTGGGTGCGGGTTGCAGGTCGCCGTTTTGCGCGGCAATCAGGGCCAGCGCGTCAAACGACTCCTCCGGATAGCGTGCGGCCGCGGAAAACATCGCCACCCGCTCGGCGCAGAGGCCGGAAGGGAAGGCGGCATTCTCCTGATTGGCTCCCTTGACCACGATGCCGTTGCGCAGCCGTACGGCCGCTCCGACATTGAATTTTGAGTAGGGAGCATAGGATCCCTTGAGGGCGTCGATGGCCGCCGTCATGAGTTCTTTGTATTTCGGCTCGAGTTCATCGATGGAACCATATTCGGTGTAGTCGATGGTCAGGGTCTTCTTATCCATTTTAATCGCTCTGTAGATTTTCCGCTAAAATACGATTTTTTTTTGGTTGGTAAACCAAAACTCCCTATTATTGCACCCGATTAAAGCGATCAATATGTCAGACAATACGCCAATCAAACGCGCCGTAATCAGCTACGACAATATGTCGCAGGAACTTATGGACGCCTTCCGGGAGAAATACCCGAAGGGATATGCGGACTATTTCAGTGATATCATCAAGGTAGAGAAGCCGAATGGCGACTTTTTCCATGCGGTCTCACTAGAAGTTCCGGGCGCCATCTACTTGGTTAAAATCAAGGTAAAGGTAGATGACATTGAAGATATCCAGGACGATCTCTTCAAGGACGAGGACAGTGATAACGGCAATTCCGGAGACGAGGAAGACACTGGATTCCCGGCAGTTTCGGATGAGGATATCGCAGCCGCAGGTAGCTCTGACGGCGACGATGAGGCGGAGGAATAGCCGGAAAGAAACCCTCGATGCGCAACTTCTTTAAGACACTCGGTGACAGATTCAAGGCCCTGCCGGAAAAGACCATCCTGATGACGCTGGCCCTCGTCGTCGGTTTGTGCAGCGGGGCGATGGCAGTCATTCTCAAGAAGTTGATTGATTTAATCCGCGGCGGACTCACCGCGTGGTTCGACGCTCCTTCCTACAATTATTTCTACCTGATCTATCCGGGCATCGGTATGTTGCTCTCCTTCCTCTTTGTCAAATATGTGGTAAAGGAGGACATCAGCCATGGCGTGACCCGCGTGCTGCAGGCCGTCTCCAAGGAGAAATCCCATATCGGCGCCCGCAATACCTGGTCGTCCATCATCTCCAGCTCCGTCACCATCGGATTCGGTGGTAGTGTGGGAGCGGAGGCACCTATCGTCTATTCGGGTGCGGCCTTGGGCTCCAGCATCGCACGGCTCTTCCATCTGCCCTACAAGGATGTGACCATCCTGCTGGGATGCGGAGCCGCAGGTGCGGTGGCCGGCATCTTCAAGGCGCCGCTGGCCGGCGTGCTCTTTACGCTGGAGGTGCTGCTATTCAATATTTCCATGACCTCTATCCTGCCGCTGCTGGTCTCTTCGGTCACGGCGACGGTGATCTCCTATCTCTTCCTGGGCAATGCCGTAGCCTTTACCAGCACGCTGGAGGAGTTCTCGATGGGCAATTTGCCCTATTATCTGCTGCTGGGCATCTTCTGCGGCGCCATGTCGCTCTATTTCATCCGGACCTCCCTCTGGACGGAAGACAAGATGCGTTCGGTGCGCAAACCGGGCATCCGCTGGCTGATTGGCGCTATCTCCATGGGTCTGCTGGTCTTCCTCTTCCCGCCGCTCTACGGTGAGGGGTACGATTCGCTGAACCTGATGCTCTCCAACGCTCCCAGCCGCATCATGGGCGGCCTGCTCACCAATCCGCTGCTGGAGAGCAAGTGGGCCATCCTGATCTTTTTTGCAGCCATCCTCTTCCTGAAGGTCTTCGCGACCGCCATGACCAACGCGGGCGGTGGCGTGGGCGGTACCTTCGGCCCAACCCTTTTCACCGGTGCGGTGGCCGGATTTGTGCTGGCGCGCCTGATCAACCTGACCGGCATTCATGCCATTCCGGAGGCCAACTTCGTGCTGGTTGGAATGGCGGGCATGATGGCCGGTGTGATGCAGGCCCCGCTGACGGCCATCTTCCTGATTGCCGAGATTACAGGTGGATATAATCTGCTGATTCCTTTGATTTTATGTTCGGCTGTCTCCTTTGCGACCATCCGCTATGTGGAGCAGTATTCCATCTATACCAAACGAATTGCCAAGCAGGGCGAACTGCTGACGCACGACAGCGACAAGGCGGTGCTGACCCTGCTCAAACTTTCCGATTTCATTGAGACCGACTTCGCGCCTCTCATCGGTGACCGTTCGCTGGGCGACCTGGTCAAGGCCATCGCCACCTCCGAGCGCAATATCTTCCCGGTGATGGACGAGGCCCATCACTTCCTGGGCGTGATCTTCCTGAACGACGTCCGCGAGGTGATGTTCGATACCTCCAAGTACTACACGCATACGATTTCCGAATACCTTAAGAGCGCTCCCGCCACCATCAATGTCAACGAAAAGATGGACACGGTGATGGACAAATTTGAAATCACGGGCGCCTGGAATCTTCCTGTCGTGGACGACAAGGGGTGCTACGTGGGCTTTGTCTCCAAGTCCAAGATCTTCTCTTCGTATCGCGAACAATTGCAGGAAGTTTCCCATGAATAAGCTGTACGTCTCCCATATCGCCGGGAAGATGCAAATTGCCTCCTGGCAGGTCGATAATTGTATCGCTCTCTTTGACGAGGGGGCTACCATCCCGTTTATCAGCCGCTACCGCAAGGAGCGCACCGGCGCGCTTGACGAGACGCAAGTGGCCGAAGTGAAGCACTGGCACCAGCTCTTTACCGAACTGGAAAAGCGCAAGGAGGCGGTGCTCTCCAGCATAGAAGAGCAAGGCAAGCTGACCGACGAACTGCGCGCCGCCATTGAGCAGTCGGTGGATCCGCGCGAAGTGGAGGATCTCTATCTGCCCTATCGACCCAAACGGCGCACGCGGGCTTCCGTGGCGCGCGAACGGGGACTGGAGCCGCTGGCGGAGGCCATCGCTTCCATGCAGGCAGACGATCCCCAGTCGCTGGCCCGTCGCTTTGTGAAGGGCGAGGTGGAGAATGTGGAGGCAGCCCTTGCCGGAGCCCGCGACATTCTGGCGGAACAGCTTTCCGAGACCAGCCGCATCCGGGCGGACCTGCGCGATCTGTATCTGCGCTGGGGAACGGTGGTCAGCCGACCGGCCCGCGGCAAGGAGGAGGATGAGAAGGCCGACAAATACCGTAACTGGTTCGATTTCTCGCAGCGGCTGGACAAGATCCCTTCACACCGTCTGCTGGCCATCCTGCGCGGCGTGAGTGAAGAACTGCTCTCGGTTCGCGTGGAGGTCAATCCCGATTATGCGACCGAGCGCATTGAGCGCAATGTTTTCAGCGGAAAGCGACGTCCTTCGCCCGCTTGCCGCACGCAGTGGAACCTGGCCATTGCCGATTCCTACAAGCGCCTGCTGCATC
Source organism: Bacteroidales bacterium (assembly GCA_045114175.1). Classification (GTDB taxonomy): domain Bacteria; phylum Bacteroidota; class Bacteroidia; order Bacteroidales; family UBA932; genus Cacconaster. The sequence continues at coordinate 52,203 of JBGUJZ010000017.1, read as the reverse complement.
CCTCCATTGAGAATGAGGCACTCGGCATTGCCAAGGAAAAAGCCGACGTGGAGGCAATCCGTGTCTTCGGAGAGAACCTTCGTCAGCTGCTGCTGGCTGCCCCGATCGGGCAGAAGCGGACGCTGGCCATCGACCCCGGTTTCCGGACGGGCTGCAAAGTGGTCTGCCTGGATGCGCAGGGCAACCTGCTGCACAACGAGACCATCTATCCGCATCCGCCTGTCAGCGAGAAGTTTGCCTCCATGCGAAAGATCTCCGACATGGTGGAGGCCTACGGCATCGAAGTGATTGCCATCGGTAACGGAACGGCTGGCCGCGAGACGGAGGAGTTTATCAAGAAAATCGCGTTGCCGGAGGGGATCCGCGTCTTCTCGGTCAACGAAGATGGCGCATCGGTCTATTCGGCCTCCGATACGGCGCGCGAAGAGTTTCCGGAGTATGACGTGACGGTTCGCGGCGCGGTTTCGATTGGCCGCAGGCTGATGGATCCGCTGGCCGAACTGGTCAAGATCGATCCCAAATCCATCGGGGTAGGACAGTACCAGCACGATGTGGACCAGAACCTGCTGAAGGAGACCCTGGACAACACGGTGGAGGCCTGCGTGAACAGCGTGGGTGTCAACCTCAATACCGCCAGCCGCCACCTGCTCGCCTATGTGTCGGGCATCGGCCCTGCGCTGGCACAGAACATCGTGGATTACCGTACCGAGAACGGTCCTTTTGATTCCCGTGAAGGACTGAAGAAGGTCAAACGCCTTGGCGCCAAGGCCTATGAACAGTGTGCCGGCTTTCTCCGGATTCCCGGTGCAAAGAATCCGCTGGACAATTCCGCTGTGCACCCGGAGCGTTACGCACTGGTGGAACGGATGGCCCGCGATGCAGGGGTGAGCGTGCCCGAACTGATGGGCGATTCCCCGGCCCGCAGCCGGATTGATATTGCCCGCTATGTCTCCGACGAGGTGGGACGTCCCACGCTGGAGGATATCCTGGTCTTCCTGGCCAAGCCCGGCCGCGACCCGCGTGAAGGGGTGAAGGTCTTTGAATTCTCGCAGGAGATCCGCTCAATTGAGGATGTACGGGTAGGCATGATTCTGCCGGGTATCGTTTCGAACATCACCAACTTCGGCGCTTTTGTGGATCTGGGTATCCACGACAAGGGACTGATTCACGTCTCGCAGGTCAGCGACCGCTTTGTCTCTTCGCCGGCCGAGGTGCTGAAACTCAACCAGCAGTTATACGCAAAAGTGATTAACGTAGATGTGCAGCGTCGCCGAATCGGGTTGACGCTCAAAGGAATGGAGAATAAATCGTGATGAAGAATCTTATACGGATCTTCCTGACGGGCGCGTTGCTGATCTTGCTCGTTCTGCCGGCCTCCGCGCAGAAGCGGGTGACGGTCAGCGGCTATATGATCGACGCCACCTCGGGCGAGCCGCTGCTGAGCGCCGCCGTCCTGGAGCCGGCTACACGCCAGGGAGCCGTGACCAACAACTTTGGATACTACTCGCTGACGCTTCCTGCCGGGGAGCATACGCTGGAGTATTCCTATATGGGCTATACCTCCGTGGAGATGTCGCTCAAACTGGAGCGCGACACGGTTCTTGACGTCCGCCTGACGCCGGTTCCGACGGAACTCACCGGTGCCGTGGTGACCGCCACCCACTCCGAGATCGGCGTGCGCGGTACACAGATGAGCGCCATCGAGGTGCCCGTGACCCAGATCAAACGGATTCCGGCCATCGGCGGCGAGGTGGATATCCTCAAGGCCCTGCAGTTGCTGCCGGGCGTACAATCCGGTACAGAGGGCTCAGCCGGCCTCTATATCCGTGGCGGCGGTCCCGATGAGAACCTGCTGCTGCTCGACGGTGTGCCCCTCTACAATGTGAACCACATGATGGGCTTTTTCTCCGTCTTCGATGCCGACGCCATCAAGAACGTGACCCTCTACAAAGGCAGTTTCCCGGCCCGGTTCGGCAGCCGCCTTTCGGGCGTGGTGGACGTGCGTCTCAAGGATGGTAACGACCAGGAGTTCCACTGGGGATTCTCAGTGGGCGTGCTGGCGGCCAAAATCAATATGGAGGGGCCGATCATCAAGGGAAAGACCACCTTCAATTTATCGTTGCGCCGCACCTATTACGATGTTTTCACCGCACCGGTGCTCGCAATGGTTTCCGCCCGGGAGACGGGCATGGGAACCACCGCAGGCTACTATTTCTACGATTTGAGCGGCAAACTGACTCACAAATTCTCCAACCACGACAAGCTCTATGTGAGCCTGTATGGCGGGGATGACGATGTCTATGCCCGCATCAAGGAGAGTGACAACAACAGCTATATGCAAAAGGAGGACGATGGTTCATATACCCATTGCACGGATAATTACATGACCCGGATGAATCTGGGCTGGAAGTGGGGCAATGTGGTGACGGCCGCCCGTTGGAACCATATCTTCTCGCCCCAGCTCTTTATGAATACGACGCTCAACTACACGCGCTACCGCCATCGTCTCACGATTGGCATGGAAGAGCAGCAAGAGGAGCTGGAGGGGACGAAACCGGGCACTTCCGACATCAGTTACTCCGCCGATACGCTCAATGCGGATCTGGGTTACAACTCTTTGATCAACGACATCTCAGTGGGCGCGGACTTCGAGTATAAACCCTCTCCCGAGCACGATATCCGATTCGGTGCCGACTATATCTTCCACACCTTCAAACCATCGGTGACCACCATCAGCATGAAGACGGGCTACACCGACGGTACGGAAACCATCTCGCAGAAGCAAGACACCACATTTGGAGACACCAACCTGCTGACCCGCGAAGCGGCAATCTATGCGGAGGACAACTGGTCGCTGACCGATTGGTTCAAGTTCAACCTGGGACTCCGCTGGTCGCACTATCACACTGCGGCTAAGAACTATAACTCGATCGAGCCGCGCCTGAGCCTCCGGTTGCTGGTCAACAACGACCTCTCCTTCAAGGCCTCCTACTCCGAAATGAGTCAGTATCTGCACCTGCTCTCGAACAGCAACCTCTCGTTGCCTACAGACCTGTGGGTGCCGGTTACTGACCGCATCGCCCCGATGCGGTCGCGGCAGGGGGCGGCCGGCGTCTTCTATACCCGCGGACAGTTCGATTTCTCTATCGAAGGATACTACAAGACCATGGATAATGTGGTGGAGTATCGCGACGGCGCCTCCTTCCTCGGCTCCACGGCGGGCTGGGAAGACAAGGTGGCGATGGGGTACGGCTGGTCGTACGGCGTGGAGTTCCTGGTCCAGAAGAAGTCGGGCAACACGACCGGCTGGCTGGGTTATACCTGGGCCAAAACCATGCGTCGCTTTGACCGAGAAGGCAACATCATCAACTTTGGCGAACCCTTCCCGGCCAAATATGACCGCCGGCACGACCTGAGCCTCGTGGTGAACCACAAGTTCAACCAGAAGATAGACCTCTCAGGTACTTTTGTCTTCGGCAGCGGCGTCTGCGGTTCGCTGGCCATGCAGAATGTCCTGACGCCCTATTATGATGACAATGAGGGATTTGTCTATCCGAGCGGAACGCCCTATTTTGAGCGGCGCAACAACTATCGGATGCCCCCGTATCACCGGCTGGATTTGGGCATCAACTTCCACAAGCAGCTCCGCAAGGGCGGCGAGCGAATCTTCAATATCAGCATCTACAACACCTACAACCACCAGAATCCGTTCCTTGTTTACGACAGCTCCAAGGCGGAATATGTGGTTGAACCGGACGGAACGGTTTACGTGACCTCGCGCAAAGTGCTGAAGCAGCTTTCCATTTTCCCGATCATGCCCTCCTTATCATGGAGTTATAAGTTTTAGGAGGAACCTGTCATGAAACGACTTTCACTTTTCATACTGCTTTTCACGATCCTAAGCCTCGTTTCCTGTACCAAGGAGATCAAGTTCAACGGCGACGAGTCCGAGCCCAAGCTAGTGATCTATTCGGTGGCCCGCGCTGGCGAGCCGTTGCAGGTTGAGGTTTCCCACTCGGCTTTCTTCCTGAAATCCGGACCGCTCTCGAGTTATATGGAGTTGCTCAAACCCGAGGAGGGGAGTGTCCGACTCTATGTCAACGGCGGCACGATCCCGTATGTTCTGACGCGCCGCGAGCCGCAAATGATTGATCTGGACGGTGATGGCAATCCGGATGTTCCCGATCTTGGGGATGCTCCACTTTATTACGAATCCACCTATGTTCCCGCCGAGGGCGACCGGCTTCGTCTGGTTGTCTCCTTCCCGGGTTTCGACGAGGCGAGCGCAGAGACGCAGTTGCCCACTTGCGCGGTTTTGGCGGTCAATTCCGTCACTCCGCGGGCGGTGAACGATACGTACATAGGCACCTACCATTATTATGACCTGTCATTGACCGTCAACCGGGGCGCCGATCCTTCGTGTTACTACGGCATCCGTCCCTATCTCCACTTTTCTTACTCCTATGACGGAGAAGATTATGAAGATACCTACTCTTGGGAGCTGGAGTCTGATGATTACCTCTTCCAGGGGAACGGCAGCATGACCGATCAACTCTCCCAATTCCTGAGTGACGACAATGTCAGCATGCTCTTCGCGGATACGAAGATTCCTTCCGCGAGCTACACTTTCCGGGGTTCATTCATGGGTTATAATATCGACGCGATGCGTGCAGAGGGAGCCACAGCCGACTATTTCCTGGTCTTTACAACCATGAACCGCGATCTCTACTACTACCGTACTTCGCTTGCAACGGCCAACAGCAGTTCCTCCTTCAGCATCTTCTCGGAGGCGACGAGCATCTATTCCAGCGTGACCGGCGGATACGGCTGCTTCTGCGCGGCTTCTTCAAAGAAGATTGCACTTGATTTGTGATTTTTTGTTATCTTCGCAGGAAGAAGCAACCGAAATGGACCGCAAAGTCGTCATCATTCCCACCTACAACGAGAAGGAGAACATCGAGGCCATCATCCGCGCGGTGCGGGCCTTGAAAGACGATTTCCACATTCTCGTGGTGGACGACGGCTCGCCGGACGGCACCGCTTCCATCGTTAAAGGACTGCAGACCACTGATTTCCCGGATTCTCTCTTTCTTCTTGAACGGGAAGGCAAGCAGGGGCTGGGTACGGCCTACATGACGGGCTTCAACTGGGCCCTGGAGCACGGCTACGACTACATCATCGAGATGGACGCCGATTTCTCCCACAATCCGGAAGATCTTCCTCGTCTCTACCATGCCTGCTGTGACGGAGGTGCCGACCTTGCCATCGGTTCGCGCTACTGCAACGGAATCAGCGTGATCAACTGGCCTATCGGCCGCGTCATCATGTCGTATTACGCCTCCAAGTACGTCCGCACCGTGCTGCGGATGAAGGTGTACGACTCCACGGCAGGTTTCAAGTGCTATCGTCGCAAAGTTTTGGAAACCATAGATTTCGACCGCGTTAAGATGCGTGGCTACGGTTTCCAGATCGAGATGAAATACAATACCTACCGCCTCGGCTTCAAGATCACCGAGGTGCCCATCATCTTTGTGGACCGCAAACAGGGAACCTCCAAGATGAGCAGCGGCATCTTCGGCGAGGCCTTCTGGGGCGTGATAGCCCTGCGTTTCCGCAGAATCAGACCGAAATCATCAACCAAATAACCTATACGCTTATGAAAAAAATTCTGACTTTGGTTCTTTGCGCATCTCTGCTTGCTGGATGCGGCAACATGTCTAATCTCGGTAAGGGCACCGCTATCGGTGGTGGCTCCGGCGCAGCTGCTGGTGCACTGCTCGGCGCACTGCTCGGCAAGGATGCCAAGAGCGCTGGTATCGGCGCAGCTATCGGTACCGCTGTCGGTGCTGGTGTCGGCGCACTGATCGGCAACAAGATGGACAAGAAGGCTGAAGAGCTCAAGGCACTGGAAGGTGCAAACGTTGAGGTGGTCAAGGATATCAACGACCTGGACGCCATCAAGGTTACCTTCGAGAGCGGTATCCTCTTCAAGGTTAACAGCGCTGCACTGAGCGATGTTTCCAAGAAATCCCTCAAGGAGTTCGCAGCTCAGATGAAAGACCTGCCCGATACGGATATTATCGTGCTGGGTCACACCGACAACACGGGTAGCGACGAGTACAACGAGAAACTCTCGCTCCAGCGTGCACAGACCGTGGCTGACTACCTGAAGACCTGCGGTATGGGCAGCAACCAGATGAAACGCGTGGAAGGCATGTCCTACAAGCTCCCCATCGCTGACAATGCAACTCCGGAGGGCCGTATCCAGAACCGCCGCGTCGAGATCTACATCTCCGCTAACGAGAAGATGATCAAGGACGCTGAGAGCGGCAACCTGAAATAATCAGGATTCTTTTCAATTGAAAAAGGGACCCGGCCGGGTCCCTTTTTTTGCTACTTCTTGGCGAATTTCACCTCGCGGGCCTGGTTGATGAGGTGTTCGAAGATGGGGAGGAATTCCTCCTTCCCGAGCAGGGCGTAGAGGTATTCCGGATGGAACTGCACCCCGAGCAGCATGTCGCCCGGATAGGTCCCTTCTATGGCCTCACAAACACCGTCCGGCGCCGTGGCAATGACTTTGATGCCGGCGGGAATCACCTTGCAGTAGTGCTTGTGGCTGGAATTGACCCCGATGGTCTTGGTCTTGAGAATCTGATAGAGGGTGGAGGATTCGTCAATCGTGATGTCGTGATTGGGGTAGACGCTGCCGCCGGCCTTGTGGTCATAGGGCGAATCCGGAAAATCATCGATTACCGTACCCAGTTCACCGCCCCGCATCAGGTTGATGCGCTGACAACCGAAGCAGACGCCTAGCACCGGCTTGCCCTGCGCAACGGCGGCACCGATCAGGCGCTTGTCGCACGCCGAACGGCCGCTGGTATCGGCTGCTGAAGAGCCGGGAATGATGAGCGCATCTACCTTCTTGAGATCGTTCGTCGCTTTACTCTCGCTGGTGGCGTATTGCTCAAAATAGATCATTTTCCCGCCGGCATCTTCGATGCATTGCTTGAAATAGCCAATCGTAGCGCTCTCCGGAGAGAGACCGGCGCGACCGATACCTACATAGATGGTCGGGTCAATCTCCGGGGGATCCACCGGAGTCGGATCGATAGGGTCCCCGCCGCAACCGTAGAGCAGGAGGGCGGCCGCTACCATCAGGAGCGTGCTGTAAACTCTTTTTGCCATTATTTCAGATACTGTTTGTATTCCAATTCAAAGTTGGGGGTAAATACCCCTTTCCCTAGATTTTCTTCTATCTCGGTGCGCGACCAGAAACGTCCGCCTTCCAGCTCGTCGCTCGGAGCGGGTTCCTCATCGCACACGGTTTTATAAAGATAAACATACTCCTTCTCGCGGTCGGACTCAAAGAGATACTTCCGTACCGCTACGGGGGAGAAGTTATTGATACCCAGTTCTTCCGATACTTCGCGCCGCAGGGCCTCCGAGGCGGGTTCGCCGAATCCGATATGGCCGCCGACGGCCGTGTCCCATTTGCCGGGCTGGATGGTTTTCCAGAGCGGACGCTGCTGGAGATAGAGCTCACCCTGGCTGTTGAACAGGTGCAGGTGTACCACCGGATGGAGCAACTTGCTGCCGTTGTGGAATTCCCGCCGGGTGGCCTTGCCAATCGTGAGCCCCCGGTCGTTGACAATCGGGAGAACCTCTTCGCCATCATCCTGCCGCTCGGGCTGTTTGGCCGTGGCAGGTTTCTCAACCACGGACGGAGGGACGGGAAAGGTCAGCTTTTTGACCGCCTTTTTCTGCGGAGAGGGTTTCGAGGTTGCCGGGCGCGATTCGGGGGAGAGCGGAGTCAGGGGCAGCGGATCGTACGATACCTTGCTGAGGGTCATCTGTCCGCCGGAAACCGGGATTACATCGCCGGCACGATGGCCATAGAGCGCCTTAGCGACAGGGGAGAAGAAGGAGATCAGTCCCTTCCCGGCATCCGCTTCGTCGGCCCCCACAATCCGTACGGTACGCGGTTCGCCCGTTTCCGGCTGGAGGGTGCAATAAGCGCCGAATCCGGCGATGGTTTCATCGTCGGGACGGCCCGGAAGCACAGCGGAAGCAATTCGCGCTTCCAGCTGGCAGAGCTTGGCACTGAGGTAGTTGCGCGTAACGCGCCGGTCGCTTTCATTGCCGGAGGCAGCCTCCCGTTGCGCCGTCAACGCTTCCCGCTCCTGCTTCAGGGCAGCAAGCCCCTCTGCCGTCACGTAGTTGGCGACGCCATCGGGAAGGAAAGCCCGCTGTTCAACGGCGGGCGTCTCTTCAATGTCTCCGTCTTTGACAAAGCCCCGGCTCATTTCTTCTTTTTGGCAGAAGTGACGCTATGGAGTGCAGCGCCCTGATGAGGGATGATGGACTCTGTGGTGTTGAAGAAGAGTCGGGTCATCACGTCGTGGACATTGTAGTTCTTGGCGGGAGCGCCGTTGTAGAAGTAAACCAGCGTCCGCTGCGTCTCGGGAGCTATCACGGCCAAGCCGCGGAAGCTACCGTTGTTGCCGCCGTGGTGGATGTAATGGCCGATCTGGACATCATCTGCCACCACCCAGCCCAGGCCGCGATAGACCTGTCCGGCTGCGCCGAAATCCTTGACCAGCACCTGGCCTTTGGTCATCTCGTTGTACATCTCCTTGCTCAGATCCGCGCCGTTCATGAAGAACTGCAGGAACTTGGTGAACTCCTCAGCGGTGGTGCGCATCGAATAAGCAGCGTTGCAGCCCGGTTTGCCCTTGGTGTTCCATTTCTGGTAGGTGGGGCCGCTCTCGCGGAATCCATAGGGAAAGTACTCGTCATAATAGGGCTGCCAACTGTAGCTCGTATGTTCCATACCGAGTTTGTCGAACAGCACGCGCTTGGAATAGGTGTCCAGTCTTTCGCCCCAAAGGTGCTCCAGAGTCCGCTGAAGAATATAGATGCCCGGGCCGGAATAGTTGAATTCGCCGGTCTTGTGCTTGAACTCCATGTTGCGGTAGGTCTTGTTGTCCAGACCAGTCCGGTGTGTCATGCAGATGCGCGGCGTGATGACCTTCGCGCGCTCTTTGTTGACATCGCCGGCAAAGAGATCCAGGATTTCCGGATAGTATTCCCAGAGCGGTTTGTCCAGATCCAGTTTGCCTTCGTCCGCCATCTTGCAGGCCAGGTAACTGAGGGGCACCTTGCTGATGGAAGCGGCCTCATAGACGGTCAGATTGTCAAACGGACGCTTGATGTAGCGAGCGTGCGTATCTGCATAGAACTCCTTGTTGGTCACCACAAAAGAGACGGTTCTGCCCGATTCCGTATAGCAAACCTGGAGGGTGGGCAGGTTGGCCTCCTTGCAGATTCTCAGGACCTCCGCCTTCAGGTTCTTGTCACTGGCCTTGAGCAGCGTATTTGTCTCACTGACTTGGGCTTTCTTGGCCGTTCCGCAGGAAACGGCAGTCAGCGTCATCGCTCCGCAGAGCATCAGCAGGGCGGCGCAACGTACGATGGAGTTGATCTTTCTCATGGATATGGATTATCAATAGTTTACTTCAATGATGTAGGGAACGCCGTTGAGAACATCCACGCGGCCGGTGTACTGGGTGCCGTAAATCGGGGAGAGGACGGTATCCACAGTGGTCTCGCAGAAGACGGAGACGTGAAGCGTACCAGCCTTCGGACGGATGACGGTGAGCACCTTGTCAATACCGTTCTTGACATTCTTGTACTTAGCGTTTTTGCGAAGCACGGGACCTTCGTTGCCGGCGAACAGGTGCAGGTTGAAATCCTCATGCCCCTTGATGGGCTTGAGGGCAATGTTGAGCGTATCGATTCCCTCCGGCACGGTGACCGTAAAGTGATGGTACTGACGGTCGCCGATCCGGGTGTAATCCGGATTATTTTCCTCCGTGGTGCAGACCATTGCGCGCGGCTCGTCCTTGAGGAGTTCGCCCTTGATGCGGAAGACGCCGTTGCCCTCAATGGCATAGAGCACCATGGAGGACATCATGGCCAGCTGCTTGCCGGTCACCTTGCCTTCCGGATGGGGACCGCAGCAAATCACGCGGCCGGTCTGTTCGTTCTCTTTCCACGCCCAGACGGCTGCATTGCCGTGCATGGACTTCGGGGGATAGTTGTAATCGAACATCGCCTCGCAGCCCGGAATCATATCCGCATAGTCCATATAGCATCCGCCGTTGTGATAGACGCTGTCAATGAAGCGGTCGCCGTCGAAGTCGAAGTATTTGAGGGCGGGGGAGTTCTCCGGAATGGTGACGCTCACGTAGGTATCGGCCAGCTTTGCATTGGTGCAAACGCCCGGATAGATGCCGATATACTCCTCGTGAATCTTGGTCTTGGTGCCGATGGTCGCCACATAGGCGCCCGCACAACTGCCCACGTAGCTACCGCCTGCCTTGATATAGGCGCGGATGCGGGCACGGCCGGGCTCGGTCAGGGTTCGGCCATGATGACCGGCGCTACCGCCATTGACGTAGAGCATTTTGAAGCGGGGTGCGCCGTCCGGATAGAGCAGCCAGCCGTTGCTGTCGTTTTCACTGCCGATGAAGGCGTGGTTCTGCTGCAGAGTATCCATCTGGGTGCGCTCCTTGTCCTTGGCGGAGCGGAGAATCTCCAGGCTGAGGCCGAGGTCACGCGTAGCGGGAAGATCCTTGCGGGAGGAGAGCTCCATGCCGCCGTTCATATAGACGTCCTTGTAGTAGCCGTCGTCATTCTGGGCGGAGAGGTTGGCAGCGGGAATCAGCAGCGTTGCCGCCAGCAGCGAGAGGAAATATCTTTTCATGGCTTATTCGTTGATCAGAGTGGCGGTAAGGATGTAAGGAACGCCGTTGAGAACTTCAATGCGGCCCGTGTACTGCTCGCCCCAGCGGGTGTCGAGGGTATCTACGGTAGTGTCGCAATAGACGGAAACATAGATGGTTCCGGCCTTGGGCGCATCAATGATCAGGCTCTTGGCGGCGCCATTGTGTACGTTGTACCAGGAAGCGTTGTCGTTGAAGGCAGGAGTTCCGGGCGCAGCAAAGAGGAAGAGGTCGTAGTCTGCGTAGCCCTTACCGGGTTTGAGGTCAATCTTCACCTGTTTCGTGCCCTTGGGAACGTTCACGGTAAAATGGTGGTACTGACGGTCGCCGATTGCGGTATGATCCGGATCATTGTCTTTGGTGCGACGGGTCATCTCGCGTGCCTCGCCGTTGACCAGTTCGCCCTTGATGCGCGGCGTACCGTTGCCGTCCATCGCATAGCGAATCATGGCAGAGAACATCTGGAGGCGGTCACCGCCAATCATCCGCTCCGGATGCGAGCCGGTCACGACCACGCGGCCGGTGGTTGCATCAGCCTTGTAGGCCCAGGCATTCACCTCCTGGTGGATGGGGCGTTTCAGCTGACGAAGGGTGTCGCCCACATAGCGCAGCATCAGCTCGGTTCCGGCCGGCACGCTGTCGGTGCACATAAAGCAACCGCCGTTGTGGCGCACGCTGTCAATCAGCTTATCTCCACCAAAGTCATAGTACTTCAGCAGAGGGGATTTCTTCTCCACCGAAAGGGTGGTTGCGGAGCGGTTGAGGCCCGTGCTGACGGTGTAGCCGGGGAAGATGCCGCTGTACCACGGGTTCGGGTTGAAGGTGCCGTCTGCGCGGCTGTAGGTTCCCTTGCTGGCGAAGAAAGCGCCCGCGCAAGTACCCACGTAGCTACCGCCGGCCGCCACATACTTGCGGATGGTTTCGATACCGGCCGCTCTCAGCTGTTTGCCGTGGGTGGTGGCTTTGCCGCCGTTGAGGTAAATCACCCGGAAGCGGGGAGCGCCATCCGGATAGAGCAGGCTGCCGTTGCAGTCAATCTCGCTGCCGATGAAGATGTTGCTCATGAGCATGTGCTCGTAGGCCGTGGCGGCGGTGGTGTCGCCATCCTCATAGGTGCAAATGCGTTCCATCGTAAGGTTCAGGAACTTGGCAGCCGGAAGGTCGTCGTATTCATTGAGACCGATGCCACCGTCCATAAAGAGGTCTTTGTAATAACCACTTTTGCGGGACTGGCCCTGGAGTGTGAGCGTCAGAAGTGCCAGCGCGAAGCAGAAACTGAAGGTGAGGATTCTTTTCATTTATTTGGTTTTTAGTTATTTGTCAGTTCTCCCAGGAGTCGGCTCCTGTATATTCTGCGAATATACGAAAAAATGCTATCTTTGTGGGACACACGAGACAATTGTAATACAACAAGCAATATTTTGTATGAAAAAGCTCTTTTTACTTGCGGCCCTGGCAGTGACGATGCTCCTCTCGGGCTGTGGCCCCAAGGCGACCGAGCCTTCGGCACTTGATGTGATTATGACCCGTACCAGCATCCGCCATTTTACCGGTGAACCGGTGGCCAAGGAGCAGCTGGAAACTCTGTTGAAGGCCGGTATGGCCGCTCCTACCGCTATGAATAGCCAGCCCTGGCGCTTCGTGGTTCTGACCGACAAGACCCGGATTGCAGAGTTGCTCGGCGGTGGCCCGCGCAGCGGTATGTTTACTGAAGCTGGTGCCGTGATCGTTGTCTGTGGACAGTCCACGATGATGCGCAAACCCTTCGGTCAGCCCGATGCTCCGGCCGTTGAGATGGAGAACATCTTCTGGTATGAAGACTGCAGCGCCGCCACGGAGAATATCCTGCTGGCTGCCAAAGCCCTGGGCCTGGGTGCCGTCTGGACCGCCGGCTATCCGGCAACCGAGCGAATCGCTCCGCTCGCTGCCGCCCTGGGCCTCCCTGAAAATGTTGTCCCGCTGAGCATTATCCCCGTCGGTATCCCCGCCGAAGACCCCGCCCCCAAGGACAAATGGAACCCCGACAACATCCACTGGAACCGCTGGTAGCCGGCCCCGCCATAGCCTTGCAATGTAACTCGTTGATACACTGAAAGATACTTAAAGTCCTACCCCTCTCGGAAGGGGGTAGGACTTTGCTTTATCGACTGAAGGACAGAGATTTGTATTGCAAGTTCCCGGGGATGGCGTGGACCTTTTCAACTCTGCCGTGGCTACCGTCCCAAACTATGGGGGAGTAGCCAGGATTGACCCGGGTTTTCGTGGCTAGTGGCACAGAAAATGGGACAGTAGCCAGGCTTCACGTGAAGGATGCTTCCGCAGACTAGCGGAGGGCCTATGGAACTGCAAGCGCGAAGCGGGGGGTCTGGGGCAGTGCCCCAGTGGATATGGGCGCCAAGGCGCCACAAAAAAAGCTCCTGCGGCTGCAGGAGCTTTTTTTGTGGTGCCACCGGGAATCGAACCAGGGACACAAGGATTTTCAGTCCTTTGCTCTACCAACTGAGCTATGGCACCAGAACGGTTTTGGGACTGCAAAGATAGTTTGTTTTTCGGTATTGCCAAAAATATTTTTTCGTCACCGGAATCATCCATCTTTTTTCTATATTTGTAGATTATGTCGCAGACAATGAAATACGCAGACGTTCTGCTGCCACTCCATCTGGTGCGGGAGTTGACCTACCGACTTCCGGTGGGGGACGAACCCCTTGCCGTAGGGGAGTGGGTGCAGGTCAAAGTGGGGGCGCACACCTACCAGGGTGTCGTCTGCGCTCTGCGTGAAACCTGCGACATAGATCCGCTGCGCGTCAAGGAGATTCTCTCGCGCGAGGCGCTCCCGCGCGTAACGCAGGCCGACATCGCTTTCTGGCGGGAACTCGCTGAATATTACATGTGTACCCCGGGCGATGTCTTCAAGGCCGCCTTCCCGCAGTATTTCCGCAAGCAGGCCGATGTGAAGCCGCGAAAAAAGAAACAGGCTCCCACTCCGGCCGATTTCGCGCTGCTTCCGGAACTCTCGCCCGCCCAGCAGAAGGCTTTCGATGAGATTGAGTCCTATTTCACCGGCCGCAAACCGGTGTTGCTCCATGGCGTAACAGGCTCCGGAAAAACCGAGATTTACATGCATCTGGCCCGCCGCCGTATGGAGACAGGACGGAGCGTCCTCTACCTGGTTCCGGAGATTGCCATGTCGCGGCAGCTGCAGGAGCGGCTCCAACGGGTTTTTGGTGACCAGCTGCTGGTTTTTCACTCCCGCCAGACCGCTGCCCAACGCAAGGCGGTCGTCGATAAACTGCTCTCCGGGGAGGGGCCGTTTTTGGTGCTCGGCACCCGTTCCGCCGTGCTGCTGCCGGCCCGCAACTTGGGGCTGGTGGTCATCGATGAAGAGCACGATGCCTCCTACAAGCAGGACGATCCCGCGCCGCGCTACAACGGCCGCGATGCCGCGATGCTGCTGGCCGCCCGCCTCGGCGCCAAGGTCCTGCTCGGCACGGCAACTCCTTCTTACGAAAGTGCTTACAACGTGGAGACCGGAAAGTATCAACGGGTCTCCCTCACAGAGAAATACCATCGGCTTTCGGAGCCGAAGATCGTGATAGCGGATACCGCCAAGGCCCGTCGGCTGCACAACATGCAGGGGCCTTTTACGCAGCAGCTGCTCAATGAGATAGAGAAGACGGTGGCGCGCGGCGAGCAGGTGCTTGTATTCCGTTCCCGCAGGGCTTATGCCACCCAGGTACAGTGCGATGCGTGCGGCAAGATCCCGCTCTGCCCGAACTGCCATATTCCGCTGACCTACCACAAGTTCAACCATACGCTGCAGTGCCATTACTGCGGGGCGCACCAGCCGATGCCCGAGGTCTGCCCGGAGTGCGGCAAAGGGACGCTGGTCCCGGTGGGCGCCGGCACGGAAAAGATTGAAGAGCTGCTCCAGGAGCGCTATCCGGAGCTGCGCATCGCGCGCTTCGATGCCGATACTGCCGAGCGGCGCAAGGACGAGGAGAAGATTCTCTCCGACTTTGCGGCCGGAAAGATTGATATCCTGGTGGGTACGCAGATGATTACCAAAGGGTTCGACTTTGACCGTCTCTCGCTGGTGGCGGTGCTCAGTGCCGATTCGCTGCTGGCCGTGCAGGACTTCCGGGCCGATGAACGCGCCCTTCAGTTGCTGCGCCAGTTCCGGGGACGTGCCGGCCGCCGGACCCGTCCGGGTAAGATGCTGATTCAGACCGAACAGCCCGACCATCCCGTCTTTGCCCGCCTCAAGGCGGAAGAGACGCTTCCGGATGCGGATGCAGCCGCACTGGCCAGTGCCTTGGAGGAGCGTCGCGCCTTCCGCTTCCCGCCCTTTGTGCGCTTGATTACCCTGACGGTTCGCGATGCCTCCGAAGGCCGCCTCTGGCACCTCTGCCGCGACATCGAGACCGCCCTGAAGAATGCCGGAATCGCTCCCTGCTCGCCTGTAACCCCGCTCAACGAAACGGTGGGCCGGCAGCATGTCCGCCAGTTCTGGATCAAATTGCCCCGCACCGCCGCGCTGGCCCGCGCCAAACGCGCCCTGGCGGCTGAACTTGACGCCCTCACGCTCCGCTATCGCGGACACGTGGACCTCTCTATCGACGTAGATCCCCTCTAAACCTATATCCCAATCTTATGGCTGAAGCAACCGCCTGGCAAAGAATCCGCAAGTGTGTGAAGGAGGTACTGCCCTCCTCCAAGAAGACATGCATCTGGATGATCAAAGTGACCGTCATCGTCTCGTTTGCGATGATGCTCCTCAAGTACTTCAACATCCTGCCCTGGATCTCCGATCTCATCTCGCCGGTCTTTAAGTATCTGGGCCTGCCGGGCAGTGCCGCATTGGCTTATCTTTCAGGCTATTTCGTCAACTGCTACTCGGCCATTGCCGTGATGACTTCGCTCGAACTGGACTGGCGCGCCATGACCATCATCGCCACGATGGTGCTCTGTTCCCACTCCATGATTATCGAGACGGCGGTGTTGCGCAAAACCGGAGCCTCGGCGGCGCGCATGGTGGTGGTCCGAACCCTCTCCGCCTTCTTCTTGGGATGGTTGCTGAACCGGATTCTTCCGGCGAGTGAAGCGGTGGCGGCGGAACTTCCCGTTACCGAGGGACTTGCTCCGTTCTGGCCGGTGCTGGGCAAATGGGCCCTCTCCACGCTGGATTTGTGCCTGATGATGACCATTATCATCTTTGCGCTGAACATTCTCCAGCGCATACTCTCCGAGTTCGGGGTTATGAAGGTCATTTCGATTGCACTGACCCCGCTGATGTATTTCTTTGGCCTGCCAGCCAAGACCTCTTTCCTCTGGCTGGTGGCAAATATCGTGGGCCTGAGCTACGGTGCTGCCGCGATGCTCGACGAGATTGAGCGGGGTACCATTTCCAACCGGGACGTGCGCTTGCTGGATAGTCATATTGCGGTGAGCCACAGCAACTTGGAGGATCTGTCGCTGATGGCTGCCATCGGCGGACTTTGGTGGGTGATGCTGCTCATCCGAATGGCGATGGCCATCGTTCTGGTGTGGGAGCAGCGGTTGGAATTCTATATCAAAGATATAGTTTCTCGAAAAAAATAGTACATTTGCAGTTTCAAATCATTCCGCCGTTATGAATGCCGAAACTGTAAAGTGTCTGATCCTTGGAAGTGGTCCCGCTGGATACACCGCCGCCATCTATGCGGCCCGTGCGGGTTTGCAGCCCATCCTCTATGAAGGGGTGCAGCCGGGCGGCCAGCTGACGACCACGACTATCGTGGAGAACTTCCCCGGTTATCCGGAAGGAGTTGACGGCACGCAGATGATGGCAGATTTCCGTTCGCAGGCGCTCCGACTCGGTGCGGAGATCCGTCCGGGCCTGGCCACCAAGGTGGATTTCTCCCAGCGTCCGCTCAGTGTGGAAATTGACGGCGAAAAACTTCTCGCGGCAGATACCGTCATAATCGCCACCGGTGCAACGGCCAAGTATCTGGGACTTCCTTCGGAGAACAAATTCCGCGGCATGGGCGTCTCCGCCTGCGCTACCTGCGACGGCTTCTTCTATCGTGGCAAGGATGTTGCAGTGGTGGGAGGCGGCGATACAGCGTGCGAGGAGGCGATGTACCTCGCTTCGCTCTGCCGCAAGGTTTATATGATTGTCCGCCGCGACGTCCTGAGAGCCTCCAAGGCTATGCAGGAGAAGGTCTTGAATGCACCGAACATCGAGATTCTCTGGAAGTGCCAGACCGACGAAGTTCTGGGCGACCTGACCGCCGGTGTAACCGGTGTCCGGCTCCGCCACGCCGACGGCGAACTGCTTGAAAAGAAGATTGACGGGTTTTTCCTGGCCATCGGCCATCACCCGAACTCGGACCTCTTCAAACCGTGGATTGCGACAGACGAAAACGGATACATCCTCACCGAAGGACGCAGCAGCCGGACCTGTGTGCCGGGCGTGTTCGCGGCCGGTGACGTGCAGGACCCGACCTACCGACAGGCCGTGAATGCTGCAGCCAGCGGATGCCGCGCCGCACTGGACGCCGAAAAGTATCTGGTATCCTTAAAATGAAACGTATGCGACTGAAAACGCTTCTCATAACCCTGATGGCCCTCGTGGCGCTGGCTTCCTGCAAGACGGAGTATTCCGCCCTGCTGGAGGGCAACGACATTCCGGCCAAGTATGCCAAGGCTTTCGAACTCTTTGAGGCCAAGAAATATGCCCGCGCCGCAGAGATGTTTGAATCGCTGACCGTCCTGACCAGCGGCCTGCCGCAGGATGACACGGTGCAGTTCTACTGGGGATTGAGCAACTACAAGTATGGCGATTACATTACGGCGGAAGGCAACCTCGAGAAGTTCGTGGATGTCTATCCGGCCAGCCCTTTCACCGAGCAGGCCAAGTTCCTGCGGCTCGACTGCCTCTACCGGAGCACCTACCGCTACGAGCTCGACCAGCAGCCCACCTACAAGGCCATGACCGCCATTTCCCAGTTCATCCTGGAGAACAAGGGCTCCGAGTACATTCCCCGCTGCCGCGAGATGCTGGATGATCTGAAAGACCGTCTGGAACTCAAGGCTTACAAGGGGGCCTGGCTCTACTACCACATGGAGGATTACCTGGCAGCCCATTATGCTCTGAAGAATGTCCTCAAAGAGAATGCGGACAACCGTTACCGGGAGGAGATCCTCTACTATACGGCGATGTCTTCCTACAAATATGCATTCAATAGCGTGCCGTCCAAGCAGCGCGAGCGCTACATGACCTTCGTGGATGACTATTTCAATATCATCAGCGAATTCCCTGAGAATGAGCACCGCCGGGAACTGGATGGACTCTACGCCAAGGCGCAGAAGTATATCAGCAAGAGCCAACCCACTGAAAACGAAGATAATAACAAAACGAATCTATAATAAACCATGGACAACAAACAGGTTGTAACCAACACGATTACCCGTGAGCTTCGCGACTTCGCCGCTCCGACGGGCAACATTTACGAAACGGTGATGATCATCGCAAAGCGCTCCAACCAGATCGCTGCGGACATCAAGCAGGAACTCAGCAAGAAATTGGAAGAGTTCACCAACTATGCAGACACTCTCGAGGAGACCTTCGAGAATGTGGAGCAGATTGAGATTTCCAAGTACTACGAGAAACTTCCGAAGCCTACGTTGACGGCTACCAAGGAGTTTGAAGAGGGGAAGATCGTCTATCGAATGGCCGACTAATTCAGCCGTCCGATGCTCAAAAGATTAGCGATACGGAATTATGCGCTGATCGATTCGCTGGATATTGAATTCCCGGAGAATCTGATTGTCATCAGCGGAGAAACAGGCGCCGGCAAGTCTATCTTGCTCGGTGCCTTGTCGCTTCTTTTGGGCGGAAAAGCCGATGTGTCGGCGCTGGGTGATCCTGCCGCCAACTGTGTTGTAGAGGGGGAATTTGAACGGGAAGGGGAGGGGTACATTCTCCGCCGCGTCATCTCGCCGCAGGGCCGCTCCCGCTCCTTCATCAACGACGAACCCGCTACCATTGACGCGCTGAAGGTACTCTCGGCATCGCTGGTGGATATCCACTCGCAGTTCGACCAGACCCAGCTTGCGGACCGTCGTTACCAGCTTTCGCTGCTAGATTTCTTTGCCGGCTGTGCGGAAGAAACAACCCGGTGCGGAGCCATCTACGACCAACTGACCGCCTGCTCGCGTGAGATTTCCGAGCGGGAGGCGGCCGCCGATTCCGCGCGCCGAAACCGGGATTACCTGGAATTCCAGTTTAACCAGCTGGAAGAGGCCCGGCTGCGCGACGGGGAGTTGGAAGAGCTGGAGACCGAACAGCGCCAGCTGGCCAACAGTGGCCTTATCAGCGAGCAGCTCGCTACGGCCGATGCGCTGCTTTCGGCCGATGAGCAGTCGCTGCCCCAGCAACTGCATCTCGTGGAGAACGCGCTCTCCAAGGTGGCGGCCTTTATGCCCGCTGCAGAGGAGTTGCGCGCCCGTGTGGAATCGACCCGAATTGAACTGAAAGACATTGCGGGCGAAGTGACTTCGCTCGCGGAAAGAAATACCTTCTCGCCCCGTCGCCTGGAAGAGGTGGAGGAGCGTCTATCCACCCTTTATAGCCTGCTGCGCAAGCATGGGGTAGAGACGGAATCCGAACTCATTGCCCTGCGCGACGATCTCTCCCGCCAGTTGGCGGACAGCCTGGATCCCGATGCCGCCCTCTCCGAGCTCCGGCACAAACGGGCCGGCCTCGAGCACGACTATTCTGTTTGCGCAACGGCATTGCATGAGGCCCGCGTCAAAGCGGCGCCCGCGCTGGATAAAGCCCTGCTGGCGGCAATCCGCTCGCTGGAGATGCCGCAGGCCGTTTTCCGCACCGAGATTCGGGAGCGCGCAACCGGTGTCCGCGATGGAATAGACGACGTACTGTTCCTCTTCTCCGCCAACCCCGGCATTGCACCCATCGAGCTTTCCCGCTGCGCTTCCGGCGGTGAGCTTTCCCGCATTATGCTCTGCATCAAGGATCTGCTCTCCAAGTATGCCGGCATGCCTACCCTGATTTTCGATGAAATCGATACCGGAGTCAGCGGCAGCGTAGCCGACAAGATGGGGCAGATGATTGTTTCTATGGGCGAGCGAATGCAGGTTTTCGCCATCACCCACCTGCCGCAGGTGGCCAGTAAGGGGAATGCCCACTACCTGGTTTACAAATCCACGGAAGATGGGCGAGCACGCAGCCATATCCGCCCGATTGAGGGCGAAGACCGGATTCGCGAGGTGGCGCGGATGCTCAGTGGCCGGGAACTGACTCCCGAGGCACTGGCCAACGCCCGCGTCCTGCTTCATTCCGACAAATCATAATTCAAAAAATCATACAGTTATGCGAATCATTATTCAAGAAACGTACGGGAAGATGTCCCAGTGGGCAGCGGCCTACATCGCAAAGCGTATCAACGCGTTTAAGCCCACCAAAGAGCGCCCCTTCGTGCTCGGTCTTCCTACCGGTTCCACCCCGATTGGCACCTACAAAGAGCTAATCCACCTCTACAAGACGGGCAAAGTCTCGTTCAAGAACGTCGTGACTTTCAACATGGATGAGTATGTGGGCATTCCGGAGAATCACCCCGAGAGCTACCACAGCTTCATGTGGAACAACTTCTTCTCGCACATCGACATCCCCAAGGAGAATGTCCATATCCTCAACGGCAATGCCGAGGACTTGGAGGCTGAGTGTGTCAATTATGAGAAGCAGATTGCCGATTTCGGCGGTATCGAGCTCTTTATGGGCGGTATCGGTCCTGACGGCCACATCGCATTCAACGAACCGGGCTCCTCGCTGAGCTCCCGCACCCGCGTGAAATCCCTCACCACCGACACCATCATCGCCAACTCCCGTTTCTTCGAGAACGACATCAACCTGGTTCCGAAGACCGCGCTGACGGTAGGTGTGGGCACCGTGATGGACGCTCGCGAAGTGCTGATCCTGGCCAACGGCCACAACAAGGCACGTGCACTGGCACACGCCGTGGAGGGTTGTGTCACCCACATGTGGACCATCTCCGTTCTGCAGCTGCACCCGAAGGGCATCATCGTTTGCGACGACGCTGCTACCGTGGAGCTCAAAGTCGGCACGGTCAACTATTACAAAGATATTGAAAGAGGAAATCTCGACCCCAATCGCCTGGTTTAGTGCGACGGGTCGATGACGACCTTTACGGTATTGTCAGGGCGGTATTCGATGTCCCTTGTGTGGACGTTGACATAACCGCCCTCTTCATTTGTCCGCACGAACCGGATGCTGTTCTGCAGCAGGTCCATCGGATAGTATTCCACGAAATCGAGGAAGGAGCTTCCCAGGTCGTTGAGGGTAGCGATGAAGTAGGTGAGAATGTCGTAGCCCTGGAAGGAGTACTGGCTGGGCTCGGTGTTGTATAATGCCCTGTATTTCAGAATGAAGTTGCGGGTTTCGTCGTTCGTGTAATCCACGTAGTACGGGGTGGAGACACGCAGCCCCAGTTTGTAGAGGTTGTCCGCGTCGATGGTTTCGAAGGCGCGGAGACGGTTGGTGGCGTAAAGCGTTACGGGAATGCCGTAGAGCGAACTCAGCAGGTTCATGTTGCGCACCACGTCGGAAGCGAAGGCCTCAGATTCAGAGGCAATCAGCACGCGCTGCGGGAGAATCTCTTCGCCCGGGTTCATTTGTGCGCGCAATTCTTCGGTAATCAGGCGGCCACGCAGCACTTCGTAGGATATTTTGCGGAAGGGGACTTCGGCTTCCGTCAGCGCCATTTCGTAGCGGGCCTCCAGCAGCTCCTCTTCGGGCGAAACCGGGTTGCAAAAGAGGGTGACGGGACCCTCGCCTTCGGCTTTAAGCCGGGCTACCAGATTGGCAGCCTGCCGCTTGGGCGAAGTGGGGATTTGGAAGAAATAGGGGTTGTCGGTCGCCAGGTCTTCAGCGGCCGGATCCAGCGGGGAGACAAAGGGCGTCCCGAAAATCTTGCAGATGCGCTGGATCAGATACATCTCACCGGCCCGCACAGGACCGATGATGACGTCGTTGTCAAAGAGATTGTCGTCCAGAACGGAATCGTCCTCATCCATGTCCGCGAGGTCGATTACCGTCAGCCGGACATTTACGCCTGCATTCTGCTGATTCTCAACAGCCAGCAGCGCGCCTGCATAAAAATCGAGGTAATTGACGGAGGGCGATCCGGAGGCGACGTCGAAAGGAAGGATCAGGGCCACCTTCACCGACCGTGCGCCCGCATCGGTGAAGATGAAGGCGCACAGTGCGATGCATAAGATGAGCCGGAGCCTTTTCACGGTACGTTAGCGGTTGCGCTTCTTGATGTACTCGTTGTTGAGGCCTTCCACGATCTCGGCGGTGATGTCGAGGGCAGGGTTGCCGACGATCACCACGTTGGTGGTAGCGCTCGTAGTCAGGATGGCTGCGAAGTTGTGTTCTTCGTTATAGCGCTCGAGGTAGGTGGTAATGGCATCCATCACCTGGTTCATCATCACCTCGTTCTCTTCCATAAGTTCAGCCTGCTTCTGGCTGGCGAGATTCTGGAGATCCTGCTGGCGCTGGAGGAGCGTCTGCTGCTGCTTTTCTGCAGCGGAACGGGTCAGGAGGCCCTTGTTGATCTGGTTCTCGAAAGCCTTGCCGTCGCTCTCAAGCTTGCGGCCCTTCTTGTTGAGGTCGGATTCGATAGCCTGTTTCTTGGCCTCGAGTTCGCCGCTCAGGTCGCTGTACATGTCATACTTGAGGATCAGGGAGTCGATGCGGACATAAACGATGTCGCCTGCGGAAGCCGTCAAGGCTTCACCGGCAGCGGCCGGTTTGGCTCCGCCCTTCGGGCATGCCAGCGCAATGATCAGAGCCGCAACTGCTACGACAGCAGCCACGACGCTGAGGATGAGGGGTGTTTTCTTCATATTGAAATTACTAGTTTGTTTGGTTTTGCTTTTTCTGTAAACTGCAAAGATAATCAATTATCTGCAAGTTCGTTCAAATAGGCCTGAACAGTCTTCTCGAGCCCCATGTAGAGGGCGTCGCAGATGAGGGCGTGGCCGATGGAAACCTCTGCCAGCGCGGGAATGCACTGATGGAAATAGCGCAGGTTCACCAGGCTCAAATCGTGTCCGGCATTGAGTTCCAATCCGCAGCGAACCGCCTCTTCCGCAGCTGTCACGTAAGGAGCGATGGCCGCTTCCCGGTTCACCGTATAATCGCGCGCATAAGCTTCCGTATAGAGTTCCACGCGGCGGCACCCGGTCTCGGCGGCATAACGGATCATCTCCGGAACGGGGTCGATGAAGATGGAGGTGCGGATTCCCTCGTCGTTGAAGGTCTTGCAGATCTGCTTCAGATAGGGGAGATTATCGCGGGTATTCCAGCCGGCATTGGAGGTGAGCACGTTCTCTGCGTCGGGCACCAGCGTCACCTGTGCAGGGTGGACCTGGCAGACGAGCCGGATGAAGGAGTCGATGGGGTTTCCTTCAATGTTGAACTCCGTGGTGAGGATGGGTTTCAGCGCAGTGACATCGTCGTAGCGGATATGGCGGCCATCCGGTCTGGGATGGACGGTAATTCCCTGTGCGCCAAAACGTTCGATATCGAGTGCGGCCTTCAGTACATCCGGCATATTGCCACCTCTCGCGTTGCGGAGCGTGGCGATTTTATTGATATTTACACTTAATTTTGTCATACCTTGCAAAATTACGCAATAATAGGTAAATTTGAACAAAAATACAGGATTCCCTATGAAGTTAGCGATTCTCGGCAGAGAGCCCGAAGGCCGTTTCCTTGAAAATGCAGCCACGCTTCTGGAGGCTGCCAGCAAAAGGGGTGCCACGCTTTGTTACGGTTCTGAGTTTTTGGAGGCTTTCCGGAAGGCGGCCATCCCGGTCCCGCCGGGCGATTCATTCGATGCCCGCGGACCGCTGCCCAAGGGGACCGATATCGTGCTTACGCTGGGCGGAGACGGCACTTTCCTCGCTTCGCTCGCCTGCGTGCGGGACAGCGGCATCCCGGTGGCCGGCATCAACTTCGGGCGGCTCGGATTCCTGACGGCGGCCGAGGCGGGTGCGGGCAATGGCGCATTGGATGCCCTCTTCTCCGGAAACTATTCGGTTTGTGACCGCGCATTGCTCTCGCTGACGGAAACCTCTGCACCACTTCCAAAGGATTTTTATCCCTTCGCTATCAATGAAGTAACCTTCTCGGGTGAGCCGCGGGGCCTGGTCTCCATCTGCCTGAAAATAGACGACCGTCAGCTGCCGCCTTTCTGGGCGGATGGCCTGATTGTGGCAACGCCCACCGGTAGTACCGCCTATTCCCTGAGCCTAGGCGGCCCTATCGTTCTGCCGGACAGCGAGGTGGCGGTCATCACACCCATCGCTTCGCACAACCTGAATGTCCGCCCGATGGTGGTGCCGCTCTCCTCCAAACTTGAGGTGACGGTCTCCTCCAACCGGGGCGGCGTCTTGCTTACGGCCGACGAGCGGACGGCCCGCTTCCCCTCCGGATTCCACGCATGCCTCACACGTGGCGACTTCCCGCTCAGAACCATCTCATTCTCAGATAATAACTTTATCGACGCTCTCCGCACCAAGCTTCATTGGGGCGAGGATGTCCGCAACAACCATACGCTATGACAGAAGTACCGCAACACGTTTCCATCATCATGGACGGCAACGGCCGCTGGGCCCGCAAGCAGGGCAAACAGCGGCTGTTCGGCCACATAGAAGGGGTTGAATCCGTTCGCGAGTGCATGGAATTTGCCGTTGACCACGGAATTAAATACTTGAGCATTTTTGCCTTTTCGGAGGAAAACTGGAATCGTCCCGAGGAGGAGGTATCCGGCCTGATGGCGCTGATGTTCAAATCTATGCTGAATGAAGAAAAAACCTTCATGCGCAACAACGCCCGTTTCCGCGTAATCGGCGATCTGAGCCGGCTGAAACCGGATCTGCTCCGCGTAATCCGGGGTATGGAGGAGCGCACGGCGGCCAATACAGCCACCACGATGATCGTGATGATGAGCTACAGCGGCAAATGGGACATTACCCAGGCCGCGCAACGTTATGCGGATGAGGCGCTGGCTGCGCAGCGGGAGGGGAGGACCATTCCGCCGCTCACCGAGGAGACCTTCTCCTCCTACCTGAGCACCGCCGGCATTCCCGATCCTGACCTGCTCATCCGGACCAGCGGCGAGCAGCGCATCAGCAATTATATGCTTTGGCAGTGTGCCTACACGGAGTTTTACTATACCGACGTTCTTTGGCCTGATTTTCGCAAAAACGAGTTTGCTCGCGCGCTGGAAGCGTTTTCAACGCGTGATCGGAGATACGGAAAAATAAAATAGGTATTCCCGAAAATAAAGTGTAATTTTGCGGACTTTTAGAAAATGATGAACAAGCTCCTCAAGCCCTTTGCTTTTCTGGCCTTTTTCCTGGTCGTTTCCCTTTCAGGGAAGCCGGCCCATGCGCAGGGTGTTGAGGTAGATTATTCCAATCCCAAGTCGTACGTCATTGGCGGTATCAACATCACCGGTCTGAAGTATCTCTCTGCGGAGCAGCTGATTGCGGTGATGGGATTCCGTGAGGGAGACTCGGTGACCCTTCCCAGCGAGGAGGTTTCGAATGCCATCAAGCGCCTCTGGCTGCAGGGTGCTACCTCCAACGTGGGACTCTATATCGAGCGCCTTTCCGCTGCGCGCGACACCGCTTGGCTCCGTCTTGACATCGAGGAGTTGCCCCGCGTGCTCAAGTGGGAGTACCGTGGTATCCGCAACGGTGAGCGCGACGACCTCAAGGAAAAACTCAACCTGCGCCGTGGCGGCCAGCTCTCCGAATATGTGCTGAATACCTCCGTGGACCTTATCCGCGAGTACTTCAAGGAGAAGGGCTTCCTGAATGTGGCCGTTGATGTGGAGCAGGCACAGGACTCCATCATCAAGAACGCCACCAAAGTTACCTTTGTCGTGGACAAGGGCAAGAAGGTGAAGGTCAAGGAGATCACCTACGAGGGCAACGAGGAGGTTACCAAGTACAAGCTGGATAAGACCATGAAGAAGACCAAGGACCGTTCCTGGTACAACTTCTTCAAATCCAAGAAATTCAACGAAGACGAATACGCCAACGACCGCAAGAGCCTGCTCGATGCCTTCAATGAGGCCGGATATCGCGACGCCCGTGTGGTGAGCGATTCGATCTATACGATAGAGGAGGGGAGACTGGGCATCCATTTCGTGTTTGACGCCGGCAAGAAGTACTACTTCCGCAACATCACCTGGACCGGCAACTCGGAATACGATGCCGAGGTTCTCAACTCCGTGCTCCACATTGACAAGGGCTCCATCTACGATATCATCACTATGGAGAAACGCCTCTACGGCGGCGATCCGAACGATCTCTCCATTGCCAAGCTCTATCGCGACAACGGCTATCTCTTCTTCAACGTCACCCCGGTGGAAATCAACATCGAGGGCGACTCTGTAGATGTGGAGATGCGCCTGGTGGAAGGCAAGCCCGCCAAATTCAACAACATCATCATCAACGGCAACACGCTGACCACGGAAAAGGTGGTGCGCCGCGCGGTCTTCACCCGCCCGGGCTATCTCTTCCGCCAGACCGATTTTGAGCGTTCCGTCCGTGAGATCTCCTCCATGGGCCATTTCGACCCGGAGGTGGCGGCCGACCCTCAGCGGGGTTACAACATCATGCCGAACGCGCTGAACAACACGGTGGATATCGCCTACAACGTAGAGGAGAAATCCAACAGCCAGATCGAGCTCAGCGGTGGTTGGGGTAACCGAATGTTCGTAGGTACGCTGGGTTTGAGCTTCAACAACTTCTCCACCTACAACTTCTTCAATAAGGAGGCTTGGCGTCCGGTTCCGCTGGGCGACGCGCAACAGCTCGCCATCCGTTTCCAGACCAACGGCACCTACTATACCACGCTCTCTGCCAGTTTCGTGGAGCCGTGGCTGACCGGCAAGAAACCGACTTCGCTCAGCTTCTCCGCTTACTTCTCGCGCCAGACCAACTCCTACATCTCCTCCTACTACAGCATCCTGAACAACGATCAGTACATGGAGGTGTTCGGAGCTACACTCGGTCTGGGTACCCGCCTCAAGTGGCCCGATACCTACTTCGTCTTCTACAACTCGCTGGGCTGGCAGACCTACAAACTGAAAGACTGGAATTATTACTTCATCTACGATACCGGTATCTCCCACAACCTGAGCTGGACCTCCTCGCTTTCGCGTAACTCTACGGACCAGTCCATCTATCCCCGTCAGGGTTCCGACTTCAACTTCACGATGCAGCTGACCCCGCCGTGGTCGCTGATGCGCAAGAACGCCTCTTCCATCGACTGGAACGCCAAGACGATTGAGGAGCACTTCAAGTGGATCGAATACAACAAGTGGACCTTCAAGGGTTCGGTCTATACGCGTCTGGTGGGTGACCTCGTGCTGATGACCCGTGCAAACTTCGGCTACCTGGGCTACTACAACCGCAAGTGGGGCTACTCGCCGTTCGAGGGCTTCATCGTGGGTGGTGACGGTATGTCGGGCTACAACACCTACGGCTCCGAGGTGATCGGCCTCCGCGGTTATGAGAACTACTCCCTGACACCATATATTAATGGCGCTTATGCCGGTAACGTTTACGACAAGTTCACGGTAGAGCTTCGCTACCCGCTTATCATGCAACCTTCCTCCACCATCTTTGCACTGGCCTTCCTGGAGGCCGGTAACTGCTGGTCGGATATCCATAGTTTCAACCCGTTCCAGGTTAAACGGAGCGCCGGTGTCGGTCTCCGCGTCTTCCTGCCTATCGTCGGCCTGCTCGGTATCGACTGGGGTTACGGTTTCGACGCAACCTCGAACAAGAGTCAATTCCATTTCGTCATTGGTCAACAATTCTAACAGTATAAGATTATGAAAAAGTTGTTTTTGATCCTGACCCTCGCACTCATGAGTGCATCATTGCTCCAGGCGCAGAGCCAGAAAATCGGTTTCATCAACACCGAAACCGTCCTGAAGGAACTTCCTGAGTATCAGAACGCACAAAAGTCCCTCGAACAGCTTACTGAGAAGTACAAAGCAGAAATTGAGGCTGACCTCAAGGTCATCGACCAGCTTTATTCCACCTACCAGAACCAGAAAGCTTACCTATCCAGCTCGCAGCGCTCTTCCGCTGAGAATAAGATCATCACCAAGGAGCAGGAGATGAAGAAGAAGGAAGACAGCTACTTCGGATCTGAAGGCGTGCTCGCCCAAAAGTCCGAGGAACTGCTGACCCCGATCCGCGAGAAAGTGGAGGCGGCCATCCGTCACTACAGTGAAATGAACGGCTTCACGGCGATTATCGACCTGGCCGGTTCCGGCAACATCGTTTACTACGATTCCGCACTGGACATTACCACTGCAATCATCAAACAGTTATAACCGACAAGACAGATTATGAAGCGAATCTTTTTTACCCTGCTGCTCTCCGTTGCCATTACGGCAATGGCGGGAGCCCAGAACCTCAAGTTCGGACACATCAATTCCCAGGAGCTGATCTCCCTGATGTCCGAAATGGATTCCGCCCGGATGAACCTGCAGCTTTATCAGCAGGATCTCGAAGAGACTATGCACGGGATGGAGGATGAATACAATACCAAATATACCGAATACCAGCGCAAGAACGCTACCTGGACCCCCGCAGTTCGTGAGGCTAAGGAGAAAGACCTCCAGGATCTGGTTCAGCGCATCCAGCAGTTCCAGCAGACCGCACAGCAGGATATGCAGCGCCAGCAGCAGTTGCTGATGGGCCCAATCTTCCAGAAGGCCAATGACGCTATCCAGAAAGTGGCTAAGGAACAGGCGCTGGTTTATGTGTTCGACACCTCTGTGGGTGCCGTCATTTATTTTGATGACGTCCTGAGCGTGGACCTGCTCCCGCTCGCCAAAAAGGAACTCGGCATCCCCGCTGAGAAGGTAGCCCCCACACAGCTCCCCAATCCTGCTGACAAGTAATCATTTGATCAATCTTTTTTCTATACTACTAACTTAACCATCAATTATGCAACACAAAGTTATTGACACCAATGATGTCGTAATCCGTTTTGCTGGTGACTCCGGTGATGGCATGCAGCTGACAGGAACGCTCTTCGCAGACGCTTCCGCACTGTATGGCAACGAGATTTCCACCTTCCCGGACTACCCTGCAGAAATTCGTGCCCCGCACGGTACCGTGTCGGGCGTTTCCGGTTTCCAGGTCCATATCGGCAAGAGCGGCGTGACCACCCCTGGCGATTTCGCTGATGCACTCGTCGCAATGAATCCTGCTGCCCTGAAGGCTAATGCAAAATGGGCTAAACCCAACGCAACGATCATCGTTGACCTCGACTCTTTTGATGAGGCCAACATCAAGCGTGCCGGATTCGAGACCGATGATCCGATCACGGAACTCAAGCTTGAGGACCGTACGATCGTAGCTGCCAACATTACCTCCCTCACCAAGGAGAGCCTGAAGGACAGCGGCCTCGGCCTGAAGGAGATGGAGCGTTGCAAGAATATGTTCACGCTGGGTATGGTGTTCTTCATGTTCAACCGCCCGCTGGAATATACGGACGCATATCTCGTAAAGAAGTTCGGCAAGAAGCACCCGGAAATGGTGGATGTCAACAAGAAGGTCATCCGCGACGGTTTCAACTATGCTGAGAACATCCAGGCAATCGCTAATACCTATACGATTGCTCCTGCAAAGCAGGAACCGGGTGTTTACCGTAACATCAACGGTAACCAGGCTACCGCATGGGGTCTGATCGCAGCATCCGAGAAGGCAGGCATTCCGCTCTTCTGCGGTTCCTACCCTATCACCCCGGCTACGGCTATCCTCGAGGAACTTGCTATCTACAAGAACCTCGGTGTCAAGACTGTTCAGTGTGAAGATGAGATTGCAGGTATCTGCACCGCTATCGGCGCTGCTTTCGCCGGCAACTTCGCAGTAACCACCACCTCCGGCCCGGGCGTTTCCCTGAAGTCCGAGGCAATGGGTCTGGCCATGATCACCGAGCTCCCGCTCGTCATCGTGGACGTCCAGCGTTCCGGCCCTTCCACCGGTATCCCTACCAAGACCGAGCAGACCGACCTCAACCAGGTCCTCTACGGTCGCAACGGTGAGTGCCCGATCTGCGTAATCGCAGCTCACTCCCCGAGCCACTGCTTCGACGCTGCCTTCATGGCCGGCAAGCTCGCTCTCGAGCACATGATGCCGGTTGTCCTTCTCTCCGAAGGCTTCCTGGGCAACGGTTCCGAACCTTGGAAGATTCCTTCCATGAAGGATTACCCTGCTATCAAGGCTCCGGTCATTGACTCCTGCGAAGGTAAGTTCCAGCCGTACAAACGCAATCCCGAAACGATGGCCCGCTACTGGGCTCTTCCGGGCAAGGCTGGTCTGGAGCACCGCGTAGGCGGTCTGGAGAAGAACACCGCCGGTGTCATCTCCTCCGATCCTGAGAACCACGCCAAGATGGTTGCTGAGCGTGCCGAGAAGGTCGCTCGCGTAGCAAACTACATTCCTGATCAGGAAGTGATCGGCCCGAAGAAGGCTGACACCCTCCTCATTGGCTGGGGCGGTACCTTCGGTCACCTGCTCTCCGCATACAATGAGCTCAAAGACGAAGGCAAGGACGTCGCTCTCACGCACTTCGACTATATCCTCCCGCTGCCTAAGAATACGGCAGAAATCCTGGCAAACTACAAGAACCTCGTGGTCTGCGAGCTTAACAGTGGCCAGTTCGCTAACTATCTGCGCGCTAACTTCCCGCAGTTCCAGTTCAAGCAGGTCAACAAAGTTCAGGGCCAGCCGTTCATCGTCAAGGAAATCGTCGATGCAGTCAATAACCTTTAATTATCGGAGGATCACACTATGAAATATACAGCACAAGACTTCAAGAGCAATCAGGAACCTCGCTGGTGCCCGGGTTGCGGTGACCACGCCATCCTCGCAGCGCTTACGCGCGCCCTTCCGACCGTCTGCGAAGACCTCGGATACACCAAGGAGCGTATTGTCGTCATTTCCGGTATCGGCTGCTCCTCTCGTCTCCCTTACTATGTGGATACCTTCGGTTTCCACTCCATCCACGGACGTGCAACACCGATTTCCACCGGTGTCAAGGTCGCTAACCCGACCCTCAGCGTATGGCAGGCAACCGGTGACGGTGACGCCCTCGCTATCGGTGGTAACCACTTCATCCACGCTATCCGTCGTAACATCGACATCAATGTCATCCTCTTCAACAACCAGATCTACGGTCTGACGAAGGGCCAGTATTCCCCGACCTCCAAGCTCGGCCAGATTACCAAGACCTCTCCGTACGGAACCATCGAGAACCCGTTCATCCCGGGCGCACTCGTACTCGGCGCACGCGGCACCTTCTTTGCCCGCAGCCTCGACTCCGAAATGGCGCTCAACCAGGAGATTCTCGTTGCTGCCGCTAAGCATGACGGCTGCTCCATCTGCGAAATGCTGACCAACTGCGTCATCTTCAACGACGGTGCACACAACCAGATTGCTGACCGCGCTGTCCGCGCTGACCGCACCATCGTCCTGCGCCATGGCCAGCCGATGGTATTCGGTACCAACAAGGACAAAGGTCTGATCCTCGAGCACGGCAAACTCAAAGTCGTGACGATCGGCGAAGACGGTATCACCGTTGATAAACTTCTTGTCCACGATGCACACTGCGAAGACACCGCTATCCAGAGCCAGCTCATCAACATGAAGGCTCCGGACTTCCCGGTTGCTCTCGGTGTCATCCGCGACGTAGCTGAACCCACCTACGATGATCGCGTACGCGACCAGCTCGCAGAGGTGAAGGCTAAATCTCCGATCACCTGTGTTGACGACCTGCTCAAGAGCGGTGCAACCTGGACGGTCAAATAGTTAAACCATTCCTAATTAATAATTTACAAACACACAACTATCTATCTGTTATTATGAAAGCAGCTGATATTATGGCAAAGCTTCGTGAGAAGCACGCTGAAGAAAAAGAATTCCTTCAGGCAGCTGAAGAGGTCCTCGAGTCCATCGAAGAGATCTACAACCAGCACCCTGAATTCGAGAAGGCCAAGATCGTCGAGCGTATCGTTGAGCCTGACCGCATCTTCACTTTCCGTGTTGCATGGATTGATGACAAGGGCGAAGTCCAGGTTTACCTCGGCTACCGTGTCCAGTTCAACAGCGCGATCGGTCCCTACAAGGGCGGTCTCCGTTTCCACAAGGCTGTTAACCTTTCCATGCTGAAGTTCCTCGGTTTCGAGCAGATCTTCAAGAACTCCCTGACGACCCTCCCGATGGGTGGTGCAAAGGGCGGTTCCGACTTCGACCCGGTTGGCAAGTCCGACGCTGAAATCATGCGTTTCTGCCAGGCCTTCATGCTCGAACTCTGGAAATGCATCGGTCCTGACACGGACGTTCCTGCAGGTGACGTGGGTGTTGGTGGTCGTGAAATCGGCTACATGTACGGTATGTACAAGAAGCTCGCTCGCGAGTACAACACGGGTGTCCTCACCGGTAAGGGTGCTACCTGGGGTGGCTCCATCCTCCGTCCGGAGGCAACCGGTTTCGGTGCTCTCTACTTTGTTGAAAACCTCCTCAAGGAGCATGGCAAAGACATTAAGGGTAAGAAGGTCGCTCTCTCCGGCTTCGGCAACGTAGCTTGGGGTGCTGCTATCAAGACCAACCAGCTCGGTGGTAAGGTCGTCGCTATTTCCGGTCCGGACGGCGTTTGCGAACTCCCGAACGGTATTACCGACGAAATGATTGACTACATGCTGGTTATGCGTGCTTCCAACCGTAACAAGGTTGAGGATATGGCTACCAAGTTCCCTGGCCAGGCTAAGTTCACCGCTGGAAAGAAGGCTTGGAGCGTTCCTTGCGACATCGCACTGCCTTGCGCATTCCAGAACGAGCTCTCCGAGGACGACGCTAAAGAACTGAAGGCTAATGGCTGCTGGTGCTGCTGCGAAGTCTCCAACATGGGCTGCCAGCCGGGCGCTATCAAGTTCTTCCAGAGCAACGGTGTTTACTTTGCTCCTGGTAAGGCTGTCAACGCAGGTGGTGTGGCTACTTCCGGTCTCGAAATGACCCAGAACGCTGCTCACCTCGCATGGTCTGGCGAAGAGGTTGACGCTAAACTGCACTGGATCATGAAGAGCATCCACGAGCAGTGCGTTAAGTACGGCCGCAAAGCTGACGGTACCATTGACTATGTCAAGGGTGCAAACATCGCCGGCTTCATGAAGGTCGCTACCGCTATGCTGGAGCAGGGCGTTCTCTAATCGAACCCCTCTCTTAAAGAGACAGGGCAGCCGTTTCGGTTGCCCTGTTTTTTTATTATTAAATAAGTGTGGAAGCTAACTGCTTGAGGACGGTATCGTCGCCGGAGGAGCGGAAACACCGGCTGCCCGTGCCTTCCGTGCGGGGAGGTCGCAGGGTGGAGAGAATCTTCCGGGCGTGGCGGGCTACCGCCGGGGCGGGATTGACAATCGTAACCCCCTCTCCGGCAATCCGTCGGATGGTTGTCTCCAGGAAAGGGTAGTGGGTGCAGCCCAGCACGATATGGTCGGCGCCGGCCTCTACCATCGGGGTGATATACTGGCGTAGTAGCGCTTCAAGTTCCGGTGAATCGAAATCTCCCCGCTCCACCGCTTCCACGAGCCCGGTTCCAACCTGCTCAATCACCTTGACATCGCTGGCAAAGCGGGCCAGGGTATCCAGATAGAGGCGCCCTTTGAAGGTGCCAGCCGTTGCGAGCACCCCTACGACCCCGGTGGAGGAGTGCAGGGCGGCAGGCTTGATGGCCGGTTCCATCCCGATGAAGGGGAGAATGTAGCGGGCCCTGAGGTCCGAGATAGCGGCGGCGGTAGCGGTATTGCAGGCCACCACGATCATCTCAGCCCCGCGGCGGATGAACTCTTCCGTCACTGTCCGGGCGCGCAGGATGATTTCCTGCGGCGGTTTGGGACCGTACGGACAATAGGCGCCATCGGAGAAGTAATCATAGTCCTCCCCGGGCATCTCTCGGAGCAACTCCTTTAAAACGGAAAGTCCCCCGACTCCAGAGTCGTAAACGCCAATCATTTGCACAAATTTAATGATAATCCGAATAAACGCAAAAATTACCCGTATGGCCAATTTTGCCAATTTTTTCGGCTTTCTATCCCAAAACCGATTTCGGATTGTAGGCTATTTTTCGTAAAAACGTGTTTCTATGGCCTCTACGTATTGATTATTAGTAGTTTTGGATTTGGTTTTATAGAAAAAATATGTTTACTTTGCTATTTGATACATATGCGCCGAAATTTCGGCTTTTAAAATTGAGAGTTAACCAAACCAATTTTTATTTACTAACCTAACAAAACAATCAGATGAAAAGACTCAGTTTCTTACTGGCAGCTCTCCTTCTGACGTTCACTGCCTTCGGACAGCGGATCTCTGTGAAGGGTACTGTCACTGATGCGACGACCGGCGAGCCTATCGCTTTCGCTTCGGTCATCGTACAGGGCACGATGACTGGTACGGCAACTGACGTGGATGGTAAGTATTCCATCTCCGTTGCGCCCAATGCCAACCTCGTGTTCAGTTCCGTCGGTTACAAGACGCAGAGTATTGCTGTTGGCGGCAAGAGCGTAGTTGACTGCGCACTCGCTGTTGACTCCGAGTATCTCCAGGACGTCTTGGTGGTTGCTTACGGTACGGCCAAGAAGGAATCCTTCACCGGTTCGGCCCAGACCATTAAATCCGAGAAACTTGAAAAACGTACGGTAGCCAACGTTACCAAGGCGCTGGACGGTCTGGCTGCAGGTGTGCAGACAACCGCTGGTTCCGGTCAGCCTGGTGCAGGTGCAACCGTCGTCATCCGCGGTATTGGTTCCATCAATGCAGCAACCTCTCCGCTCTATGTGGTGGACGGTGTTCCGTATGATGGTGCTATCAACGCCCTCAACCCGAACGACATCGAGTCGATGACGGTCATCAAGGACGCATCCGCAGGTGCCCTCTTCGGTGCACGTGGTGCGAACGGTGTTGTCATTGTCACCACCAAGCATGGTCAGGAAGGTGCCGCTACGGTCAACTTCAAGGGCAACTGGGGTGTCGCTTCCCGCGCAGTTCCTCGTTATGACACGATGAACGCTTACCAGTGGACCGAGGATGTTCTCTACATGTACAAGAATCAGTTCATCGGAGACGGCTACAATGATGCAGCCGCTCTGCAGCTGGCTATCGACAAGATCAATAGCACCGCAAACGGTGTCTTCGGTAAGAACGAAGAATACAACCCGTTCACGGTTGCAGTCGCGGACCTCTTCGACGAGAACGGCAAGATCGTTGCCGGTGCAGGTCTGAAGTGGGACGACGATTGGTTGGATCTCTGCACCAACCCGACTCCGCTCCGTCAGGAATACCAGATGACGGTTTCCGGTGGTAACAAGACCAACAAGTATATGTTCTCCCTCGGTTACCTGAATGAGGAAGGTCTCGTGAAACACACCGACTTTGAGCGTGTTTCCGCACGTGCAAACGTTGAAAGCCAGGTTAAGCCTTGGTTCAAGACCGGTCTCAACATGAGCTTCGCTCACAACTCGACCAACATGACCTCTTCGGGTACCAGCTCCGCTTCCAACACCTATTACAGCAACGTGTTCTACAGCTGCCAGCTGATGGCTCCTATCTACCCGCTTTATCTCCGTAACGATGATGGCACTTACGCTCTCGATGGAAACGGTGACAAGCAGTATGACTGGGGTGACCGCCGTCCGGCAGGTGCATCTGCAGGTTGGAACCCGCTTGCTAACCTCCTCGTTGATAAGAAGAACAGCGCTTCTGACAACCTCAGCGGCCGTACGTTCGTAGACCTCGGTGGTCTGCAGACTGGCCCGCTCGCAGGTCTGAAGTTCAGTGTCAACTACGGTTTCGACATCGTGAACACCAAGCAGAAGTATTACTACAACCCTGAGTTCGGTGATGGTAAATCCAGCAACGGTATTGCCGAGATCATTGACGGCCGTACTTTCAGCTACACTGTCAACCAGCTGGCTACCTACAACCGTACTTTCGGTAACGTCCATGTTGACCTCCTCGCAGGTCACGAGGCTTACGCTTACGAGTACCAGTACTTGATGGGTGAGAAGAGCGGCTTCCCGCTCACCGGCCTCTATGAACTCGAGCCGGCAACCACCGTCGAGACCACGACTTCCTACACGAACAACTACCGTGTCGAGTCCTGGCTCTCCCGTGCAAACCTTGATATCGCTGACAAGTACTACCTCTCCGCTTCCTTCCGTCGTGACGGTTCTTCCCGTTTCTATTCGGAATCCCGTTGGGGTAACTTCTGGAGCGTGGGTGCATCCTGGCGTATTTCCCAGGAAGGCTTCCTGCAGGGCTACGACTGGCTCAACAACCTGACTCTCAAGGCTTCCTACGGTGTCCAGGGTAACGATAACCTGGATAAGCTCTACGCTTGGCAGTCTCTCTATAGCCTCAGCTATCCGAACGACTCCAACCCGGGCGCAGTCATTACCTCTCTCGAGAGTAAAGACCTCAAGTGGGAGAAGAACAAGAATACCAATATCGGTATTGAAGCTACCGTCTTCGACCGCCTTTCCGCTACCATTGAATACTACAACCGTTACACGGAAGACATGCTCATGTCCTACCCGATGGCAATGTCCCTCGGTTTCAGCGGCTATGACAAGAATATCGGTAACATGAAGAACAATGGTATCGAGATCAGCCTCACCAGCGAAATCGTCAAGACCGACAAGGTCCGCTACGCGATGACCTGGATGGGTTCCACGATCCACAACAAGGTTCTCCACCTCGCTGACAAGCCGCAGATTCTCTCCGGTAACTATATCATCCGCGAGGGCGAAACCCTCTACTCCTTCTATCTTCCTGAATCCGCCGGTGTGGATCCTGCTACGGGTGCAAAACTCTACTGGGTTTACGACCAGATGAAGGATGCTGAGAACAACCCGATGGAAGACCAGTTCGGAGAGCCTGTTCCGGATCCCGCAACCCGTCGCAAGACCGACGACTACCAGGAAGCTCAGAGCTGGCGTCGTATTTGCGGCAGCCGCAACCCGATTCTCTACGGTTCCTGGTCGAACGAACTCCAGATTGGCAACTTCGACTTCTCCCTCATGACCACCTACTCCATTGGTGGTAAGATGATCGACGGTGTCTATCAGGGCTTGCTCTACAACTCCTACATTGGACAGGCTGCTCACGTTGACCGTGAGAAAGCTTGGAAGAAGCCGGGTGACATTGCTTCGATTCCGAAGATTGAACCGAAGGGTTCCGCTAAGATCCTGACTACGGACGATGACCTCTTCGATGCTTCCTACTTTGCTATCAAGAACATCACCCTCGGTTACACCCTCCCTGCAAAGACCGCTAAGGCTATGAATGTCAAGTCTGCCCGTATTTCCTTCGTGGCTGATAACATCAAGCTCTTCTCTGCACTCAAGGGTATGGACCCGCAGTACAGCCTCACTGGCGGTACCGGTTACTCTTACACGCCTGCTAGAACCATCTCCGTGGGCTTGGATATTAACTTCTAAACAGAATGAATACCATGAAAAAGATATTTGCAATCATTTCTGTTGTCGCAGCGCTGACCCTTACCGGTTGCGCCAAGGATTTCTTGAACACCGACCCGACCTCTTCGGTTTCCGGTACGGTTATCTTCGAAACGGCTGAGAAAGCACAGTCCGCTGTCGACGGTATCTACCGTCTGATGTACACGGGTGGTTGGGGTAGCAGCTGGGCTGCTGAGAATGGCGGTCTTCCCGCATACATCCTCACGATCGACCTCAAGGCTGACGACCACACGATGGACGACATGGGTTCCGGTTGGTTCTACTATGACTATGCATACGATACCTTCGGTGACTGGACCGGCAACGCAGGTCACCAGTATCAGATGTGGAACTTCTTCTACACCCTTATTTCCGGTGCCAACTATGTTATCGCTAAGAAAGATGAGATGGAAGGTACGGCAGATCAGATCAACTATGTCGTAGGTCAGGCTTACGCTATCCGTTCTTACTGCTACATGTGGCTGGTTCAGACCTATCAGCAGAACGGTGGCGCTGCCGGCACTGCAACGCGTGACCTCCCGGGCGTTCCCCTTTATACCGAACCTACGGTTCCTGGCGCAGAGGGTAAAGGCCGCGGCACTGTGCAGGAAGTCTATACGCAGGCTAACGCCGACATTGACTCCGCAATTGCTCGCCTCGGTGCAACCAACATCGCACAGCAGCACCCGAGCCACATTGACCTCAACGTGGCTTACGGTATCAAGGCTCGCCACGCACTGGTTCAGCAGGATTTTGCAACGGCTCTTGCCGCTGCTGAGTCTGCTATGACCGGCGAACAGCTGGGCGCTTGGGCTGATGTCACTACGGTGAACGATGCTACCAAGAAGAATGTGATGTGGGGCCTCAAGATTCAGAAGGCTGACCAGTCTCTGAGCTCCTGGGACATCTACGCACACATGGATGCTGAGTCCAATACCACCTATTCTGCTGCACGTCACCTGATTACCGAGTGGCTGTACAACCAGATTCCTGCTACGGACTCCCGTAAGGCATGGTGGACTCCGGATATCCCTAAGGCTAGCTGGGCTGACGCCGGCAAACCGGGCGGATCGAACCGTAGCTTCTGCCAGAAGAAGCTCGTCTTCACTGACGCTGCCGCTTCTCTCGGTGACCACATCCTGATGCGTACGGAAGAGATCTACCTGATTGCTGCTGAGGCTGCTTGCCAGACCAATGACTATGTCAAGGCAAGAACTTACCTCAAGGCTGTGGGTGACCTCCGCGACACCAACTATGCTACCCGTCTTGCCGCTGTTACGGATGACAAGACCCTCAACCCTGATACCAATGGCGCAATCACCACGCTGATGGATGAGATCATTCTCCAGCGTCGTATCGAGCTCTGGTGCGAGAATCCTCGCCTCTTTGATATCCAGCGTCTGGGCCTCTGCTTCGACCGCGCTAACTCCGGTACGAACAACGCCGACAACAACCCTGAACTCTGCACGGCTTTTACCTCCAAGGTTGCTTCTGCAAACTTCATCCTGTTTATCCCGAAGGCTGAGTTCGACGGTAACGAGAACATGACGCTGGCAACTGACCAGAATCCTTCTCAGGGTAAGAACAAATAAATCTTCGCAACTATGAAAAAGTTACTTAATATCGCTTTTATTTTGAGCGCCGTTCTTCTGGCCGCTTCTTGCGAACGGGAACTGACCGCTTATGAACCCGAAGAGGGTGAAGTTTGCGCATCGTTCCTTTCTGATGCTGCGATCGTTAGCATGGTAGCCGAAGATGGTAACAAGTTTACCGTTGACCTCTATAGGGGCATTTCCCAGGGCGCCGCTTCGGTTCCTTTTACCCTCACGGACGCAACCGGCCTCTTCACTGCAGCAAAGAATCAGTTCGATTTCGCTGATGGTGAGGTGAAGGCATCGGTGGATATTACCTATGCTGATATCAATGCACTCGAGTATGGTACCGAGTATGTAGTTACCCTCAAGATCGACGATCCTGACCAGGTTTCTGTAGCCGGCTACGACAAGATCAAAGTGGTCGCTTCCCGTCCCGCTACCCGTGTTCTCAAGGGTGTAGGTGTATGGCAGTGCGCTCTCTTCAGTTCTCCTTGGCAGCAGCCGCTGTGCAATCTGGCTGAGGATAACAACTTCTATATCCTTCCGGATCTTTACACCGAGGGTTATGATGTTACCTTCAAGTATGCAGGCGGTACGCCGGTATTCGATGCTGACATCAACACCTTCATCATGTATGATGAGGATACCCCTGCCTACGGTACCTTCCACCTGTATCCCTCTGCAGTCGCAGTTGCCGGTGGCATCATGCAGGTCGTGGCTGAATACGCGCTTCCTGCCATCAACTACTCGTTTGGCACGTTTGCTGAGTATTTCCAGCTTCCTGACGGTTTCTCCTTCTAACAGGATATACTCGTTTTTGAAAGGGTTGGCCTCGCGGCCAACCCTTTCTTTTTGACAGAAATACATAAAAAGAGAGGCCCGCGTAGAAGCGGGCCTCTCAGTTATTGAAGGATGATGGGCGGGGTTACTCCTCTGCTGCCATCATCTTTTCGTAGTCCTCCTTGGAAGCCACGATGAGACGATCGAATTCGCGCTGACCGGTTCCGGCAGGAATCAGGTGACCGCAAATGACGTTCTCCTTGAGGCCTTCGAGGGTGTCAATCTTGCCGCGGATAGCTGCTTCGCTGAGCACCTTCGTCGTCTCCTGGAAGGAAGCGGCGGAGATGAAGCTGCTGGTCTTCAATGCAGCACGGGTAATACCCTGGAGCACCTGACGGCAGGTAGCCGGCCTTGCTTCGCGTGCTTCGACGGGCTTCTTGTCCTGACGCTTGAGCAGCGAGTTTTCATCGCGCAGGCGGCGAACCGTGACGATTTCACCTACGAGCAGGCTCTCGGAGTCGCCCTTGTCGGTCACGACCATCTTGTCGTAGATCGCGTCGTTGCCGTCGATGAACTCCCACTTGTCAACCAGCTGCTCGGCGAGGAAGCGGGTGTCGCCCGGATCGATAATTTCCACCTTGCGCATCATCTGGCGGACAATAATCTCGAAGTGCTTGTCGTTGATCTTCACACCCTGCATACGGTACACGGCCTGAATCTCGTTGACAATGTATTCCTGTACCCGGATAGGGCCGAGGACCTCGAGAATGTTCGACGGGGAGATGGCACCGTCCGAAAGCGGCATGCCGGCACGGACGTAGTCGTTCTCCTGAACGAGGATCTGCTTGGTGGTGGGGACGAGATAGCTCTTCCGTTCACCGCTCTTGTTCTCGATGATGATCTCACGGCTGCCTCGGCGGAGGTTACCCATCTTGACCTCACCGTTGATCTCGGCTACGATAGCCGGGTTGGACGGGTTGCGGGCCTCGAAGAGTTCCGTTACGCGCGGCAGACCGCCGGTGATATCGCCAGACTTACCGATTGCTCTCGGGATCTTCAGGATGATGTCACCGACTTTGACCTCCTGGCCGTCTTCCACCATGATGTGGGCGCCGACCGGCAGGTTGAAGGTCTTGAGCTCGTTGCCCTTTGCATCCAGCACGCGGATACCCGGGCTCTTGCTCTTGTCCTTGCTTTCGATCACGACCTTGTCGCTGTGGACGGAGAATTCGTCAGCAGCTTCATCACGGTAGGTGACGCCGTTCTCCAGGCCGTCATAGACAGCCTTACCGGCGATTTCCGTGATAGTCAGTGCGTTATAAGCATCCCAAGTACAGATGCGGTCGCCCTTGACCACCATCTCTTTGTTGGTCTTAAAGAGTTCGGCGCCATAGGGGATATTGTACTGTGCCAGCAGAATCTCGGTGGTCGGGTTGACGATCTTGAGTTCCGTTGCACGGCTGACGACGATGATGTGGTCGCCCTTGTCATCTTTCTTGGTGATGGTACGCAGGTCTTCGTATTCGAGACGGCCTTCGTACTTGGAAACAATTTCACTGTCGGCTGCGATGTTCGATGCGGTACCACCAACGTGGAAGGTACGCAGGGTCAGCTGTGTACCAGGCTCACCGATGGACTGTGCTGCAATCACACCCACGACTTCACCCTTCTCGACCAGTCGGCCCGTTGCCAGGTTACGTCCGTAGCACTTCGCGCAAACGCCCTTGCGGGATTCGCAGGTGAGCACCGAACGGATCTCCACCTGTTCAATCGGGAGACTCTCGATCAGGTCAGCGATATCTTCGGTAATCATCTCGCCGGCGCTGATAATCAGTTCACCGGTAAGCGGATTGTGGATATCGTGGACGGAGGTACGGCCCAGGATGCGCTCGCCGAGGGATTCGACAATCTCATCCTTGTCCTTGATAGCCGTTGCAATCAGACCGCGGAGCGTGCCGCAATCCTCTTCGTTGATAATCACATCGTGCGACACGTCAACCAGACGACGGGTCAGATAACCTGCGTCTGCGGTCTTCAGTGCCGTATCGGCCAGACCCTTACGGGCACCGTGGGTGGAGATGAAGTACTCGAGCACGCTCAGACCTTCCTTGAAGTTGGCCAGAATCGGGTTCTCGATAATGTCCGCACCGGCAGAACCGGATTTCTGCGGCTTCGCCATCAGACCACGCATACCGCAGAGCTGACGAATCTGCTCCTTGGAACCACGGGCACCGGAATCCAACATCATGTAAACCGGGTTGAAGCCCTGCTTGTCGGCTGCAATCTGCTTCTCCACAATCTTGGTGAGGTCGTTGTTGGTCTTGGACCAGACGTCGATCACCTTGTTGTAGCGCTCGTTGTTGGTGATGAAACCCATATCGAAGTTGCCCTGGATCTCGTCGACCTCGCGATAGCCCTTCTCGATGAGTGCCTCTTTCTCCGTCGGGACAATCACGTCACCGAGGTTGAAGGAGAGACCACCCTTGAATGCCATCTTGTAGCCGAGGTCCTTGATATCGTCCAGGAACATCGACGTGCGGGCTACGCCCGTGTATTTCAGCACCTCGCCGATAATATCGCGGAGGTTCTTCTTCTTGAGGAGGGTGTTGATGTACGGCACTTCCTGCGGCACCACCTGGTTGAAGATGATGCGGCCCGGCGTGGTATCTACCAGCTGGGTGCCGGCTTCTGGGTTCATCTTGTCCTTAGGCAGACGAACCTTAACCTTGGACTGCAGGGTTACGCGGCCTTCGTTGTAGGCAATGATCACCTCTTCAGGACCGTAAAAGGTGAGACCTTCACCTTTTGCGCCTGCGCGTTCCTTGGTAATATAGTACAGACCGAGGACCATGTCCTGTGAAGGGACGGTGATCGGCGCACCGTTGGCCGGGTTCAGAATGTTGTGCGAACCGAGCATCAGCAACTGTGCCTCCAGAACGGCAGCATTGCCGAGCGGGAGGTGAACTGCCATCTGGTCACCGTCGAAGTCGGCGTTGAATGCCGTACATGCGAGCGGGTGCAGCTGGATAGCCTTGCCTTCAATCATTCGCGGCTGGAAAGCCTGCACACCGAGACGGTGGAGGGTAGGTGCACGGTTGAGGAGCACCGGGTGGCCCTTCATCACGTTCTCGAGAATGTCCCAAATGACCGGGTCCTTGCGGTCCACGATCTTCTTTGCGCTCTTGACCGTCTTCACGATACCGCGCTCGATGAGCTTGCGGATGATAAACGGCTTGTAGAGCTCGGCTGCCATGAACTTAGGCAGACCGCATTCGTGCATCTTCAGTTCCGGACCTACC
The DNA here is from genome assembly GCA_045114175.1 of Bacteroidales bacterium. Classification (GTDB taxonomy): domain Bacteria; phylum Bacteroidota; class Bacteroidia; order Bacteroidales; family UBA932; genus Cacconaster. The sequence goes on along the minus strand of JBGUJZ010000017.1, from coordinate 9,109 downwards.
ACGATCACGCTTCGTGCGGAGTAGTCCACACGTTTACCGAGGAGGTTCTGACGGAAGCGGCCCTGCTTGCCTTTGAGGTTGTCGGACAGCGACTTGAGTGCGCGGTTGGACTCGCTCTTCACGGCGTTGGACTTGCGCGAATTGTCGAACAGTGAATCAACGGCTTCCTGAAGCATACGTTTCTCGTTGCGGAGAATGACTTCCGGCGCCTTGATTTCGATAAGGCGTTTCAGACGGTTGTTGCGAATGATCACGCGACGGTAGAGGTCGTTGACATCGGAGGTTGCGAAGCGGCCGCCATCGAGGGGGACGAGCGGACGGAGATCCGGCGGAATCACCGGGATCACCTTCATGATCATCCATTCCGGACGGTTGACGTCCTTGGCCTCACGGAAGGCTTCGATCACGCTCAAACGCTTGAGCGCCTCTGCCTTGCGCTGCTGCGAAGCATCCTTGCTGCTCTTGTCACGCAGGTCGGCTGCGATCTTGTCCAGATCGAGTTTCTGCAGCATGTCGTAAATGACCTCTGCACCCATTCCTGCGACGAACTTGTCGGGATCTGCGTTGTCCAGCATTTGGTTCTCCTTGGGAAGCTTGGAGAGCACCTCGAGGTACTCGTCCTCGGTGAGGAGGTCGAGGTCCTTGATGTTGAGTTCAGCAGCCGCACCGGCGTTGACCACAACATACTTCTCGTAGTAGATGATGGCTTCGAGCTTCTTGGAGGGGATGCCGAGCAGGTAACCGATCTTGTTCGGGGTGGAACGGAAGTACCAGATGTGTGCAACCGGAACGGTCAGGGTAATGTGACCCATACGCTCGCGGCGCACCTTCTTCTCGGTAACTTCCACACCGCAACGGTCGCAAGTGATACCGCGGTAGCGGATTCTCTTGTACTTGCCGCAGTGGCATTCGTAGTCCTTGGTCGGACCGAATATCCGTTCGCAGAAAAGACCGTCGCGCTCCGGTTTGTAGGTGCGGTAGTTGACGGTTTCCGGCTTGAGGACTTCACCTGAGGAGCGTTCGAGAATCTCCTCAGGAGACGCAAGTCCGATGGATATGCGGTTGAAATTCGTTTTGACCTTTGTCTCTTTCTTTAAAGACATATTGTGTATCGTTTAATATCAGACAATCCGTGAACTATTCCATCTTCAGGCTCAAGCCGAGACCCCTGAGTTCGTGCAGCAGCACGTTGAGGGATTCGGGAATGCCCGGAACCGGCATCGGATCTCCCTTGACGATAGCCTCGTACGCGCGGGCACGGCCCGTGACGTCGTCGGACTTGATCGTAAGGATCTCCTGCAGGATATTGGCGGCGCCCCAGGATTCGAGGGCCCAGACCTCCATCTCACCGAAACGCTGGCCACCGAACTGGGCTTTACCGCCGAGCGGCTGCTGGGTGATGAGGGAGTAAGGACCAATGGAGCGGGCGTGCATCTTGTCGTCCACCATGTGGCCGAGTTTGATCATGTAGATGACGCCGACCGTCGCAGGCTGGTCGAAATATTCACCGGTACCACCGTCACGCAGGAAGGTTCTGCCGTACTTCGGCAAGCCGGCCTGCTCGGTGTACTTGTTGATCTCTTCGAGGCTTGCACCGTCGAAAATCGGGGTGCTGAACTTCAGACCGAGTTTGCGGCCCGCCCAACCGAGGACGGTCTCGTAAATCTGACCGAGGTTCATTCGGGAAGGCACGCCCAACGGGTTCAGGACAATGTCCACCGGCGTACCGTCGTCGAGGAACGGCATGTCCTCGTCGCGGACCACCTTGGCCACGATACCCTTGTTACCGTGACGGCCTGCCATCTTGTCGCCGACGCGGATCTTACGCTTCTTGGCAACGTAAACCTTGGCGAGCTTCATGATGCCGCTCGGGAGGTCGTCACCAATGGTGAGGTTGTACTCAACTCTCTTCTCCTCGGAATCGAGTTCCTTGTAGGCGAGGATGTAGTTGTTGATGAGTTTGCCCACCATGTCGCAAGTCTTCTTGTCGGTCGTCCACTTGACGGTGTTGATGTTGTTGTAGTCAATCTTGTCGAGGGCTTCACGGGTGAAGAGCGAACCCTTGGAGATGATTTCTGCTCCATAGAGGTCGCTGATGCCGGCGCTCTTCTTGCCTTCGAGCAGCGTGCACATCTTGTCGATGAAGAGGTTGCGCAGCGCGCCAGCCTTGCGGCCGAACTCTTCGCGAACGCCCTCGAGCTTCTCTTTGGCGAGTTTCTTACCCTTGGCAGTATTGTCTTTGACCACGCGGGAATAGAGGCGGGTGCCGATGATGGTACCGGAGAGGGAAGGGGATGCCTTCAGGGAGGCGTCCTTCACGTCACCGGCCTTGTCACCGAAGATGGCACGCAGGAGTTTCTCTTCCGGAGAAGGATCGCTCTCGCCCTTCGGGGTGATCTTACCAATCAGGATGTCACCCGGCTCGACGGTAGCGCCAATACGGATGATACCGTTCTTGTCCAGATCTTTGGTTGCATCCTCGCTGACGTTCGGGATATCGTCGGTCAGCTCCTCGGGACCACGTTTGGTCTCACGAACCTCCATGATGTATTCGTCCACATGGATGGAGGTGAGGATATCCTCGCGGATGATGCGCTCGGAGAGCACGATAGCATCCTCGAAGTTGTATCCCTTCCAAGGCATGAAGGCCACCTTCAGGTTGCGACCCAGGGCGAGTTCGCCGTTCTGGGTGGAGTAACCTTCGGTCAGGATCTGTCCCTCGACCACCTTGTCGCCCTTGCGGACGATCGGGGTGAGGTGAATGGAGGTACTCTGGTTGGTCTTCCGATACTGCGGAAGCTGGTAAACCGTGACGTCCGGATCAAAGCTGACAAAGCGCTCAGCATCCGTACGGTCATATTTGATGTGAATCTCACGTGCATCTACAAAGACGACCTCACCCTTGCGCTCTGCAACGATCTGCGTACGGGAGTCTCGAGCCACAGGGCCTTCCAGACCGGTACCGACAATCGGAGCCTCGGGCTTGATGATCGGAACGGCCTGGCGCATCATGTTCGATCCCATGAGGGCACGGTTTGCGTCGTCGTGCTCGAGGAACGGGATGAGGGATGCAGCGATGGATGCCACCTGGTTCGGCGCGACGTCCACCAGGTTGATGTCGTTCTTGGTGCTGACCGGGAAGTCCGCCTCGTAGCGGCACTTGATACGGTCGTCGGTAATGTTGCCCTCGTCGTCAATGTTGATATTGGCCTGTGCAACGAGCTGATTCTCTTCCTCTTCAGCGCTCAGGTAAACCAGACCTTCGTCGCTCATGTCCACCTTGCCGCCATTGACCTTGCGGTACGGGGTCTCGATGAAACCGAGGTCGTTGATCTTTGCATAGACGCAGAGGGAGGAGATCAGACCGATGTTCGGACCTTCCGGGGTCTCGATCGGGCAGAGGCGGCCGTAGTGCGTGTAGTGAACGTCTCGCACTTCGAATCCGGCTCTTTCACGGGAGAGACCGCCCGGACCCAGAGCGGAGAGACGGCGCTTGTGCGTCATCTCGGCCAGCGGGTTGATCTGGTCCATGAACTGGGAGAGCTGGCTGGTTGCGAAGAAGGAGTTGATGACGGAGGAGAGGGTCTTGGCATTGATCAGCTCAGACGGGGTAAACACCTCATTGTCACGAACATTCATTCTTTCGCGGATGGTGCGTGCCATACGTGCCAGACCTACGCTGAACTGGTTGGCGAGCTGCTCGCCCACCGTGCGGATACGACGGTTGCTCAGGTGGTCGATATCATCCACGGTAGCCTTGGAGTTGATGAGCTGCACAAGGTACTTGATGATCTCGATGATGTCTTCACGGGTCAGGACGCGGACGTCGGGAGAAGTGGTGAGACCCAGCTTCTTGTTGAGACGGTAACGGCCAACGGCACCGAGGTCGTAGCGCTTGTCGGAGAAGAACAGCTTGTCGATCACGTCGCGAGCGGTTGCCTCATCCGGTGGTTCGCTGTTGCGAATCTGGCGGTAGGTATAGTAAATGGCCTCCTTTTCGGAGTTGCACTGGTCTTTGGAGAGGGTGTTGTGGATGACGGCGAAGTCGCTGGAAGCCGCATCGTCCTTGTGGAGGAGGATGCTCTTCGCACCCGAGTCGAGAATATCCTGGATGTGTTCTTCCTGGAGGATGGTTTCACGCTCGATGATCGGGACGTTGCGCTCGATGTAGATCACCTCGCCGGTCTCTTCGTCGACGAAGTCTTCGTGCCAGGACTTGAGGATGCTGGCCGCCATCTTGCAACCGATGCATTTCTGCAGGTTTTCCTTGGTAACTTTCACCTCGCGGGCCAGGCCGAAGATGTCGAGGATGTCCTTGTCGCTTTCGAAACCGATGGCGCGCAGGAGGGTGGTTACCGGTAATTTCTTTTTACGGTCGATGTATGCGTACATCACGTTGTTGATGTCCGTCGCAAACTCGATCCAGGATCCCCGGAACGGAATGATTCGTGCGGAGTAGAGCTTGGTGCCGTTGGCGTGGAAACTCTGTCCGAAGAAGACGCCGGGGGAGCGGTGCAGTTGGGATACAACGATGCGTTCGGAACCGTTGATGACGAAGGTGCCTCTCGGGGTCATGTAAGGGATGGGGCCGAGGAAGACATCCTGGATCACGGTGTCGAAATCTTCGTGTTCGGGGTCGGTGCAGTACAGCTTGAGCTTGGCCTTCAACGGCACACTGTAGGTGAGACCGCGTTCGAGGCACTCTTCAATGGTGTAGCGCGGCGGATCCACGAAATAATCGAGGAACTCGAGCACGAAATTGTTGCGGGTGTCCGAGATAGGGAACACCTCCTGGAATACTTTGTATAATCCCTCATCCTTTCGGTTTTCAGCCGTTGTATCCAACTGGAAGAAATCTTTGAACGATTTCAGCTGAACCTCCAGGAAGTCGGGATAATCCAGGAGAATTTTTGATGATGCGAAGGTAATTCGCTGATTATTAGATTTTTGCACCATTATTCAGAAGTTGCTGTGTAAATAAACTAAAAAAACGACAAAAAGGTTTAGAGCCTTAAGGCAGGCTCTAAACCCATATTTACCCTAGAATAGGGAGGGCGATCAGTTTATTTGATTTCAACTTCTGCGCCTGCTTCTTCGAGAGCTGCTTTGATCTGTTCAGCTTCTGCCTTGGAGATCTTCTCCTTGATAGCCTTAGGAGCTGCATCTACGAGGTCCTTAGCTTCCTTGAGGCCGAGGCCGGTGAGTTCCTTCACTGCCTTAACAACCTGAAGTTTTGCCTGACCTGCGGAGGTGAGGACTACGTCGAATGCGGACTGTTCTGCCTCAGCGGCTGCGCCACCAGCGGCACCACCTTCAGCAACAACGACTGCTGCTGCAGCGGGTTCAATTCCGTACTCGTCTTTGAGGATCTGTGCGAGTTCCTGAACGTCTTTCACGGTAAGATTTACGAGTTCTTCCGCAAGAGCTTTGATATCTGCCATAATTGTTGTTATTGTTTAATTTGTTTGTTTACTGTTGTGTTTGTTGGGATCCTATTCAGCGGCTTCTTTCTTTGCATTTTCGAGGGCGGAAACCACTCTTCTGATAGGTGACTGAAGGAGACCGACGATTTCGCCAATCATCTCTTCACGAGACTTGATGTTGACCAGAACCGGGAGCTGTTCTGCACCGAGATAGATGCATTCCTGGATATAAGCGGCCTTGAGTTCGGGTTTACCGAATTTAGCGCCCATTTCCTTGATGACCTTAGCCGGAGCATTCGGAGCCTGGAGGCTGGTGAACATAATTGCAGTGGAGCCTGCGAGCGTAGGATACAGGGACTTGAGTTCTTCGTTGTCTTTGGACTCGATAGCTTTCTTAAGCAGCGTGTTCTTGACAACTTCGAGCTTCACACCCTTTTCGAAGCAAGCACGACGGAGTTCCGAAGTATTCTCAGCGTTGAGACCCTCGATGTTAGCGAGGTAGAAGTTCGGGTTCTCCGAAATCTGTGCTGCGATCTGGTCGATGAGTTGAGCTTTTAATTCTTTTTTCATAACCTTTCTTTATTATTCGGCAGCACCGATTGACTTACTATCCAAACAAATACCAGGGCTCATTGTAGAGGAAAGGTAAACGCTCTTGACGTAGGTACCCTTCAGAGCCTGCGGTTTCAGTTTAATGATTGTGTTGAGAAGTTCCACAGCGTTTTCAGCGATCTGCTCCGGAGTGAAGGAGACCTTACCGATAGCTGCGTGCACGATACCCTGCTTGTCAACCTTGAAGTCGATCTTACCAGCTTTGACCTCTTTCACTGCGTTTGCAATGTCCATGGTCACCGTACCGGTCTTCGGGTTCGGCATGAGGCCGCGAGGGCCCAGGATGCGGCCGATTGCACCAATCTTAGCCATCACCGTAGGAGTACAGATGATGACGTCGATATCGGTCCAACCACCTTTAATCTTCTCAATATAATCGTCAAGACCGACATGATCAGCACCAGCTTCCTTAGCCTCAGTTTCCTTATCAGGCGTACAGAGAACGAGGACGCGGGTGACCTTACCGGTTCCGTGAGGGAGCGTAACCACGCCACGTACCATCTGATTAGACTTACGTGGGTCAACGCCCAAACGGACGGAAAGCTCTACGGAAGAGTCGAACTTCGTGTAGGAAATTTCCTTCAGCAAAGCGCAAGCCTCGGAGAGCTTGTACTGCTTGCCGTGTTCTACTTTAGCGGCTGCAGCTTGTTGATTCTTTGTCAATTTACCCATTTCGTTCTAATTTTATTGTACATCGGCGGGAAATTCTCCAGTGATGGTGACACCCATGCTGCGTGCAGTACCGGCAACCATCTTCATAGCCGATTTCTCGGTGAAGCAGTTGAGGTCGGGCATCTTCTCTTTGGCGATTTCGCGAACTTGATTCCAGTCGAGCGATGCAACCTTCTTACGGTTCGGCTCGGAAGAAGCCTTCTGCAGTTTTGCTGCCTCTTTGACGAGGATAGCTACAGGGGGCTGCTTGACTTCGAACGTGAAGGACTTGTCGCTGAAGACAGTAATCACGACCGGTAACACCTTACCAGCCTTGTCTTGCGTGCGGGCGTTGAACTGTTTGCAGAAATCCATGATGTTCACACCCTTGGAACCGAGGGCCGGTCCTACGGGCGGGGACGGATTGGCAGCGCCGCCTTTAATCTGCAATTTGATAAACCCGGCAATTTCTTTAGCCATAATGTTAAAATTATTCTTTGGTTACTTGAGCGAAATTTAACTCCAGAAGGGTCTTACGGCCGAAAATCTTGACCATCACTTTCAGCTTGCGCTTGTCTTCAACAATCTCTTCGACAACCCCGTCGAAGCCATTGAACGGCCCGTCCGTGATCTTCACAGCCTCGCCGACAATGTACGGGGTCAGCGTCTCCTCGTCCTGGTCAGCCAGTTCGTCGACGCGGCCCATAATACGGTCCATCTCCGACTCTCTGACCGGAACGGGGATACGGTCCTTGCCTTCGGAGAGGAAACCAACGATAAACGGAATGTTGGTGATCAGATGGATGATATCCGGGGTCAGTGCAGCCTCTACAAAGAGGTAGCCCGGGTAGAAGTTACGTTCTGCGCTGACGCGCTTTCCGTTCTTTACCTGGTAATACTTCTCAGTAGGGATGAGGACCTGGGGAATCCGGTCGCCGAGGTTACTGCTTTCAATCTCTTTCTCGAGATATTCCTTGGCTTTCTTCTCTTTTCCTCCCGTGGTGCGGACGACGTACCACTTCTTGGTGACTTTCTCTTCTGCCATAGTATTAGAGCTGATAAATACCCGTCATGATGCTCCGGATAATCAGGTCGATCACCCAGATGACGACAGCAAGGATCAAAGTCACAACCATTACGAGGATAGCTGAACTCTGCAGCTTGTCCCAAGTGGGCCATGCTACCTTGGTGGTCAGTTCCTTGTAAGACTCTTTAACGTAAGTTCCTATTTTGCTCATTGTTGTTATTTTGCGGATCACCCGGATGGAAGCGGCCGGATGTCCCTGTTAATAACCTCGCAGGTGCGTAACCGCCTGCAATTGCAGGGGAAGCAGGATTCGAACCCACATCGACGGTTTTGGAGACCGCTGAACTACCCTTGTTCTATTCCCCTAAATATGGCCGGACCCAGAGGGCCCGACCATAGCTCAAAGTGTTCCCTAATGTGCCGTAGGGCAGATTACAGAACCTTGGTCACCTGACCGGAACCGACCGTACGGCCACCTTCGCGGATAGCGAAACGGAGACCTTCGTTCAGTGCAACCGGGTAGATGAGGTCAACCTTGATGGCAACGTTGTCGCCCGGCATGACCATCTCAACGCCTGCAGGAAGTTCGATCTCACCCGTGATGTCAAGGGTGCGGATGAAGAACTGAGGACGATAGTGGTTGTGGAACGGGGTGTGACGGCCACCTTCGTCTTTCTTCAGGACGTAGATAGCAGCCTCGAAGCTCTTGTGCGGGGTGATGGTGTTCGGGTGAGCGATCACCTGGCCACGCTTAACTTCCTTCTTGTCGATACCACGGAGGAGAAGACCTACGTTGTCGCCAGCTTCACCTTCGTCGAGGATCTTGCGGAACATCTCGACACCGGTAACGACAGACTTCTTAGGCTCTTCGCCAAGACCGATGATCTGGACTTCGTCGCCAACTTTGACAACGCCGGTTTCGATACGGCCGGTAGCAACCGTACCACGGCCAGTGATGGAGAAGATGTCCTCGATAGGCATCAGGAACGGTTTCTCGTTATCACGAACCGGGAGCGGAATGTACTCGTCCACAGCGTTCATCAGTTCCATCACCTTCTCTTCCCACTGCGGGTCACCGTTGAGGGCGCCGAGAGCGGAACCACGAATAACCGGTGCATTGTCACCGTCGAATTCGTAGAAGCTGAGGAGTTCGCGAACCTCCATTTCAACGAGGTCGATCATCTCAGGATCGTCAACGATATCAACCTTGTTCAGGAAGACGACGATTCTAGGGACGTTCACCTGGCGTGCGAGGAGGATGTGCTCGCGGGTCTGAGGCATCGGACCGTCGGTAGCTGCAACCACGAGGATTGCACCGTCCATCTGAGCGGCACCAGTAACCATGTTCTTCACATAGTCAGCGTGGCCCGGGCAGTCAACGTGTGCATAGTGGCGG
>JBGUJZ010000016.1:0-8231 GCA_045114175.1 Bacteroidales bacterium | reverse complement strand
CACCACCAACAGGGAGAGCGCAAGAATGACTTGAATAACTTTCAGTAATACGACCATGGTCTGATTAGCGGGCAATCAGCTCCGCTGCGATGCGTCTGGATTCAAAATTCGTGCTATAAATCGTTTCGAGATCTGGTTTTTCCTCAAAACCAGCCTTGTCCAACGTCTTTTGGATGATTTCGGGGATCTCGGTGAAGCGGATCCGGCCCTCCAGAAAGGCCGCGACGGCTTCTTCGTTGGCTGCATTCATGGTGCAGGGCGCGGTGCCGCCCCGCATGAGGGCAGCCTGTGCGATGGCCAGGCAGGGGAAGCGCTCCAGATCCGGCTCCTCAAAACTTAGGTTGCCGGTGCGGATCAAATCCAGCGGCTCCATGGCTAGGGGAATGCGGTACGGGTAGGAGAGGGCGTACTGGATGGGCAGCCGCATATCGGGGTTGCTCAGCTGGGCCATCACGCAGCCGTCGCTGAAGCGCACCATGGAATGGATGATGGATTGCGGATGGATCACCACCTCAATATCTTCCGGAGCCATGTCAAAGAGCCAGCGCGCCTCGATAAATTCAAGCCCCTTGTTCATCAGGGTGGCCGAATCGATCGTCACTTTGGCCCCCATTTTCCAGCGCGGGTGGTTGAGGGCCGCTTCTCGCGTGATGCCGGCCATTTCGGCGGCGGGCATTGTGCGGAAGGGACCGCCCGACCCGGTGAGGATAATCTTGGCGGGTTTCACCCGTTCGCCCTGCAGGCACTGGAAGATGGCCGAATGTTCGGAATCTACCGGAATGACCGGGGCCTGGTGCTTGCGGGCGAGTGGCATGACCAGCGAGCCGGCCGCCACCAGCGTCTCCTTGTTGGCCAGCGCAATGGCTTTGCCCGCCTCCAGCGCGGCGATTGTTGGCCGCAAGCCGCTGAATCCCACCATGGCCGTGAGCACGATATCGATATCCGGACTGCCCACGAGGTCGCAGACCGATTCGATGCCGGCAAAAACCTTGATCATCTTGGGCTGCAGGGCTTCCGCCACGCGGTCGTAGAGATCCGGGTTGCAGATGACCACCTGGTTGGGCTGGAAACGGAGCGCCTGCTCAATCAGCAGATCCGCGTTGTTATTGGCCGTAAGCAGTTCCACCTCAAAGAGGTCGGGATGCTGCGCAATCACGTCGAGTGCCTGTGTGCCGATACTTCCGGTCGACCCGAGAATGGCGACATGGCGCCGGGGATGGGATTCGGACATAACTCAGAATTTGATGTAGAGGGTCGGATCGATGGGCGTACCCTTGTGCCAGAGTTCAAAGTGGAGGTGGCTTCCGGTGCTGAGGGTACCCGTGTTGCCCACCTGGGCCACCGGTGTGCCGGCCTTCACCTCGTCGCCGACCTTCTTCAGCAGACGGTCGTTGTGCTTGTAGATAGAGATGATATCGTTGTCGTGCTGAATTTCAAGCACATATCCGACTTCGTCGTTCCAAAGGGCCGAGATGACGGTGCCGCTCAACACGGCATAGACCATCGTACCGGTCTCGGCGGCGATATCTACGTAGGGATGGCCGCCGGCCTTGTCGTATGGTTCGGTGATGATGCCCTTGACCGGCGTAAAGAAGTGCAGCCCTTCGATCTGGGAGATGGCGCTGTTGTCGGAGAAGGAGATGTTGAACTGCTCCTGGCGACGCACCTCCTCGCGCAGCAGCGAATCGTTCTCTGCGTAGAGGCCGCGGATGCCTTCGTCGGAAGAGGCTTCCTGCGAGACGGCCAGCGAATCGATCGGAATCGGGGCCTTGCCGCTCACGATGCGCTGGATATTGGTCATCTGGTACGACCACATGCCGATCAGGTTCTCCAACGAGTCAATCTTGATGAGATTCTCCATGGCGTTGCGGCGGGTTTCGTTGGAAGGATAGCCCGGAATGGTGCGGCGTATAGGCGTATAGGCGGTCAGGCAGTAGGTTCCGACAATGATGGCAAGCACGATGGCGGCCACGACCAGGCGGAAGTTGCCCTTCGTGGTTTTGAAGTGGAAAAGCTCCTCATGCGTGGCGTCGTCGCCCACCGTAACGCGCAGGCGGCGCGGCGCGGAGTTTTCGTTGATTCTTTTTGTTCGTTTTGCCATATAAAATCCTAACTTTGCAACGATATGGACAGAATCGTGGGAATCGATTACGGGCGAAAACGGGTCGGCGTGGCGGTCAGTGATCCGCTGCGGATTTTCGCGTCTGCGCTCGAGACGGTTCCAAGTGCAAAGATAATAGAATATCTCCAAAAATATGCCGCGGCGGAGCCAATCGAACGCTTCGTCGTGGGATACCCGGTGAACCTGGACGGCCGGCCTTCCGAGGCTGCAAAAGACGTGGACGCCTTCCTGAATTTGCTCCGCAAAAAGTTTCCTTCGGTTCCCGTATCGCTCGAGGATGAGCGCTTCACCTCCGTGCTGGCCCACCGCGCCATGATAGACGGCGGGGTCCGCAAAATGGACCGGCGCGACAAAAGTGCCGTGGACAAGGTCAGCGCCGCCCTCATCCTCCAAACCTATATGGACAGAACTTCCCAACCATGATCTACCCGATTTATCTCTATGGTTCGCACGTGCTGCGGGAGAAGGCCACCGAGGCCGACCTCTCGCGGAAAGAGGGACTGAAAAAGCTGCTCGACGATATGGTCGAGACCATGCACAACGCCGACGGATGCGGCCTGGCCGCGCCCCAGATCGGCATCTCCGAACGCATCCTGGTGGTGGACGGCAATGAACTCCGGGACCGCTATCCCGCCCTTGCCGGATTCCACCGCGAGATGGTCAACCCCAAGGTGACCTTCGAAAGCGAGGAGACCTCCGAGTACAACGAGGGCTGCCTGAGCCTGCCGGGGCTGGATGCCGACATCGTCCGTCCCAAGCGCATCAAGGTCCGCTACTATGACGCCGACCTGGTGGAGAAGGAAGAGGAGTTCGACGAATTTGCGGCCCGGATGCTCCAGCACGAACTGGACCACCTGGACGGCATCGTCTTCACCGACCGCGCCCGCCCCATCCGCAAGAAGATGCTGGCCGGCAAACTGAACAACATCGCCAAAGGAATCGCCCGGACATCCTACCGGGTCAAACTGGAAAAATAATATGGGAGCATTTCACGCATACGATATCCGGGGCATCTACCCGGACGAGATCAACAAAGAGTTCGCCTACAAGGCGGGATACTTCATTCCGGAACTGCTGGAGGCAGACAAAGTGCTGGTGGGCCGCGACATGCGGACCTCTTCGCCCGAGATCTACGAAGGACTCGTGGCCGGTATCACCGATGCCGGTGCGGACGTCTACGACCTGGGCCTGAGTACCACCCCGCTGGTCTATTATGCCACCGCGCGCCACGGCTTCAAGGCCTCCGTGCAGATCACCGCTTCGCACAACCCCAAGGAGTACAACGGTATGAAGGTCTCGCGCGAGAATGCGCTGCCCGTGGGCCTCGACGCCGGCCTGGGCGTGATCAAGCGCTGGATGGAGGAGGGAAAACCCACCCCCAAGGCGGCCCGCCCCGGCAAGGTTCATCCCTTTGACATTTCCGAGGAGTACCTGGAATTCCAGCGCGGCTATCTGCGCGACATTTCCAACCTGAAAGCAGCCATCGACTGCTCCAACGGCATGGCCTCCAAGTTCGTGCACCAGCTCTTCGGCGAAGCGCCTTACTACCTGTTCGATACGCCGGACGGCACCTTCCCGGGCCACGAGCCCAATCCGCTGCTGGCGGAGAACCGCGTGGCCATCAGCGAAGCGGTCCGCGCGCAGAAGTGCGACGTGGGCGTGATCTACGACGGCGACGCTGACCGCGTGATGTTCGTGGACGAGAAGGGCGACTTTATCTCGCCCGATTTGATGATCGCCCTGCTGGGCAACTACTTCCTCAAGGAACGCGGCCTCCGCGGCAAAGTGCTGCAGGACATCCGCTCCTCCAAGTCGGTGGCCGAATACCTCACCCCGATGGGCGGTGAAGTCTGCACCTGGAAGGTGGGACGCGCCTTTGCGGTACCCCGCCTGCGCGAAATCGACGGCATCTTCGGCGGCGAGCTGGCCGGCCACTACTATTTCAAGGATTTCTTCTACAGCGACAGCGGCCTGCTGGCTTCCATCCTGGTGCTGAATATCGTTTCCGACCTCAAGCGGCAGGGCCGCAAGCTCTCCGAAGTGATTGCGGAGATATCGCACTACGAGAATTCGGGCGAAATCAACTTCAAACTGGAGCGTAAGGCTGAGGCGATGGATGCGGTGCGCGACTGGTTCTGCAGCCAGGAACAGCCCACGGCCTGGATGGACTTCGACGGCTACCGCGTGGAGTTCCCGCAGTGGTGGTTCAACATCCGTCCTTCCAACACCGAGCCCTACCTCCGCTTCCTCTGCGAGGCAACAAACAAGGAATTGCTGGAAGAAAAGATCGCCAAAACCCGCGAAATCATCGCCCGCTTCGAATAGCAGGCCTAAGGGTTAGAGCAGTCCGTCAGGAATGGTGAGCCAGATAGCCTCTGCGCTCACCTTTTTTATGAGGTCTTCGTGGAGGGGCAGCAGGATGCGGCGCCCTTCGCGCTCGATTTCCACGCAGAGATTGCCTGCAAAATCGTACCACTCGCAGACGCGGCCGACCTCGGAACCGTCTGCGGCGTTGCGGATGAGGCGGCCGGTCAGATCCGGTTCCTCTTCTTCCGCATCTTCCTCCATCGAGAAGGAGATTTCGCGGCCCACCAGATTCTCGGCGGCCTCCAGCGTATCGATATCTTCGAATTTGATGATGGTCCGGCCGCCCTTGGGCTGAATGGATTCAATGAAAAAAGGAACCGGCAGTTCATCGAATGCGATGAATACCGGTTCCTGTGCGTCGAAATCCCAATCGTTACCGGGGCAGAGGTTCGTCACCACTGCGCCCTGCGTGCCGTAGGATTTCAGAACCTTGGGCACGTTATGCCTCGGGTTGTGCTTCTTCTGCAGGTGCAGCTTCAGCCTCTGCTTCAGCAGCGGCAGCAGCCTCTTCAGCAGCCTTTGCAGCAGCTTCTTCAGCGGCAGCGCGGGCAGCGGCTTCAGCCTCGGCCTTCTTCTGGGCGATCGCTTCAGCGCGGGCCTCGTTGACCTTAGCCTCAGCGCTTACAGCTGCCTTGTGGGCCTCTGCACTTGCATTCGAAACGGTTTGTTTCTTGGAAGACACTTTCGCGTCTTTCTCAGCCTTCCAGGCATTCCACTTCTTGTCAGCTTCTTCCTGGGTGAGGGCACCCTTTGCAACGCCGCCCTGGAGGTGCTTCTTCAGCAGCACGCCTTCGTAGGAGAGGATGCGACGGGCAGTGGTAGTAGCCTGTGCACCGTTGTTGAGCCAATAAAGAGCTCTTTCGCCGTCGAGGACGATGGTAGCAGGGTTGGTGTTGGGATTGTAGAGGCCGATCTGTTCGATCAGGCGGCCGTCGCGCGGCGAGCGCACGTCGGTGACCACAATGTGGAAGAATGCGAAGTTCTTCTTGCCGTGGCGGGAGAGGCGGATTTTAACAGCCATTTCAAATGTAATTTAAAGTTACTAAATACGTTAACTTCCTTATCTTCTCGAGAAAAGGTCTGCAAAGATACACATTTTCCGGAAAAACAAAAAAGAAACGGCGTCCGTTGCCGGGCGCCATCTCTTTTTTTTAACCTAAACTTAACCTATGAAAAAACTTTCGTCTTTGTCTTAGGTAAAAGCAAAGGGCGTGCCAAACTTTTTTTTTACTCGACCGGCGTAACCGAAATAATTTTGATCGGTTCGCTGGGACGATCGCGTCCGTCGGTGCGCTTAGCAGCGATTTTGTCGATGATATTCAGGCCATTAACCACTTCACCAAAGATGGTGTATTCGCCATCGAGATGGCGGCAGCCATTTTCATCCTGCACAATATAGAATTGCGAACCCGAAGATTCCTTGGCCGGGTTCACCATATCGCCGCGACGGGCAGCAGCCAGCGCGCCCTTCTTGTGCGTAAGACCCTTGACGATTTCAGCCGGGATGGTGTAGCCAGGCCCGCCGGTTCCCCAGGCGTTGACCTTGGTGCTGTCTTTGGTGAGCGGGTCGCCCGTCTGGATCATGAAGCCGTTGATGATGCGGTGGAAGAGGATGCCGTCATAGAAGTGCTTCTGGGCCAGTTTGATGAAGTTATCCTTGTGAAGCGGGGTCTCCTCGTAGAGTTTAATGACGATATCGCCCTCGCTGGTTTCAATCTTGAATTTGGGTTCGTATTGCATGGTGAGATCAGGTTTTGGTTCAACGGTTTCCTTGCCGGTGTCGGGCTTGGTGACCTCGGTCTTTTCGGGTTCCTGGGCAGGGGTCGGTTCGCTCGTGCTCGTGCCGCCCTGTTTCTTACCGCCGCCGCAGGCAGTCAGCAGCAGCGTGGTGGCGCAAAGTGCAAAAAAGAAGAACTTTTTCATAATGCGGTATATATTAACGTTTTATTCAGTCTCAGGCAACTTCTTGCTGCGGAAAATGGAGGCGAGCGTCAGGCCGGAAATGATGTGCCAGATGCCCCACCATGCGGTTACAAAAAGCATACCGCCATAAAGGATTCCCGTCTCCGGATTGTTCCACAGCGCGGGATCAAAAATCACCGGGTTGAGCAGCAGCGTCAGGCCCAGGCCGGAGTTCTGGATGCCCACCTCGATGGTGATGGAGCGCCGGTCGCGCGGCGGAAGCTTCATGGCGCGGGCACCGAACCATCCGGTGCTGAAGGCCAGCGCGTTGTGCAGCAGCACGAGGATGAAGATGAAGAGGATATATTTCACGAAGAGCTGCCAGTTGGGGATGAACATGATCAGCACCATGGCAATAAAGACCACGATGGAGAAGATGGAGAAGGGTTTCTGGATGGCTTTTGCCACCTTGGGCAGGTAGCGCGCGCAGAGCATACCCAGCACGATGGGCACGCCCAGGATGGTGAAGACCTGCCAGAACATGCTCCAGAAGGGGATCACGAGGTGCGGGATGGTGAGGGTGCCGGCCAGGTTCGCCACCTTCAGGTAGAGGTTGCCCCACATCCAGAAGTTGAGCGGAGTGATGAGCGGAGCGAAGAGGGTGGCAACAGCGGTCATGCTGACCGAGAGCTCGATGTTGCCCTTGGCCCAGGAGCTCATGAAGTTGGAGATATTGCCACCGGGGCAGCTGGCCACGAGAATCATGCCCAGGGCCACCATCGGGGTGATCCAGTGGCCGAGCAGAAGGGTCAGCAGGAAAGTGATGAGCGGCAGCCCGATCCACTGCAGGCAGATGCCTGTCAGGATGGACTTGGGATGCAGGAATACGTTTTTAAGGGTTTTGCCCGTAATGCCCAGCGCGATGCCGAACATGATGAGGGCGAGCACGATACTGAGTGCGAGTCCGGTCCCTCCGCCTAAATTGAGATTGACGCTGTCGAGGGATGCAAGCTGTTCTTTAATCATAGGTAGCAATTAACCCGACAAATTTAGCAAAATAATGTAAATTTGCACGTATGAAAGCTCGTATCGTCAACCGTTCCCCCTATCCCTGCCCGGCCTATGCAACGCCGCTTTCTGCGGGGATGGATCTCAAAGCCAACCTTACTGAACCCGTCACCCTCGGCCCCCTGGAGCGCACCATGGTGCCCACCGGACTCTATATTGCGCTGCCCGAAGGGTATGAGGCGCAGATCCGGCCGCGCAGCGGACTGGCTGCCAAGCACGGCATCACGGTAACCAACGCCCCCGGCACGGTGGATGCGGATTACCGGGGCGAAATCTGCGTGCTGCTGGTCAACCTCTCCAACACCCCGTTCGTCATCAATCCCGGCGAGCGGATTGCGCAGATGGTGATTGCCCGCTACGAAAAAGTGGAATGGGAAGAGGTGGAGGCCCTCGACGAGACGGAGCGCGGAACCGGCGGATTCGGTTCAACCGGACGATAACGATTCTTCCATGGAAAACCTTTATAAGCTTTTCAAGAAATGCAGCGGCGTCACCACGGACAGCCGCGCCATCACGGATGGTTCCATGTTCTTCGCCCTCAAGGGCGAGACCTTTGACGGCAACGACTTCGCGGTGCAGGCCCTCGAGAAGGGCGCCCGCATCGCAGTGGTGGACCGCGCCTCGCTGCAGGGCGTCAAGGCCGGAAAGGGCGAATGCTATCTGGTTGAAAATGTGCTGGAAACGCTCCAGCAACTGGCGGCTTACCATCGTCGTCAGTTCAATATCCCCGTGATCGGCATCACCGGCACCAACGGCAAAACCACCACCAAAG
>JBGUJZ010000015.1:0-3310 GCA_045114175.1 Bacteroidales bacterium | reverse complement strand
CACTCATTCCTCAAGGCCATCAGATACATGACAAGCCATATGAAGGATGATTTCTATCTTCTGGGCGAGATCTGGCACGACTCCATTTCGTGGCTTCAGGGAGATGAGTATGACTCTGTCATGAACTATCCCCTGACAACTGCCATAGCGGATTTCTGGGTCTACAAAAACCGCGGCAGAGAGACCTTTGAATACGATATAAACAGGTGCTTCACCATGTACTACTCACAGGTTAACGACGTGCTCTTTAACCTCCTGGATTCTCACGACACCAACAGGCTTCTGGACAAGGCACAGCACAACATAGATGTTTTTTACCAGCAGCTGGCAGTTCTTTTTACAATGCCGGGAAGCCCCTGCATCTATTACGGAACCGAAGTTGCCATGGACGGGTCCTTTGACCCGGACTGCCGCAGATGCATGCCATGGGATGAGATTGATGCAGGTAAAAGAGCTGATGAACTCACTGAGATGAAGAACCTCATCGCAATGAGGCACAGGCTGCAGTCCTGCAAGAGCAGGAATTTCCATTTTCCCAACGACGTACCCGGGGACAGGGTGATTTCTTATCTCAAGATTGGGGAGAATGAGACAATCGGGGTTTACCTCAACTGTGAGGAAGAGGATGTAACAATAGAGTGCTCTGAGTTCTCGGAGGTTGTTTATTCCCGCAAGTGGAATAAGGGTGAAGATGGAAGCGGAGTGCTGGAAAAAGATGGTATTTTGATCGTGAGGAAATAACATTAGAGGGACGGGGCTGTCGCACTACCCGAATATTCAACAGTACGGGCAATGGGAGGCGTCGGAGATGTCCTTGCTCCAAAGTTAATTGCTGAGATCGGTGATGTTCGGCGCCTTCATAGTGCAAAGGCGCTTATCGCGTGGGCCGGAATAGATCCTCCACCGTATGAATCCGGCCAGTTTGTTGGCTCCAGGCGCAAGATAACAAAACGAGGTTCATCTACTCTTCGGAAGGTCGGATATGAAGTCATGAGGGTGCTTAAGAGTCATAAGGCGCCAAAAGACGATGCTGTTTATAACTATATCCTGAAAAAGGAACGAGAAGGTAAAGACAAAAAGCACGCAAAGATTGCTGGATTAAATAAGTTCTTGAGAATCTATTACGCAAGAGTAATGGCAGTCTATCAATAGCGAATGATCAGAGCAGGTCCTGCCAGGCTGGGTTATTATTCCGGCCTTATTGTTGTACACAAAAATCGAATCATGAGAAATATAAAACCCTGCTGAAAAGCTCTTGACTTTTGTTAGCAGGTTTCTATGGCAAAAAGAGAAAAGAAACCCATCCACAAAGTCGTTATGACAGAAGGAAAGCGCCAGATCATCCAGCAGCTCCTGCAGGAATGGACGCTCCCAGCAGCAGAAGGATCGTCTCCGAGGCGTAGTTCGCGATCACAGACGACTTGTCCGTCATCTGGAACAGCGCGTTCAGCGCGATCGGGAGAAAGGCGGTGACCGCGTAGTCGATCGGTCCGGTCACCCACCAGTACGCCATCCACGCAACCGTACCGATCGCGGACCTGGCAGCGAAGGTGGAAAAGACGGAAGATGGAAGAAGTACGCTGAACAGTACAAACAGCAGCGGCCCGATGATCAAGTTAATGCTTCTCTTTTTGCCCATGATGAATACCTATGTTGTCCTTAATAATATGCAAAGATGGGTTGCCGCAGTGCGGCAACCCATTCCTCGTTGAGGCAAAAGGATCTGTCACCCCAACATCCTTCTTATTGTTGTCCAAATGCCCGGCGCTTATTCTGCAAGAACCGCTTTGCCAAGGGCATCCGCATGCAGAATGGCATCATACATCTCACAGGGTTGCACATCACCTGCTAGGTTGTGGATCGTTTCACCGGGGACGCAGGCGTTCTCAGCAATGATCTTCACCTGCTCCTCGCTCGTGATGCCGATCTGCTCCAACGTCACGGGAAGGCCGACTTCCAGGCAGAAATTCTGCACTTCCTCAAACTCTTCCTTCGGAACGCCTTCCAGGATGAGCTGAACCAGTGTACCAAATGCCACACAGTCACCATGATCCGCATGCTTGCATCCGACAGCGGTAACACCGTTATAGAACGAATGAGCCGCTGCGCAGTTCACGTTATCAGCGCCGACGCCGGAAAGATACACATTAGCTTCGATGATGTTCTCCAGGGCAGGAGTGACCACATGCAACTTGCAGGCTTCGATTGCCATCTTTCCGTATTCCCGCAGTGTCTCGTAGCAAAGCTTCGCCAGTGCCTGGCCAGCTCGGGTGATGCCCGTTCCTTCCAGACTTGCTGACTCGGTACGGATGGACGCGCGTCCCTCAAAGTAGGTACCAAGAGCGTCGCCCATTCCGGACACCAGGAAACGGACCGGAGCATTCGCGATTACGGTGCAGTCAACGATTACCGCATCCGGATTCGTCGGGTAAAACAGATACCGGTCAAAACTGTGATCATCGTTGTAGATCACGGAAAGACCTGTACACGGTGCGTCCGTAGCCGCAACGGTCGGAACGATCACGATGTGCTTGCCGGTATAATATGCCGTTGCCTTGGCCGTATCAACAGCGCTTCCGCCGCCTACAGCAACAACAACCTCAATGTTGTCTTCCTTGACAATCTGCATCATCTTCTCGATCTCGCCGTTACTGGAGAAACCGCCAAATATCTCATAGCGTCTGTAATCATCCAGTTCGCCGAAGCTGGATTCAATCTTGTCATGGCACGCCTTGAATCCGCTGTTGGAGCATACGAAGAGCCATCTCTTACCCATATATCCCATCTCTTCATGGAACTTATAGAGAGCGTCCCTTCCCTGAACATATTTCAAAGGTTCACGCATTGCACGAAGCCTTCCCATCATAATAAATGCACCTCCTGATAGATAATTATTTAACAATCAGCCGT
The DNA here is from genome assembly GCA_045114175.1 of Bacteroidales bacterium. Lineage (GTDB taxonomy): Bacteria > Bacteroidota > Bacteroidia > Bacteroidales > UBA932 > Cacconaster. The sequence goes on along the minus strand of JBGUJZ010000015.1, from coordinate 400 downwards.
ATTTTATACCTGCAGGCAGGGTATGTCAAGAGGACTGTGCAACCGTATTCTGGTTCCTGTTCACGGTGACAGCAGGCACTTGTTTCCAATATCAAATACCATTCCCTGATTCCTCTATCAGATCTCTCTGAGAATCCTTGCCGGCACACCTGCTGCGATCACATTGGAGGGAATGTCATGCGTCACTACTGCGCCAGCCGCGACGATAGAATTGTCCCCGATCGTCACACCTTTTGTGATAATAACCCCTGCACCGATCCAGACTTTCCTGCCGATATGGATGGGCGCCGGATAGAGGATGTGCCGCCTGTCAGGATCGATGTCGTGGTCTAATGTTGCCAGTAACCTGAGAGCACTGATCATACCTCCAAGTAGGACACTGAAATACAAAACCTACTTG
>JBGUJZ010000014.1:0-10952 GCA_045114175.1 Bacteroidales bacterium | reverse complement strand
GCGTTCGTCGCAGTAAAGGTCGCCCAGCGAATTGGCGAAAAGGATATCGGAATGGTCGTAGGCCAGGTTGGCGATCACCTTGGTGATATCGCCGCTCAGGGCTGAAAGCCGCTCGCCAAAGTGCTGCAGGAAGGCCTTGCGGCGCAGCACGTCAAAGTCGCTCCAATCCCCAAGGATCGGGTAGCGGTTGGGCGAGGAGAGGCGGTGGAGCGGGGCGGGGGAAAGGCAGGTGCCCGGCGTATCGGCAATGCCGGCTGCGGTACGGGCGGCAAGTTCCATCTCCGCGGGCAGCGTGCTCTCTGCATAGGCATAGCCCGTGTGGCCGTCTTTCAGCACGCGGATGCCCACGCCATAATCGGCGGTGCTCTCCACGGCATTCACCTGGCCGTCGCGCAGCGTCAGTTCATCGGAGGTAGTGGATTCAAAAAAGATGTCGGCATAGTCTCCACCGCGGGAGAGTGCCGACCTGAGCAGTCCGGAAATCGCCTCTTCAGTGACCTGGAAGAGGGTAAAATACTTTTCCAAAGCCTTAGAGCTCCACTGCTTTAACGGTTACAACCTGGTTGGCCTCCGCAAAGGCCAGCTCGGAATTGGATTTCTTCTTTTCCGCAACGAGCTTCTCGAAAGAACGGTCCATTCCCTTGATAATTTCGTCTCGCAGTTCTCTAGTCTCTTGTTCGCTCATAGTCCAATATCGAGTTATAAATAGGTTTCGAATGAATTTTAGTCGTAATGTTTACGCCGCCTTCCGCGACGATACGGCCCGCCTGGCCGGAGTTGTCGATGATGACCCAGTAGTCACAGATCGGCATATAGAGTTTGAACAGGTTGTCGATGCCCGAGGCATAGCGGCGCCGGATGGTGGCTTCGGGGATGTCGTGACCGCCGGAGGCAACACGGAGCCGGACCCGTTCAATGGCAAGTTCCGGAAGACTCAACCATAGGAAGACCAGCGATACCGTATATCCGCGGCGCTGGGCATCTACCACAATCCGGGCGAGGGATTTGGTGGAGAGGGTGGTTTCGATTCCGAAATCTTCACGTTTGTCAAGCAACTCGTCCATTCGCTCCGCCATCAGTTTGCTGGCTTTGATGGCCGCCAGGGCGGGATTGAATGGGGAGAGGCCCTTTGCAATCTCGTCGGAATTGATGAACTCCTTGCAGTCCAGCAACTCCGGCAGCAGGGTGTAGGATGCCGTGGTTTTTCCCGAGCCGTTACAACCGGCTATGATGAACATCTTTGGCATTTCGAGCCTCCCTTTCTTTGCAAAAATACGAATATTTCTCCCCTGCGGAACAAATACCGGAAACGATTTATCAACAGGTTATTTAACTCTCCACGGCTGGTCATCGTAGAGCGCATATTTCTTGGATTTACGGAGCCATTTCTGCTCCTCCACCTTGATGTATTCGCTGGTGACGTCCCAGTCCACCTTGCCCTCCAGATAGCACATCAGTGCCTCGTCGTCCAGCAGCCGCTCCATGCCGTTGAATTCGAACTCCGGGCACTCCTCGCGCACGAAACGGATGAGGCGCAGCGCGTGATTCAGCGCGTGGTAGCTAACGCCAGGGATGAACATCAGCTGGAAGCCGAAGCAGGCGCGGCCTGCGTGGATGCCGTAGGCCGGCACGAAGCGGGTCCAGCGGATGCGGATGTCCGGGTTGGCGATGGGGTTTGCCGGGTCGTTCCAGCCGTGGAAACCGTGGCGCTCGTTGTAGTCGTAGAGCGGCTCCATGAAGGGGGCGCCGAACTGCTCAAAGGGGCGCGTGGTGCCGTGGCCGTAGCTGACGTTGGTGCCCATCCAGAGGCACTGACCGCTGTAGAAGTGCGAGGTGAAAAGCCCCGCGAAGTCGGTGAAGGGCGGGATGGTCCAGGGCATCAGCTCCTTGTTGACCGCCTCCGCCTGTGCGGAAATGATGTGCATCGGGAATTTGGCGTTGGCCTCTTCATAAAAGAGGTAGGCCAGTTCGCCGAAGGTCAGGCCGTGGCGTTGCGGCAGCCCGATCGAGCCCATCGTTCCCTCTATCTGGCGGCCGGAAGGATTGATCCGATCCAGCAGGTAGACAGCGATTTGCGCATCTTTCTCCTTCAGCATTCGGATCAGGTTCCAGAGCAGCTGGGTGAAGGTGCTGTAGCGCGAGCCAACGTCCTGCAGCTCGATGATGAGGGCGTCAATTCCCTCGAGTTCTTCCCAGGGGATCTCGCTGCCCACCTCCACGGCCTCCAGGTTATCGCTGACCGGGCCGTAGAAGGAGTGCTCGGGCATGAAGACCTTCACGAGGTTGCCCTTGCGCTCCAGGGTTTCAAAGAGATACTCTCCGGTATCGGGATGCCAGGCCACCTGGTTGCACAACAGTGCCAGAGAGCCGCCGCTCAGCGTGCGGTCGCTCTGTTCCAGAAGCGGGGTGGTGCGGAACGAGAACATCTAGCCGAGTTTTGCCTGGATGATATCGATCACCTCCTGCGCCAGGGCGTCTGCGCTATGTTCGTCGCGCGCCTCGGCGTAGATGCGGATGATGGGTTCGGTGTTGGATTTGCGCAGCACGAACCACTTCTTGTCCGCTTCAAAATCTACGCGCAGGCCGTCCGAGGTATTGATCTGTTCGTTGGCGTAGTGCGCCTGGACGGCGGCCAGCAGGCCGTCGATCACGGACGGATCGGCAATCTGGATCTTGTTCTTGGAGATGTAATAGTCCGGGTAGGTGGCACGCAGGGCGGTGGCGCTCAACTGCTTGTGGGCCATCAGGCTCAGGAAGAGCGCGGTGCCGATGAGCGCGTCGCGGCCATAGTGGAAGTCCGGTACGATCACGCCGCCGTTACCCTCGCCGCCGATCACGGCGCCGCTCTCCTGCATCAGCGTGGAAACATTCTTTTCGCCTACCTTGGAGAAACGGTAGACGCCGCCGTGCGCCTCGGTCACGTCTTTTAACGCGCGCGAAGAGGAGAGGTTGGAGACGGTGTCGCCTTTTTTGTGTTCCAGCACATAGTCCGAGACAGCCACCAGCGTGTATTCTTCCCCGAACGGAGCGCCGTTCTCGCAGATGAAGGCGAGCCGGTCCACGTCCGGATCTACGCTGACACCCAGCTGGGCGCCGGTCTGGATGACCTTGAGGGCCAGGTCCGTCAGGTTTGCGGGCAGCGGCTCAGGGTTGTGGGCGAACTGGCCGTTGGCCTCGCCGTTGATCACGATGCACTCCACGCCCAGCGCGCGGAAGAGGGCGGGCATGGCAATGGCGCCCACCGAGTTGATGGCGTCCAGCACCACCTTGAATCCCGCGTTGCGGATGGCCGGCACGTCTACGAGCGGATAGTCGAGCACCGCCTTGACGTGTGCCTCGGTGAAATCCTTGTGCGTCAGGCTGCCCAGCTCCAGCACTTCTGCGAAGGAGAAATTGCCTTCACCAGCCAGGCGGACCACTTCGCGGCCGTCTTCGTCGCTGAGGAATTCACCCTTTTCGTCCAGCAGTTTCAGGGCGTTCCACTCCTTGGGGTTGTGCGAGGCGGTGAGGATGATGCCGCCGTCGGCCTCTTCAAAGATGACGGCCATCTCGGTGGTAGGGGTGGAGGCCAAGCCGGCGTCCACCACATCGATGCCGCAGGCCATCAGCGTGCTGGTGACCAGGCGGGCGACCATCTCGCCGGAGATGCGGGCGTCGCGCCCCACGACAATCTTCAGCCGTTTGTCGGGGAACTTGGCTTTGCGCTGCTGCGCGTAGGCTGCGGTAAATCGGACGATATCGATCGGCGTGAGACCTTCTCCCACGGGGCCGCCAATCGTGCCCCTGATGCCGGAAATGGATGCGATAAGTGACATATTGCTAAACGTTTAATTGTCAAAAGTTGTTCAACTGACAAATATACAAAAAAAATGACGGGAATCGCTTCCCGCCATCTTCCTATTTGAAACCTTTAATTTATTTCTTCTTCTGACCGTAGCGGCTGTAGAATTTGTCAACGCGACCTGCGGTGTCGACGAGCTTCATCTTACCGGTGTAGAACGGGTGGGAAGTGTTGGAGATCTCGACCTTGACGACCGGGAACTCGACGCCGTCAACCTCGATGGTTTCCTTCGTATTCACGCAGGAACGGGTGATGAAGACGTGCTCGTTGGACATATCCTTGAAAGCTACAAGACGGTAGGTTTCGGGATGGATTCATTTTTTCATGATATAGGATAATTAGTTGGTTGTCTTTTTTATCGGGCGGCAAAGGTAACAAAATTCTTTGATACAGCAAATATTTATCGTACATTTGAGCACTCAAATCGAACGAATATGAAAAGAATACTGCTTTTTGTGGCGCTGATGACTGCCGGATTGAGCCTGGCAGCACAGGAGACGCCGATCGTCCCGGAACGGGAAGTCGTTGTGATCGATAACTTTACGTCTGTACCGAACATTACCCTCGGTCTTTTCCAATATGCCCGCCAGTGCGTGATCGACGGCCTTGCACGCCGCCGCGTGGTTGCCGTTGACGTGGAGACCAGCGGTTACGGCCGTCCCGATATCGTCTATCCGTCGTTCCCCAAGGCACGCCCGAACAACGGCAGTCCCTTTGACCTGAACCGTGCGCAGAACCTGATGAAGGACTTCCAGATGGCGCGTTACTACCTGACGGCGCACATCTGCCGCTTTGGCAGCCGCCCCGTGGAGCACAAGAGCAAGGATAAGGAGGGCAATCCGGTCATTCGTACCGATTTTACGGGTGACGTGGAGCTCGACGTCTGGCTCTATGACACGGAGACCAATATGGTAGAGGGCCCGATCCGTTGGAAATACAGTTATACCGGTGCGCCGGATCCTGTGATCGCTGAGGAAAAAGCCGTTTCGAACATCGGCATGCGTGCACGCCAGTTCGTGACCGACCGCTTCCGCATCAAGGCTTCCGTCATCGAGATGGGCGAATACAACCGCAAAGGCAAGCTGCAGGATCTTTTCCTGAGCTGTGGCAGCGAGATCGACGTGGAGAGGGGTGATGTCTTCTTCGTCTACGAAGTCTCCAACATTAACGGCATCCAGACCGCCCGCAAGTTGGGCAAGGTCAAGGCCCGTGAAATCACCGGCCCCGAAAGCTGCCGGTGCTCCGTCTCCAACGGGGAGATCGAAATCGACCGGGCTTTCAGGGCCGGTGAGACGCTCATCGCCGTCAGTGACGACGATAAGTGGTTCTAGATCATCAGCGCAGCCACCAGCGCAAGAATTGCATAGAATTCAGGGAGTGCGGCGTAGATCATGGTATTGGTCTGTACGTCGTGCCCCTGGCTTATGCCAATGATACCGTTTGCGCAAACCTGTCCCTGACGGATAGCCGAGAAGAGGCAGACCGCACCGACTGCGAGACCCACTGCAAAATAGAGGAAACCTGCTTCCTGCATGGCTTCCAGACCCTTGGGCCACATCAGGAAGGCCACGAAGCCGTAGAGGCCCTGCGTTGCCGGCATGGCGGAAAGGATCATGTAGCTGGAGGATTTCTCCGGGTTTTTCTTGAGGGCGCCCTCTGCAGCGTTACCTGCCAGGGTGGTACCGATGGATGAGCCGATTCCTGCGAGGCAGAGCATCAGGCCGAGGCCAACATAGCCGAGAATAACTGATAACATAGTGGTATGATTTTGAATTGTTTGATTATTATTACTGTGTTTTGACTGTTTCTTGTTTGAAGGGGCGGAACTCGGTGCCCTTGCCTTCGTAGCCGCTGTTCTTGAAGTATTCCACGAAGGTCAGACGCAACGGGTGGACGAAGGCGCCCAGGCAGCTCATGGCGAAGTTCAGCGTGTGGCCGAAGACCACGATCAGCACGAACGCGGCCCACTGCCAGGTGGGGTTGTCGCCGAGCAACATGCCGCCCAGGTTGTTGAAGGCGTTGCCGAGCATGCCGCCGGCCAGGCCCAGGGCATAGAGTCGGATGTAGCTCAATACGTCTCCCAGGATGCCGGTGGCCATGCCGTAGGTGTCCCAGAGTCCGGCGCCGATGTTGATGAGCGGGTTGCGGCCGGGCTTGTTCAGGATGAAGATGCCCAGCGCGGAAACCACGCCGATCACGATTACCACGATCTTGGTGACGGATGCATTGATGACGGAGGTCAGCGCGAGGCCGGCCGTGATCAGGCCGCCCACGATCAACGTCACCCAGCCCCAGGTGCTGATGGCCGCCTTGAATCCGAAGCGTTTGGTGAGGCCGATGGCCTTGATCACCATCGCCAGGCAAATATGGAAGACACCCACCGCGATGGCGGCGACCATCGAGAGGTCGTAGCTGCTGCCGCCCAGCTCGAGTTTGCCGGCCAGCATCAGTTTCTTGCAACCCTCAGGCACCCAGGAGGCTTCCGCGAGCGGAATGCCGAAGAAGGTGCCCAGGAAGAAGCCGATCACCGTGGCGCCCACGCCGAGCGACATCACCAGCCGCTTGTGGTTGCGCAGCCCCAGAATATTGACTTTGTCCAGCAGCAGCGCCACACCCATCAGGACCAGGCCGTAGCCCGCGTCGCCCATACAGAATGCCCAGAAGAGCATGAAGAAGGGGGCGAGGATCGGGGTCGGGTCGAATTCGTCGTAGACGGGCATGCCATACATTCCGGTGAGCGTTTCGAACTGACGGGCGAACCAGTTGTTCTTGAGCTTGATGGGCGGATTGTCTTCCTTGCGCGCGGCTTCGCGGACGTAATAGAGGTCCATCTTGTCCAGAGCTGCACCGATCCGCTCGTCATCGTCCGTGGGGGCGAAGGCGGTCAGCACGCAGAGCACGCCTTCCGCCGCTTCCTCGCCGGAGACGGAGGCCAGATAGAAGTTCAGGTCGTTCAGCTTGTTGTCGGCCAGCTGTTCCACGGCGGGCAGGGAGCGGTGCAGGGCCTGCAGCGAAGCCTTGGCCGTGCGGATTTCGCCGCGCAGCGCTTCGGCCTTGCCGTCGGCCACCGTATAGTCATAGGCGGGCGCGGAAATCTCCGTGGCGGGAATGCCCTCGGCCTCGCCGGCCACCACGAACCAGACGTTCGCATCGTCGCGCGAAATCACTTCGAGCGGCCACTGGGCGGCCCAGTCGTCTGAAAAACGCTTGGCCGGAGTTGTATAGAAGTGCAGAGCAACGCCGCGCTCGGCAAGCCGGGCAATGGAATCCGCGTCAAAGCGGCCCCACGGCTCCAACTGTTTGCGTTCCTTGAGCAGGTCGGCGAGCCGGCTCTCCAGCGTACGCAGGTGCGCCAGCCGTTCCTCGGCTTCGTGGCGGTAGTCGCCCTCGAAGTCCGGAATGCCTTCGGCTTCTTTCAGAATCGCCTCTGCGTCATCGTCATAGCTATAGTCTATGCGGGCAATCGCATCGGCTGCGCCGCGGACTTCGCGAATCTCCTGCAGCAGGGCGTCGGAGTGTTTATCGATGGGTTTGGCGGAACGGGTGATGTCCAGCAGTCCGAGATCACGGATTTCGGAGAGGACGGCATCCTTTTCGCTGCCGGGCAGCAGGATGCTGTATTTGGTCATCTTGGCAATCATGCTTCCGCCGCCTCCTCTTCGGCCTGGTGGCGTGCCTTCACAATCTTCTGTGAGGCTTTGGAAAGGTTCTCCTCATCTTCCATGAAGCGCTTGATCTTGCGGATAGCCTCCTGGTAGCCGGGAATCTGTACCTTTTCGTACAGGTTCACCTTCTGGGTGGTCTTCTTGCGCTGGTAGTCCAGGATGCGGCTCTTTTCCGCACAGACCTCCGATTCGATGCCAAGGCGGGCCAGCCGCTTGAGAATCTCCACGCCGTCGCTGTACCAGAGCGGGCGGGCGAAGGTGTCAAAGGGCTTGACCTCGTAGAAGACCTCGCGGAGTTCCGGGGTGCGGACGCCGGCCACCTTGACGGTGACCAGGTCGATATCCTTGACGGCAATCAGCCCCGGCGTGAATTCATTCCACAGGCCGGCCAGATAGCCGTATTCCTTGAGAGAGCTTTCCAATTGCGCCAAAAGCGACTCTGACTGCGCCTTGGCGGCCTGCACGCTGACGCGCAGCGCGGACTCCTTGTTCTTGAGGGTAGGGAGGGCACGCTGGCGTACCTTCAGCTGCTTGCCGAGGTTGGTCAGAGAGGTTTTGTTGTATTGAAATTTTATAGCCATTGTTGAAGGGATGCCCGATCAGGTCGGGCATGACGCGCCTATTTTGTTCCTTTCCAGTATTTGTCGATCATTGCCTGCTTGATACCGGTCTCTGCCGGGCTGAAGTACTTGCCGAAGAGCTCCCAGGCCGTGTCGAGCATCTCGTCAATCTTGATGTTGACATCGATGCTGAGGATCCGCGTGGCGTACTCCTTGGCGTAGTCCAGGCAGCGGAGGTCGTATTCGCTGAGGTCGAAACCGTTCTCCAGCTTGGTCTTTGCGTTCTGAGCGTCGGCATAGAGACGTACGGAGGCGTTCATCACCTGCGAATGGTCTTCGCGGGTCTTCTTGCCCTGGACGTGCTGTTTCAGACGCGAGAGGGAGCGGAACGGGTCGATAATGACCTTGCCCGTGTCGGTGTCCAGTCGCAGATAGAGCTGGCCCTCAGTGATATAACCGGTGTTGTCAGGGATAGCGTGGGTGATGTCGCCGTCGTTCAGCGTGGTGACGGCGATGATGGTGATAGAACCGCCGTCCGGCAGCTGCACGGCCTTCTCGTAGATCTTGGCGAGGTCCGAGTAGAGGGAACCCGGCATCGAGTCCTTGGACGGAATCTGGTCCATACGGTTGGAGACAATCGAGAGGGCGTCGGCGTAGAGCGTCATGTCGGTGAGCAGCACCAGCACCTTCTCATTCTTGTCCACTGCAAAGTATTCGGCCGCCGTCAGCGCCATGTCCGGGATGAGCAGACGCTCTACCGGGGGCTGGTCGGTGGTATTCACGAAACTGATAATCTTGTCCAGCGCACCGGCGTTCTCGAATGCGTGACGGAAGTAGAGGTAGTCGTCGTTCGAGAGGCCCATGCCGCCCAGGATAATCTTGTCCACATCGGCGCGCAGGGCCACCTGCGCCATTACCTGGTTGTAGGGCTGGTCCGGGTCGGCGAAGAACGGAATCTTCTGGCCGGAAACCAGCGTATTGTTCAGGTCGATGCCGGCGATACCCGTGGGAATCAGCTGTGAAGGCATGCGGCGCTTGTAAGGGTTGACGGAAGGACCGCCAATCTGGCGGCGTTCGCCCTCCACGGAGGGACCGCCGTCGATCGGATCGCCGTAGGCGTTGAAGAAGCGGCCGGCCAGCTCGTCGCTCACGCTCAGTGTGGGCGGTTCGCCGAAGAAGACGACCTCTGCGTTGGTGGGAATGCCTTCCGTGCCCGCAAACACCTGCAGGGTAACGGTTTCACCCTTGATCTTCACCACCTGGGCGAGCCGGCCCGCTACGGTGGCCAGTTCATCGTTGGATACGCCCTGGGCTTTCAGCGATACGGTAGCCTTGGTAATCGACTCCAATCGCGTGTAGATTCTTTGAAATGCGTTACTTCCCATCGCCTAGTGCTTTATAAAGTTGTTCGTGATATTTGTTGAAATCATCGCTGCGGAACTCAGAGTAGTTCATCTGGCGCAGGATGTTAATGATTTCCTTGTATTTCTTGCCGCACTCCTCGTAGTTGTCGAATGCAAACGGATGGTCGCAGACCTCGAGCACGAGGCTGAGCATGTACTCCTGGCGGGCCATCGGGGTGCAGGCGTCTACGGCGTCGAAGGCATCCTGCTGCAGGATCACAAAGTCAATCAGTTCGGACTTCCAGAACTGCTCGTGGTAGCTGACGGGCACGCCGTCGTCACCCAGGATGTTGATCTGCTCGGCCACCTCCTTGCCCCTGAGCACCAGGTTCTTGGCGCGGTGGACCTTGTCTACCCAGTCGGCCTTGACCTTTTCGCCCAGGAATTCGATGATTTCCGGATATTCAAGGTATTTGGAGTAGGATTCAATCGGGTTGATAGCCGGGTAGCGCTTTTTGTCGGCACGCGCCTGCTCCAGGCAGTAGAAGCAGCGTGCCGCCTTCTTGGTGGATTCGGTGACCGGCTCCTTGAGGTTACCGCCGGCCGGGGAGACCGTACCGATGAAGGTCACCGAACCGGTCTGGCCGTTGTTCAGCTTGACCACGCCGGCGCGCGCATAGAAGTTGGAGATGATGGCCGAGAGGTCCACCGGGAATGCATCGGCACCCGGAAGTTCCTCCATACGGTTACTCATCTCGCGGAGCGCCTGTGCCCAGCGGGAAGTGGAGTCGGCCAGCAGCAGCACCTTCATGCCCATGGCGCGGTAGTACTCGCAGATGGTCATGGCCGTGTAAACGGAGGCCTCGCGGGCTGCCACAGGCATGTTGGAGGTGTTGCAGATGATGGTGGTACGCTCGATCAGCTTGCGGCCGGTGTGCGGGTCTATCAGCTCCGGGAATTCGGAGAAGATCTCCACCACCTCGTTGGCACGCTCACCGCAGGCCGCCATCACGATGACCTCGGCGTCGCCCTGCTGGGCGATGGCGTGCTGCAACACCGTCTTGCCGCAACCGAACGGGCCCGGGATAAAGCCGGTACCGCCTTCGGCAATCGGGTTCATCGTGTCGATGCAGCGCACGCCCGTCTCCATGATGCGGAAGGGGCGGGGCTTCTCTACATATCCGCCCACAGCCACCTTGACGGGCCATTTCTGGGTCATGGTGACGTTGTGGTCCTCGCCCTCGGCGTCTGTCAGGACGGCTACGACGTCGTCGATCGTATGGTCGCCTTCGCCGATGATGGATTTGACCGTATATTCGCCCTTGAAGGCAAACGGAACCATGATTTTGTGAGGGAGCCAGCCCTCCTTGACCTCACCGAGCCAGTCGGCCGCCACCACCTTGTCGCCGGGTTTGGCGATGGGGGTGAAGTGCCACTGCTTGCCGTGGTCCAGGGGGGAGGTGTATTCGCCGCGGCGGAGGAAGACATCTTCCATCGTCTCGAGGTTGTTCTGCAGACCGTCGTAGTTGCTCGAGAGCAGGCC
>JBGUJZ010000013.1:0-39516 GCA_045114175.1 Bacteroidales bacterium | reverse complement strand
ACATTTGTTGGTTCGTTATCCGGCGTATCGTGTGCCGGCAGCGCCGCTGCCGGCACACTGTGCCTCGCGCCGGAATCCTTGGCGGCTTTACCCACCACCATTCTTTATTCGGGAACAAAAACCGCCATATTTGTTCCCGTTTATCATCTGAAGGTGGCGTTCGGGAACAAAAATGGGCTATTTTGTTCCCCAATTCTACTTTTTAGTCGGGAATATCTCCTCAATAACGTTTGGACTTACTCTCAAAAGTCTGATTATTTTAGCATTATCCGCATTGTAGTCAAAATGAAGCCTGCGGGCGACAGTGAGTTTGTCTTGAGCGGAGAGAAGAGACGGCTTTTGTCCTTCGAACTCCTTTTTACAGATTCCGTAGAGTATTGAAACCAACTCGTCGTCGGTATAATAGACTTTGTCCCCCAGCAGAGAGGCTATCTCTTTGTATGATTCGATGTCCCGGGATATTTTGTGAAAGTAGTGTCGGGCATCCCTGAACATTGCTTCGCCCAAGGCTATGCTGCAGAAACTGCTTGGTAAAATGTATCGGCCAAAGACCTTGTAATTGTCCGGATAATCAAGATGGTGAGAATGAAGTAGTTCCTTCTTTTCGCGTACCGTTAAGTCTCCATAATTACGAGTAGACAAGTACTTTGTCATCGGGTTAAAATAGTAGCTATTGGCACCATAGAGATATGTGAACGGTGTTTCATCGGGATCGACTATATAAGCGTTACGATTCGTGTAGACTATTTGATTTCGAAGCGACTCGAGCGTGTCAATCTGAATCATCTTAGGGACAAACTGTTTTAAAGAAATGCTGCTCGATACTCTCTTCAAATGTTTCTGCAATTTGGACTTAAAAAGGGTGAAGAACTCTTCGATAGCAGACGGTGTTCCCAGCAGGATAAAATGCACGTGGTTACTCATCAATTCAAAGGTGATAATTATAACGTTCTTGCATTCGTACAAACAGATGGCGATGATTAACATGGCAGCCTCGTACTCTTCTCTGGTAGAAAAGATTACCTGCTGGCCATCGCCTGGGGTACACAGATGGAAGAAGCACTCCCCATGACGAGTACAATGGTTAAATGTAACCTGACAACGATTCTCTTTTTCCGAGAATGAAAGGGCGCTGGTGGCGCCGTTCATAGAATGAACCTTATTCATAACTACTCAATTTTTCTACCGCCTCGAAGGTTCGGCACGTGTAAAGGTAGTTCATCTCATGGCTCATCTCCAAATAAAGTTTCAATTCGGGAACAAAAAAGGTGGTTTTTGTTCCCGAATGCCATGGTGAGAAGGGAAACTGGAACAAAAACCACCTTTTTTGTTCCCGAATAAGTGACGGCTTGTGTTTTTGCCGGCAGCGTCGCTGCTCGATCCCGGAGAGCAGCGGCTTTCCTCCAGCCAGCTGCGGGGAGATTCCCAACGTGCAAAGGATGGCATTCGCAGCCAAGGTGGCAGATGTGCCTCGCACCAAACAAACCAGACGCGCGTGCCGCGCGTCGGAATCCTTGGCATAGACTCAGAGGCCGAGAATCTTCAGGGCGGAGGGGGTGGAGGAGAAGTGGAAGTCTGCGGGGATGGACTGGAGGCCGCGGTGGCGCCAGTCGGCGAGGGCAAAGCGGCAGCCGGCGCCGTGGGCGCAGTTGCAGTCGTAGACGGTGTCGCCGAAGTAGATGGCTTCAGCGGGAGAAATCGGTGCTCTGGACGCCTCGGAGGCGAGTTTTACGCAGTAGCGCATCGGCTCCGGGTCGGGCTTGCGGCGGGTGGTGTCGTCTGCGCAGACAATGTGGTCAATGTGGGGTAGGAAGGGCTTGACGTGCTCGTCCTTGTCGAACTCGAAGTGGTTGCGGGCGGTGACGATGCCGGTGCGGAAGCCTGCCGCCTTGATGGCTGCGACCATCTCCAGCGTCCCCGGGAAGGGTTTGATCAGGTGAGAGAGCCCCACGTAATTCTCCTCCCAGCGTTCGCCGAATCCCACGGCGTCGCGGTAATGCAAATCGCGTGAAACGTCGGCACTGGAGATGCCGAACCAGCGGTAGGCCTCGTCGTAGGGAACCTCCCGTCCGGTCAGTTCCCGGATGGTCTGTATCAACGAAAGGACGCCGGTCTTCTCAGAGTCGATCAGCGTCCCGTCGATATCGAAAATAACCAGCTTGAACATCAATTCCGTACAAGCTTCTGAACAACAGCCTCCATTGCCGGCAGCTGCTCCTCCATGGAGGTTAACAGCTTGTACTGGGCGCGGGTGCGCACCAGGTTGTGCTCCGGATAGCGGGTCTTGTAGTAGGTGTCGCCGTCGATGTAGTCCATCAGGAAGCGCAGCACCTGTTCGTAGGTGATATAGAGGCCGCTGAAGGCCAGATACTTGACCTCGATGGGGGCGAGCGATCCGGCCATCTGCGAGAGGTAACCCTCCATATAGGCCTGGAAGAAAGGCATCGACATGGAAACCTTCGAAAGGTCCGGATCATCCTCCGCTCCCGAGTTGGTGTAGGAACGCAGGGCGTCGCCCACATCGTTGAGCAGGGTGGAGGACATCAGCGTGTCGAGGTCGATGGCGCAGAGCACTTCGCCCGTCTTGGCGTCAAAGAGGAAGTTGCTGATCTTGGTGTCGTTATGCGTTGCGCGGGTAGGGATTTCGCCCTTCTCGAACAGCTCCCAGAAGGCGAGCATCTGTGCGCGGCGTGATTCGATCCAACCAATCTCTTCCTGCAGTGAAGCCACCCGTCCGGCCGCATCGCGGCGCAGTGATTCATCCCACTGCGAGAAGCGGAAGCGGATGTTGTGGAATCCCTTGATTATCTCGGTCAGCGGCTGGGTGAAATCGGCCACCTGGCGGTGGAATAAACCCAGCCCCAGGCCGCCCTGGCGCGCGAGTTCCGGCGTGTCGGCCCGCTCATAGCTCTTGCTGCCCTGGATGAAGGTGCAGACTGCCCAGAAATTGCCTTTCTCATCCTGCACGTACCACTTGCCATCCAGCGCCGGCACGACGGTCAGCGTACCGCGTTCGGGATCAGCCACTTTTGCCTTAATATGGCGCGTCACTGCCACGATGTTGTCCATCATGGCGGGCACATTCGGGAAGACCAGGTGGTTCTTGCGTTGCAGGATATAGGCGGGCTTGGCAGCCCCGTCCATAAAGACGCAATAGGTGTCGTTGATAAAGCCTTCGCCCAGCGGCCGGACGTCGGTCACCTTGCCGCGCAGCGCGAATCGGGAAGCGAGCTCAAGAAGTTCCATTTAACGGCGGATTTTATAGCCCTTGTAGGCGTAGAACATGATAATCAGATAGAGCGGCAGGCAGACCCAGTAAGCGTTCTGCGGGCCCAGGCCGTCCTTCAGGAAACCGAAGAGAACGGGGATCAGCGCACCACCGCCGATGGCTGCCACCAGCAGGGAGGAGCCCTTCTTGGTGAACTTGCCCAAGTCGGTGATAGCCAGCGGCCAGATAGCCGGGTACATCAGCGAGCAGGCGAGGCTCAGCAGCGCCACGAACCAGACCGAAACCGGTCCGGGCGTCAGCACGATGCAGAGCGACATGACCACCGCCATCCAAGTGCAGATGCGCAGCGCCTTGACCTGCGAGATGATCTTGGGGATGCAGATGATGCCCACGATATATCCGATAGCCATTCCAAGGCCCGGGAAGATGGTGTAACGCTCCGGATTGGGGAGCCCCAGATCCTGTGCGTAGTCCAGCACAGTCAGCAGCGCGAGGTTCTCCACGCCCACATAGACGAAGATGGAGAGCGCGCCCAGAATCAGGTGCGGGAACTGCCAGATGCTCTTCTTGCCGGCAGCGTAGGGGCAATCTTCCTCATTCTCTTCACCTTGCGCCTTAATCTCCTCCAGCGGTGCAAAGATGGTGGCCAGGCCAAAGACGATCATCACGCCCACGATAATCAGCAGCGGGGTATTGAGGTCCGTCAGACCTACCTGTTCGATGGGTTTGCGCGTTACGGCTGCAATGAAAACCGACGGCAGCGCCAGGGCCACCGAGTTGCAGATACCCATGATGCTGATGCGCCGGGCCGCACTGTCAATCGGGCCGAGGATGGTCACGTAGGGGTTGATGGCCGCCTGCAGCACGGTGTTGGCCGTTCCGCTCAGGAAGCAGGCCAGCAGGTAGAGGGCAAAACTCTCCAGGTGCGCTGCGGGGATAAAGAGTGCAAAGGCTGCTGCAAAGAGGAAGAACGACACGGACATCGTGCGTTTGTACCCGATTTTGGCGATGATGGCGGCAGCCGGGAAGCTGAAAATCAGGAAAGCCAAGAAGGTGGCTGCAATCACCAGGTAGCTCTGTGCGGAGCTCAGATGCAGGTTGTTCTCAAGGAACGGCACGAAATAGCCGTTGATGCCTACGGCGAAACCCACCGTGAAAAACATCATGCCGATAAAGGCGAGGGGAACGATATACTTGTTCTTGGGCATAGGAATCTAGTTGTTGAGATGATACTTGATGAGTCCTTCCATCGGGGCCTGCAGGATCACGCCCATCTTCATGCCGAACTCTTCCACGACCTTCTGCAGCAGTGGCTTGAAATAGTACGCCACGCTACCCACGGCGTTGAATGTATATTTCTGATAATCAGGGTAGTGGGTAACGATCAGCAGGAAGAACTGCCGGAAGGCGTCGGTCACGAGGTTCGGGAAATAGGGATCGAAATCCAGGTGCTGTGCGATGAACTTGGCATACTGCGCGCAGTAGCGGTTGGGGAAGGGTTTGGTGTAGATCTGGTCCAGCAGTTCGTCGTTGTTTTTGCCGAGCGCTTCGCCCACAATCTTGTAAACCTTCTCCGGCATGTTGCGGCGAATATAGTCTGTAATCATCCGCTTGCCGAGGTTGCCACCGGAGCCTTCGTCGCCCAGGATAAAGCCGCAGGAATCCACGTTCAGCCCCTCGTTGCAGCCGTCATAGAGGCAGGAGTTGGCACCCGTGCCCAGAATGGCTGCAAAGCCGGGTTCCGCCTGCAGCAAGGCGCGGCAGGAAGCCAGCGTATCCATGGCGATAAAGACGGTTTCCGCCTTCGTGAAGACTTTCTTGAGGGTCTCTCGCATAAAGGGATATTGAAGCTCGGTGACGCCGGCGCCGTAGAAGTAGATCTCCTTGACCTCGTCCACCGGGAAGCCGTCGGGGAGGTTCTTCCGGATATCCTCTACGATCTGGGGACCCGTAATATAATTGGGGTTATAGCCCTGGCTGCCAAACCGGATAACGGCCTTCGTCTCGCGCGATACACAAGCCCAGTCGGTCTTGGAAGCTCCGCTGTCTGCAATTAAAATCATAGTTGATAATCAATTAGTTCCAGAGTCCGTGCATGTCGGGAATCTCGCCCAGGCCAAAGCGGAAGAGCACGATACCCACCGCCTTGGAGGTCTTAAGGTCGCGGCAGTCTACGAGGGTCTCCTCTGCGGTCATCGGAACGGGGTTCTCATCCTCGGGACCGAAGTCCTGCGGATCCTTGTCGCGGTAGGTGGTAGTGCCGGCCCAGACGACTGCCGGTGCGCCCTTCTCCGCAAAGTGGTTGGCCACACGGACAGCCCAGCCTTCGTCGTTCTTCTTGTAGCCGCCGCTGTGACGGTAAATCATCGGCATCAGAATGTCCAGATACTGGCCCATCTGAGCGGGATCCTGGCCGTAGTAGTACTCACTGTCCGGTTCGGGCATCAAAGCCGCAGAAAGGACGATTTTGGGGTTGTGAGCACGGCATGCCTCGGAAATCTGGCGGCAGAACTCGGTGACGCAGCCCGTAGCGGTAATCTCCTCGGAAGGATTGTGCTTGTGAGCGGTGCCACCGAAGCGGATATAATCCAGGTGGATACCATCTACGCCCCAGTCCACGTACTGCACGGCGCGGGCAATCACCTCGTCAAAATAATCCTGCTTGTAGCAGTTGTTCTCATCGTCTACCGGATTGACCCATTTGCCCTCTTTGTAGAAGCACTGGAACCAAATGTGGACCTTGACGCCCTTCTTCTGGGCTGTCTTTACGAAATCCAGGGTGGAGTCCACGCCATGGGCGGTGAAGGCCTTCTCGTGAAGAATCACGTTGCGGATGTCTTTCTGAACGAGTTCGTCCAGGTCGACCTCGGTCATATACTTGGACCAGAGCCAGATGGCATTGGTATTGGGTTTCTGGCTGCACGATGCCAGCAGCAGCGCTGCAACGGCGAAAAGGAGAATGCGTTTCATATTCGATTAGAATTCAAGTTCGTAATAGCGGCCGTTGAAGGTCTCCATGCCCTGCCAGGTTGGGGTGCCGAAGGTCGCGCTGTTGTTGGACGGGTCGCAGATCCACCATTTGCCGTCCACGTATATTTCCGGAATCACGTGGCCGATCACGCCAGATTTGAAGTAGCACTGGCCGTGCAGGTAGCGTGCGGGGATACCGGCAGCGTGGCACATGGCCAAGGTAGCATGCGTCAGGTCGCAGCAGTTGCCGCCCTTGGCATTGATGGTGCCAACGGCGCCCTTGCTGGTATTCATGTAGTTTTCCCACTCCCATTCGTCACGGGCGTAGGCGAAGATGGCCTCTGCTTTCTGACGGTCGGTTGCGTTGGCCGGCAGGTTCTTGAGCGCCGCGTCACGGGCTGCAATCACTTCCGGAGCGTCGATGGGAGAGTTGCGAACGGCGCGCAGGTAGGTGGAGGGCCAGGAAGAGACCTCCTCGGGCAATTTACCTTCGTTCTTTACGAAATAGTTGATGACACGGGCCATCACCACCATCGCCGCACGCAGGTTCATCCGATTGTCATGTTTGGTAACGACCATCGTCAGTTGCGGCATGTAACCCATGCTTTGCTGATCATCCGAAGGGAAGGTGACATAGTTGGGCAGGCTGCCGTTGTCGCGGGCATACTGCAACATGCGGCCGGCCATATAGCGGATGTGTGCGAGGTCAATCACGTCCGGATCAAAGGTGTTCCAGCGGTATTCGTCGCCGAAAGCAGCGGAGAATAGGTCGATTTCACCCTCCTGCCAGGTATCCGGGTTCGACACGATCCTCTCCAGCAGCAGGCAGGCCGCGATGAAGTAGCGGCCCTTGTTGTAGACGAGACCCTCTACATTGATGCTGGTGGGGAGGGCGCCGGTCTCCTCGAAAACGTCGTAAGCGTCCGAGATGGCCTGTGCAAAGTGGCCGTTGTAACTGTCAAGGGTAAAGGGTTCCGGAATGGGTTCGGGTTCTTTTTCATGGCATGCGCAGGTTGCAACCACAGCAAAACATGCGCATAAAACAAAAGCAATGCGTTTCATATCAGTTAAAAAATATAATTGGCAGCCGTGGGGGCGGTCAGGCCCCCACGGCTGAAAAATGTTAGTTGATACCGTAGAGATCGAAGCTGAATGCCTGATCCTTGATAGCGGTATAAACATTCTCGTTAACGTTATTGTCGAGGATGTACTTGTAGATACGCATCAGCACCATGAGCTCGCGCATCGGGGAGATCAATCCCTCGTAGCCTTCGAGCTTCAGCGTGCTGGAAGCGGTGCCGAACTGCTGGAAGTTGCCGATCATGCCGAGCGGGCTGTTGTTGCCCACCGCGATGAAGGAGCGGACCACATGCCAAGCACCGACCTTCACAATAAAGTTCACGTCAACATTTGTGATAGCTGCACCGTTGTAGGTTACCAGATCACTGTTTGCACCTTCGTACCAAGGGTGCTTACCCCACTGATTGGCCGCAGATGCGGAAGGCATCAGGCTAGCCATCGATTTGTTGTCCTTGAGGGTGTAAGCCTTGTTGCGGTCGGTCATGCCGGCGAGGAACTCTTCACCTTCTTCGGTAACGAGGTTTAGCAGGCCGCGGATAGCAATCTCCCAAGCCTGGCTGGAAGAGTACTCGACTCCCTTGATGTTGAGTTTCCAAATCTTGTCAGCCCACTTGGGGTCGTACTGGTTGCCTTCATGGCTCAGGTACTCGCAATTCGGATTCGGAACAATCGGAATGAAATGCGCATTCTGCCATGCCGCACCCTTCTCAATAAGGTGTTCGCTTTCAGACTCGACGGTACCCACGGTGTTCTGCCAGACGTCGAGACCCTTGACGAATTCCGTTGCGAAATCTTTGAGGGTAGGAGCGCTGAAGTCACCGCCTTCGCCATAGAGGAAGAAGCTGAATTTCTGGTCCTTGATAGCATCGTAAACGTTCTCTTCAATGTTGTTGTCGAGGATGTACTTGTAGATACGCATCAGGATGAGGAGTTCACGCATCGGAGCGATCAGGCCGTCGTAACCAGCCAGGTTCAGCGTGCTTGAAGCGGTACCGAACTGCTGGAAGTTACCGACATTGCCGAGCGGGTTGTTGCTGCCTACTGCGATGAAACTACGGACTACATGCCAAGCACCGACCTTCACCATGAAGTTGACATCAACTTCGGAGATCTTCTGGCCGTTGTAGGTTACAAGATCGCTGTCTGCACCTTCATACCAAGGATAGCCGCCCCACTTGTTGCCGGTAGATGCGGAAGGCATCGGGGAGGAGAGTTTCGCATTGTTGCCCAGCGTGTAAGCCTTATTACGGTCGGTCATACCGTCAAGGAATTCCTGACCTTCGGTGGTCACCAGATTGAGGAGACCGCGGATAGCGATTTCCCAAGCCTGGTTGGAGGTGATTTCCTGGCCTTTGACGGTCATCTTCCAAGGGGTGTACTTGGCATCGTGCTGGTTGCCTTCGTGGTTGTCGTAGTCACCGCCGGTCTTGCCGACAGGGATGAAGTGGACATTCGTCCATGCGGTACCTTTCTCAATGAGGTGCTCGCTTTCAGACTCGACCGTACCGATGGTTGCTTTCCAGACATCGAGACCCTTGACGAATTCCGTTGCGAATTCCTTCAGCGTAGGACCGGTAACAGGAAGGTCGTAGAGTGCCGTGCTGATTTCAACATTGGCGACAGCCGTCGGGATGTTGGCGGTGATGTTGTTGTCCATCACATACTTGAAGAAGCGGGCCATCATCAGGAAGTCACGCTCGAGGCTGACATAACCATTGTAAGTGGTCAGGACAGGATCGTTCGTGCGCGGGTAACCGCATACGTTCGGCCATTCGCCGTTGCTTGCAATGTAGTTGAGGCAGCGGGTAGCGAAGTTGGAGAGGAGGTCAGCCTTTGCGACAGTCTCCTGCAGGCCTTCGCCATATTCGTGCCAACGTGCAGATGCAGCCGTGTAGGACTTCGGAGCCGTGATCTTGTCGGTCAGTGCACCGCCGTTCTCAATGGCCTTGAATGCGTTGAGGGCAATCTCGTGCATCTGGTACTTGTCATAGGTGTTGCCCTTGACGGTGATGGTGTAGGTGTCAGGAACATAGTGGACGTTCTCCTTGGTGTAGGTGGTACCACTGTAGGTGTATTCCACCGTACCGGTCGTGTTCTCCCAGACGGTAGCTGCCTTTGCAAACTCAGTAGCGAATTCAGCGATGGTAGGGGTGTTGTCTACCGGAGCTGCACCCTGGTTGTAGAGGTCGAAGCTGAACTTCTGGTCCTTGATAGCGTCATAAACATTCTCGTTGATATTGTTGTCGAGGATGTACTTGTAGATACGCATCAGGATGAGGAGCTCACGCATCGGGGCAATCAGACCATCGTATCCTTCGAGGTTCAGCGTGCTGGAAGAGGTACCGAACTGCTGGAAGTTACCGATGTTGCCAAGCGGGTTGTTGCTGCCCACAGCAATGAAGCTGCGAACCACGTGCCAAGCACCGACTTTCACCATAAAGTTGACGTCAACGCTCTCGATAGGCTGGCCATTATAGGTTACAAGGTCGGTATTCTCGCCCTCATACCAAGGATAACCACCCCACTTGTTGTTGGCGGAAGGATTCGGAATGGTAGCGGTGTTGATAGCCTTGTTGTTGCCCAGGGTGTAAGCCTTGTTGCGGTCGGTCATACCGTCGAGGAATGCTTCGCCTTCGGTGGTGACCAGGTTGAGCAGACCGCGGATAGCGATTTCCCATGCCTGGTTGGAGGTGATCTCCTGACCATTGACATTGAGCTTCCAAGGGGTGTACTGAGGATCGTGCTGGTTGCCAGCGTGCTCGTCATAGTCACCGCCGGTCTTACCGACAGGGATGAAGTGGACATTCGTCCAAGCGGTACCCTTTTCAATCAGGTGAGCGCTTTCAGATTCGACCGTACCGACGGTTGCTTCCCAAACGTCAAGACCTTTGACAAATTCGGTTGCGAAGTCCTTGAGGGTACCGGTGAGTGCAACATATGCACCCTGGTTGACAGCGATTTCGAGACCTTCGGTGACGTTACCGCCTTTGATGACGACCTTACCGCTGCGCTCTGCACCGGTGTTGGCATCCGCCGAGATAGCGATGGTAGCGGTTCCGTTGGCTTCACCGGATGCCGGATCAACGTGGATCCAGGATTCGCTTGCCGTTGCGGTCCAAGCTTTCTTTGCGGAGAAGGTTGCATTGACGGCCGTTCCTTCAGGCTTGAGATCAACCTTCTTGGTCTTGAGGTCGATATCAGGCATAACAACACCATAGAGGTCGGTGTCGAACTTGACATCCTTCACTGCGTCATAGACGTTCTCCGTGATGTTGTTGTCCAGGAGGTATTTATAGAAGCGGGCTGCGATGAGCCACATACGCATGGAGCAAACGAAGCCGGAAACGCCTTCCTCAACGAAACCTTCGTCAGGATCGGTGGTGAAGAACTGGTAGTTACCAATCTTGCCGAGGGCAATCTGACGGGTAAGGAACCAGGATGCGCAACGTGCGATCAGGTACGGGGTGAATTCGGTGAGGTTGATAGCCGGACCGTCGTTCGTGCTCTCATACCAAGGATACTGTCCCCAGATATCCACGTCGGAGACAGCGGGGATCGGCTCGGTGAGTTTAGCACCGTTACCCATCGTGTGCTCGAACGGGTTGCGGTTCTGCTGCAGTTTAGCGGAGCCTTCCACCGTAATCAGGTCCATGATACCGCGCAATGCGATACCCCAGGTCTGTGCGGAGGTGTAGGTCGTACCGTCGATCGTAACGGTGAAGTACGGCTGGTACTTCGGATCGTACTGGTCAACGCCGTCTGCGTAAGCGCCACCGGAGTGGGGAACAGGAACGAAGTGGACATTCTGCCAAGCGGAGTTGTTGTCCGTGCAGTGTGAACCGTCGGCGGAAACTGTACCGACCGTGTTCTGCCAGATGTCGAGGATCTGGACGAACTGCTCAGCAAAGCCCTTCAGCGAGGATGCTGCGGAGAGGTATTCCGTGGAGACTTTTGCAGGAAGCCTGCCGTCTTTCTTGTAGGCAGCCAGCGTACGGAGCATCGTCACCGTAGCACGGTTGGTGGAGAAAGCCAGCGCGCTGCTACCCGTGCGGGTAATCAGGGTCTGGTTAGGAACCTGCAGTTTGTCTTCCATCGCGGTCATGAGACGTTTTGCGATGTCCACGATGTCCTCGGTACCTTCGTTGATCTTCGGACCGTTGGTGACAGCGATTTCATCTTTGTCATAGCTGTCGCGATCCGGGTGTTCAGCCGGCTTGTAGCTGTAAACCTTCAAGTCGGACTTGTCACCCGTAGCTACGAAAGTCAACAGTTTGCAAAGTGCATACTGATACTGCGGCAATGTCAGTTCGACATCACCGACCTTCAGCGTCTCAGGAATGACATTGTCAGATTCCCAAGTTGCATAAGCATTTGCTGCTACCGTAACGAGGTCAGCAGGAGACAGGGTTGCTATAGAATCGTCCGGTTCGATCGGATCCTTACAGGATACGATAGCAAACACTGCGGCGATTACTGCTAGCGAGTGCCATAAAAATTTTTTCATAATGCTTTGTTTTTGAAAAAAGGTGAATAAATAATGTGGATATATGTGTGATTGTTAGTTCAAATCATTCACGTCAGGGAATTTGCCGAGTCCGCAGCGGAAGAGGACCAGACCGTTGGCCTTGGAATCCATGAAGACGTCGATATCACTTCTCAATTCCTGAGCTGTCATACCCTTTACGCCGCCCGAATCGTTGCCGGTATAGGTGGTGATACCTGCCCATACCTGTGCTCCGCCGGAATTGTCGCAGAACCAGTTGACAATATTCTTGCAACCGGCGTCGCCCCATCCGTAGGAATAGCGGTAGCACATCGGCATCAAAATATGGATGTACTGTCCCATTTTAGCGGGATCCTGGCCGTAATATGCGGTGGAATTCTTCTCCGGCATCAGCGCTGCACTCATCACGAGTCCTTCGTCAAAGCTGTCGGCGATTTCGCGCAATTCGCGGCAGCAGCGGTTCACGGCACCAATGGCATTGACGGTGGTGGAGGGGTTGTGCTGCGATGCGGTACCGCCGAAGCGGATATAATCGAGGTGAAGACCCTTCACGCCATAATCTGCGAGATACTTCTGCGCGTGTTCGCGGATGTCAGCAAAGACATCCTCTTTGTAGCATTTGTTTGCGTCGTCAATCGGATTAATCCAGCCGCCTTTGTAGAAGCACTGCATCCAGCAGTGGACGATGATGTCAAGCTCCTCGCATTTCTCGAGGAACGGAAGCGTCTTGTTCCTGTTGTATTCTTCAAAGGCCACGTAGTTCAGCAGGATGTGGTCGTAGCCCAGGCGTTTGAATTCCTTGAGCTGGGCCGCATCGTTTTCCATTAGATCGGAGATATGGGAACTCCAGGTCCAGATGGCCGTATGCTTGTAGTCCTCGAGATTGAACACAATGTTCTCGCCCTGCCGGCTGTTGTAGGTCATATTCTTCCATGCGTCTCCGCCATCCGGAATGCGCTGGTAGCTACCGCGGGCATAGCAGGCAGCGGGGTTGGATAAGGCCTTGGAACGGTCGAATTCATCGACAGCCGCATCCTGGGTTCCCAGCTTCAGGACAAACTGGTCATTGGAGGCGATACCGGTCAGAAGAGACTCGTCTTCCGTAGTGACGATCAGTCGCGCACCAGCGTCTAACGAGCCGGATCCGCTCCAGATGCTGCGATTCTTGAAGTAGGCATCGGTGATGTAGAGCCCGATTCCTTCGAGCGAAATGGCCTTGTCGGAGGTGTTGAGAATCTCGACCCAGGTAATTCCGTCCGTGACTTCGTCGTGCGCAGCGATTTCATTGATAACCAGACCGTCGTATTGCTCCACTTCTTTGTTGGGATCTGCGGGATCCTTGCAGCCTGTAGCCAGGATGGCGAGCAGGAGCAACGATACGGTCAGGATAGTTGTGCTTTTATGCATCATATTATCAAAGCGTTAAAAAGATTTGTGTCGTGTTTCACCGATCGGGCGGCCATCGCGGAAAGCGCGGGCGGTCACGGTCTGCTGGCGGTTGATGACGAAGGGCAGTTCGTAGCGCTGCGACTGCATCGTAGGTTCGCTGCCATCCAGGGTATAGCGGATTTCGGCGTCGGGCGCATCTACGCTCATTGTCACCACTTTATCATATTGTGTATCCTTATGGAATTCAATGAAGGGATTCCAGAATGCGTGGCAATAGCCTACATGGAGGTTATCCAGGCGCTGCAGATGGTGTTCCAGCCTGCGGGTAAAGGCATCCCAATCCTTGGTACCGTTGGTCCAGCCCGATTCGGCAATCGCGCACATGCGCGGCCAGGCCATATACTCCACGCGGGCGGGCGTAGGTATATACTCGGTCCAGACGCAACCCTCTACACCTATAATATACCGGGCCTCTTCTGCCGTCAGGACGGCCGGAACCGGTTCATATTCGTACATGGTGCGCAGGAGGGTAGGCCCGTCCATAGCCAGCGGTTCGCTGTCCGGATCGGCCTGCCAGTAATCCAGGTAATACTTGGGGTAGGGCGCCATCACCACTTCATGGTGCTGCTGGGCAGCCTTGATGCCGCCCTCTTCGCCCAACCAGCTCATCACCTTGGCATTGGGAGCCAGACCGCCTTGCAGGATCTCGTCCCAGCCAATGATTTCGTGGCCCTTGCTGTTGATGTACTTCTTCATCCGGGTGATGAACCAGCTCTGCAGCTCGAATTCATCCTTGAGCCCCAGTTTGCGGATCATAGCCTGGCAATGCGGGCATTTCTGCCAACTTGCCTTGGGGCACTCGTCACCGCCAATGTGGACCAGCTTGGAGGGGAAGAGCTCGAAGACCTCATCCATCACATCCTCCAGGAACTTGAAGGTCTCTTCCTTGGTGCAGAACACCTGTTTGAAGACGCCCCATTTGGTGGCGGTCTCATAGTGGTCTTCCAGTCCGCAGGAGAGTTCCGGATAGCAGGAGATGGCAGCCAGTGCATGGCCGGGCATCTCAATCTCCGGAATGATGGTCACGTAACGCTCGGCCGCATATTGCACCAGTTCGCGTACTTCCTCCTGGCTGTAGTAGCCTCCGTGAGGGATTCCGTCGTAAACGCCGGACTTGAGCGAACCGATCACCGTCTCCTTGCGCCACTGGCCTTTCTCGGTCAGCAGCGGGTACTTCTTGATCTCGAGGCGCCAGCCCTGGTCCTCGGTGAGGTGCCAGTGGAAGCGGTTGACCTTGTGGAGCGCCATGATATCGATATAGCGCTTCAGGAAGTCCATCTCAAAGAAGTGGAGGCAGCAGTCCAGGTGCATGCCGCGATAGGCGAAACGCGGAGCGTCTTCGATGTCGCAGCAGGGAACTTCCCAGCGAACGCCACGGACACGATGATCCGCGAAAATCTCCGTAGGAAGCAACTGTAGCAGCGTTTGGAGCGCATAGAAGGCACCGGCGCCATCGCCATACTCAACGAGAATCCGTTCCGGAAGGACCTGCAAGTAATAGGCCTCTGAAGGCTGTCCGGCGTTCATGAACCAGATGCCAGGCTTCTCCGTGTTGCGCAGGTCGGCCTCTTCCACCTTCAGCGTGAAACCGGCCGATGCGGCGAGCCGTTCGTTCAGGAATGCGGCAATCCGCTCCATTTCAGGCGTCTTCTCATCCAGATAGATGGGGACGTTGCGCGTGATGGCAAAGTGGCCCTCATCCACCCTGAGATGCTGCGGCTGCGGGATGACGCTCACCGCCTCCCGCTCCGCGGGGGCGGAGCAGGAGACGAGTGCCGTCAAGAGGAGTGCTATGCTGAAGAATCTCTTCATCAGTTGAATATCAATTAGTTATATCCAGGGTTCTGAACGAGGTTGGATCCGCTCTTGGTGATTTCGTTGCGCGGGATCGGCATCAGGTAGTTGCGGCCGTCCTTGGGGAAGCACCTCGGGGTCGGGTTCTGGTTCAGGATGCAGTCACCGTAGTCGATCGTGTAGTCCTTGCCCAGCCAGTGATAGGTGAAGATATACTGGATAGGGGTGCCATAACGGTCCGTACCAACTCCATCGTGAGCTGCATAGGTGTAACTAGCGCAGGCAGGATTATTGCCCCAGTAGTAGTTGGTATTGTTCCTGGATTCGTCATAGAGGCGGGCTACACGGTAGATGGTATCCATCTGGTTACCCTTCTGGAGCACCATGACGCGTGCACTTGCCAACGGGACATTCTCATAGAAATCAGCCATTTTCCAGCGGCGAAGGTCGAAGTAGCGGAACATTTCCGCATAGAGTTCCACGCGACGCTCGTTCACCAGACGATCCCAGAGATCGTCGCCCGATTCGGTAACGGGCGGCATCATCACGTCGGGACGCTGACGGATCTTGTTGATGTACTGACGGCAGATATCCTCGCGGTTGGTGCGGTAAGCGGCCTCCGCATAGTTCAGGTACATCTCGGCGAGACGGAACCAAGGGTAGAGGAGACTACCGGTCTGGGCCTCGGAAATGAAGGAGGTAGGGATGTACCATTTGTAGAGCTCCAGACCGCCGTGGTTACCGCTGGCCGTGTGTTTTGCTTTGGAGGTAAAGCCCGGCTCGGTCGGATTATTGCTCATCAGGAAGTCTGCCTTGGTCATATTGTCGTAGAGGTAGTATAGCAGCAGCGGATCTTCCTTGTACTCGCCTTTACCGTTCGTGCTTCCGTAGGGATAGAACGGTGCTGCGATACAGTAATAGAAGCGCGGGTCGCGGTTTGCGTAGGGATGCTTCTCATCGTAGCCGGAACCCTCTTCAAACCACTTCTTGCCATTGATCATCTCGAAGTCAATCTGTGCAGCCTGTGACGGGTGGAATGCCTCCCATCCGTTGTAGTACTCCACGGTGTAGAGCAACTGCGCCTTCTTGGTGTAGTTGTCGTTTGCGTCAGAGGTAGCCACGAAGTACTTGGCCCAGATGATCTCCGGGGAATCCACATCTTTCCAGATGCCGTCGTAGGTATCGTCGAGGCTGTAGGCTCCGTCCACGTCGGCACGGTCAACAATGGCCTTTGCGGCATCAAATGCACGCTGCCATTTATCTGCGGAGTATGCTCCATGGTAGATGTCCCCCGTAGGATAAGCAGGATCGTTGAACTGGAGTGAAGCGGCAACCAGGGTAAGGCGGCTGCGGAGTGCAAGCACGACATCCTTATTGATGCGTCCCTGAACGCACTTCTCCAACGTAGGAACCTTAGCATAAGCACTGTCCAGGTCATTCAGAATAAAGTCCACACATTCGTCGAAAGTGGAGCGGTGTGTAGAGAAATCATCGTCCAGCTTGTGCGGCTTGCTGATGAGCGGAACGCCGGCATAACGCTGGATCAGAAGGAAGTAAGACCATGCGCGGAGGAAATAGACCTCGCCGAGGAGTCGCTCTTTGGCATCATCAGGCATGATGGTACCTTTCTCGTAGATATAATCGAACATATAGTTCATTCGGTAAATCCACTCGTAAGTGCGGTTCCAGATGTTGAGAACGGTGGTACGGGTATTGTGTGCCTGGCCGCCTTCCTTGATGTACATCACGTTGTCCGGATCCATATAACCCGAGGCGATGTAGCGGGTGGAGGTGCCGCCGTAGCGGAAGTAACCCTCATCGGTGATACAGCCTACGTTGCCTTCCTGATAGGGGTCGGGCAGCACGGTGTAGAGTGCATTCACGTAAGACTCGCAAAGTGCTGCACTGTTGAAAACAGCGTCTTCGTTGAGTTTGTCAAGCGGCTTCTTGTCCAGAAAACCGTCGTCGCAGGATGCCAGCGCGAGGATGGAAACCAAAAGTATCGTAATCTTTTTCATAGTCGCTTAGAATGAGAGTTTTAAACCAGTGTTGATGATACGCATCTGCGGATAGGTCTGATAGCTTTCGTCGGAGGTCTCCGGGTCTACGAACTTGAGTTCGGAGAGGGTGAGGAGGTTGTAACCGGCGACGTAGAAGCGGAGGCTCTTGATGCCAAGTTTGGGATTCATCTTGGCAACCGGGAGGGTGTAGCCGAGCTCGATGTTCTTCAAGCGCAGGAACGCTGCATTGCGTGAATAGAAATCTGCACGGTTCACGCCGCCGTTGCTGACGGTGGAGCCGATACGCGGATGATCGGATGTCGGGTTGTCGAGCGTCCATGCATTTGCAGCTGCGAAGTAGTCCAGGTTACTGGAAACCGGGTCCATCTGCGGAGAGTAGTAGTAACGAGCCATAGCCTGTCCCTGAAGCAGCATGGAGAAGTCCAGACCCTTCCAGGTGAGGTCGAAGTTCAAACCGAAGACCATCTGCGGCACCGTGGTGCGGTCCATACGGTAGCGGTCCAGATTGGTGATTTGGTTATCACCGTCGAGGTCTTCGAACCAGAAGTCACCGAGGGTGGCACCATTCATCTGCGGGTGGTTGTCCAGGTCTTCCTGGGTCTTGTTGATACCGCCTACCTTGTAGTAGAGGGCGGAGCCCATCGGCATGCCCTCGAGTTTCATGAAGTCGTGTCCGGCAGGCCAGGGGGTTTCGTCCATGTAGACGATTCGGTTGCGGGCGTACATCATGTTGGCCGTGACATGGTAGAGCAGCTCGTTGTCGAGCAGTTTGTTCTCGTGGGAGAGCTGCAACTCGATACCGCGGTTGCTTACGATACCGATGTTCTCATCCGGCAGGTTGTTCGTAAGGCCGGTGTAGTAAGGGATCGAAGCATTGCGGGTGCAGAGAATGTTGCTGCGCTGGGTGGAGAAGGCCTCCAGTTCCCATCCGAGCATGCCGTTGAAGATGTTACCGTCGATACCGAAGTTCCAGGTCTTGGCGACCTCCCAGGTGATGTTTTCGTTAGGAATGGTACCCGGGATGATGAAGTTGACCTCCTTGCCGCCAAACATCGTCTTGTAGGAGTAAGCCGACGTGTAGCTGTAGGTGTTCATATACTGGAACGGGTCAATCTTGTCGTTACCCTGCTCACCGTAGGAAGCACGGATTTTGAGATTGGTCAGCCACTCCACATTATCCTTGAGGAAAGGCTCTTCAGAGAGACGCCAACCGACTGATACACCGGGGAATACACCCCAGCGCTTGCCCTTCGGGAAGTTCTCGGAACCATCGAAGCGGACCAGAGCCTGAACCATATATTTGCTCTTGTAGTCGTATCCGACACGGCTGAAGAAGGAGCGCTGTGCAGTTTCCCTTGCATAACCGTTAATGGTATACCAGCTCTTGTCAGCAGTACCGGCGAAGAACTCATCCAGCAGG
Organism: Bacteroidales bacterium; assembly: GCA_045114175.1. GTDB lineage: Bacteria > Bacteroidota > Bacteroidia > Bacteroidales > UBA932 > Cacconaster. The sequence goes on along the minus strand of JBGUJZ010000013.1, from coordinate 21,049 downwards.
TCGGAATCGTAGGAGTTGATACCGGCCTTAAAGTAATCCAGACGGTAAGCACTCTGTTCAAAACCAGCCAGTGCCGTTACGTGGTGGCCGTCGAAATCGCGGTCGTAGTTGATGTTGACGTTGATGGAAGTCGTCGTCGTATGTGTTTGGTACTCGTGGAGGACCGGAGTGGGCCAGTAGGAGTTGGAGTGCTCCTCGAAGAGTTCGGTGATTTCGTCGTAGGAGTAGTAATTCCAGTTCTGCTGCCAGTTCTTGTTCCACTTGCTAACCACGTCATATGCCATATGTCCATTGACTGTCAGGCCTTTGGTAATCATACCGAGGTCCAGTTCAGCCGTGAAGGTAGTGTTGACGGTGTTGATGGTGGTGCGGTCGTAACCGGTGAGGTCCTGGACCAGGACAGCGGGGTTGGTACCGCCTTTCAGCAGTTTGCCGGGCAGTCCCTGGTCGGCACCCGCATCTTCAGGGAAGTAAGCGGCACCGGTCGGGCGCATACGCGTTGCGATGTAGAAGATACCATAGGAATCCGAAGGGAATGCCGAATAGTTCTTGTGCTGCTGGCGGGCGTTGATGTCCACACCGAGCTTGAGGAAGTCGGTCACCTGGATATCCAGGTTGGAGCGCAGGTTGTTCTGGTTGTAGTTGGTAGCACTCTTGTAGTAAATACCGTCCTGATACTGGCCGTTAAACTGAATGAAGTATGCGGCCTTCTCGGAACCACCGTTGATGCTCACGCCATATTTGTGCTGAGCGGAAACCGGTTTGATGATTTCTGCGAACCAGTCCGTGTTCGGATAGTTGATGGGATCATCCTGATTGATGTAGTGGTTGACCTCGACGTCCGTGTAACGGGGAGCTGTGCCGGTGATGGCGAGGCTCTTGTTATAGGCTGTCGTATAGAGCACTGCGTCAGCGAGTTTGACCAGACGGGTAGGGCTCTGGAGACCAAGGTCATAGGTGAAGTTAATCTTCGGGGCCTCTTTGTACTTACCGCGTTTGGTGGTCACGAGGATAACGCCGTTTGCGGAACGGGCACCGTAGATAGCTGCAGATGCGTCCTTCAAGACGTTGACGCTCTCGATTTCATCACCGGTCAGACGGCCGAATTCTTCGCCACGACCCTGCACACCGTCGATGATGATGAGCGGGGAGTTGTCACCCAGGGTACTGCGGCCACGGATGAACATCACAGCGTCGTCTTTACCAGGCTCACCGGAGCGGTTGTTGACGATCACACCGGAGAGACGGCCTGCCAGACCTTGCGAGAGGTTGACGCTGGAGCTCTTGGTGAGTTCGGTACCGGCCGTGGAGGTGACGGAACCGGTGAGTGTCAGCTTGCTCTGGACACCGTAACCGACCACGACGACTTCGTCGATCAGCTGGGCGTCGTCCGGGAGGGAGGCGTCAACGACAGATTTGTCGCCGACAGCAACCTCTACGGTTTTGTAACCGATGCTGGAGAAGACCAGAATGGCATTCGGGCCGGGTACGGTCAAAGTGTAACCACCGTTGAAGTCCGTAGCGGCACCTGTCTTGGTCCCCTTTACGAGCACGCCGGCACCAATCAGGGGTTCACCCTTGGAGTCGGTGACGGTACCCGTAATCTTGCGGGACTGTGCCGAAGCGCTGAATGCTGCAATCAGCAGCAGTACAGCTGAAACGGCAAACAGTTGGGTTAGTTTTTTCATACGTATAGGTTTAGGTTGTAATTACTTGTCAAGATGCTCTTCTGCCTTCTTGAGGCCACCGTACTTCTTGATGAGGGCTTCACACTCCTCATAAGTCATGCCGGGATGTCGCTCCACCATGGTGCGGGTGAGGCGGTCTATCACCTTGTTGTTAATCAGGTTAGCGTTGACCATCCGGTTGCCTTCCACTCGGCCCAGGCGGCACATCAGCGTGGTGCTGATCATGTCGCAAAGCAGTTTCTGGGTGGTACCGGACTTCATACGGGTACTGCCGGTGATGAATTCCGGGCCCGTAATAACCTCGATGGGATAATCCGCGAATGCGGAGATTGGGGAGTCCGGGTTGTTGCAGATGGATGCGGTGGGGATGCCGTGTTCCTTGCAGGCCTTGAGCGATGCCATCACATAGGGGGTGCAACCGCTGGCAGAAATGCCTACCACGATATCGTTGGGGGTGACGTGGTGCTTGTCGCGAAGCGTCCGCCAACCTTCTTCAATATCGTCTTCTGCCTCCTCGAGGTCCAGGACGAGGTTTTCTACGCCACCGGCCAGCACGCACTGCATGATTTCAGGATCTACGCCGTAGGTGTTGGGAACTTCCAGGATATCGAGCACTGCAAGTTTGCCGCCCGTGCCGCAGCCCAGGTAAAACATACGGCCGCCGGCGCGAATCTTCGCCTCGATGGCGCTAATCATGCGTTCGATGTCAGGAAGTACTTTTTCGATGGCAAGAGGAACTTTTTTGTCCTCCGCATTGATGTCGCGAATCAGTTCTGCGACGGATTTCTTTTCAAGATGGTCGTACAGAGACGGCTGTTCTGTAAGTCTGAGAGCCATTGTATTAATGCTTGCTATAAGGTTGTTTTTTGAAAATGCGTGTCATGGGGACGCCCACGGGGGTGCCGTCGGCCATAAAGCCCTGAGCCCGGATGCAGTCGCCCTCGTTCACCGTGAGGATGGCAGGAGCAATGGGCGAATCGGCCGTAGGCTCGGTTCCGTCGGTCGTATAACGAATCTCCGCGAAGGGGTAGTCCAAGGTGAGCTCCACTTCGCGGGGATAATCGGATTCAAGATTCATATTGACGATGACATTCCAATAGGCACGGCTATAGTTGATGTGGCGTGCGTCCAGGCGGTCAAACTCCTTGAGCAGACGCAGGCGGAAGTCATCAAAATTGCGGCGCTCATCTGCGCTCCAGCAGAATTCTGCGATGGCAGCCTCGCGCGGATAGGTCTGGTGCTCCAGCTGCGGAACGTCGGGGATAAACTCACCCCATACGCAGGCCTGGTAACCCAGAATCAAGTGGCCCTTGGCCTGCATCAGCGAATCGCCGATAAAGCCGGTCGGGTTGTAATTGTAGGCCTTGCGGAGCGTAATGAAGAGGTGATGGTTCTTGAAGGTGTCTCCAATCTCGTTCTGGTGATAGTCGTAGTAGCAGAAGCGGTTGGGGCAGAGGATCACCTTCATGTCGCGGTTCATGGCCTTTATGGCGGGGTTGTGGCCGCGGTACGACATCACCACGGTGCTCGGTACGGCGCTGCCGTCCAGGATTTCATCCCAACCGATGACGGTCTTTCCGCGCTCGCGCAGGTAGGCGTCGAAATGCTTGACAAAGTAGTATTGCAGGTCATCCACGCTCTCCAGGCCGAGTTCCGCCGCCAGCTTCTTGCAGTAGTCACTCTTGCGCCAAGCCGTCTTGGGACATTCGTCGCCGCCAATGTGGTAGTAAGGCGAGGGGAAGAGCTCCAGAACCTCGTCGAAGACATCCTCCAGAAACTTGAAGGTCTCCGGCGAAGGGCAATAGACGTCGTCTTTGATGCCCCAGTGGGTATTGACCTTCTTGGGCTGGTTCGGGGTGCAGGAGAGGAACGGATAGGAGGCGATAGCCGCGCTGGAGTGGCCCGGAAGCTCAATTTCCGGCACCACGGTGATATGGCGGTGGCGTGCATATTCCACCACTTCGCGGATATCGTCCTGCGTATAAAAACCGCCGTGGCGGATTCCATCGCCAGGGCCGTCATAGCCGCAGGTTTCGTCCCGCCACGCGCCAACCTCCGTGAGGAGGGGATATTTCTTGATTTCGATGCGCCAGCCCTGGTCTTCGGTCAGGTGCCAGTGGAATCGGTTCTGCTTGTGCATCGCCATCATATCCAGGAAGTCCAGCACCGCCTCCTTGGGATAGAAGTATCGGCAGCAGTCGAGCTGCATGCCACGCCAGCCTACGCGCGGTGCATCTTCAATCCGGCAGCAGGGAGCTTCCCACGCGGCCTCTACCGGCTCTTTGGCATAGATGGCACCCGGCAGCAACTGGCGGAAGGTCTGCAGCCCATAAAAAGCACCGGCCGCATCGGAGGCTTTGACGACCACTTTGCGGCGGGTGACTTTGAGGATATAACCTTCTTCCGGAATACCGGCTTTATGCTTGAGAATGATGGCCTTGCCAAACCAGGATTTGCGTGTGGGAAGGTCGAATCCCGTGGAGAGTGCCACATCGGCCCTAAAGTCGGCAGCCGTTTCCATAAATTCGGGGCATCGTGCCACAACGGCCGTTTTGCCATCCAGCAGGAACGCGCCTTTCTTCTCTTCCACTGCCTTCGGCTGCGGAATGATGGATACGGCGAGCAGGAGAGAGAGCAGCAGTTTCATTAGAGCGCAGCAAAAATGGTGTTGAAAATGGCTGCCTGGTAGGCTTCCGGCATATTGTGCGAGAGCGGATAGGGAGCTTTGATGTAGACGTGCATCTGCTCAATCTCGTATTCGTATCCCTTGCGATACTTGTAGGCGTGTGCGGAAGGGAGATAGGAGTTCTGTCCGTTGGTATAGCCTGCGAAGAAGAGGGTGCGGCCCGAGAAGAAACTCCGGGTAGCCATCTGGTATTCGCAGAAAGGTTCGCCCTGGGTAAAGAAGAGGAGGATGCCGTCCAGGTTCAGGGCGGTCATGTTGAAATCCAGGCGGTTCTTGACCTCACCGGTCTGGAAGCGCTCCAGAATCTCTGCTTCCCAGCCGCGGACATCATTCGCAAAGCGCGGGAAGTTGGTGGAGGCCTTGACCAGCGAATCGGCGTGTGCCTTGACCGCTTCCGGGGTTACTTCGTCAATCAGGTAGGGCAGTTCGGCCTTGCCTGTAGCGATCTTGAGCAGGTTCTGCTCTTTCACGCGCTTGAACTTCAGTTCTTTGAGCGCGGTAGCGAGCTCGGCTCCAATCTCTTCCGCATGATCAACCAGCTGGCAGCCGCCCTTCGGGTCCATGTTGCCGGCCGCACCGGTCAGCTGGAAGATGGGGCAGCCCCAGACGGGCTCCACAGCATTGCGGGCCACTCCGGAATAGTCGGAGGAGAGCAGCAGGCTCTTATGGCCCATAGCCACCGGGTGGCAGGCGATGTTATAAAAAGCGCAGAGCGGTTTGCCGTGGGAAACGATGCGTGCAGCCAGGAGGGTAGGATCTACCGGACCGGTCTCCGGCTCGCAACGGTTGTAGTTGATGGCAGTCTGACCCTGGGCAATCTCCAGACGGAAAGGAACGTAAGCGGCATCTTCCGTAATGGTTTTCACGGCATTCTCCACGATGGCGTTGAAGGTGCGCTCGCGGTAGGCCTCGTTCGGGCCGCCCGGAGCAACCGAATAGCCGCCCATACGCGGTGCACTGTGGGTGTGGATGCTGTGCAGCAGGATATTCTCCTTGGCCAGGCCGGAGCGGGCGCTGATGGAATCGCGCAACTCACTGGCAAGGGCGGGGGAGATCTCCATCAGGTCGTTGGAGACCAGGCAGACTTTCTTTTCGCCGTCACTGACCACGAGGCAGCTCGATTTGAGCGGAATGTGGATGCCGTCGGAAAGGCCTTGACGGGCTGCGAAGCCGGCAAGTACGAGATGCTCGTCTTCCAGGGCGGAGATATCGGTCACCGAAAAATTGCAGGTCAACTGCGGGCGCTCGCACGCGCACGCGAAAAAGAGCATTGAGAAAACAAGTAGCCAGGCCTTTTTCATATGGTAAAAATGCAGCTTACAGCCGTCTCTATTGGTGTTTTTGTTACGTATACGTACATGCGCGCACACTACGCGCAACCACAAATTTAGCAAAAGATTAACAAATAGCAAATAATTGGCAAATATGGACCAATTTGCCACTGTCAATCTTTAACGAAAATGGCGCGATTTGGTGAGTTTTTGTAATTTTGTACGTCGGGTCATTTCCCGCCCTAACCCTATGATTCTTGTACCGTTCGTCAGCGCAGCCGACATTCACAGCGCCGCATCGCTTCGCGCGATTGCCGATACCCTCACGCCGCTTTCCGTCTCCACTTGCAACTGGCCGGAAGTTTATCCGTACGCGCCTGAAATGAATCTGCGTTTGTTCCATACGGGGAGCCATCTGGTGCTAGACTATACGGTACGTGAGGCCTGCACGGCCGCTCGCGTGTGCGAAGATCTGGGTGAGGTCTGGACCGACTCCTGCTGCGAATTCTTTCTGCAGCCGCGGGGAGAGGGGAACTACTACAATATTGAAGCGACCTGCATTGGGCGCATCCTGATTGGCTGGCGCCCTGGACGCGAAGGCGCCGTCCATGCGCCCAAAGAATTGCTGGACAAAGTGTTACGCTACCCATCGTTGGGCGTTGAACCGTTTGAAGAAAAGGTGGGTGACAACCACTGGCGTCTGACCTTGGCTGTGCCCGTCGAGGCCCTTTTCGCCGACAAACTCACCACCTTCTCCGGCCTAGAGGCACGCTTCAACTGCTACAAATGCGGCGACAATCTCTCTCAGCCGCACTACATCTCCCTGGCGCCCATCGCCACGCCCGCCCCGGACTTCCATCGCCCGGAGTACTTCATTCCGATTCGTTTCGAATAGAATGCCCGACGGCGGAGTGCGTAATAGCGAAGCGCGGACTCGCCGTCAGGCTCTTTTTGTCCGCGCGAAGCTATTACCACGGAGCCGAAGGACGTCCGGAACTACATCTTTACGAAAACCTCAATAGCCTGATACTCAGCCATGCCGAGCTGGTCGTAGAGGACGGCGGTATTGTGCGTACGCTCCTCGGCGCGCTGCCAGAACTCACGGGTATCTTCGCCCGGGAAAGGAACGTTGTCCTTCTGCGAGAGATGGTGGAAGATAGCGTGCCGTTTTTCGACCACCTCGTCGGGGCTGAGCGGTACGGCCATATCCACGCGGTCAACCTCCCATTCCATCCAGGCGCCACGGTAGAGATACACCTCGCAGGTGTCGATCCAAGCGTGGTTGGCGGTCTTTTCGTGGTCTGCGCGTATCTGCTCCATCGCCTCGAGGGCAGCCTCCGTACAGATACGGTGCGTGCCGTGCGGATCGGCCAGGTCACCGGCCATATAGATCTGCTCGGGTGCCACCTCGTTGAGCAACGCCTTGATAATATCCACATCTGCCTGGGAACAAGGCTTTTTGGCCGCTTCACCCGTCTCATAGAAGGGTAGATTCAGGAAGTGGATATGGCTCGGATCCAGGCCAAAGGAGCGGCAGGCACCGCGGGCTTCCGAGCGACGGATACCGGCCTTGATGTCGAGCAGTTCGCGCGGCTCCGGGGCACCCGGTTCCTTGGAAGAAATCAGGTAGTTCACATCGTCGCGCCTGTCGGCGAATCCCATCTCAGCGGCTGCATCAAAGTGCTGAATCACAACATCATCGAGCACGGCTGCATCGCCGGAAGTCTGGTAGGCTACATGCACGTCGTGACCATTGTGCGTCATGCGGATCAGCGTGCCGCCCATCGAGATGATATCATCGTCCGGGTGGGGAGAGAAGACCACGATCCGCTTCTTGCCTTCGCGGCCGCCGGGGAAACCGGTAATGGTATCCTGTAGGTCGCGGAAAATCTGCACGTTCAGTTCGTTGAACGGGCCGTATTTTTCAATGAGTTCATCCAGCGAATTCTCCAGATAATCCTGGTTGGTGAGCTTCAGGATGGGTTTATGCACCCGCTCGCAGAGCCAGAGTACCGCTTTGCGACGGAACTTGCGCGTCCACTTGCAGGGACCGATCAGCCAAGGAGCCTGATAACGCGTCAGTTGGCTACCGGCTGGCGTATCGATGAAAATCTCCGCGTGCGCATGATTGAGGAAAACCGATGCCGGGCAGGCACTGTCCGGCGAGCCCTCCACAATGTGGCGTACGGCTCCCGATTTGGATTCACCCCAGGCCATCAGAATCACTCGTCCGGCGGTCATCATCGTGGAAAGACCAATCGTCAGCGCGTTTTTGGGGGTGACGCTCACATCGCCGTTGAAGTTCCTTGACTGTGCCTTGCGGCTCTGGTAGGGCAGGGTCACCATACGGGTGCGGCTGAGCAGGTTGGAACCTACCTCATTGAAGCCCACCTGACCGTCGGAACCAATACCGCAGATGAGCAGATCCAGGTTGCGGGCAGCGGCGTCGTACTCCGCGCAATAGGCGGCGATACGCTCCGGCGGAACCGTACCGTCCGGAATGTGGATGTTCTGCTTGGGAATGTCGATATGGTTGAGTAACTCGCTGTGGATTCGATAGTTGCGGCTCTGCATCTCCTGGCTTCCCACCGGGTAATATTCGTCGATGGAATAGACCTCCACGTTCTTGAACGAGACCTTGCCCTGACGGTACCGCTCGCTCAGAATATTGTACAACTGAATGGGGGTATTACCGGTGGTGAGACCCAGGCGGAAACGGCGCCCCTTGGGGGTAGCGTTGATGGCTTCAATCAGGATATCAGCCACCTTCTCGCTGGCTACCAGCGGGTTCTCATAGATATGGGTTTGAATCTTCTCGAACGCGTTGACGGAGGAACCGTCTTCAATCAGGCCGCCATCCTGCGGCAGGGTAAAATGACGCATAATTTATGGGGTTATGAATCTTCTTCTGAATTCGCCGCAGACGATGGCTGCGGCCGTTGCAACATTGAGAGATTCCGCGCCGGAGGGCTGGTCGGCCGGGTAGGGCGGAATCGTAAGTCGGTTAGTAACAGTGGCTTCTACTTCCGGAGAAATGCCGTTCCGCTCGGAGCCCAGCACGATGATGCCGGCTTGGGCAAGCGGTGCCTGATAGAGCGAATCACCGTGCAGGAAGGTTCCAAAAACGGGCACCCCTTTGCTGCGCAGCGCCGCCAGTGTTTCGGGCAGCGGGCAGACCTTGACCCGGACGCGGAAAATGGCGCCCATCGTGGCCTGCACCACCTTGGGATTGTAGATTTCCACGGTATCCGGGCTGGCCAAAATGGTACGGATGCCGAACCAGTCCGCGATGCGCAGAATGGTGCCCACGTTGCCCGGATCGCGGAGCGAATCGAGCGCCAACGCCAGTTCATCGGTGGGCAGAACAAGTTCGGTATCAGCTGGTTTTCGAACGACTGCCAAAACGGGTGAAGGGTGGGTGAGCAGCGAGATGCGGGCCATGTTCTCCTCGCCGATTTCCTCGGTGCGGAAGAGCTTGACCACCTCGAAATCCGAGCGGACGGCTTCGTCCACCAGTTTCTCACCTTCTACTACAAAAAGTCCCGTCCCGTCGCGGAATTTCTTCTGCGCGAGCGAGCGGATCTCTTTGATTTCCACCTTGGTAATCATCTATTTACGTTTCCAGTTCAAAATCTTGTAGAAATCGTACTCCTCCGGGTTTTTGAGCCACTTGGAGGCAGCTTCGTAATCATCTTCCGTGATGAAGTTAAGCATCTGACGGAAGATGTTCTGTGCGTAGGCGGAGTTGATGTCCACCAGGCGCGGCATGATGCGGCCCGTGCGCGGATCCTGCAGCTGATGAAGGTAGATGGGTTTAGTCTGGCCAACCGGGTCCACATAGACGATACAGCCGGTATATCCCTGACGGTAAAGCTCATACACACCGCAACCCAGCTGGGTGCAGTAGAAGAGGTCGTAGGCCACCGGTGTCTGGCAGCGGAACTCGTAGCCGATATCCACCGGACGGGTGCTGACATTGAGCCCCAACTTATCTTTATAGGTCTCTAGAATGTTGTTGAAGAGCTGCGCTTTGGAGACTTTGCCCAGCTCGATATGGCCGTGTTCGTCCGTGGTAAAGCGGACGCCGCTCTTCTCGATCTCTTCTGTGCTCAGCGTATGGAAAACGCCCTCTGAGATGATCACAGCGCCATAATCCAGCCCCATGATGCGGCGCTTGATAATAGACGAGATGGTCAGGCGGATAATCTTGTCCAGCGTGATGGTGCTCTTGTCGAACATCTCCGGAATGATGATCATCGGATAGTGGCTGGAGGCACCGATATGGATGGCCAGCGAGCCGGAGGAGCGGCCCATGGAGGAGACCAGGAACCAGTTACCCGAAGTCCGTGCATCCTCATAGATGGTGGCGGCAATGCGGGTGCCCTCCGCCATGGCGGAATTGAAACCGAAAGTAGGGGTACGCATCGGCAGCGGAAGGTCGTTGTCGATGGTCTTGGGCACGTGGATATTGCTGATGTGGTAATCGTGCGACTTCAGGAAGTTGGTGACACGATTGGCCGTGCTGGCGGTGTCGTCGCCGCCGATGGTAACCAGCAGTTTGATGTTGTTGTCGCGGAACAGTTTCAGGTTGAAACGCTCCTGGAAATCCTCGTCGGAAGGTTTGTAGCGGCTCATTCTCAGGAAAGAACCGCCGTTGTTGAAGATGGCGTCCACCGTAGCGAAATCGAGTTCGCTGAGTTTGGGATCGGGGGTGAAGAGTCCTTTATAACCGCCATGCATGCCGATCACCCGGTAGCCGCGGCTCAGGAAGCACTTTCCGACTGTACCGATGACCGTATTAATGCCCGGTGCAGGACCGCCGCCGGCGAGAATGAGGATAGAGTTTTTAAGATTCATTTTATCTTGAAATCTAGCAGTTTAGAACGGATATCCGATACCGAAGTGGAGGGCATAACCGTTCTTTTTAAACCATTGGTCCGGTCCGCGCCATGCCTGGGTGACCGGGTCGTATAACTTGATGCCGAAGTCCACGCGGACCAGCAGCATATCAATATCGAGTCGAAGCCCGAATCCCCAGTCAAGCGCGCAGGTCTCGAGGAAATCTTCGGCGTGGAAGACGGAGGCGGGATCACGCAACGCGTTGGTTTCCAGGTTCCAGATGTTACCTGCATCGGTAAAGAGTCCGCCCTGGAACTTCCAGAAGAGCGGGAAGCGGAACTCGAGGTTCGCCTCCAGGTGCAGGTCACCGGACTGGTTGGGGATGGTAAAGGAGTTATCCAGCGGGGCGCCGCCGGGGCCTACGCTGCGGGCCTGCCAGCCACGCAGGGAGTTGGCACCACCGCCGTAGAAGAACTTTTCAAACGGCAGCGAGGTGGCATTGCCGTAGGCATATCCCACGCCGGCCAGGGCACGGGCCGCCACGGCAAACTGGTTGTGCTTGCCGAAGCGCAGGGTGGGCACCAGGGAAATCTCACCGCGCACATACTGTGAGTAGGGCACCCCGAAGATAGTGTGGGCGCTGCCGTCATCCGTCGTTGGCAAAACGTTGTTCAGCAGGCTCAATACGTTGCCTGCGCCGCCGATTCCGGCCCGCACGTAGAAGTAACTCTTCTTGGTATTGACCGTGGCGTCGGTGGTATAATAGATCGACGCCTCCGAGCCGAAGTCCATATGGTCCTGATAGGCGTTGATCAGGTAGGGGTCCTTCAGGTTGGCGTAGAAGTCGGAGGAGATGTCGTAGATCTTTACGAAGTTGAGTTTCAGCGGATATAGCTGATAGAAGAGATGTCCGCCACCGTTCCAGTTGTAACCGAAAGAGAGGGAGGTAATGTTGCGCGTATACTCCGGGCGGTTCTGCCAGTTGAAGGCACCGGAAATCTCTGTGTTCGGGATGGAAATCTCAAACCAGTCGCGCGGCAGACCCAGGAAACGGGGGAAGAGGAGCGATGCGGAGGCTGCGTACTCGTTGGAGTGGGTGTCGTCGTCCAGCCGGAACTGGAAGTTGCCGCGGAAGCCCAGCGAGAGCTGTTCGCCTCCCCCGAAGATATTCTTGTGAGAATAAGAGATGGAAGGGGTTACACCCAGCAGACCGGTGGAGTTGAAGGAGCCCTCAAAGCTGGTTTTAATGCTTTGCAGATGCGATTTCTTCAGCTCGATGGTGCAGTCCACCAGGTTGGAATCGCGCTCCTGCAGGCCGATGTTTACGCTGCTGAAGAGCGGGATACTCGAGAAGCGGGCGTAGGTGGTGCGGATGTCGGTTTCGTTGTAGGTTTTGCCTTGTTCGATTTTGTTGAGATTGAACAGGAAGGAGGGCTTGACACGGAAGTTTCCGATGGGTTTGATATCTACGTTGCCAAAGGTGTATTTGCGATGCGGTCGTGCTGCAGAGGGGGATTCGTTGCGTGTGTAATCCTCCAGACGAACCGTCAGTTCGGCGGTGCCGTTGTGGGCACTCGTGTCAGCAAAGAAGAAGAAATGGTTCTTGGAGAGACCGTAGTAACCACGCTCGCGGAAGAGGCTGGCCAGGCGTTCGGATTCGGCCTCCAGTGCCTTCTCGGAGAGACGGTCGCCTATCTTAAGTCCCAGTGAATCGGCCTGTTCCGTAAGGATGCCGTTCATTTCCGGATCACGGATGATATAGCTGATCTTGGAGAGCCAGTAGCTGTGGCCCGGATCGATTTGATAGGTGACGGTGGTCTTGCGGTTCTTATCTTCCGTGCGGACATCGGCCGTGGCCCCATAATAGCCCAGGTATTGCATGTGTCCCACCATCCGCGCGGCGCTTTCGAGCACCAGCGTAGAGTCGTAAACGACCGGAGCGTCACCGATGCTTTCTACGAACCGGTCCCAGCCTCTACCGCGGCCGGAACTCCAGTTATAGACATAGAGCCAGGGATCCCACTTGGCATTGGCCTTCTGGCGCAGGTAAGGCGTTAGGGCAGTAGCGTCGGGAACATCCTCCGTTTCCGTGAAGACAATGCGGTTTTCCGCCAGACGCGTAGCTCCCTCGGGCAACATCCGCGTGGTGGAGCAGGATGCCGCTACAAGGGTGAGTAACACGAGCAGAAGGGACCGTTTCATGGGGTTACAAGGTTGTTACTGGTTGATGACGAAATCGTTGACACTGTTGACCGCAAATTGGATGCTGCCCTCGTAGAGGGTAAGGATACCGGTGATGTCCAGCGTAGCCGTGCCGTTCAGCAGCGCGGTAGGAATCTCCACGTCAGCAAACTTGCAGAAGCCGCTGGTACGCACCTGGATGGTGGTGGAGCCCATCGTAAAGTACTGGCTCACTGAGTAAGCGGCCTTTTCTACACCGTCGTACTGGCCGTTTTCGCCCTTCAGGTCGGCGAGCGTCTCGCCGGTATAGTTGTTACCGCTACCCACTTTGCACTCGTCCCAGATACCGGTCAGGAGGTATTCCTTCATCTTGGTCTTGGACATGGCCCAGGTGGTGATGCCGCAGGTGGGGTTGTTGGCAATGTTGGTGGGCGAGAGGAAGACGCGGTTGGTGTAGGACTTCTTATCCTTGTTGGAGTCGAGGTAGAGCAGGCAGAAGACCTCGTTGGCATATTTCAGCCCCTTGAGGGTGACCAGGCGGCCCAGGTATTTGTTGCTGACCTGACTGTCGCTCTTGGAAGGAAGCTGAGCCTCGGTCATCTCCACGGGCTCGGGAATCTCGCCGATCGCTCCCTTGAGGATATGGTCGTCAATGATGAGGCTGTTTTCGATATAGGAGGTCTCGTAGGTGCCGGACGGGTCGCAGTAACCCAGGCTGAGCATGCCGTTGCCGCCGTAGTTGCCGCTCTTGTAGCCATACTGGCCCAGCGTAAGGCCGTTGCAGCGCACGTAGAGGGTCTGGCCGGGACGATAGTCGTTGTAGAGCCCGTTCTTGCCGATTTTCAGCTCGATACCGGCCGTCTCGTCCTGGATGTACAGACTCTTGTAGAAGTTGCCCGGCTGATCGTCGGTGACGACTACGCCGGAGATGATGACGTTCTTGCGGATCTCCACCGGTTTGCCGTTGTACATAGCACACAGCTGGGCGATGGTGGTATTGGCCTTGATGTTGACGGCCTCCTGCACGGGAACGTCCGGATAGGTGCCGGTAAAGACAGGCTGCCACTCTTCGATTAGGGATTTGCACGAAGTGAGGGCCAGCAGCGCAGTGATCAGGATTGCAATCTTTTTCATGGCCTTAGAAACGGAAATAAATGTTCAACATGTAGCTGGCGCCCGGCATGTAGAAATACTTGGCGTCAAAGCGATAGTAACGGTCCTTGCCCACGCTGCTGATCAGACGCGTCTGCTCGTAACCGCCGGTCCGTACATTCGTATTGTTCAGCATGTTCTTGAGTTCCAGGCTGAAACCGATGTTGTACTTGCGCTGGATGTACCAGGACTTACCCACACTGCCGTTGATGAGGAAAGCGGTGGAAAACTCTTCCTGGGCCGCCATGTACTCGACCTCGGCCGGGGTGATGATGCCGTCGGCGCCGCCGCAGGCCATTTCGGTGCGGTAGAGCGGGTTCATATCCAGATAGGAGTGGGAGAACGACTGAGCGTTCAGTTCAAAGAACCAGTAGGATCTGAGCCGGTAGTTGAGCGCCATTTCAAAGGCGTTCTGCGGCGTGCTGGGCACGTAGTGCTTCTTCTCTCCGGCAACGATGTAGTTGCCCTCATCGTCCACTGCATAGGTGAAGGCACCGCCGCCGCCCTTGATATAGTCCTTCTTGTAGATGGGATGGCTCTTCCAATAGGTAACAGGCTGGTTGTCAACGATCAGCTCCACGCTGTTGTCGATTGTCTGGGTCATCATCGGCGTGGAGGTGTAGATGTATTCACCCGAGCTCAGGGCCACCGAGAGCGTCAAGCCCTCCAGCGGCAGCGGCACCCGCGCGCCCAGTTCGATACCCATGTGACGCTGGTCGATTCCGGACATCGCGAAGTTCGTGAAGGAGTTCTGCGAATCGTCGTAAAAACTCATTACGTCAGTCTGGTTCATGATCTTGGTGTAGAAACCGGTGATGCGGAAATCGATGCCCTCGTTGCTGTACTGCCAGTTGACGTCGGCCGTCATGGTGCGAACCGGCGTCAGGTTCGGCACGATGGTATTGCGCGTACGGGGCGACACGAAGGCCTGGTTGAAGGTCGGGGCTTCGTGGACGATAGCTGCATTCACCGAGAGACGGCTGCCTCGGGTAGTGTAGGCCAGGTTGGCCTTGGCGGACCATACCAAGAACTTGCAGGTGTCGGAGGAGCCTTTGGAGGTGATTACGCGGCCGTTCGCGTCATAACCGGTGAGTTTCACGCCATTGTCGTATATCTCGTTACCGTTTTCATCCAGTCCGGCAAAGAGGCCCTTTCGAAGCATACCTTCGCGCCAGAAATCGGTATAACCCACAGATCCGCCGATGCTTCCCGAGATCGGGCCGACATTCAGTGAACCGTGAAGCCAGGCCTCTGCCCGGCGGATATTGGCGTAATAGTCGTAGCCATATTTGCCGCCCTTGAGAATCTTTTCCGCCTCACCGTGGGCGAAATAGTAGTCCAGGTCGTTCTGGATCAGAGCCTCGGATGAAGCGAAGTCGCGCTCGGCGAAGGAGTCGATGTTCAGGTAGTATTGACCGCCCAGCAGGTCGTTCATCAGCTTGTAATTCTCGGTGCGGTTCCAGCGACTGTTCAGACCACCGCGGAGGATCCGGTTCTTCTTGGTCCACTTGAAGCTGGATGCGAAGTTCAGGTCGTTCTGGTCTACGTGGCGCTCCTCCAACGCATATTTGGAGCGGCCGTCTGCACTGTTGTAGTTGACGTTGTACATGCGGTCCCAGTTCAGGTGCTGGTAGTTGGCGTACTCCGGCACATGCTGGCTCCACATCTCCACGGCCCAGCGGTATTTCTCCTCGTTGGTACGGTTGTAATCCTCATCTTCCATGAAGGCGTAGCTTGGAAGATTGCGGTAGTAATCCGGGCGCGGGTCTGCTGCATCATACCAGTCGAGAGCCGTGTAGCCGTTGCGACCGGTCCGCCAGAGGAACGTTACGTTCGATTCGAAGCGGTCGTTGGGGGTGAAAGAGTAGTGCAGCACCGTAACCGGTTCGAAGGTCTTGCGGACACGGGCGTTGCGTACCTTGCCGTTCTGGTAGCCCCAGTTGGAGTTGTACATGTTGTCGCCCATCAGGTCGTAGACCTCCTGCGTGGAGGCGTTCTGCGCTCCGCGCTGACCCGGAGCGGCAAACCAGACCAGGCTCAGACGGCGGACATCGTTAAAGTTCTTCTCGATGCCGGCATAGAGGGCGAAATTTCGGTAGTAAATACCTTCAATCCAATCGTTTCCACCGGCGCGGACCGACGCGTTCACCGCATAGGAAATACCATTGTCCTGCTCGCCCGAAGCGTAGGTGGCCATCAGGCGGAGCCGGTACATGGCGCTGTTGGTCAGGATGCTGTAGCGCCAGCCTTTGCGGACGGTGGAGGGGGTTGCGTAGATGTTGGTCGTGCCGTTGTAGCCGCCCAGGCCCACTTCCGCTACCTCGGTTCCGATGGTGGTCTCCTTGCTGCGGGTCGCCTCGTTCAGGCCGGACCAGAGCGAGTAGGGAGAGTACCCCGTGATGGCGTCGTTGAGTTTCACGCCGCTCAGGTAGACGTCCTGCGTCTCGCTGTTGTAGCCTCGGTTCTTGAAGCGGATGGAGCTGAATCCGTAGCCCGCGATGTTGTTGTAGATGTCATTGGAGGTGAAAAGGATGGTCGGGGTGTCGTTGTAGCCCGAATCGTCCAGGTCCAGCTCCGTGAAGCTGGAGTCGTCCACATCCTGGATACGGCGCACGGCCGTCATCGTGACGTAGTGCATATCCTTGACGAATCCCTTGTCCACCGTGACGTTCACGAAGATGGGGCTGAATTCCTCTGCGGTAACGCGCATCTCGTAGACGCCGTCGGCCAGGGCGGTGATTTCAAAGGCGCCGGCCGTATCGGACGTGCACTCTGCGATGGCGTTGCCGCCCTGCACGAGTGAGATCTTGGCATTGCCGATCGGTACGCGGCCCTGACGGTCCACCACGGTACCCTTGACACCTCCGGTTGGAAGCTGTGCAAAGGCCGTCGTGGCAATCAGCAGGGCTGCGAAAAGAAGCAGTGTCTTTTTCATGCTATGTTTGAATTACTTACTGACGATGATGTAGGTGGGGTAGTGGTCGGAATACCCGTTGATGAAGGCTCCGTTGCTGAAGGTGCGGAACGGATAGCCTTTATACTGTCCCTTCTGGGTGGTCATGAAGGGTTTCTTGAAGACGCGGCCGTAGTACTTGCCCTTGACGATCGGGATGATCCTGAGTCCGCCCTGGGGCGCTACAGCCAGGTTATAGTTGACCAGTTCCTGGTCGAAGATACTCCAGACGCCCTGGTAGCAGAGGGTGCCGTAGCCGTCTTTGAGCATCCGTAGGTAGGGATTGAAGAAATCCTCGGGCTTCATCTCCTCAATGGTCTCCCGACCGTGAAGCCAGACGGCCATACTCTCGTTGAAGGGGTCGTCGTTCATATCGCCCATGGCCACGATCTTGATGCCGGGAAACTCCGCTTCCAGCTCGCGGGCACGGTTGTAGATGATCTCCGCGCAGCGGGAACGCAGGTCGGAACCCTTCCCGCCGATACGCGAAGGGGTGTGGGTCACGAAGAAGGCGAACATTTCGCCGTCAATCGTGCCGCGCACCATCAGGATGTCGCGGGTGCGGAAATAATCCTGCTCGGCCGGAGTGAGGGTAATCTCCACCTTGGTGTTCTCGAAATTGAACGGCAGACTCTCGCTGGTGATGTAGTTGAACTGCTCGGGTTTGTAGAGCAGCGCCACATCCACACCGCGGCGGTCCGGACCGTCATAATGGATAATCTGGTAGTTGGCCGCTTCGATTTCCGGCTGGGAAATGAGATCCTCGATTACGAGCCGGTTTTCGATCTCGCTGATACCCAGAATGGTATGCCAGCGACCGTTGTCGTCGTGCATAGCCTTGATAACGGTGGCCATGTTGTGGAGTTTCTTGTTGTACTTGACTTCCGTCCACTCGTTTTTCCCGTTGGGGAGGTATTCCTCGTCGTTCTTGGCCGGATCGTCGTAGATGTCAAAAAGGTTCTCCAGGTTGTAGAACCCGATCACATAGTGACGGGTGCCGGTTTTGCCTTTCTGCGCATCTGCCGTGAAGGAGAAGGCCAGGAGCAGGGTAATCAGGTATAGGATGCGTTTCATAGTCATGCAGTTATCTATTTCCACCAGGTGTCGATGGTCGATTCAACGGTTTCCGCCTTGTCGGCGCCGATCTTGTAGGGCAGGTTGACGAAGAAGTCGAATCCGGTGCGGGTCTCCAGATCGTCGATGCTGACGCTCTGGGCCATTACGGTCGTCTCGTTGGCGGTGTATTTCTTGTGTTCAAACCAAAATCCGATGGCGGTGTAGCCGCCCGTAGAGCCGCTGATGCCCAGCGTACCGGATTTCTTATAGCCGAGCAGGGCTTTGTAGTAGCCCGTGGGGACAGTCACCTTCTTGCGATCGTTGTCGTAGCAGTATTCGGTACTTCCTTCTATCGTGCAGCCAGTCACCACGTAGAGCGTGTCGAACTGACGGGACCAGTTGCGGACTTTGCCTTCCAGGACGCTCCAAGCCCCGGAATTGAGACTGTTCCGCTGCGGCGTCATGTTCGTGCCGTAGAAGGTCTGGACATTCGCCTCGTAGGAGAGCCGGTCGGCCGACGGAATCTGGTGACCGCGGTCGAACCCGCCCGCATTGCCGGACGAGAAGGCGCTGAAGAGCACCGGCTGGTACTTGCGCGGGATCTTCGGATCCATGCCCCAGACGTTGGAGCGGTCGCCGCTGCTGATGGTCCACGCGTTGAGCGGATAGGCCACCCAGAGGGCCACGAGATGCTCCGGATCCCAGCCGTAGGAGTAGTTGCGGGTGGTTTTGTCGCCCAGCTCCATCGAATGGGAGATGTAATAGAGACCCGGCGTATTGGTGGCCGGAAGCTCCATCCAGGCGCCCAGTTCATCGGAGGCCAGGGTTGCAGGCTGCTGTGTTCCGGCACCCTGGGTGCGGCCGGCCTGAAGGAAGCGGACGGAGGTGCTAGAGGAACCGGATCTCGCAATCAGGGTGAGCGAACGGCTGTCCGGGCTGGCATTGGCGATCCAGGTGAGAACCACGTCTTTGCGTGAGCCGGAGCCGGAGAATTCCACCTGATCCATGTCGCGGCCGAAGTAAGCCCAGGGGGTGAAGTCGCCATCCGTGTCTCCGTCGAAGACCAGCGTCAGAGTCCAGTCACCGGTGGATTCTACGGTAATGAACTGGTTGGAAGGCGTTGCGTCCACGCTGCCGGTGCGGAGGGAAACCTTTACCGCACCGTGGCCGTCGCCGCAGGCTGCAGCCACCAGCACGGCACCCAGCAGCGCCGCTACACGAAGCAGGATCCTATGTAACCGTGCGGCGATCATTCTGCGTTGATACCGAAGATGATGGCACGGAGGCCGCCCGTCTGGGTCTCGAAGGTGAGGGTGGTGTCTTCAGTGAGTGCTGTGCCGAATTCGAGCGAATACCAGTCACTGTCGGTCAGGTTGGTGATCGTGAACGGCGAGTTGTTGTTGCAGCCGGCATTCTGCTTGACCGTATAAGTCTGCGAATAGTTGCCGCCGCTGACTTTCAGCTTGCCGTCGATACCCGTCCAGCCCATCGCATAGAAGCCGATCTTGCTCTTGCCGGCAGGGACGGTGACCGAGGCCACACCCGCAATGGAGGCGGTGCCGAGCTTGACGCCGTCGTACTGCGTGCCCTGGTAAACAACTTTGGCGGCAGTTCCCTTGTTGCCCAGCGTCCAGGAGAGATTGCTGGTGAAGGGGTGGGTGGCCGTAGTGGGAACGCCGGCACCTGCCTTGTGCGAGACGTAGACGGCAGGAACGGTTCCGCCAGCCTCCACGCGTCCGCCGTATTCATCGCGGAGCGTCCAGATGGTCAGCGTATCGGTCTGGTTGACGCCCAGCGTGTTGAATGTCTTGTCGTTGCTCGATTTGTACTCCTTGACCACGCCGTAGACGTAGACCGTATCGGTGGCGTCTTTCAGCATCAGGTTGCCGTAGGTGGCGTTGATGATCTCCGTGACGGCACCGGTCAGTTCATACCACGTGCCGGTTCCGGGTTGTGCGGCGCGGAAATCGGCAATCGTGCTCTTGACCACGGTGGCTGCAGTGGGACCGCCGGTGGAAGGCGTGCCGCCACCGGACTTGTACCACTCCACATAGCCGTTCATCATCTCCACCTTGGTGGCCTGCGTATTCGGATTCGTGTAGAGGTAGTAGTGGCCCACGACGGCGATCGAGTCGCCGGCGGCGAGGGTGGTGTATTGCTTGATGTTGTCCACGCCATAGACATAGACGGAGCCCGTCTCGTCTTTGACGTCGAAGTTGCCGTAGGTAGAATTGACACTGCCGGAGACCACGCCCTTGAGCCTGTACCAGCCTTGGGTATCAGTCAGTTGTGCGAAAGCAGAACAGGTGATGTCGGTGATGTCGGTCGGCCGTTCGTTGCCGGCGCCGCCCTTGCGCCACTCGATGTAGCCGTTCATCATCTCCACCTTGGTGGCACCGGTGTTCTTGTTGGTGTAGAGATAGTAGTGACCCACCACGAAGATGGAATCGCCGGCTGCCAGATCGCTGTGCTCTGCGATGTTGTCCACGCCGTAAACATAGACGGAACCCGTTGCGTCCTTGACGTCGAAGTTGCCGTATTGCGTATTGATGGTGCCGCTCACGACGCCCTTGAGCCTGTACCAGCCTTCGGTGTCGGTCAGCTGGTTGAAGTCGGCGCAGGAGATGTCGGTGATGTTGGTCGGGCGGATCACGCTGCCTTCGGTAATCTCCTCGATGGTGGCATTCTTCATCTCCACCTTGCCGCTGTAGGTGGTCTTGGGGCCGGTCACGCTGATGTGTGCACCGCTCTTGATTTTGTCTTTGAATTCGGCGAGGTTCGTACAGCCGTAAACATAGACGGAACCCGTCTCGTCCATCACGTCAAAGTTACCGTAGGTGGTATTGATACTGCCGGAGATGGAGCCTTTTAGGCGGTAGGTGTTGCCGTCATCATCCGGAAGGGCTGCGAAGGCCGCGCAGGTTATGTCGATGATTCCGTCATCGATGCCTTCCGGCCCGGTCTGATGGAGATAGATGCTCTCCACGGACGGACCGGCAATAAAGAGCAGTTCCGCGATGCGGTCGTAGCCCACATTCTCCGGAATGGTGACGGTGATGCTCACCGGCTCTTCACATGCCACGCCCGATTCGGGTTCGACCAGCGCCCAGGAGGGAATCTCGTCAATCTTCCAGTCGCGCGAAGATTCGAGCAGGAAACGTGCCTCGCCGCCGATGGCGTCGAAGTGCAGGGTATCGCTACTCACCTGGCGACTGAGCGAGAT
>JBGUJZ010000012.1:0-45516 GCA_045114175.1 Bacteroidales bacterium | reverse complement strand
GTGATGTCCAGCAAGTTTGACACCGTCTATACCAAGGGCAACCTGAACAACCATATTGGTGTGCCGCTCACCCTCTTCGGCATCAACGCCAAGACGCGCGCGGCCGTGATTGAGATGGGCGCGAGCGCTCCGGGCGAGATTGCCACGCTGGTGAAGATTGCCCAGCCCACCTGCGGTCTGATCACCAATGTGGGTAAGGCCCACATCCTGGGCTTCGGCTCTTTTGACGGGGTCAAACGTACCAAGGGCGAACTCTATGATTATCTGCGCCAGACCGGCGGCCTGGCTTTCTATAATGCCGATAATCCCCACCTATGCGAGATGATTGCCTCCCGCGGCGGCCTGCAGCACGAGCCGTATGGCGTGCAGAAGCAGGGCGTGGAGGTGCTGGAGGTGACGGCCGAGCATCCCTTCCTGCGCTTCCGTCTTCCGGACGGCGTTGAGGTTGAAACCAACCTGGTGGGTGCCTACAATGCAGACAATGCGCTGGCGGCCCTCTGCGTGGGTGCGCACTTCGGCGTGCCGCAGGCCGATGCCATCGCCGCCATTGCGGCTTACCGTCCGGCCAACGACCGCTCCCAGATGGTCCGTACCGAACGCAATACGCTGATCGTGGATACCTACAACGCCAACCCCACCAGCATGGGCGTGGCGCTCGACAACTTTGCCAAGACCTCTTTTGCGGAGAAGACACTGATTCTGGGCGATATGCTCGAACTGGGCGGCGAATCGGCCACCGAGCATTCGGCGGCGCTCGCCAAGGCCATGACCCTCTCCAAGTCCATCTTCCTGGTGGGCAAAGAGTTCGCTGAGGCGGCCGCCAAGGTCCGCTGCGCCAAGGCCAAAGGCATCCAGTGCTTCCCCAACTCAGCGGAGCTCCGCACTTATCTGGAAGCACAACCGCTCAGCGGCCGCACCATCCTCATCAAAGGATCGCACGGCATCCACCTCGAGAAACTGCCCGAGGTTCTTTAGAAATCCAAGTCGGAGAATTTCAGCTTCTTGCGGGAACGGAAGAAGCCCCAGACGATGCTCAGGGGATAGAGCCCCTCAAAGTCGCGTCCTTCCTCGAACGGCGATACGTCCAGGTCGCGCCGCATGCGGCGATAGTCGCGGTGTGCCCGGCAGACGGCGGAGAAGCTGCGCCAGCGGCCCGTCAGTAGGTAAACCAGCGCTGAAAGGTCGTCCAGCAGGATGCGGGTGCGGATGCGGCGGTGATAGTGGATGGTATCCGGCAGGTTCTTGCGGAGCATCAGCAGATTGTTGCGGTAGTTGAAGTAGAGTTTCCGCGGGGAGTCGTTGGGGAGGGTGCCGCCGCCTACGTGGTAAACCACGGATGCGGGAATGCACCAGACCTGATACTCCAGCAGCCGCGCCCGCCAACAGAGGTCGATCTCCTCCATGTGGGCAAAGAACGATTCATCCAGGCCGCCCAGGTGGTGGTAGAGCGCCGAACGGATCATCATGCAGGCGCCGCTGGCCCAGAAAACCTCCATCGGCTCGTCGTACTGGCCCTCATCCTTCTCAATGTTGGAAAGGATCCGGCCACGGCAGAAAGGATAGCCGTAACGGTCTATGAATCCGCCCGCTGCACCGGCATACTCAAAGCGGCTGTGGTCGGCCTCCGCGCAGATTTTGGGTTGGCAGATGCCGGCTTCCGGATGCTCCTCCATGAATTCAAAGAGGGGATCGATCCACCCCTTCGGGGTATTGACGTCCGAGTTCAGCAAGACGTAATAGTCCGCCTCAATCTCCTGGAACGCCCGGTTGTAGCCGCCGGTAAAGCCGTAATTTCGGTCGAATTCCAGCAGCCGGACCTGCGGGAAATGTTCCTCCATCCACGCCTGGGAGCCGTCGGTGGAGCCGTTGTCGGCCACGACAACGAAAGCGGCATCGCCGCTTTCGCCGCCACCAAAGGCGGCGGCGGACTCCACGACGCCGGGGAGAAACCGCTCCAGCATCGCTTTTCCGTTCCAGTTCAATATGACGACTGCTACATCCATTTGCTACAAAGTTAGATATAAAAAACGGACCGCCCAAACAGGGCGGCCCGTTGTGGGGATCGCTTCAGACTATTCTTCTTCAGCAGCGACAACCTCTACGTTGACCGTAGCCTTGATGTCGCGGTAGCACTTCACCTCTGCGGTGTAGTTGCCGAGTTCCTTGATGGTGTCGGCACCTACGAGGGTGATGTTCTTGCGGTCGATCTCGATGCCCTGAGCAGCGAGAGCCTCGGCCACCTGAATGTTGCTGATGGAACCGAAGACTTTGCCATTGGAGCTAACCTTGGCAGCAACCTTGACAGCTGCGCCTTCCAGTTTAGCAGCGAGTGCCTTTGCGTCGTCAACGAGCTTCTGCTCTTTCTGAGCGCGCTGGCGCATGTTTTCAGCGTGGATCTTCTTCGCGGTGGGGGTTGCCATGATAGCGTAGCCCTGCGGAATCAGATAGTTTGCGCCGTAACCGTTCTTAACCGTTACGATATCGTCTTTGTAACCGAGGTTACGGACATCTTGTTTGAGAATAACTTCCATAATTCGTCCTCCTTATTTCAAAAGATCGGTAACGTAAGGCAGAAGAGCAAGGTGGCGCGCACGCTTTACAGCCTGAGCGACTTTGCGCTGGAACTTCAGGGAAGTACCGGTGATACGGCGGGGAAGAATCTTACCCTGCTCGTTGAGGAACTTCTTGAGGAACTCAGCGTCCTTGTAGTCCACATATTTGATGCCTGCTTTCTTGAAGCGGCAGTATTTCTTTCTCTTAACATCCACGGTCGGCGGATTGAGGAAACGGATATCATCCTGTGCCATAGTCTAAATCTCCTTATTCGTTAACGGGAGCTGCTTCGGCAGCGACCTTAGGTTCATTCATCTTAGCACGGCGACGCTCAGCGTATGCAATGGCGTGCTTGTCCATCGCTACGGTCTGGAAACGGATGATGCGCTCATCACGCTTGTACTGGATTTCGAGGGTGTTGATAAAATCCGGATTAGCCTTGAATTCGATCAGGTGATAGAATCCAGTGGTTTTCTTCTGGATCGGATAAGCCAGCTTCTTCAGGCCCCAATCCTCCTGGTGCACGATCTCGCCACCGTTGTCGGTGATCAGAGAAGCGTACTTGGCAACCGCTTCCTTCATCTGGGCATCAGACAAAACGGGAGTTGCAATGAAAACGGTTTCGTACTGTTTTAACATAATGGTTTATAATAAAATAAAAACTAAATAAAGCCCTTCCGGTTTCCCGAAAGGGCTGCAAAGATAGCGATTATTTGGCAATCTGCAAATTATTTGCGGGGAGCATCGGCCAAAACAGCCTTGATGAAGTTCCACCACTTCTCCACGGACGGGATGTAGCAGCGCTCATCCGGGGAGTGAGGGGATTTCAGCGTAGGGCCGCAGGAGATCATATCCCAGTTGGGATAGATGCCGCCCATGATACCGCACTCCAGACCGGCGTGGATAGCCATCACGGCCGGTTCAACGCCGTAAAGCTTCTTGTACTGCGCACGCATCGTTTTGAGGATGGGGGATTCCATGTTCGGGCTCCATCCGGAGTAACCGCCGGCGAAGGAGACCTTTGCACCGGCCAGCTCGAAGGTGGCGCGGAAAGCCTCTGCCAGGTCGTACTTGATGCTGTCGGTAGAGCTGCGCATCAGGCAGCGGATGCGGATCTTGCCAGCCTCAGACTTGACGATGGCCAGGTTGTTGGAACTCTCCACGAGATCCTTGACGGCCAGGCTCATGCGGTCCACTGCATTCGGGCAAGCGTAGATAGCCTTGACGAGCTTGAGCGCGGTGCGGCCGGCGATGACGGTCTTAGCCTTTGCGGGCTCGCAGGTGATGGCGACGTTGGGATCGATCAGGCAGATCTCCTTGCGGACTACGGCGTCGGTCTCTTCCACCACTTTCTTGAAATCATCTACGGTGTCGGCCGGAACGGCTACGACAGCGACTGCCTCACGCGGGATGGCGTTGCGCAGGTTACCGCCTTCGATGCTGCAGAGCTTGCAGTCCATGTCGCGCAGGAGCGGGAGCAGCACGCGGGCCATCACCTTGTTGGCGTTGCCGCGACCTTCGTGGATATCCATTCCGGAGTGTCCGCCGCGCAGGCCTTTTACGTTGATAGCGAAGACCTTGTAGCCCTTCGGGAGGGGTTCTTCCTTGTAGTTGAAGACTGCGTTGCAGTCCAGGCCGCCGGCGCAACCCACATAGAGTTCGCCCTCGGTTTCAGAGTCGAGGTTGATGAGGATATCGCCCTTGAGCAGACCCGGTTTCAGTGCGTTGGCACCGGTCATGCCGGTCTCTTCATCTACCGTGATGAGGGCCTCGATGGGGCCGTGTGCCAGGTCTTTGGACTCCAGCACAGCCATAGCAGCGGCTACGCCCAGACCGTCGTCGGCGCCCAGGGTGGTGCCGTTGGCGTAGAGCCAGTCACCGTCTTCCTTGTGGACCACGCGGGTCTCGATGGGATCCTTGGTGAAGTCGTGCACCTTGTCGTTGTTCTTCTGCGGAACCATATCCACATGGGCCTGCAGGATGATGCCTTTGCGGTCTTCCATGCCCTTGGTAGCGGGCTTGCGGATGATCACGTTGCCGACTTCATCGCGGATGGTCTCGAGGCCGAGATCCTTACCGAACTTGACCAGGAATGCCACTGCCTTCTCCTCATGCTTGGAAGGGCGGGGTATCTGCGTGAGCGCGTAGAAGTTTTTCCACACGCATTGGGGGTTGAGATCGTGAATTGTCATAATAGTTATAAGGTATTAGTAGTTTACTTCTTCTTCAGGGGGAGGGGGCAGGTGCAGTCGGTACCCAGCTGATAGACGGGAATCCGGCTCTGGAGGAGCAGATTCTCGGCATCGAGCAGCCGCACGAGGGTGGTGGCGGGCACGCGGTAGTGCACCAGTTCCGGTTCCGGAGCGGCCTTCTTCTTGGCGGCGGTCTCCTCGGCTGCGGGCTCAGCCTCTTTCAGGCGGCTCTCCACGGTGAACTCCAGGACGAAGGGGCGGCCGGCGATATCGCTGCTCGGCAGCAGACCTTCGGTGTCGGAGAGGCGGAAAGCGATATACATCTGGGTTTCGCGCGCTGCCTCGGGCACCACGTCAAAGTGCATGGTCTGCTCGGAGGTCTCGCTCAGGCCATAGAAGAGGCTGAGGTACTCCTGCTCAATGCGGGTGATCTCCGCGATGGCGGCACCCATGGCTTCACCGCTGTAGGTGGCGTCGGTATCGCCCGTGATGATCTGCACGCGCGCTTTGCGGAGGTCAAAGATGCGCTGGGCAGCCTCTGCTGCTTTGCTCTCCAGCGATTTTTCCACCACTTCGCTCTGCTGTACCGCTACGCGGCTGAAGGAGGAGCCGTCCACTACGCTCTTGTAGAGGGTTGCCGTGGCGTTGGTGAGGTTTTCACCCTGGTCCTTGGCGTTGAAAGCGCCTTCCGGTGCCGGGGCAGGGAAGCGCCAGGTGGCACCCGGAGCGGCATTCCCGCCACCTACGGAGACGAGTCCCTGTGCGCTGAAGGCGAGGAATCCGGCAAGGCCCTCTTCCGTCCGGCTCAGGTCAATCGTGTGGCTCTCAGAAGGATTGGCCTCCGTGCAGGGGGTCAGATCAACCGATTTGAGACGATAGGTGGTGGCGTCGGCCGTGCGGGCTGCAGCTCCCAGATACTTCTGGGCAAAGCGGGCATACGGGCCGGCCACGAACGCTTCCTTTTCCGCGGTAACCTTCAGGTGAACCGAGGTTTGCGGAAGGGAATAAGTGACGGTATTTTGGGCGGTGGCGCAGAAGAGGCCTGCGAGCATCAGGAGTGCGGAACCGATGAGTCTTTTCATAATTTGCGGCATTTGTTTACAAAAAGCGAATATAGCAATTCTTCGCGTTCTTTGCAAAAGAGGTGCCGTATCCGTTTTTTTTCATATCTTTGTCAATCGTTCCTGACGATATTATTAACCAATCATACCAACTTTTATGAATTTTTTAAGTCTTAGCAACCTGTGGCAGACCAACCGCACGCTGGTGATCCTGATCGGCATCCTCATCGTCGTGGTCCCGTTCCTCGTCTTTTACCTGACCAAGGCGAAGAAAGAACACCCGAAGGGCCTGATCGCCGCCGCTCTCAGCAACATGGGCGAGCGTTTCGGCTACTACATCATGAACGCGGTGCTGCTGCTGTTCCTCGTTTCCAAGTTCGGTCTTTCCGACGGTACGGCCGGCCTCATCTACTCGGTCTTCTACTTCGGTATCTACATCCTGGCCCTCATCGGTGGCCGGATCGCTGACCGCACGCAGAACTACAACCGCACCATCCAGACCGGTCTGATTATCATGGCCCTCGGCTATGTGGCCCTCTCCATTCCGCTCTTCAGCAAGACGGCAGACGGCCTGATTGCCAACGGCAACGGTGGCTGGTGGGGCATCCTAATCTTCACCTGCGTCGCACTGCTCTGCATCGCCTTCGGTAACGGTCTCTTCAAGGGTAACCTTCAGGCACTCGTAGGTAAACTCTACGACGATTTCGAGGCAGAAGCTGCCAAGAAAGGCCCCGAGGCACTCAAGGAAGCAAAGGATAAACGTGACTCCGGTTTCCAGATTTTCTACGTCTTCATCAACATCGGCGGTGTGATCGCTCCGTTCGTGGCTCCGATGCTCCGCAAGTGGTGGCTCGGCGTTCACAACTTCATCTACAACGCTGATATGTCCGCCCTCTGCCACCAGTACATCAACGGTGACCAGGCTATCGCTACCTCGCAGAAGTTCATCGAGACGGCTCAGGCATCCATCGATCCCGCCGCTTATGACGCTGTGATCAGCAATACCACACAGTTCTGCTCGGACTATGTCAACGTCTTCAACACGGGCGTGCACTACTCCTTCATCATCTCCGCAGTGGCTATGATCACCTCGCTGATCATCTTCCTCTGCACCAAGAAGAAGTTCCCACAGCCGGGCAAGAAGACCGCCGTTCAGAGCGTGGAATACACGGCTGAAGAGAAGAAGGCAATGGCTAAGGAGATCAAGCAGCGTATGGCAGCGCTCTTCGCAGTGCTCGGTATCGCTGTCTTCTTCTGGCTCTCCTTCCACCAGAATGGCCAGTCCCTCTCCGTCTTTGCTCGCGACTTCGTGGAGACCAAGGCACTCCCCGCTGAGATCTGGCAGGCTATGAACCCGCTCTTCGTGATCATCCTTACCCCGATCATCATGTTGGCGTTTGGCGCACTGGCACGCAAGGGCCGTCCGGTTTCCACCCCTAGAAAGATCGCCATCGGTATGGGTATCGCAGGCTGCGCATACCTATTCCTGATGCTCTTCTCCATCATCAACCACTACCCTTCGGGCACCGAGTTCCGTGCAATGGACGCTATCGCAATGGCACAGGCTGGTCTCGCAAAGGCAGCTCCGTGGGTGATGATCGTGACCTACTTCTTCCTGACGGTTGCCGAACTCTTCATCTCGCCGCTCGGCTTGAGCTTCGTCTCCAAGGTGGCTCCGAAGAGCATGCTCGGTCTCTGCCAGGGCCTCTGGCTCGCCGCTACCGCTATCGGTAACCTCTTCATCTTCCTGGGCCCGATCTGGTACAACGCAATGCCTATCTGGAAGTGCTGGGGTATCTTCCTCGCCATCTGCCTCGTCTCCATGTCCATCATGCTCGGCATGGTCAAGTGGCTCGAGAAAGTCACCGCCGACAAATAGTCGTCCGCATAACCCAAATAAAAAAGCTGACCCTCGGGCCAGCTTTTTTATTTTATGTCTCAGTCGATCTACAGGCCGTAGGTCAGGCCGAGGGTGAGGGTTTTGCTGTTGGGCTGCAGGGGGGTGCTGGTGTAGGGGATGGTGCCGCCGAAACCGTTGCTCATGGCCACGGTCAGGTGGAACTGCTTGAAGGCAGCGTTGGCTGCGCAGCCCCAGACTGCACCATAGGAACCTACGCCGGCATTCGCAGCAACGCCGAGCCAGGAGTAAGGATTCCAGGCAAGTGCGCCGCGAACTTCGCTGTAGGGCATGCCGCTTACACCATAATAGGTAGCCGTGAGGCCCGCTGCGAGCGGACGGTAGAAGGGCATTTCATAACGCGCGCCCAGGTTGAAGTGGATGGGAACCGCCTCCAGCACGGTGCGGCTCTTGATGGCCTTGAGCTTGATGGAGCGCACGAAAGCATCCAGTTCGTCGTTGAACTGCTCCTTGAGGTTGCCCTGTTTCAGATCATCCATCGTGACGCTGTCCATACCAGTAAAGGTGGTGGTTCCCTGCGACTTGCCGGCATTACCGTAGTACCAGAGCATGCCGCCCCAGTCCAATGCGGAAGCGGAGATCGTGAGTCCTTCAATCGGCGTAATCACCACGCCCAAATCCACTGCCAGACCGGCGCCGGAAGGCAGTTTCCAGCGGTCCTTGGAACTGAGGTCGGTCAGGTTGAGATAACCCTCGTCGTTCGTGCGGATCTTGCTCCAGCGGCTGGTCAGGTCGAGGTCGGCCTCTACCTGTGCCTGGTAAGCATCTTCCGTCAGCGTCAGATCAAAGCGAGTCACGTTGTAGCGAAGCGCCTCGATGCCCACCAGCAGTTTGGCGCGGGCACCCACCGAAATCAGGTCGGAGAGCTTCCGGGAGTAGCCGTAGGCAAGCTCCACGACAGCGTTGCCCGACACGTTCATGCCGCTCAGGTCATAGTTCTGATCGCCCGTACCCAGTTTGACGATCGAGAAGATCTCCTTGGGAACGGAAGCGGAATAGGCGGCGCGGATGCCGGCCTCGATGGTATGATAAGCCTTCTCGCCCTTCCAACCGTAGGAGAAGAGGTTGAAGTGGATATTGCCGGTGAGGTAGTTGTCGTCCTTGAGGCTGCCGAGGAATTCATCGGCGGAAACACTCTCGTGCAGGGCCGTTACCACCTCTCCGTTGCGGGGATAGAGGAAGCTGGCTGCACCGATATTGTTGCGGGACTGGTTCTCCCACTGTCCCACGCTGAGGAAGCCGGTCTCGTTGGCGAGCGCCGGATTGTAACGATAGCCCAATTGATAACCATCCAGGAAAAGCGCCTGCTGGAAAGACTGTGCATTGACGGTCACTGCCGTAAGCACCAAAGCTGCGAGAATAATGACTGATCTTTTCATAGCAGGTTAGTTTAAGGGGATGGTGATACCGTCGGTCAGTTTGGCCGACGCGGATTTGACGCTGATGCTCTGCTTGGCAGAGAGGGTGGCTACACCGAGGCCTGGCTGGGAAGCCAGCTCAAAACTGAGCAGCAGTTTGTTGATGTCCGGGAGGGTTCCTTCCAGTGCCTCGATCTTGAGGGTGATCTCTGCGGTTGCCGGATTCTCCAGCGTACCGCCGGGAAGGGTGAATCCCGTGGTGATCTTGACATTGTCGTCCACCACGTCGGGATCCGTTTCATTCTCCTTGGGCTTGACCACCTTGAGGTCACTGACCGTCAGGGCAAGAGGTACCGAGTTTTCCACGACGAGCGATACCTCGAACTTCTTGACTTTGAACTTTGCCAGGGGCAGGTTGATGGAGTTGATGCCCATATCGGAAACCGGTAACGAGAAGGTCTCGCCCACGGCCAGATTGCAGCTGTAGTGATAATTGATGGCGAAGAAGAGGTTGCCCGTATCGTCGTTGATCTTGGAGGTGGGGTTGGCCGGAAGACTCAGCGACAGATCCGTGAAACCGAGGGAGCTAACCGCCTCGGTGATGTTCTCGGGGACCATCAGGGTCGTCACTTCCTGGTCGGAGGAACGCTTCTTGAAGGTGAAACTGCTCAACTCCGGAATGTCGGCGGTGTAGCTGACATCGTTGGAGAGATAGTTGTAGGAGGCGCTGCCTGTGGCGGGCACATCTACTTTCAGCGGGTTGTCGAGCGTGATGACCGCTTTCTGGTTGGTAACTTTCAGTCCGAGCATGGAAAACAGATAGGCGACATCGCCCGGATAGCACATCTCGTAACCGGTATTCCAAACCTCCGCCACGCTGGGGTCGGTCATCTGGTTTTCCAATTCATAAACATTGATCTTGAAGATGGTTCCGTTGCTTTCCACCAGCAGGTTGTCATCCTCGCCAATTTTGATGAAATCGCCCACCAGTCCGCCGATCCCGTCAATCGTGCTCACGCCGTTGAGGGTTGAACCGATGGTGATGGGGGCGAGACTGCCCAGTGGAACGGAAATCTCCTTTTCAAAAAGGGTAATGTCCTTGTTGAAGCCTTCGGATATGTCGTACTCCGACCTGGAGCACGAAACGATCAGCGGAAGGATCAGCAACAGGCAATAACGAAAGCGGTATTTCATGGGATTATTTAGTTATTTAGAAAGTCCAAGTTCGGCCGCCTTCTTTTCCATGAAGGCGTACGCGGCATCGAAGTCGTTGGGAATCAATCCATCCAGGATGGCCTCCTTGACGGCTTCTTTGATGATGCCAATGGTATTGCACGGCGGAATGTGATAGGTCTCCATCACGATCTCGCCGGTAATGGGGTTCTTGAAATTGCGGACGGCATCCTTCTCCTCCACCTCCACCAGCTTGCGCTGGAGCTCCTCGTACTGCTTGCGGAAGTTCTCCACCTTAAGGGCGTTCTTGGAGGTGATGTCGGCCTTGCAGAGAATCATGAGGTCCTCAATGTCGTCGCCGGCATCAAAGAGGAGGCGGCGCACGGCGGAGTCGGTCACTTCGTCGGTCACCAGGGCCACGGGACGCAGGTGGAGCGCCACGAGCTTCTCCACGTAGTGCAGGTCTTCCGTCTGCGACATCTTCAGGTCGGCAAAGATGCCCTTGATCATCTTGGAGCCCACATATTCGTGGCCGTGGAAGGTCCAGCCGATCCCGGGCTCATAGCGCTTGGTGCGCGCCTTGCCCACATCGTGGAGCAGGGCGGCCCAGCGGAGCCAGAGTTTGTCGGAGGATGCCGCCACGTTGTCCAGCACCTGCAGGGAGTGGCGGAAATTATCTTTATGGCCGCGTCCCTCTACCGTCTCGACCCCCTTGAGGGCATCGAGCGCCGGCAGGATGGCGGGCAGCAGGCCGCACTCGTCTATCAGCAGCCAGCCGACCGACGGGCGCGCAGTTTTCATGATCTTATTCAGCTCATCGGCAATCCGCTCGCGCGACAGGATAGAGAGGCGCCCGGCATTGCGGCGGATGGATTCCTTGGATTCGGGAACGATCTGGAAGTTGAGCTGGGTGGCGAAACGGATGGCGCGCAGCATGCGCAGCGGATCGTCGCTGTAGGTGGTGTCGGGATCGAGCGGGGTGCGGATGATTCCCTCGCTCATGTCGCGGATGCCGCCGAAGGGATCTACGAGCACGCCATAATCTTCACGGCAGAGGCTGAATGCCAGCGCATTGATGGTGAAGTCGCGCCGCTCCTGATCCTCCTTGAGGGTGCCGTCTTCCACGATGGGTTTGCGAGAATCGGCCCGATAGGATTCGCGCCGCGCCCCCACGAATTCCACCTCCATCCCCTGGTAGCGCAGCATGGCGGTGCCAAAACGGCGGAAAACCGACACTTTGGTGCGCACTCGGGCCGCAACCGCCTCGGCAAGCGCAATGCCGCTGCCCTCTACCACCACGTCGATATCGTTGCAGGGACGCTTCAGGAACCAGTCGCGCACATAACCGCCAATCACAAAAGCCCGGACGCCCTGCGCCTCGGCCTCGTCGGCGATGATGCGGAAAATCTTATGATTCAGCGCGTCGGTCATTCTTCAGCAATCATTTCCAGATAGGTGGGAACTTTGTCTGCGAGCACATAATGGCCTTCTGCAGCATTCCAGCTGCAAAGATAAGCGCTTTTTCCGTTACTGATGAGAATATACTTTACTTGAAGGGTGCGGTTGTAGCGAAGCACTTGATCTACAACCGATTCGTCTAACCGCACATCCGGCGCTTTGCACTCCACCAGCAGCAGGGGATGCAGCGTGCGGTCAAAAACCAGGATGTCCGCGCGGTAGCGACGACCGTTGTATTCGAACCCGAATTCGCTCCGCATCATGGTCTGCGGCACCTTGCGGTCGGCCATCAGCCAGGCGATGAGTTGCTGCCGCACCTCCTCCTCCGGCGTGCGGGCCACCATTTTCTTGCGGATCGGATCGAAAATCTCCATAACAACGGTTTCTTCTTGCGAAGGTAGGCAATTTTATTCATACCTTTGCACAGATGGCAAAACAGAGCACCGATACCACTGCGCGCTTCCGGGCGCTCCGCGACGAAATCCTCGCTGGGGAGCTCAAGCCGTTCTATCTGCTCTTCGGCAAGGAGCACTACTACATAGATGAACTCTGCCGCCTGATCATGGAAAAGGCCCTCCCGCCGGAGGAGCGCGACTTTGGCCAGATGGTCTATTTCGGGGCCGACGTCAAGCCCGCCCAGGTGGTGGCTACGGCCCGCCAGTTCCCCATGATGGTCTCCCGCCAGCTGGTGGTGGTCAAGGAGGCGCAGTTGATGGACAATCTGGAGGAGATCGGCGTCTATTTCGATGCCATGATGCCCACCACCATCCTCGTCATCTGCTTCAAGACCAACAACGACATCACCCGCAAGGGCAAATCGGTGGACAAGCGCACCTCGTTCTACAAGAAGGCCTGCAACGTGGGTGTGGTCTTTGAATCGGAGCAGCTGCCCGACTATAAAATGGCCCGCTGGATTGAGGATTACTTCTCCACGCGCGGCCTCAAGATCTCGCCGGATGCCGCCGCCCTGCTGGCCGAATATGCCGGGGTGGACATCGCCAAGATCGTGATGGAGACCGACAAGCTGCTGAAGGTGCTGCCGCCCGACACGCCGCTCGTAACCTCGGCCGATATTGCCGCCAACGTGGGCATGAGCCGCGACTACTCCGCCTTTGAGCTGACCAAAGCCCTCTCTATGAAGGACATCCAGAAGTGCTACCGGATTGTCCACTTCTTTGCCGAGAGTGAAAAGCGCTTCCCGCTGGTGATGATCATGGCCGCCCTTTCCGCCCATTTCCTCAAGATCCTGCGCTACCACGGCCTGCTGCAGGCCGGCGTGCCGCGCGAGGAGATTCTGCAGCAGCTGGGCATCAATCCCTACTTCGGCGCCGAATACGACCGCGCCATCCGCAACTATCCGCTGCGCAAGACGATGCGCGTGATTTCGCTGCTCCGGGAGTATGATCAGCGGAGCAAGAGCAACGCGCGGGGCAGCGCCTCAGACGGCGAACTGCTCACCGAGCTGGTCAGCAAGATTTTGGCTTGAGCAGCATCAGGGCCGCATAATTCAGGAACCCGAATCCCGGTAAGAGATAGACCTGCAGCTTGGAGCTGAAGGCGGACATCATCACGAAGAAAACGGCAAATACAATCAGGAAAAACCGAGGCAGCGGATCCATCGCCGCGCGTCGCTCCCGGTTGAAAAGGGTGCGCAGGATGGCCCAGGCAGCAAAGAAAATGGCCGGGGCTGCGGCGTACCAGATGGTATAGAGATAATAGTAGAAAGGTTCCTTGTGGTGGAAAGCGTTGACCGCGCGCCCGAAGGTCTGGTGACCCAGCAGTTCTTGCAGGTAAGCCGATCCGCCCTCCATCCAGGCGTTGAACCACCAGATTCCGCAAAAAGCGATGAGGATCAGCCAGGTGCGCCAGCCCCATACGCGTCCGAAGCTGCGCCAGTCGCGCGCGATAGCGGCAAAGACCAGCAGGCAGACAAAGGGCATCAGGAAGCCTACCGGCCCTTTGGAAAAGATGGCCAGGAAGACCCAGAGTCCGAAGAGCCACTGGTCGGCGGGACCCCCGTCGCCGCTGCGAATCTTCCAGAAGGTGTAGAAGGCCAGCGTGATGAAGAGCGTCATCAGCATATCCATGCGCACCACCACGGCCGAACCCAGGAACCACGCGGTGAGCAGCATCGTGAGCTCCGCAAAGAAGAGCCAGCGGCCGCTGAGGTTGCCATAGCGACTGCACCAGCGGTCAAAAATGAGCAGGATGCCCAGGGCCGGGAGGAGCGAAAAGAGCTCGAGCACCGCGGCGCAATGGGTGCCCAGCAGCAGCCGGCATCCCATCACGATCCAGATGAAGAGCGGTGGTTTGTCGGCATAGATGGCGCCGTCCAGGAACAGGCACCAGAAGTGGCCGTCACGCAGCGCCTCGTCCGCAATGGCGAGATACTTGAGTTCGTTGGTAGGGGTCAACGGCCGGAAGATCAGGACGGGAAGCAGGCACAGCAGGTAGAGTCCGACCCGCCCCCAGGGCGACCCGATCAGCCTTTTGAGTGGGTTTTGTTCCATATCATCAGGTTCCGGGTGTAGGAGATCAGGCCGAGTCCCTGTCCGAGAATCAGCACCGGATCACGGCGGATGATGCCGTAGGTGACTACGATCAGCGAACCGGTGAGCGAGATAATCCAGAAGCCCTTGGGCAGGATGGATTCACCCCGGCGCGACGAATAGATGAACTGGTAGAGGAAGCGGAGGGAGAAGATCAGCGTGCCAGTGGTGCCGAAGATCAGCAGCCACAGGGGCAACCCTTCATTCTTGAAGAGCGAATCGGCCACCGCGCTGCCCTTGGTTGCGATCATCGTGGTGAGGGCCACCACCGGCAGCAGGATAAAGGCGGTGACGGCCGTCCGGCTGCCGACGCGGCCGAGTTTCTGCCAGACGCCTTTGGCCCAAAGGTTCCAGATATAGACGTAGTATCCGATCACCTGACCGAGCATGATGGCAAAGTCCTGCCGGAGCCAGCCGTAGGTGACGTAGAGCACCGAGGCCACCAGGCTCAGGATCCAGAAGAGGCTGGGGGAGACCACTTTGCGCCGCTTTTCGGATAGCAGCCACTGCACCAGCACGCGGGCGGAGAAGAGCCCCTGTGCGGTGAATCCAAGTGCATATACCCACCAGCTGCTGGTCATGATTTATTCGAGGTTGCCGCCCTTGATGCGGATATCCAGGTAACGTTTTTTCATCCACCTCCAGCCGAAGCAGTCCACGAAGGGACCCACCAGCCGGTTGGCGAGGTTGTATTTGGCTTTGCCCGCGGTGCGGGGATAGTGGCGCACCGGAATCTCCTTGCAATGGCCGCCCACCATCTGGATGCAGGCGGGGATGAAGCGGTGCATTCCCTTGAACATGGGGATCTTCTGCGCGTAGGCGGTCTGCATCACTTTGAGCGGGCAGCCGGTGTCGGTGATGCCGTCGTGGGTCATCATCCGGCGCCAGCCGTTGGCAATCTTGGAGGAGGCGCGCTTGACGAATCCGTCTTTGCGCTCGGCGCGGATGCCCAGCACCAGCTCATAGTGGTCACTCTCCGCCAGCAGCAGGTCAAAGTCGTCCGGATCGGTCTGCAGATCGGCATCGATATAGCCCACCAGGCGGGACTGGCAAACGGCAAAGCCGGCCTTGAGGGCACCGCTCAACCCCGTGTGTTCCAGATCCAACCAGTAAAAGTGAGGGTGGCGGGCGCAGGCCTCGCGGATGAGAAGATCACCGCCGTCCGTGGAGCCGTCGTTCACAAAAAGCACGCAGGCCTTCACCGGGCAGCGCTCCAGGTAGGCGCCTAGCCGGTCCTCCAACGCAACGGCGTTCTCCTTCTCGTTGAAGAAGGGAACGAGGATGGTGAAGTCGTACTGTGCGGTTTTGTTCGGGGCGCTCATAGGCGGTCTATTGGGATGACAAAGATAATAAAAAGAGGATAATTTGCAGAACACGAAACTTTTCGTACCTTTGCGCTCCGCTAAAAAGGGAATCCTTTTTGGTGTAATGGGAGCCGGACCCATTCCGGCTTGAGTAACACATTTTTAAACATTATGAAACATCTGACTCTCAATGGCAGTCTCCGCACTGTCGGCAAGAAGGCTGACGTCAAAGCCGTCCGCCGCAACGAGCAGGTTCCGTGCGTCCTCTATGGCGCAGGCGTAGAGAATGTTGCATTCTCCATCGACGCAAAGGACCTCAAGGCTCTCACCCACACCCCGTATTCCCACATCGTTGATCTGAACGTTGATGGCAAGGCATACGTTGCTAAGCTGCAGGCTATTCAGTATCACCCGGTAACCGACGAAGCTCGCCACGTGGATTTCCTCGTACTGGACGTGAACAAGCCCGTTACCATCGAGGTTCCCATCAAGATCTTCGGTAACTCCGTTGGTGTCCGCCAGGGTGGTAAGCTCTACCAGGCTGTCCGCAAGCTCCGCGTCAGCGGTCTGATCGACAACCTTCCCGATGAACTGCCTGTTGATATCACCCCGCTGGGTGTTGGCAAGCAGATCTCCGCTGGTGACCTTTCGTATGACAATATCCAGATTGTCAGCCCGAAGGCTACGCTCGTCTGCGCTATCAAGGCTACCCGTGCCGCTGCAACCGCTGCGACCGAGGAGACCCCTGCAGAATAATGAACTTCCTCGTTGCTGGACTGGGTAATATCGGTGACGAGTATGCAAATACCCGGCACAACGTAGGTTTTATGGTATTGGATGCCTGGGCTCAGGCATCCAATACTACTTTTACACCCGGACGTTACGGCGCCACGGCCACCGTTTCGTTCAAGGGCCATAAGTTCACCCTGCTCAAGCCTTCCACCTATATGAATCTGAGTGGCAAGGCGGTCAATTACTGGCTGCAGGCCACCGGCATTCCGCGCGAGCGGCTGCTGGTTGTGGTGGACGACCTGGCCTTGCCGTTCGGCACCCTCCGTCTGCGTCCCCGCGGCAGCGACGGCGGCCACAATGGTCTCAAGCACATCGATTATATGCTCGCGAGCGACGATTACGCCCGCCTGCGCGTAGGCATCGGCCACGGCTTTGCCGAGGGCGGCCAGATCGATTATGTGTTGGGCGAATGGCTGCTGGAGGAAAAGCGTGTGCTGCCTGAGATTCTCAATCAGGCGGTTGAAGCCATCAAATGTTTCGCATTGGAAGGAGTGAGCCGGGCCATGACCCGCTATAACCACTCCGTCATCGAGTCGTAGAGCTCGTCCATCTGGCGGCGGTCCTTTTTGGTGGGCCGGCCAGTTCCCCTGTCACGTTTCACGAAGAAGGTCTCCACGGGTGCGTGGAGTTTGGCCATTTCGCTCTCGGGCGTCAGGTTCTCTGCAAAGCGGCCAACATCCTTGGCACCGAGCCGCTTCTCCAGCGGGGCCAGCACCTTGAAGGTGTAGTGCACCGCCCCCTTGCGGACCTCGATCAGGTCGCCGGCCTTAACCTCCTTGGAGGGCTTGATGTCGGCGCCGTTCACCGTGATCTTACTTCCCTTACAGGCCTCCGTGGCCTCCGTGCGG
The DNA here is from genome assembly GCA_045114175.1 of Bacteroidales bacterium. Lineage (GTDB taxonomy): Bacteria > Bacteroidota > Bacteroidia > Bacteroidales > UBA932 > Cacconaster. The sequence continues at coordinate 28,310 of JBGUJZ010000012.1, read as the reverse complement.
GTCTTGAAGACGCGGATGGCCCAGAGGAACTTGTCTATCCGAACGGCATCCATTATTGCTCCTCCTCTTGGTCGTCATCGGGCAGGGTGGCTGCCACGTTGGGATCAATATACTCGTCCGGCGCTTCCGGAACGGGCGGAATGGTGGCCTGGAGCAGCGTGACGCCCTCCTTGCCCGGCACGATGGTGGCTTCGCCCACACCCCAGGGAATCAGCGCGCTGCCGCCGCGGGTGATGGTGGCCTCATCGGGCGCGCCGTCGCTGCGGAAGGTGGCGGAACCCTCCAGACAGATGTAGATGATGCAGCTGTTGAAGCGGTCCATGTCGAGCGTAGCGGGCTCCTTGAGCGAGAGCCGGCGCAGGGTGAAGTGGGGATTCTCCGCCAGTACATCCACGCCGCACGTGTCGGCAATATGCAGGGCAGCGTCGTCGTAACGCTGGTAGTTGATGCAGTCGATGGCCTCTTCCAGGTGCATTTTGCGGGCCGTGGCGGGATTGTTCTCGCGGCCCCAGTCGTAGAGGCGGAAGGTCATGTCGGACGACTCCTGCACCTCGGCAATCTTCAGTCCGCCGCCGCAGGCGTGCACCGTCCCGGCCGGAATGTGGAAGAACTCCCCGGCCTTGGGGGTATAGACGTTCAGCAGCTCGGCCGCCGTGCCGTTTTTGCATTTCTCGTAGAATTCAGCGGCGCTGGTATCGCGCTTGAAGCCCATATAGACGCGGGCATCCGGCCCGGCTTCCATAATGTACCAGCATTCATCCTTGCCGAACTGGTCGTACCGCTCGGCGGCGATGGCATCGTCCGGGTGGGCCTGCACGGAGAGTAGCTTCTGTACATCCAACAGCTTGACCAGCAGCGGGAACTGCAGCTGATAGGCATCGAAAACCTCGTCTCCCACCAGGTTGCCCAGATAGGTTTCCAGCAGGTCATCCAGTGCGTTTTCTGCCAGAAAACCGTTTTCTACCACCGATTCCTGTCCCTCTCCCATAGAGGAGATTATCCAGGTTTCACCGCCCCAAACCCGGTCTTGCTGGATGGGGACGAAGGTCAAAGGATAGAGTTTGCGTTTCATTGTGCGTCGGGTTTAGGAAGGTATTTCCGCAGCAGCCAGAGGCAGCCGAACAGCAGGGCGAGGGCCCCGGCATAGAGGGCGATATAGCCGCCGGTGGGTAGCAGGTCAATAAAGCCGGTATCCATCCCCAAATCGGGAATCAGGCGCGAAAGCAGCGTGGAGAGGCTGTTGTTGAGGCAGTGCAGGAAGATGGTGAGCCAGAGGCATCCCGTGCGGTAATAGACCCAGCCGAAGAGCAGACCCAGCGCAAAAGCGGGGATGGCCTGCCAGGGGTTCATGTGGATCACCGCAAAGATGAAAGCGGACCAGAGGATGGCGGCGCGCGGCGAGTGGGTGCGCGCGATTCCGCGCTGGATCATGCCGCGGCAGAGCAACTCCTCCAGGAGCGGTGCCAGGATGCAGGTAGCCAATATGGAATCCGCCAGGTTGGTCTGGAGGAAGATCTTTTCAAACGCCGCCTTGATGAGCTCGGGCATGGGCAGCAGGCTGGTCAGCGGGTCAATCACCACGGTGAGGGCCAGCATGGCCAGGGCAGCCAGCGCAAAGGTGGGAAACCCCTTCAGCGCTCCGAACGCAGGCTTATTCACGGCAATGGCCTCTGCGCCCTCTCTGCGCCAGCGGGTGGCCATTACCCAGATGAAGAGTATTGGCAGCACCATGGAACAGAGATAGGAGAGGGTGGTGGAGCTCAGGATGGGGGAAGGGAATATTTGTTGCGCGATTCCCAGTATGAGCCCAAAGACCAGTGAGCCAGCCAGCAGCAGTCCGACCAGGGCCCAACTGCCACCCAAAGAAGGATAGTAATAATCGAGACGTTTCATACTTCAAAAATACGAATAAAAAGATTATTTTTGCGAAAAGAAATCAGGCAAGATGGGATTGAAAGGCAAAATCAAGGCGCGGTGGAGTTCCCTGCGTGAGAAGGTGGCGACTGCTAAGCAGAATCACCGCTATGTCCGCGTCCTGCTCAACAAATACTTCATTCTGAGCTTTATCTTCCTGATTTGGATCCTCTTCCTCGACAACAACAACGTCCTGGTCTGGCTCCGCACCCAGCGCACGCTGAAGCGCCAGAAGGCCCATATCGAGCTGCTGGAGCGCGAAATCAAGCAGACAGAGACCCGGATAGACCAGCTCTCGTCGCAGCGCGATTCGCTGGAGCAGTTTGCCCGTGAGGAGTATCTCTTCCACGAGCCGGGAGAGGATGTCTATATCGTAAAATAACGCCCCTTTATGAAAGTATTCCTTCGTGCCGGCGTGATTCCGGCTTTGCTGGTTCTGTTGCTCTGTGGCGGCTGCGACAAGGAAGCCCGGAACGAACGCGAGAAGGATCCGCAGTACGACCTGAAGGTCGATTACCGCGACAACTTTTTCAACCCCTACTATTACTGGATTGAGGAGCAGCTGCCGGTGGCCCAGTCGCTCAAGCCGTCGTCCACCAAAGATATCTATGAATACTTCGACGCCCTGCTCTACGAAAAGGACCGCTGGAGCTGGATGATAGACGGCAAGTCGTTCGTGGCCAGTGAGACGGGACAGATGCAGGGAACCTACGGCGTGTCGGTGGGCCAGCCCATCGAATACTACGGCGACTATACCGTGAAGATTGCTCTGGTCTATCCGGGCTCTCCCTTTGCCGAGCAGGGGGTGACGCGCGGCTGGACCCTGACCCATATTGCAGGCGAACCGGTGGATAAGCTGATCCGCCAGGGCCGCTTCAACGAGGCCTTCAACACCTCGCCCCAGAGCTTTACACTGGACGATCTGGAGGGCACCTCGCACAGCTTTACTGCCACGGCCGCCAACATCTCCGTGAGCCCGGTGCTGAAGACCACCATTTTTACGGCCGATGACTTCTTTGGCCTGACCGAGCCGGTGGGCTATTTCAACTACCTCTCTTTCAAGGCGAACTTCCTCACAGATATCGATGCCGCCATGAAGGTGTTCCACGAAGCGGGCGTCCGTTACCTGATTCTGGACCTGCGCTACAACGGCGGCGGCGACAGCCGGTGCAGCCAGAAGATGGTGGATTACCTGGCTCCCGCCTCGGCCGTGGGACAGGTTTACGTGACCCGTACGCACAACAAAAAACTCTCCCGCCAAAATGAATCGGTCCGGGTGGAGGGAACGGAGGGTTCGCTGAATCTGAAGCGGCTCTACGTGATTACGGGTGCGGGCACGGCCTCCGCCAGCGAGATGGTCACCAACGGCCTGCGCACCATGATGGATGTGCGGATGGTGGGCGATACCACCTACGGCAAGCCCAACGGCATGTATGTGATGTACTATCCCTTCACCAGGGCAGATTATGCCCTCTACGAGAAGGGCGATTTTTCCAAACTCGAATACGTCTTCCTGCCCATCTGTTTCTACAACAAAAACAGCCGCGGCGAATCCATTCCGGACGACGGCTTCGTGCCGGACAACTATCAGCCGGACGACTTGTATCACGATTTTGATGTAAACGAGAACAGCATCCGCGCCTGCCTTGTGAACATTATATCAGATCAATACCCCACACCGCACAATCCCGTGGTGGAGATCCGCAGCGGTGCCCGACGGGGTGCCCGTCTGCTCACGGAACCCGAACGGGATCCGCACTACGGACAGGACTGGGTCACCGCACTACCGGCCCTCCCGCGGGATTGAAAAATTTTTATAAAAATTTGTATTTTAAATATTTATACCATATATTTGGGCAAAATTCCAAAAAAATCTTTTAACCTTTAATAAAACACAACTATGAAGAAACTTGTTGACAAGATCAATGCTGAGATCGCTGCTTTTCAGAAAAACGCTGAAGCACAGGTAGTTAAGGGTAACAAGGCTGCTGGCCTCCGCGCTCGTAAGGCTGCTCTCAACCTCAAAGAACTGTTGGTTGAGTTCCGTAAAGCTTCCGTTGCTGCTAGCAAATAAGCATTTGACAGAATAAAAACGAGGATGGTTCCGCTGGAATCATCCTCGTTTTTTATTACTTGCCTTTGCAATAGTCAAATGGCGGTTCCCGGTCGCCCATCAGCGGGACGAACTTGAAGTCGTGGCCGCGGGCGGCGTAATACTCTTCCCAGGCCGCCTCCAGAGTCTTGGGGCTGTTGATGAGTTGGATGGCCGTCAGGTAGAAAACCTTGCCCACATTGATCAGCGCCTTGGTGCCGATGGTGGTGCCGCCGATCGTGCACTGCTGCCAGGAGTGGAGGCCGGCATGCTTGACGCAGGTGCAGATTGTCATCGAAGCGAGCGGCGCCATCTGCGAGACGTTACCCACATCGCTGGAACCGCCGGAAAAACCGTTTCGTACGACATGGTTGAAGTTCTCGAAGTTGCTCAGGTCAACTTCCCAGCCTGAATTGCGCATAATTTCCGCGCAATAGGCCTTTTCGCGCTCATCCAGCATCACGCCGCCCACCATCTGGAGGCTTTTGTTCATCACATCCGCAATCACGCTGTTGCCCAGCTTTTCATAGTTGCCGTTCACGATCTCGTAGGTCATTTTGGTGCCGGTACCCATGGCAGCACCTTCGGCTGCCTGCAGGGCACGGTGGAAGATATCCATCACCACCTCGGCCTTGGGATGGCGGATGTAATAGATGACCTGCGCGGTGGCCGGAACCACATTGGGGGCCTGGCCGCCATTGGAGATGATGTAGTGGATGCGGGCTTCCATGGGGACATGCTCGCGCATCATGTTCATCATGTAGTTGAACGCCTCCACGGCATCGAGTGCCGAGCGGCCCTCCCATGGCGATACACCGGCGTGGGACGGGATTCCGTGGAAGGTGAAGTTGACGCGCACATTGGCCAGGCCGGAGGTCAGGCTGACGGAGTTGCTTTCGCCCGGATGCCAGTCCAGGATGGCGTCGCAGCCGTTGAAGCAGCCGGCACGGGTCATGTAGGCCTTGCCGCCGCCGCCCTCTTCAGCCGGGCAGCCAAAGTACTTGACGGTACCCTGATGGCCTTCGGCGAGCCATTTGGCGGTAGCCACGGCACCGGCGCACGGACCCGTAGCAATCAGGTTATGGCCGCAGGCATGGCCGGCAGCGCCCGGAACGAGCGGATGATCTACCGTTGAGGTATCCTGCGACATGCCCGGCAGGGCGTCGTATTCACCCAGCATGCCGATCACCGGCTTTCCACTGCCGTAGGTGGCGATGAAGGCGGTGGGAATGCCCGCCACGCCCCATTCAATCGTGAAGCCGTTGGAGGCCAGAAAATCGGCCATCTCCTTGGAACTCTTGTACTCCTGGTAGCCGGGTTCGGCGTAATCGTGGATGGTCTTCTGCAGGCGGTCGTAGGTGCTGAAGGTCTCCGGTGCGCTCAGGTACCGGTAGCCTACGGTCTGCAGCAGGTTTTCTTTCTTTCGGCCGGCAGCGGGCAGTGCTATGAGCACCACCAGCGCCAGAGCGATAATCTTTTTCATATTACAGGGTTTTGTATTTCTTGCCGTAGTCGAGCTGCTGCGCGAGGAAGTCGTTGCCATAGACCACCTCATAGTCCGTCACAGCGCCGTCCTTGCCGGTTACCGGCACGATATCCGGGTTGATGAAGCCGCGGTAAGGCTTCAGACCCAGCGTTGCGTAGCGCTCGAGCACCTCTTTGTGAAGATCCGGATCGATGTTGACGGCATACTTCAGCACGAGTGCCTTGCCGGCCTCGTAGTCGCCTTCCGACTTGATGCGCTGGATCTCACCCAGCAGTTCGCCGAAGAGGCCGCGGAGGGCCTTGAAATCGTTGATCACGAAGTAGGTCTTGCCGTCGCGTACCTTCTTTTCAATCACGTTCTCTGCCAGACCGTGTTCGTAGCACCAGTCGGCGATCAGCTTGCGGTTCTGCATGTGGGCCTCGGTATTCTGCTTGCCCAGCTCGATGCGGGTGAACTGGGTGAAGATGCCGTTGCGGATATAGCTGCAGTATTCAGCCTTGTAGGCCTCCTTGTTGGGCAGGATGCCCAGCTCCACGAGTTTCTCGTCTGCCAGGTAATAAAGGGCAAAGAGATCGGCACGCGCCTCCTCCAGGGTGGAGGAGAACTCCTTGAGGGCACCGGAGGGGGTGCCGGGAAGCAACTGGCCGGAGCCATGGCCCAGGCACTCGTGCAGGTCGGTGTGCAGGTCGCTGGTCAGCGAACCGTATTCACGGCAGAGGGCGATCTCCTCTTCATCCCACGCAAACTCGGTGAGGATGCTCTTGGGAGCCTGTGCCGTTGCCTGTGCATAAGCGTCGGTGATGTTGGCGATGGTCACGGACTTGGAGCCGTACTCCTTGCGGATCCAGTCGGCGTTCGGCAGGTTGATGCCGATGGCCGTTGCGGGATAGTTGTCACCGGCAATCACAGCCACGTTGATCACCTTGGCGCTCACGCCCTTGACCTCGGCCTTCTTGAAGCGCGGGTCGATGGGGGAGTGGTCTTCGAACCACTGGGCATTCTCGCTGATCACCTCCGTGCGGTGCGAAGCCTCCTTGTCGCGGAAGTTCACGATGCCCTCATAAGCGGCCTTGCGGCCGAGCGGATCGCCGTAATCCTCCACGAATCCGTTGACGAAGTCCACATCGGACTGCGTGTCGCCCACCCACGTGATATTATAGGTGTCCCACATGCGCAGGTCGCCCGTGCGATAGTAGTCGATCAGTTCGCCGATGTATTTCTTCTGGACGTCGTTCTCCGCCACAGCCTGCGCTGCCTCCAGATGACCGATAATCACCTGGATAGCGGGACCGTAGAGACCGTCTGCCTTGTAAACCTTCTCGAAGATGCGGCCCTTCTCCTTGACCAGCTGGCTGTTGAGGCCGTAGGAGATGGGGTGCGGGTCCTTCTTGTCCGCCATCTTGTCGTAGAAGCGGTTGACCTCGCGGGCGGTGAGGTTGCCGTCATAGTAACCGCAGCAGGAAGCTGCGATGATATCCTTCTCCGTACCCTGATACTTGTTGGTGGGGAAGAGGTTTGGATCGCAGATCACAGGCAGCAGTTCGGCCGCCTCTTCCGGCGCTACGCCCGATGCGGCAAAGAGCGCGGAGAGATAGTCGCGGCTGCACTCGGGCAGGATCTTGTGCTTGCCATAGTGGTGATGGATACCGTTGCTGAAGAAGACGCGCTTCGCATAGACCAGGAAGGCATCCCACTGCTCGCCGCTGCGTTCGCCCTGGTAGTTCTCAAAAATAGCTTCCAGCGCGTGGCGGATGCGGAGGTTATACTTGAAGTTCTGTTCCCAGATGATGTCGCGGCCGGCCTTGGCAGCCTCGCAGAGATGGTAGATGTACTCCTTCTGCTGGAAGGAGAGATCTTCCCAACCCGGAATCCGGTAGCGCAGCACCTCGATGTCCGCAAACTGGTCAATGGAATATTGGAAATCGGTTTCGGCGCCCTTCTTTGCGCCGTCATTGCAACCTGTCAGGCCCGACAGGCCCAAACCTGCAATCAGTGTCATTATGAGTATCTTTTTCATAGTGCTACAAAGATAATAAAACTGAGTCGATAGTCATGCTATCAGGGTTAAGCGCGATGCTAAAAAGAATACACCCCATTGATATAAAGCCGATCAAACATTTGATCCCATTCAATCCGGAAAATTTGATAAATCGTCATTCCAAGCATCAACCGTCACAATTCTATTACGAAATGTCCACAGTAGAATAGTGAAACGATCATAACCATACACCCCATGTTTCTTTCTGTCATCTCTTGGTAAATAAATGGTATCGGAATCATCAGGTTCCCCGTATTTTTCTTTGAATACCTTGAAAGGCATTCCAATAATATTCTCCCCATTCAAAAGGCATTTGTTTTCTGTCCCTATTGAATTAATAGTATCTCCGTCGTAGGATATCAGTTCGATACCGAATCGAGGGAAGAAATACACATCAAATCCATGTCCTTCCCCCAAGAAATTGTCCGGTATGTGATCCACTGTATACTTATAATTGAAATAATTCGACAGCTTATCTCCAATCTTGAATACTCCCAACGAGACAGTAGGGATAAAAGTATAGTACTTGTCATCTTTCATGGCAGCATGTTTTGTGGACAATTCCAAAGATAACGATAATTCTTATCTTTGTCGCCGATGAAAAGATTTTTATTGCTTGCGTTGGGAGGGCTGATGCTCTCTTTCGCTTCGTGCCAGGCGGCGGATCAGCCGCGCTATGGCCGCTATTTCACGGACGACCGCCTGCGGATCGACCTCGTCTTTGCCGGCAATGCCGCCGAACAGTTTGTCTATCTGGACGGATGCGTCTTTGAAAAGGGGTGGAGCGGCACCCGTACCCACCTCATCCCGCCCTTCGATTACGGCGAGTATGCCACCGATGTCTATACGCCCGACGGCAAACTGATCTTCAGCCGCGGCTTCAACTCGCTCTTTGAGGAGTGGCGCACCACCGCGGAAGCGGCTAAGGTCAACCGGGCCTTCACCAATTCCGTCTGGATTCCCTACCCCAAGGGCAAGGTGACGGTGGCGGTGACGGCGCGCGTGGCGGAGACCGGTGGCCACCGCGAACTGCTGCGCTTTGAGGTGGATCCGGCCGATCCGGCCATCTCGCGCGAAGCGGAGAACGACTTCAAGGTAGTGCCGTGGATGGTGAACGGCCCTTCGGCAAAGAAGGTGGACCTCTGCATCGTGGCCGAGGGCTACCGTGCGGAGGATATGGAGAAGTTCCATGCCGACGTAGAGCGGATGATGGGCTACCTCTTCCGGATCGAGCCTTTCCAGTCGCGCAAAAGCGATTTCAATGTGTGGATGGTGGAATCCGTCTCGCAGGATGCGGGCACCGACATCCCGCACCAGGGCATCTGGCGCAACACGGTAGCTTGCTCCAACTTCTATACCTTCGGGATTGACCGCTACCTGACGGCGCCCGACCACAAGGCGGTGGCCAGGCTCGCCTCGGGCGCGCCCAACGACGCCATCTACGTGCTGGTCAATGAAGAGAAATACGGTGGAGGCGGCATCTATAATTATTACGCCCTGAGCACCGCGGACAATGCGCGTACCGAGTATGTCTTCGTCCACGAGTTCGGCCACAGCTTCGCCGGCCTGGGCGACGAATACTACGAATCGGACGTGGCCTACGAGAACATGTATCCCGCCGGCGTAGAGCCCTGGGAGCCGAACATCACCACGCAGGCGCACTTCGAGAGCAAGTGGCCGGATCTGATCCAGCCGGGCACCCCCATCCCTACGCCGAACGATTCGGCGTACATCGGTGTGGTCGGCCTGTTTGAGGGCGGCGGCTACAGCGCCAAAGGGGTCTGGCGCCCTTACTTCGAGTGCCGGATGAAGAACAACACCGCCCCCGGGTTCTGCCCGGTGTGCCAGAAGGCCATCAGCAAGATGATTGATTATTACGTGAAGTAGCTGCCGCGTCAGTGAACCCGCAGAATGGTTGCGCCGCCCTGCACTGCAAGGCGGTGCAATTCGTCTTGCGGCACGAGCTTGGTGATGCGCTTGTCGGCCACGCCCACCAGGATGGGGCGGTGGAACTCGTCGCGGAAGCGTGCGAGGTTCTGCAGCAGCGTCAGGCTCTCTTCGGACGATTTGGAGAACCCGATGCCCGGATCCAGGATCCAGTCAATGTCCAGCGCATCGGCCTGCGCGGCAAAGTTGCGAAAATACTGCAGGACTTCGGCCGTCACGTCGTCGTAGTGCCAGGCGTCGTGCATCGTGGCAAAGGTGCCGCGGCGGTGCATGGCCACGTAGGGCAGCCCAAGGAATCCGACGGTGCCCAGCAGGTTGAGGTCTTCCGTACCCAGCGAGATATCGTTGACGATGAAGCGCCCCACGCGGTCGTAGGCCTGCTTCACGATCCGGCTGCGGAAGGTGTCGATCGAGAGTTCCAGGTCACTGAACTCCCGTGCCCAAACCTGCAGCACCGGCTCCAGCCGCCGCCACTCCTCCGCTTCGCCCACATATTCGGCGCCCGGACGCGACGACACGGCCCCCACGTCGATCAGGCGGATGCCCCGCTCCTTCAGTTCCTGCACGCGTGCAATGAAGGCCTCCGTGCCCGCCGCGCGGCTTTCCGCAAAGAATGAATCGTCGTTGACATTGACGACCCCCATCAATTTGACATCGGCTGTTTCCATAATCGATAAAAACATCTATCTTTGTCGAACCACTTGCAAAGATACACAATTTGGCCTATGCTGATCGTTCTGGAAGGGCTCGACGGAGCCGGTAAATCCACCCAGCTGAAAATGCTGTCTGACCATATTGCAGCCAAGGGTCTGCAGGTAGATTACCTGCACTTCCCGCGCTACGATGCCCCCGTGATCGGCGGTATGATTGCCGGGTTCCTGCGGGGCGATTTCGGGGCCATCGACCAGGTCCACCCGCAGGTGGTGGCCTACCTCTTTGCAGAAGACCGCCGGGACGCCGCACCGCTCATCCGCGAGAAGCTCGCGGCGGGCCACTGCGTGATCCTGGACCGCTACGTCTACTCGAACATCGCTTTCCAGTGCTCCAAGATGCCGGATCCGGCCTCGGCCGAGCGTCTGCGCGACTGGATCTTTGATACGGAATACCGCGATTTCGCCATTCCCAAGCCCGATCTAAACCTCTTCCTGGATGTGCCCATCTCCTTTGTGGACGACAAGTTGCACCACTCGCGCGAGGGGGACGACCATCGGGATTACCTGGAGGGCAAATCGGATATTCACGAAGAGGATATTGAATTCCAAAAACGTGTGCGCGAGGTCTATCTGGCCCAGTGCGCGCGTGATCCCCACTTCCTTCGCATCGATTGTTCCGATGCACAGGGTCGGATGCTGCCGGCGGAAGCCATTTTTGCCAAAATTGCGGCTGCGGCCGACCAATTCCTCTCCCGATGAGATTCCTGGACCGCCTGTGTTGTACCCTGCTGGGGCTGACGCTCTCGGCTGCCGGCCTGCTGTTGCTGGTCGATCCCTTTGCCACCGCTTCTCATCTTTATTGTGGGCTGATTCCGGCGATACTGCTCTCCGCTGTGATAATGATTGCGGGAATTGGAACGCTCTGCGGCCTGCGCCGTAAAACCCTCTCCATCGTTGCCTTGGTGCCGACGGCGGTAGCACTGGTTGTCTCCCTGCTGAGCGGCCATATCCGCCTGACGGGGCTTTGCCTGATTCTGCTGCCCATGGCCATCTACCACCTGGTCTATAGCTGGCGGGAGGGGAACGGCCGGGCACCGGCCTGGTTCGACCGTGTGGCGCTCGGCGTCTTTGCGCTCTGTGCGCTGGCCATCCCTTTGGATGCATGGATAAACCTGCCCAGGATGGAGTTTTCACCGTTGAAAGTGGGTCATGATCTCCGGGCACATCCTTTCAAAACAGAGGAAGGGGTGCTGAATTCGGAGGAGGGACCTGCCGTGGTAACCATCCCTTATTACAAAGGCCGCCTTTGCGCGCTCCTGATTGCCGACGACCATATCATTGCCAAGGTGCCTGCGCGCCGCGCCAATTCGCCGCGTTTCCAGAAGAAGCTGCAGGGCGATCCGGACCGCGTGATGGCCGCCGGCATCCTGTCGGGCCGCCTCTATCTGGCCGGCCTCGCTGCGGCGCTCGGCATCCTGGCGTTAGCCTGTCATTTGATTCGACGAAAATTCTAACACCCAATAAACCAAATCAATTAACCCAATAAAAAATTTGAACTATGAGCAAAAAATGGATTTGCACCGTTTGTGGTTACGTTCACGAAGGTCCCGAGGCACCGGAGCAGTGCCCGCTTTGCAAAGCCCCCAAAGCTAAATTTAAAGAGGTCGTTGAGAACAGCGGCGCGCTGGAATTCGTCACCGAGCACAAGCTGGGTGAGGCCAAAGGCTGCGATCCCGAAGTTTGGGAAGGTCTCCAGAAACATTTCATGGGCGAGTGCACGGAGGTAGGTATGTATCTGGCCATGGCGCGTCAGGCAGACCGCGAAGGCTATCCCGAGGTTTCGGAAGCATTCCGTCGTTACGCTTTTGAAGAGGCTGACCACGCTGCACGCATCGCTGAACTGATCGGCGAAGTGGTGTGGGACACCAAGACCAACCTCAAGAAGAGAATGGAAGCTGAGGCAGGCGCTTGCGAAGGCAAGATGGCCATTGCTGCCAAGGCTAAACAGCTCGGCTACGACGCCATCCACGACACCGTTCACGAGATGGCAAAAGATGAAGCACGCCACGGCCAGGGATTCCAGGGCCTCTACAACCGTTACTTCAAGAAATAAGGAGAATTACTCTTCTATCAGCCACGTTGCCTGGTTCCAGGCAAGCGGATAGTAGCTGTTATTCAAAGTGTAGTAATTGGGTCTTGGCAGGTAACTGCTGAGACCCGAATACTTTGTAATATAGAACCCACCCTGGTAGAGCAGGAAACTGTCGGTGGCGGCCTTATAGACGATGACGTCGTCCAGCGCCTGCTGGAAGGCTGCCAGCTCCTCCGGGGTGGCTACGTGCTCCACGATATCGCCCAGGTCAAAGAACCAGTGGTAGTTGTAGCGGAAGTAGCGCTGGATGCTGTTGAAACTCAGTGAGTAGATCTCGTCACGATGGTTGGCGAAGATGGGGCGGCAGGCATCGGCCAGCGCCTGCAGTTTCTCCGTCTTGAGCAGGGTGACGGTGCCGCCGTCGCGCACGCTGTAGTAGCGGTAGAACTCCTCGCAAATCTCCGTCAGGGCCTCTACGGTGGTTTTTCCGTTCCAGAGGGCCTCCAGCATCACGTAGTAGGGGAAACCCTTGGCCATCACCTCTGCGGGCGAGAAGACGATGTAGTCGCACTTGTCGCGCAGTTCGTAGGCCACTTCCACGCCGCCCATCAGGCAGCAGTCAAAGAGGATGAAATCGTAGTGCATGGGGAGGGCGTCCGCCAGGTCTATGAGCTCTATCTCCTCCGGGTAGTTGTATGAGTAACCAAAGGATTGGCGGGCGGGCTTGGCGGTCTCCACGGGGTCATACATATAGCCGCTAGGCAGGTAGCCCGAAGCGTGTGACCAGAGCACCAGGCCGTGATGGGCGGCCGGTGTCACCGCTTCCGCGTCCAGAATTACCTGGTGCAGGGTCTTTGCGGAAGAGGAGTTGGTGTCCATGTCATAGATCTTGAGCACGAGGGTGTCGAGCCCGGTGCCGCGTGCCCGCCGCGTGAGCTTCATCAGCTGCGGGCACCTGTTGGGCATGTGGCAATAGACCAGCACTTCGCACTTGCCCGTGTTGTGCTCGGGCAGGTATCCCCGCGTGATCTGGTCCATAAAGTCGTAGGAGTACATGGAGAGCGAGTTGTTCGCCTCCATATAGAAAAGCACCGATGAGGATTCCGGGTCGGGCCACTCAGTGTGCCCGCAACCGGTCATTGAGATGACCAGCGCCAGCGCGGCAAAGCAGCCTAACAGGTATCGGAACCCACTCTTCATCAATCAATTACAGTTTGCGCTTGACTTCCACAATCTCGAATGCCTCAATCACGTCGCCCACCTGGATATCGTTGTAGCTTTCAATATTCAGACCACAGTCGAATCCGGCAGCCACCTCCTTGACGTCATCCTTGAAGCGCTTGAGTGAACCGAGTGCACCGGTGTGGATCACGATACCGTCGCGGATCACGCGCACCTTGGCCGTGCGGGTCAGCTTGCCCTCCTTGACCATACAGCCGGCAATGATACCGACCTTGGAGATCTTGAAGGTCTCGCGCACCTCGGCGGTAGCGGTGACCTCCTCTTTCTGCTCCGGAGCCAACATACCTTCGATACCGCTCTTGACCTCTTCGATGGCGTCGTAGATGACGGAGTAGAGACGGATTTCGATGGATTCCTTCTCGGCCAGCTTGCGGGCACCCGGCATCGGGCGCACCTGGAAGCCGATGATGATGGCGTTGGAAGCCACGGCGAGCAGGACGTCGGATTCGGAAATGGCACCCACAGCCTTGTGGATCACATTCACGCGGATCTCCTCCGTGGAGAGTTTGATGAGGGAATCGGAGAGAGCCTCGATGGAACCGTCCACGTCCGCCTTGACAATGATATTGAGTTCCTGGAAGTTGCCCAGGGCAATACGGCGACCGATCTCCTCCAGGGTGATGTGGGTCTGCGTCTTGATGCCTTGGATGCGGAGCAGTTGCTCGCGCTTAGCCGCGATATCGCGTGCCTCTTTTTCATCTTCCAGCACGTTGAGGTTGTCACCGGCAGTCGGTGCACCGTTGAGGCCGAGGATGGAAACAGGGGTGGAGGGGCCTGCCTCTTTGATCTTCTGGCCGCGCTCGTTGAACATGGCCTTGACGCGACCGGTGTAGCAGCCGGCCAGCATCACGTCTCCTACGCGGATGGTACCGCTCTGGATGAGGACGGTGGCCAGATAGCCGCGGCCCTTGTCCAGCGAGGACTCGATCACGCTACCCACGGCGCGCTTGTTGGGGTTGGCCTTGAGCTCCAGCATGTCAGCCTCGAGCAGCACCTTCTCCAGCAGGTCTTCTACGCCGATACCCTTCTTGGCGGAGATCTCCTGGCACTGGTATTTACCGCCCCAGTCCTCCACGAGGATGTTCATATTGGCGAGCTGCTGCTTGATGCGCTCCGGGTCAGCGCCGGGTTTATCTATCTTGTTGATGGCGAACACCATCGGGACACCTGCAGCCTGTGCGTGGTTGATAGCCTCAATGGTCTGGGGCATCACGGCGTCGTCTGCAGCCACGATGATGATGGCCAGGTCGGTGACCTTGGCACCGCGGGCACGCATAGCCGTGAAGGCCTCATGACCCGGGGTATCCAGGAAGGTGATCTGACGGCCGTCCGGCAGCGTCACGCTGTAAGCACCGATATGCTGGGTAATACCGCCCGCCTCACCGGCAATCACGTTGGTGTTGCGGATGTTGTCAAGCAGGGAGGTCTTACCGTGGTCCACGTGACCCATCACCGTTACGATCGGCGGACGCGGCAGCAGGTCTTCCGCCTTGTCGGCCTCTTCGTCGATCGCGCCCTGGGTTTCTGCCTTGACGAACTCGATCTTGTAGCCGAACTCTTCAGCCACGAGCACGAGCGCCTCGGCGTCCAGACGCTGGTTGATGGAGACCATCAGACCCAGGTTCATGCAGGCCTCGATCACCTTGGTGACCGGGGTGTTGTCCATCAGGATAGCCAGCTCGTTGACCGTCACGAACTCGGTGACTTTCAGGATATTGCTGGTACGCTCCTGACGCTCCTGCTCCTCCTGCATCTTCTGGGAGAACTCTTCGCGTTTTTCGCGGCGGTGCTTGGAGGCCTTGGTCTTACCCTTGCCCTCTACCATGCGTGCGTAGGTCTCCTTGATCTGCCTCTGGATTGCATCTTCGTCAATCTCGTTGTGGACCGGTTTGAAGCGGTCACGGTCGCGACGGCTACCCTTGGCGTTGTCGTTACGCTGCTGTGCCGGCTTTTCGCGACGGTTGCTGCCCTCGGTAGCGTTGATATCTACCTTGGCGGGACCGCCCTTGTGGATGCGCTCGCGTTTGCCCTTGTCCTTGGGGGCTGCGGGCTTGGGTTTGCGTTCGAACTGGGAGAGGTCGATGGTGCCGCTGATCTTGGGACCGGCCAGCTTCTCCACCTTGGTCTCGATGTGCTCGGGCACGTTGCGGACCGGTTCGGGTGCGGGAGCGGGCTTCGGGGCCTCTGCAGGCTTCTCGACGACTTTCTCCACCGGCTTCTCGACCGGTTTTTCTGCCGGCTTGGGAGCGGGCTTCGGGGCGGGTTCAGCCTTCTTGACCTCAGGCTTCTTCTCTTTCTTGGGTTTCTCCAGGTCAATCTTGCCCAGTACCTTCACACCGGCAGCGTCATCGGGAGTCTTGACGCTTTCGACCGGCTTCTCGGTGGTGAGCACGTTGGTCTTGATGAAGACCTCCTTGACGGGCTCCTCCTCGGCGACTGCCGCATGCTCCTTTTCGGTAGAAGCAACCTCTTTCAACTTGTTGCTGACCTGTTTGGACTGCGCCATCAGCAACTGCTGTTCTGTGCCGTATTCCTTGAGCAACAGGGAATAGACGTCTTCGGAAACCTTGGAAGTGAGCGAAAGCTCCTCCGTGGCGATTCCCTTTTTCTTCAAGAAGTCGGTAAAAGTTGGAAAGCTGATATTGAAGTCTTTCAATATCTTATTGACTCTGATGGTTCCTTCTGCCATAGTTTTTTCTCCCGAATAGTTAATGGTTTATTCTTCTTCGAATTCTGCTTTGAGAATCTTGAGAACGTCTTCTACGGTCTCAATTTCAAGGTCGGCGCGCTCGGCAATCTCATCTGCCGGGAGGGCCAGTACGCTCTTGGCCGTGTCGCAGCCAATCTCCTTGAGGGCGTCGATCACCCACTGCTCGATTTCATCGTTGAAGTCGTCAAGCAGCACGTCTTCCTGCTCCTCGGCATCTGCGCGGTAAACCTCGATGCGCTTGCCCACCAGCATGCCGGCGAGTTTGATGTTGGAACCGCCCTTACCGATAGCCAGCGAGATCTCCTCTTTCTTGAGATAGACGCGGATTTCGTCGTCCAGGAACTCGATAGAGGAAATCTTGGCGGGACTCAGTGCGCGCTGGATGAGGATCTGGGTGTTGTTGCTCCAGTTCACCACGTCGATATTTTCGTTGCGCAGCTCGCGCACGATGCCGTGGATACGGGAACCCTTGACGCCGACGCAGGCACCCACCGGGTCGATGCGGTCGTCATACGATTCGACTGCCACCTTGGCGCGGTCGCCCGGTACGCGGACCACCTTCTTGATGGTGATCAGGCCGTCGTAGATCTCAGGAACTTCCTGCTCGAAGAGACGCTCCAGGAAGAGGCCGGAGGTACGCGAGAGGGTGATGACCGGCGAGCCGTTGCGCA
Source organism: Bacteroidales bacterium (assembly GCA_045114175.1). Taxonomy (GTDB): domain Bacteria; phylum Bacteroidota; class Bacteroidia; order Bacteroidales; family UBA932; genus Cacconaster. The sequence goes on along the minus strand of JBGUJZ010000012.1, from coordinate 11,465 downwards.
TCTCCACGCTGGTGATGACGGCCTTGACGGTGTCGCCCTTGCGGAAGAAGTCGGAGGGAATCTGCTCGGTCTTGGGGAGGACGAGCTCGTTGCCGTCTTCGTCCATCACGAGGACCTCTTTCTTCCAAGCCTGATAGACTTCGCCGACGATGATTTCGCCGATGCGGTCCACATACTTGTCGTAGATATTCTTCTTTTCCAGTTCCATAATGCGGCCCTGGAGGTTCTGGCGGATGTTGAGAATGCCGCGGCGGCCGAAGTCGGAGAGCTGGATCTCTTCCGTGTAGTCCTCGCCAACCTCAAAGCTGTCGTCAATCTTGTGGACCTCCTCCAGTGAAATCTCCGTTGCGGGATCTTCCACGGTCTCAACCACGGTGCGGTTGCGGAGAATCTGCAAGTCACCCTTGTCGATGTTGATGATGATGTCGAACGACGCGGTCTCGCCATACATCTTGGCGAGCTGGTTGCGGAAGACCTCTTCGAGCACACCCATCATCGTGGGGCGGTCGATATTTTTCTGTTCCTTAAAATCAGCGAACGGGCTGATAAGATTCACTTCCATTGTGTGATGTGTTGTTTTATGTTTGTTGTTTCGTTTGTTATTCCTCTTCTTCGTCCTTATAACCGGTGCCGGCGGAGCTGACCGTGAGGGAGTAATCCTCTTTGTCGCGGTCCAGTTTGCTCTCGATATGGCGGCTCAGCGCCACGCAGTCGTCAATGCAGACGCCCGCCCCGCTGCGGTGGATGAACACCGTGATGTCGTTTTCTTTGCTGACCTTCACGCGGACCAGTTTCAGGTCGGTAGCAGCGAGATACTCGTTTGCAATGGCTTCAATAAGCGTTTTTTCAATCATAAGGCAGTTTCTTTTTCTGACAAAAAGCAAGGGAGCCCTCAGGGCCCCCTTCGCTTCGTCATCTCTAACGGTGCAAAGGTAAGTAAACTTCGCCAAATAGCCAAATTCGGGGCATATTTTTTGCTTTCCCCAATTATCGCTATATTTGTAAATTAAACAATGGCCTTTCAAGTTACAGCACAGGAAATTGCCGCCCGGCTCGGCGGTGAAGTGGTCGGAAACCCCGACGTAACGGTCTCCGCGCCCGCCCGCATCGAGAGCGGCCGGCCCGGCACCGTCTGCTTCTATGCCAACCCCAAATACGAGCACTATCTCTATAGCTGCAAGGCAGATGTGATCCTCGTGAACCGCAGTTTCGAGCCCGCGCAGCCCGTCTCCGCCACCCTGGTGAAGGTAGATGACGCCTATGCGGCGGTGGCCGAACTGCTGGGCTGGTTCGAGCAGCTGCGCAAGACCCGCCCCCGCGGCAACCGCTTCTGTGCGCGCCTCTCCCTGCGCCGCAGCATCGCCTGCAGTGCCAAGATCGGCCGCGGCACCTGCATCTTCCCGCAGGTTTACCTGGGACCCCGCGTAAAGGTGGGCAAGAACTGCATCCTCTATCCGGGCGTCAAGGTCTATCACGACTGCGTGATCGGCGATGGCTGCATCGTGCACGCCAACGCGGTGATCGGGGCGGACGGATTCGGCTTTGCCCCCACGGAAGACGGCTCCTACAAGAAGATTCCGCAGACGGGCAATGTGGTGCTTGAAGACAACGTGGAGGTGGGTGCCTGCACCACGATAGACCGCGCCACGATGGGCTCCACCATCATCCGCCGCGGGGTCAAGCTGGACAACCTCTGCCAGGTGGCGCACAATGTGGAGATCGGCGACAACACGGTGATGGCCGCCCAGAGCGGAATCGCCGGCAGCGCGCACCTGGGCAAGCAGTGCATCATCGGCGGCCAGAGCGGCTTCAACGGCCATATTTCCGTAGCGGACCACACTACGGTGGCAGCCCGCACGGGCGTCATCGGCAACGTCAAGAAAGAGGGGGAGGTCCTGCTGGGCTATCCCGCTATCGATCATAAAACCTACATGAAGGCCTACGCCAAGTTCAAGGCGGACGGCAAGTAACCATGAACCAGCACACGCTCCGCCAATCCTGCCGCTTCAGCGGTACCGGCCTGCACACCGGATGCGAGGTGACGATGCACCTGCTGCCCGCTCCCGCGGGGACGGGAATCGTCTTTGAACGCACCGATCTGGGGGGCGCGGAGATTCCTGCGCTGGCAGCCAATGTGGGCTCCACGCAGCGCAGCACCTGTCTGGCCTGCAATGGGGCCGGAGTGCACACCGTTGAGCACCTGCTCTCCGCTTGCGCGGGCCTGGGTATCGACAACCTGCGGGTGCAGCTGGACGGCCCGGAGGTCCCCATTCTGGATGGCTCCGCCGCCCGCTATGCCGCCGCGTTCCGCGAGGTTGGCCTGGAGGAGCAGAACGCCCCGCGGCGCGAGATCATCCTGCGCGAACCCTTTGAGTTTACCGCCGGCGAATCGCTCATCCGCTTTGAGCCGGCCGAGGACTATTCGTTGGAGGTGGAGATCGACTTCCATTCGCAAGTGATTGGCGTGCAGAAGGCTACCTTCACGGAAGGCGACGATTACGCCGCCCAGGTGGCTCCCTGCCGCACCTTCTGTTTCCTGCAGGAGGTGGAGTTCCTGCGCAAGAACAACCTGATCAAGGGCGGATCGCTGGACAACGCGCTGGTGATCGATGAACCCCGCGGCTATGTGAACGACACGCCGCTGCATTTCCCCAACGAGTGTGCGCGCCACAAACTGCTGGATCTCCTCGGCGACCTTCAGCTGGCCGGCGCCCGCCTCCGCGCCCACGTCACCGCCGTCAAACCCGGCCACAGCGTGAATACCGCTGCCCTGCGCGCCCTGCTCACCCGCCTCAATCCCTGATTATGAATACCAATAGCATCATACATCCCAACGCCAAGATTGGCAAGAACGTGGAGATCGGCCCGTTCTGCTACATCAGTGAACATGTGGAAATCGGCGACGGCTGCCGGATCGGTCCCCACACCACCATCTTCGACTACGTCCGCCTGGGCAACGGTTGCCAGACCTATCCCGGCTGCGTGATTGGCGGTGAACCGCAGGATCTGAAGTTTGCCGGCGAAGAGAGCTGGCTGGAGATCGGCGACCGCACCGTGATTCGCGAATGCGCTGTGCTCCACCGCGGTACCGCGGCCAGCGGCAAGCTGAAAACCGTGATAGGCAGCGACTGCCTCATTATGTGCTACGCCCACGTGGCGCACGACTGCAAGATTGGTAACCACGTAATCCTTTCCGGTTATGTCGGACTGGCCGGCGAGGTGGATGTGGATGACTGGGCCATCCTGGGTGGCGCGGCCGTGGTGCACCAGTTCTGCCATATCGGTGCGCACGCAATGGTGGGCGGCGGCGTGGTGGTGACCAAAGATGTGCCGCCCTTCACCCTGGCGGGCCGCGACCCTGTGGCCTACGAGGGCCTCAACCTGATTGGCTTGCGCCGACGCGGCTTTACCCCCGCGCAGATCGAATCTATCGTGGCGGCCTACCGGCTCATCTACGAGTCGGGCTTGCGGGCAGAAGAGGCTTGCGCACAGATCGAGGCGCAGCTCCCGGCTTCGCCCGAGCGCGACGCGATTGTCAGCTTCGTACGCGGTGCTACCCGCGGAATCGTCCGTCCTTCCAACCGCTAACCCGTGGCGCTTTTCCCGCACACCCTGCTCACGACGGCCTATTTTCCGCCCGTCTCGTGGTTCTTTGCCCTGGCGCAGAGCGGCCGCGTAGAGATTGAGGCGTGCGAGAGCTATCAGAAGCAGTCCTACCGCAACCGCTGCCGCATCTATTCCGCGGCGGGGCCGGAGGCGCTGGTCGTCCCGGTGGTGCATGCCCGCGGCGAGAAGATTCCCATTCGCGATGTGCGGATCGATTATTCCGAACCCTGGGTGCGCCTCCACAAGCGCGCCATGACGGCCGCCTACAACCATTCGGCCTTTTTTGAATACTATCGCGACGATCTTTTCCGCATCCTGGAGGCTCAGGAAACCTTCCTTTTTGATTTGAACTGGAAACTGACGGAAAAACTGATTGAGATGTGCGGGCTTCGGACGGCGCCCACGCCCACCGCGGTTTTTCTGCCGCCGGTGCCGGTGCCCGATTCCGGGCCGCTGCCGAGCGCTCCCGTCACCGATCTGCGCGCCCTCATCCAGCCCAAGTATCGCGGCGAAGCGCTGCTGCCGCGCTACAACCGCGAAACACCCTATTTTCAGGTATTTACCGCCGGCGAATCTTTTACGCCCGGCACCTTCATTCCCGACCTCTCCATCCTGGACCTCCTCTGCGCCGAAGGCCCCAACGCAATAAGTTTCCTCTTCCCGCTGAGCGCCCGGGCAACAAAACCATCAGTTAGTCTTTGCCAATCATGTGGAGGGCTTCTTCGCGGGAATAGCCTTGAAGAAGCAGGTGACGGATGATTTGTTCTAATAAATCTTCCTGACCCTTTTCATAGCCAGAGCGATACAACTGAACGGGATCATCAGACGCGGAATCAGCCAACGCGTATACCTGTTTAGGTTTCTGAAAATCATAACCAGTTACCAAGTCAGCCGTCCTGACTCGGTCCAGGTTATAATTCTCCTGAAGACTCAGCCAGTTCTTGGCGGGAATTCCAAGAACCGTTTCTAGTCGAACTGCCAACTGGGGCGATATATTCCTATCTCCCTGCAGCAACGCGTTCAGGTGAGTCGGGCGCATGCCTATCTGTTCAGCAAAATCTTTTTGCTTGATTCCTCGCTCTTTCAATTCCGCCTTAAGAATCGCCCCAGGATGCACGGAAACAAACGGTCGTATTTCATTTCTTGTTGCCATAGTGTGTATCGTCAATCGTAATGAGTTTCAAGGTTATGTAATCATCCATCTCCTGAAAGATGAGGCGATGAACGAATCGATTATCTAGACGGACAGAAGACAATCCGGAGTATGCATATTTCAGCCGTTCATAATGAAGGAAACTATACGTTTTTAGTTCTTCTGCACAATCAACTGCTTCCAGCACCTGATATGTGCGAACCAGACCCGAATACAAGATGTTATTGGTAGCAACACTTTTATATTGCTTCGTTATACATCGTCTGTTCTCAATTAGCTCGCGCAAAGTCTGATCCATCTCTATCTTCATATCAACATCTTTTATGATGCAAAGATAGAAATTAATTACCAAATATTGGTAATATTCACCTAAAAAGTATGAAAAAAATTATTCCCGTTCGGCGAGGGAGCCGATCCAGTGAAGGGCGTCTTTGAGGGGTTCGGGGGTGCGGACGTCCGGGGCGATGGGGTCGTCACAGAATAGCTCGCCGGTGCGGGCCATATCGCCCGAGACGGTCACGGCTAGCAGGTAGCCGTCACTCAGGATGTGCGACTGGTTGGCGCTGGCATAACCGGCCGTGGGCGCGCCAAAGGTCCGCACATTCTCCAGCCCGCGGAAGCAGAGCAGGGTGGCCTCGCCCGAGCTGGCCGTTTCACCGTCCGTCAGCACGGCAATCGGCAATATCTCTCTCTTGAAAATAAACTTAGAAGGAATCTTCTGCGACTGGATCACTGCCTCCAGCCAGATGGGAGTGGTCCGCCTGCGGCTCTTGAACCGCAGCACCACGCCGTCCGGTAGGAGCGGCGAGACGGCCGCAATCATCGGGTACATATTGCCGCCCGTGTTGCCCCGCAGGTCCACCACCACACCCCTGGGATCCAGGTTGTCTTTGATAAACTCCAGGACGGGAAGCGTGTAGCGCGCATCGCTAATCTTTACACCGCTGTGCGCAGGCAACTTCACGTAGAGGATGCCACCCTTGAGGACAGTCGTCTCGGGCGCCACCTCCGGATAGGAGACGGTGTCTTTCACCGGCGCCTGCAGGAAGGTGTGCTTTCCGCCGGCCACGCTGGCCGCCTCTGCCACCAATGCGTGCGCTTCATCCATCGTGGTAATCTTCTGTGCGAGAACAGCCTTCTTCTTGGCGCGCCACTGCGGCGTATCCGCATAGAGCGCCTCCTTGTCCAGAATCCCGATACAGTGTTTCACATAGCCACGCGGCGTATCCTGCTTCTCCAGCATCCCGCACGATGCCGCCATCACCATCGTCGCCACGATCCAAATCAAATGCTTCATATACTGAACGTGTTAGAAATCAACAGACTATTCCGTCTGCTCGTAATAGTAAGAATAGTCGATGCCCTTCATGAAGGTTTCGCAGTCATCGATTTTATCCGTCAAAGCAGACAGCAGGAGGGCTTTGATGGGAGTGGAGTCAACCACACTGCGGCTCATCGCTTCCAGATAGGATTTCTTGTTGATCCGACTCCAATCGACGCATTTTTTGAGGGACCTGCGCAACATCAGGTCCAGCCAGATACGCGTGCTGCGTCCGTTGCCCTCCATAAACGGATGCGCAACATTCATTTCAATGTATTTGTCGGCAATTTCATCGAAGGTGTTTTCCGGCATTCGCTCGATAGTTGGAAGAATCGTCGGGAAATGCAGCGCGTTGGCAAAGGTAAATCCGCCCTTGCTGATATTCTTTGTGCGGATCTGGCCGGCGAAATCATAAAGTCCGCCGAAGATGTAGGCGTGAATCTGCTGCAGGCACTTCACCGTTCCGGGCTCCAGGGAATCCAGCAGACCGCTTTCAAACAAGTCGTACGCCTTCTTCTTACTTTGTCCGTCGATGGTATTATCACTATAGGTAAACCACTCCAGGAACGCAATCGCCCGATTGGCCGGATAGTGCTTGGCCAGCGTCTGGACACACGTTGCGTCCAACGCATCCGAAGCCCGCTGCTTACCGTCCGGCGCTTCGAACTTGAAGTGGTTAGTGACACTAACCAGTTCGATACCCTCGCTGGCCATCTTACCCTTCAGATACTTCCAGTAGTTACGGCTCTTCTTATAATCCTCCTCGTCATTGATGGCTCGGACGATGTCTATGGCCGAGAACCACCATTTGGAATGTTCCTCATCCCAAACGGCGCGGACTTGATGGTCGCCCCAGAAGCGTATGGATTTTTTGTGTGCCATAACAAATGCAGTTTGAAATCGGTTGTAAAGTTAGGCTTTTTCTTATTACCTTTGAGTCCTATGAGAAAAATCCTGATATCCCTGTTTTGCTGCCTGATCGTGGCAATGGCCGTTGCTTGTAAGCCCAAAGAGATTATTGTCACATCCGTGATAGTGCAGCCGGATAAGGTGACCCTGACGGAAGGAGAAACCGCCACGTTGGTGGCTAGCGTTGTTCCGGAAAATGCCACCGATCCGTCCATCACCTGGAGCAGTTCCAACCAAGAAGTTGTCACTGTAGATCCGGACGGAGTCATCACTGCCGTTAAAGAGGGGAAGGCCAATGTTACAGCAAAGGCCAATAATGGCCTGATGACCCATTGTGCGGTAACGGTTGAAAGCCTCTATGAGGCGGTGGATTTGGGCCTTTCCGTCAGGTGGTGCACCTGCAACCTCGGCGCTACAAAGCCGGAGGAGCCCGGCGGTTATTATGCCTGGGGCGAAACTTCCACAAAGACAGACTACGACTGGTCAACCTATACGTTGTGCAACGGAGCAGATAACTCTATGAAAAAGTATTGCACGATGAGTTACTACGGTAACGTAGATGATAAACTTGTCCTCGAAGCAGCTGACGATGCTGCCGCTCACATAATGGGCGGCGATTGGCGTATGCCCACCATAGATGAAGTCGCAGAGTTGACAAACCCGTCTAACTGCACCTGGACTTGGGATACCGAAAATGGCGCCAATGGATACAGAGTTACCAGCAAGAAAAATGGAAACAGTATTTTCCTCCCTGCTGCCGGAGGTGTGGGCGGAATCGAAGGTTATGGCCTTGTCTATATGGGCGAACGGGGTTTTTATTGGAGTTCTTCGCTCTACAAAAATACCCCGAATTGCGGCTGGGGCATGGCATTTGGCGACACTTGGTTTGAGCAAACTTTCTGCGGACGTTGTGTCGGCCAAAACATCCGTCCGGTCCGCAAGTAGAGGCTAAGGATTTGAGACTTTTTTTAAACTTTAAGTAATTACAAACTAATCAGAAAAACACTATATTTGCATAACAAAAAGTTGTGAGACATGACTTTTTAGTTTTACAAACGGAGTGGAAGGCCCGAGAAGTAATCACCTCTCGGGCCTTTTTTTTAATTGACGTATCATTAGACACGTACCATCGTGCAAAAATCCTCTCCTGGGCGGGCTTTTTTGCGTTTTGCAGCAAGTAGTAATTGTCTCAACTACAATTATAATGGTTTTGGCGTGGGCTTATCGTTGGGAATATTTAAATGTACATTTAGACTAATGTAACGATAAAAAACGCGTTAAGCGCATATGAGCAAACGTTGAGACTTTTTTAAGTGTTGGATTCATAATGGATTATAACTACTTTCAAGTACTATAAGTAGAACCTAACGAATAAGGCGCCATCGTTAAGTGAAAAAGCTGGACCAACAGCAGCGATATACTGAGCGGTATTGGTGTCGTTATATCGATAACCGCCGTAAGACAGCGTTCCAGCAGAGAATCCTAGAGCAAATCCTTCTTTTACTCTAAACTCAAATGAAACAAACTGAAGATAAAGCTCCCAAGAGGTCACTTTTAGGTGGGTTGTGCTTGAGGCCGATTCTTGAACTGAACGATTGCCGAATCCAAATGAAAGACCAAATTCTGGCGTATAATACACGCGATCGGCAATTTTATAGTAATATGCTGCGTTAGGATTGATATCAATACCAGAAGAATTATCTCTCAGCCAGATAGAACCAGCTTTTTCTGTCGGGGAAGAGACGTAGGGTAGTCCTAGCGCAAATGATAGCCGGATGTTGTCGGCCACGAAATAAGCGAATTCGCCCTGCAAACTTATTTTTGTGTCCGAGGGGGCCTGTGCCGCCTGTGTGGATGAACCGTTGAAATACTCTACGTAAGACTGTCCTAATGATCCGCCAATGGCGAACGAGATGTACTTATCTCCTTTAGTCTGAGCAAAACTATGACTGCAGATGGTCAATAGCGATAGAAATAGCAGTAGTTTCTTCATGGTGCGAATTTGAATCAATAATGTAATCGTTGTCGGTTACAAATATAACGTATTCTCAGGTTAGGACTCTGTATTCGGCCAAAATCTTTTTCCCTAACTCTACTCGGTTGACAGTGTCGATACTGTTTTCCTGAGGGATCATAACGGTTTTCAGTAAACTGTTGTCCACTGCCGAATAGAAGACAAACGAATCGTTTAAATTTTTGACGTAGAACTTATCATAAACTAAAGATCTTCCATAATCATTTTGCGAGATGTGAGCCGAATCAATCTCGAATAAATAGGGCACGAAGGAGCTTTCTGATATGTAGGATCTTGTTTTCATTAAAACAGTACGATAGGGCTCATCTAAAGAGCTAGATTCAAAATAGTATTTGCCATACTTGGTGTCGCGGAAAGAGTCATATTTCAGCCAGTAATATCGCCAGTCATAATGGTTATCGCTCTCGCATTTGATGATGTATTCCTCTTTAATGGACTTGAGGTAAACATCATTAAATGACTCCTCCTTGTTTAGAAGCTGGAGAAGGACGGCTTTTGTGCTATCGAAATTCTTGGCAGCACCCATATGGAAGAGAAACTCCCAGGATGAGTCATTTTTTGAGCCAAATTGCCAACGCCAGTTATTTGACTCCTGTTGACCATAGTTTCCAATAGCAAGCATAGCACAATTCACATTGTCCCAATCACAGTCGAAAAGAGATTGAAATCTCGGGGCTAAGTCAATATTGTCCAAGCCGATTACACCTATCTGACCATGAAGGAGAGGATGGTCTTCAATCTCAAACAATACTTCCGCTTTTTCAGGATTATCCTGAATCCAGAGAATCTTATCGCGTTCCTCACTTAGCTGATTGGCGTTGAAGTTGATGGTAATCTCCTCGTCCGGATATATCTCGCCAGTGAGAATAATGTGTTCCACTTGCTTGATGATGGCGGGCATACGGTTACCTCCTTGACGAGCCTCACTATCGCTTATCTCATCAGGAGAGTTTTGAATAAGGTTGTGTATGTGACGCAAACGTAGCCCGAATTCATCCTCTGTAAGAATATCTTTATGCAAAAGATAAGTTATGACAGCATAAAGAAGGACAGTTCTGTTTAACGGGAACTTTCGATTTCTTCCAGAAATCAACTCACCGTAGTTTCTCAAGCAATCCTCGAACACATCAATCACATATCTGCTTTCTACAGTAATCTTCCCCGGTTGATGTTCATGAGCTATGTGACTTTCAAAGAACTCAGTAAAAGGTTGTTCATCCTTCTGGATCTTGAGCCAACAGTCAAAAAAGGATTCAAGAATGGTTAGATTTGTGACTGCATCCTCGCTGCTAAAATACTCTTTTACCAGTTCGAATTCATCAGAAATCTTTGGGCTTCCATTCTGTTTATAACAGATGATATCGCAGATAAATCGGAAATAGCGAAGGAATTCATCATCAATGATATTGTTGTCGCCACGATACGGCCATAGGAGGTCTGTCCATTCCCGATCGATTTTGTTAATAACCCGTTTGCAGGCAGTCTTATCGATTTTTTCAAGAGAATGTTCAAACTCGGCTTTGAAGTGTTCGAACTGGGTTAAGGGCTTGCCTCGCGAATTCATTTTGATATAGATCTCATCAGTGAGGCCCATATCTTTGATGGGGAGAAAATAGAATGAAATCTTACCACTCTTTAATTTGCCCCATAGATCCTCTACTCCAGAGAATTTTGTCTGTATAGCATCCAGCATCGTTAGCATTGATTCGATAGTGGGATCGTGCTTCCAGTCCAGTGGGAACCAATTTTGATCAATGATTTCTGACGAGAGAAGAACGGAAAAAGAGGGCTCAAATGGAAGTAATTTGTGGCAAAAATCTCTGGACGATGGTCTGTTCTCATATGAAAAACCGCTCAAGAACGAGTACTCTGTTTCAGGAACATGCTCTTTCTTAGCTGCGAACCAATGAAGAAGAAATAGCGTGGTTAAGCGCTGTTGCCCGTCCAATGGAGTTAAAACGCCACTTTTATCAATATTGCCATATACGAAGTCAAGAGTAATGGGTGCACCTTCAACCGCTTCAAATAAAGCATCAAGGAATTTATTTCTTACTCTAACGGCCTCCTGTGTGATACGACCTTGTGCATAATCCCTTTGAATCTTAGGGATAACGATACTCGTGAGCTGAACATCTTCCTCCCCAGACTTGAAAGTGGAATTAAATATGTCTGCGAATGTATGCTGACTATCGGAATATGTAAATGTGTTAGCCATAGTACTGTTCGTTATTCTTCTTGTGCTCCAATCTCAATTTTCTCCACCAAGTAATCCTTCAAAACAGCATTCATTGCCTCAATGTATGCCTTGCGATCGGGTTCGCCCCAGAAATGGAGTTGGTTCTGGTCTGATTGAGTGTAGTACTTCAGGAAAACCATTTTTGTACAAAACGGAATGAAGCGCCCATTCTTGTCCAGGTCAATTATCGCATTCCGTTTAACAT
>JBGUJZ010000011.1:0-14905 GCA_045114175.1 Bacteroidales bacterium | reverse complement strand
CTTGTAGCCCTTGGCCTTCTTGACATCAGCCAGCATGTTGTCCAGCTGGACGCGGATGCCCTGGCCGTCTTCCGGCTCGATGCCCTCGGCCTTCTCCATGACGACGTCGGAGTACATCATGATGAGGCGACGGTATGCGTCATAAACGAAACGCGGGTTATTGGTCTTTTCGATGAGGCCCGGAATGGTTGCGGAGCAGAGACCAATGTTCAGCACGGTCTCCATCATGCCCGGCATGGAGCTGCGGGCACCGGAACGGCAGGAGACGAGGAGGGGATCCTTCGCATCGCCGAACTTCTTACCCATAATCTTTTCAGTCTCGGCCAGTGCGGCGTTGACATCCTTCTCCAGTCCTTCGGGATACTTGCCGCCGAGTTCGAAATACTCGGTGCAGCATCCCGTGGTGATGGTGAAGCCGGCCGGAACCGGAATACCGATCTTGCACATCTCGGCCAGGTTGGCACCCTTGCCACCCAGCTCGTTACGCATGGTGCCGTTACCTTCGGCACTCTTTCCGCCGAAGCGGTAAACTCTCTTTGTCATATATGATAATTGCGTTTAAAGAATTACTACTTGACTAAAACGTGCAAATTTACTAAAAAAATGGGTATCTTCGCACTCGCAGATTAGAAAATGCACCATGGATTACAAGGAATTGCTCGACTGGCTTTTCGTCCAGTTTCCATCATACCAGAAAATCGGGGATCGGGCCTATAAACCCGGCCTGGAGGCCATGCGGTGTTTTGCCGTCGAATTGGGCAATCCGCAGCAAAAACTGCGCATGATCCATGTGGCCGGTACCAACGGCAAAGGCTCTGTAAGTTCGATGGTTGCAGCTGCGTTGGCAGCCTCGGGCCTTCGCGTAGGACTCTACACGTCGCCCCACCTGATTGATTTTCGCGAGCGGATGAAGATTGTCTCAGCTGACGGCTGGGAGATGATTCCGGAATCTGAGGTGGAACGCTTCCTTCTGCAATGGAAAGGATATTTTGAGGCAAAGCGTCTCTCTTTCTTCGAGATAACCACGGGTATGGCCTTCGACTGGTTCGCCCGCGAGGCGGTGGATGCGGCCGTAATCGAGGTGGGCCTCGGCGGTCGGCTGGACTCGACCAACATCATCTCGCCGGAACTCTCCGTGATTACCAATATCTCGCTGGAACACTGCCAGTACCTGGGTCACACGCTGGCCGAGGTGGCGGGGGAGAAGGCGGGTATCATCAAGCCGGGCATTCCGGCGGTGATCGGCGAGGCACTGCCCGAGACGCGGCCGGTTTTCGAGAAGGTGGCTGCGGCAAACGAAAGCCCGATTCTCTTCGCGGAAGAGGAGTCACCGTTCCTTGGCGTCAAGCCGGCAGAGTTGGATTTGCAGGGCGATTACCAGACGCGCAACCTGCGCACCGTGGATACGGCCCTCTCGCTGGCCGCTCCAATCTTCAGTTTACACGACCTGAGCCTGCTTGCTGACGGCGTCCGCCATGCCGGCGCGATGACCGGACTGCACGGCCGCTGGGAGACGCTTCGCCCGGCCGGAAAGGATTGTGCCCAACTCGTCTGCGATGCAGGTCACAACGCCCACGCCTTCCGCTGGATTCGCGCCCAGCTCGGCAAGATATCCTGTGAATATGAAGAGATTGTCTTTATTCTGGGGGTGGTGGCCGACAAGGACCTGGCGGCCATTTCCTCCTATCTGCCGCGCGACGTGCACTACATCTTCACCCAACCCTCCACGGCCCGCGCCTTGCCGGTGGTCGAGCTCGCCAACCTGCTGCACGAGTGCGGATTGAACGGCGAGGTGGCGCCCACGCTGCGCGATGCACTTGCCCGCGCCGAATCCCTGACCGGCCCCCGCGACCTGATCTTTGTCAGCGGCAGCTGCTACCTGGTGTCGGATTTGTTGGCGCTGATAGCCTAGCGGGTGAGGATCAGCCAGACGATGTAAGCGAGGTAGAGCGCTACGAAAAGGGCGCCCTCCCAGCGGTCCAGTCGGTGGGTGCGGAGCGGGAACATGGAGAGCATCAGCAGCACGGCAGAAGCAGCCGCCAGCAGGATGCCCAGCGCGTTGACCGGATCGATGGCGAGCGGCGAGACGGTGGCGCTGAAACCCACAATCAGCAGAATATTGGAAATGTTTGAGCCTATGATGTTGCCGATGGCCATCTGGGCGCGCCCCTTGACGGCTGCAGCCACACAAACGGCCAATTCCGGCAGGGAGGTGCCGAAGGCCACGATGGTAATGCCGATCACCGATTCTGGCACGCTCAGCCGATGGGCGATACTCACGGCGGAATCTACGAACAACTGTCCGCCGCCGATCAGGCCGCCCAGGCCGATGAGAATCAGTAAGATCATCTTCCAGACGGGCATCGGAGCCTTCTGCTCCTGCTCCTCTTCCACCGTCTCTTTACCGGACTTGAAATTGAACCAGAGGTAGGCGATGAAACCTACCAGCAGAATGAGTCCTTCCCAACGGTTGATGCCGGGCAGGCTGGAGGGCAGGTAGGCAAAAGCGAGGAATAGCGCGCTGACGCCGATGCAGAGCGGAATGTCGCGGCGGATATTGCCGCGCGTATAGCCCAGCGGAAGGATCAGCGACGTCACGCCCAGGATCAGCAGGGTGTTGAAGAGGTTGGAGCCGCAGACGTTGCCCACGGCCATCCCGGCGCTGCCTTCGATGGCGGCGATGCCGCTCACCACGAATTCCGGCATGGAGGTGCCGATGGCCACGATGGTGGCGCCGATCACGAACTCGGAAAGGCCGCTGCGGCGGGCGACGGCCGAAGCCCCGTCCACCAGCCAGTCAGCCCCGAGCACTACGAGCGCCGAACCCACGATGAAGATGAGGATGTCCCAGATCATACCCTGCAAAGGTAACAAAAAAACGGGGCGGCCGTTCCGCCGCCCCGCAGGAATATTACCTGAAAACAGGATTAGTTCTTCTTGTAGAGGCTCAGCGGGCCACCGGTACTGGTTGCGTAGCATGCAAAGCCATAAGTGCCGTTGTTGCGGAGGTTGGCATTGACACCCTTCGCAGCGTTGGCCTTATTGACGAATTCGTAAGTAGAGGTACCTGTCACAGTCCAGAGTGCCTTGTCGTCAGTTCCGCTGGCGAGCATCTGCGCTTTATTCTTGGCGCCTGTTCCTGCAGCATATTTGTTGGCGGCTGCATTAAATAGCGTCCAATAGTCGCCGGATTGAGCGATGTGCCAAATGATAGAAGCATCAGGATCAGAGATCTGGTCATTCGTAATGGTAGGCTCGCTATACTGAAGTCTGTCGCTGCTAACTGTGGTATTCATGGCCTTCCCTCCGTAGACAATGATATAGTCGCCTTCAACGAGTGTTCCGGAATAGAGGGAGTACGAGTTGGCGCCGGCTGCGGAGACAGTGACAAGGCAGGTTGCCTCAGCTGCCGTGAAATCGTTTGCTGCGGGAGCCGTTGCGGTAATGGTCGTTTGGCCAGCCTTAAGCGCATTCACAACGCCGGTAGCCGGATCAACCGTAGCAACTTCAGTATTGCTGGAGGTGTAGGTGATAGTTGCACCCGAGTTGCAGGTAGCCCCAATCTCCCAGCTACCGCCCACCGTCAGGTCTTTGGTAGAAGGCATGGTGATAATGCCCGTACCGCCCTTGACGGTGATATCTGCCTGAGCCCAGACAGCCAGCTGGTTGGTCGTGGTCTGCGCGCTGGAGTTGTAGTAGTAAACCGGCCACGTAAGCAGGTCGATGTTCGTCCCTGCTTCAATTGCGATGGTATTCTTAATCTGAGCGCGGATCGCAATCGTATCAGTGCCCTGAGCAATTTTACCATCCTGGTCGGAGGTGGTGAGTGCGTCGGTAACGACGGCATTCTCCACTTTTACGCGGCGGTATTCATAAGTTGCGTAGTTCTCCTTGAGCTGGGCGATGGTAACCGTGGCGAGCGGAAGCGTCTGGTCAGGGGTGATGACAGCTCCGGTATAGTCGAACGAGGTGACTTCCAAGGTTGCAGCATTGTAACGAATACCAGCACCAGTTACGAGACCATCAATCTTGTCGCCGACATTCAGGGATGTCTTGGCGTTGCCGAATGCGTTGTAAAGGTATACAGCTACACCGTCCTGCTCGAGGTAAACGGTATACGGGTAGTCGGCCTGAACGAAGGTGACGATGGCGCCGGTCAGCGTAGCTGCGAACGGGCTGCTGGTGTTGTGGTCGATGGCGGTCTTGATGCCGACGACACCACTGACAGGAGCTGCAACAGTCAGATCGTACGATGCGGTTCCGGGTTTAAAGACAGGGCTCTCGGCTGCTTTAGCAGTAATCTTGGTGGTACCAGCCGCGCGCAGGGTGACGGCACCGGTAGCAGCGTCGACCGTAGCGACATCCGTGTTGGAGCTGGTGTAGGTGACGGTCGTCTGGACACCGGTAAGATCCGGAGCCGTGAACGGAGTACCAAGGATGGCCGTGTATGCAGCTTCGGGGAAGGAGAGGGTCTGCGGCGTGCGGGTGTCAGGTACGTAAGTGACGCGAATACCCTTGACATAGAGTCGGTTGTTGCTGTTGGGGTGGACACCGTAAACAGTCACCTTTGCGCAATTGAGGTTGGAGATATTGACGCCGGTATTGTACTTGACAGCCACCGAGTCTGCTACGTTAACGGCTGCATCGTCAACCGTCCAGGTAACGGTAGTGTTGTTGCTGATATCCAGGTGGAGACCGGTAATCATGTCACCGCCGGTTGAGGTGATTTCGATATATCCGCCGTAGTCACCTGCGGACTTCGGCTGATAGAGGCGGATTACGTTGCTATTGATAGCCGGAGCGGTGTTGGCGTTGCCCTTGAAGGCCGCATAGGTGAAGCCTTCCGCAATGGTGCCGGAAACAGCGTCGAACCCGGTCTTCTGGACCACACCATAGGTCTTGCCTGCGTGGTCATCGATATTGCCGAGATCCAGAATGTTGGCGCCTTTGAAGTTGAAGGTACCGTTGATGGTGATTTCCTTCACCTGGGTGATGCTGCTTTCACTTCCATACTGGATGGAGAGCTTGAGGCCGCTGATGCCGTCAACCGGGAAGAAACCGAAGTAGTAGGTACCCGGGGTGTTGCCCACAGTAGCGGTGAGGGAAGTTGCTACATCAACGTTGGCGAGCGTAGAATCAGCCATATTGACGGTAGCAACCGTCGGGAACTCGTCGTCATCAATCAGACCGGAGAGCGTCACGGCGTAGATATCTTCCCTGGAGGTGGTGAAGGATACAGCCGTGGAGACATTTCTCAGTTTGACAAAGCCCTTGGCATTGGCCTTGCCGATAGCGGCGTGGGCGGTGCTCCACTTGCCGGTGCTGGCGAGCGTCAGGGTGAAGTGGGTTGCATCTACGCGGGTAACGTCGCCGCCGCCATTGTAGAAGCAGCAATACTCATCGGCATTTGCCGTGAGGCCGGTGAATTCAAAGGTTGCATCGCCGCGGCCGTCATTGGCTTCAGGAACTGCAGCGCTGACGAGGTTGGTTCCGTCGGATGCATAAAGGAGGTCGCCCTTCTCCCAGAGGGGAGCGAAGCTGGCGTTGAGGGTGGTGCGGGTGGCGTCATCGGAGTAACCTGCGGTGAGGACCACCGTTTCGTTTTTCAGTTGTTCCAGTTCTTCTCCTTTCGGTTCGGAGCAGGATGCTGCCAGGCTGGCGATTGCCACAACTGCGCAGAAAAGTCTGAAGATCTTTTTCATAGTGCTACCAGGTGAAAGGGTTGTTGTTGAAACTGCTGAAGTTACTCGAGTTCGGCTCGCTGACGCAGAGGACCGATCCCTCGAGGATTTCAAGAGACTCGCATACAGGTGCTTCATAAGCGCGCTGTGCGGACTGGAGAGTTGATTTGCAGATCATTGTTTATAGCTATAAAGTGTTGTTTTGCCTATTAAGGGAATCTAAAAACAGCGCAAGTTAGCAATTCGCCGTGACACCCTTACGTACGCGCGCGAAGAAAGAATGAACAAAGTATTAACACTATAGGTGAAGCAGCTGCTACACTTGAGGGATAAACGGCCTGAAGGCGGAGAGCGTAATAGCGGAGCGAGGATTTTTTGTCCGAGCGCAGCTATTACCTCGGAGCCTGATAGCCGTCTTGAGCGATAAGTTCCAGCAGGCGGTCGATGGCCTCTTCCTGAGGAACGGAGCGCAGGACGGGGGTCTTGCCGCGGTAGAGGGTGACGTGGCCGCGGCCTTCGCCCACGTAGCCGTAGTCGGCGTCGGCCATCTCGCCGGGGCCGTTCACGATGCAGCCCATCACGGCGATGCGCAGCCCGGCCAGATGGGATGTCCGGCGCTTGACCTCCGCAAAGGTGCCCTCGAGGTCGTAGAGCGTGCGTCCGCAGCCCGGACAGGCGATGTATTCCGGGCGGGTAAAGCGTCGGCGGCAGGCCTGCAGCAGCAGGTCCTTGAAGTATTCGAGTCGCTCCTCCGGAACGGGTTCGCCGGCGATCGTCGAGCCGCTGAAATCCCAGTCATCCGCTTTCTCATCCAGCATGGCGGGACCGGCGGCGCAGGCGCCCCGGATAATGAATTCGTCCCAAGAGGCAGCCTCAATCCGGGTGGCGGGCGTCAGGTTTTCCGCCCATAGCCCATATTCCTCGCAGGCGGCCACAATCTGCCGGCCGGCCTCGATTTCGCCCACCGGATTCTCGGTCAGCGAGACACGGATCGTATCGCCGATTCCCTCGCGCAGCAGCGTGCCGATCCCCACGGCCGACTTGATGCGGCCTTCGTCGCCGCCGCCCGCCTCGGTCACGCCCAGGTGCATCGGGAAGATGGCGCCGAACTCCTCCTGCATGGCCGCGAAGAGCAGCCGGTAGGCGTCCACCATCACGCGGGTGTTGCTCGCCTTGAGCGAGACCGCCACGTGGTAGAAATCGCGTTCCACGCACATCCGAAGCCACTCCATCACCGCCTCCTTCATGGCCAGCGGGGTGTTGCCGTAGAGGTTGGTGATGCGCTCGCCCAACGAGCCGTGGTTCAGCCCGATGCGCAGCGCCGTGCCCTCCTCGCGGCAGATTTCGATCAGCTCCGCGAACTCGCGGCACGCATCCTCGTGGACCGGTGCGAAGTTGCCCGGATTGATACGGACCTTGTCGGCCACGCGCGCCACGGCCAATGCCACGTCGGCAGAGAAATGAACATCGGCCACCAGGGGCGTGTCGATTCCCTCCGCGCGCAGCTGCCGTTTGATTTCAGCGAGCGCTTCCACCTCGCGCAGGCCCTGCGTGGTAAGCCGGATCAACTGCGCACCGGCGGCGGCCATCGCGCGACACTGGGCCAGCGAGGCCTCGATATCGGTGGTGGAGGTGTTGCACATGGTCTGGACAACGATTGGCGACTCGCCACCGAGAGCGACGGGTCCGATTTCAAAGGAGATGCGTTTCATGGTTTACCAGAGATGGACGAAGAGCCCCGCACTGATCGAAAGGTTGCGCGGATAGGCCGTAATCCAGTATAAATCACTGTATTTGTTGGGGTGATAGAGGCTGCAGAAAGAGAACTTGTAGTTCCCCTCGAACTGCAGGTCGAAGCGGCCGAAAACAATCGCGAAACCGCCGCCGGCATAGACACCGTAATCGTGGCGGATGTCATATTCGTCAAAGCCGCCGGGCTTGTCGGTAGAAAGTTTGTAGGCGTAGTAGGTGCCCACGTTGATGAGGGCGCGGAAGTGGCTGAAATCGATTTTCATCTGGCTGCCCAGCGGAAGCTCCACATACTTGATGGCCTCGCCCCAGTCGGAATAGTCGGACCGGTAGCCCATCGTGCCGTATTTTGCGCCGAATTGCAGGCCGAAAACGTTCAACTGGTCCCACATCGGATGGTAATAGGTGAACATCACGGAGAAGTTGAGCGGACAGCCCAGAATATGTTCGCCTACGGTCGGCATGGAGGAGATGTTGCACAGGTCGTAGGAGTAGCGGAAACCGATCATGTGCAGGCTGTGATACTTCTGCGGAGCGGGTAGGGTGTCGAGCTCGGCAAAGTCGTCCGGCAATTCACTGATGACGGCAAAATCCGGGTCCTGCGCACGAAGCGCAAAACCGCTGCAAAGCAGCAAGAGGAGAAGGATCAGTCGCCGTTTCATTTGTTGAATAATGCCTGAATGTCAATGGATTGCTCAATCTCACTGCGCTCTGGAATCTCCAGCACCCGTTTGCCGGGTTCGCTCTCGAAAATCAGCACGCGCTCGGGCTGCCGCCTCTCCAGCAGGTTACCCATGTCGTAGATGCCGTTGCGGTTGCGATCCTGCATGATGCGGATGGCATACTTGTCGGCCTTGAGGTAAGGGCAGAAGAGGGTGGAATCGCTCTCCACGATGAAGCGCCGGTGCACGCGGTCAAGCTTCTCATTGGTGAGTTCCACGATGTAGCGGTTGTCCACGCCGGTCAGCTGAATGGAGAGCGTACTGAGGTCCTCGCCGGTAGGAAGGGAGAGCCGTAGCGTCTCCTCGCGGTTGGGGAGGCCGTACATGTTGGTAAAGGTCCCCTGGGGAATGCGAACCGCATAGGTGTAGCCCGGCTGGAGCGTGCCCTCCGGATGGAGGATAAAGCGCCGGATGTCGGTGGGATCGCGCATGAAGCTGATCTCGCGCTCCACCGTCTGGTTCTTGGGGTTGGTCTCGATCAGCGAGATGGAATCGGTAACCATCCGAATGATTGGGAACTCCGATTCGAGCGTAATGCCGTCCTGCTCGATGGTTTCCGGGGTGGAAGTGGTCTTGAGGACAAAGACGGTATCCTTCTCGCGCGCCTTGTTGGCACTGATCAGCGCCGTGTCGGTAGGCATGCCCAGGACGACCGATTCATCGGTGGCCACGAGCACGCCGGTAGAGTCGGTCTTCATATAGTTCAACCGCAGGATCAGGCTGTCTTCCAGATGATACTTGTAGGTGATCCAGAAATCGAGACTGTCACGGGTGGGGGTGTACTGCACGAGCACGTCGGAACTGTCTATTCCTACGAATTCCAGCGAGTTGATCACTACATCGCCCGCGCTGAACTTCAGAAAGCCGGCCTTTTCTGCCTTACGGCCGTAGTTCTGCAGGTATTGCACGCTCTGCAGGCCGGTGAAGAGCGGCAGCTCAATCATGGCAGTGCGGGCCAGGCAGGCGGTCGTGTCTTTCATATCGAAGCCGCGCAACTCGTAGATGGAATCGCGGACCACGGCATCCGGGGTGAAGAGGCTGTCCATAAAGGCCACCTTGTCTCCGTCCGGGTTGTACTTGAAGTTTCCGTCCCCATCCGAGTAAGCATAGACGCGATAGGCGTCCGGTGCAATGTTGCGGATGGTGAAGAAGCCCCAGTCGTCGGTGATGGCCGCTGCGTCCGGCAGGGCGTTGAAGCAAGCTGAATCGGAGTGGTCTCGATAGAGGGTGACGAGCGTCTTGGGGACCGGCGTAAGTGTTTGGCAATCAATCACCCGGCCGGTTACATACATCGAATCGATCACATCGCCGGTAGAGAAGGTGTAAACCGTTCGCGGGGCGATATTACCCTCGTTATTGTCGGCGATGGCCGATCCGAAGTCAATCGTATAGGTGGTGTTCTCGCGCAGCGTGTCCTGGACGGTTACCACGATGCTCTTGCCCCTGACGCGGGTCTTCAGCTTCTTCTTGAGCGGCGGCGAAAGGAGGATATCTCCCTGATTCTTAACCACCGCATACTCGTCGAAAGAGAGCACGACCGTTCCGCCGACCGTAGGGAAGCCGGTGGTCCCGTTCTGCGGCTCAATCTGCCGAATCACCGGCGGAATGGTGTCCTTGGGGCCGCCCTGGGGCGCAGTGGTGGTGTTGGCGCAGGAGTGCGACAGCAGGCAGGCGGCCGAAAAGGCGGCAAGCACAAGAGCGGTGATGGTCAGTCGAGTTTTCATGGCTTGTTGATGTCGGTGCGGGAGATGGCCGTTACGCCGCGAATACGGCTGAGACGCTGGATGAGTTGATCGAGCAGTTCGGTGTTCTGGACAAAAACCTCCAGGTAGGCATCGAACACGCCGTCGTGCGATTCGAACTGCATCTTGCGGATATTGATACCCAGACCGGTGGTAATGATCTTGATGAAATCGTTGATCATGCCCTGTCGGTCGATTCCGCGCGCTCCGATTCCGGCCCGGAAGGAGCGCACGAGGGATTTGCTCCACTTGACGGCCAGCACCTTGTCGCCATACTTGGAGGCGAGGTCAGTGGCCACGGGGCAGGTCTTCTTGTGCACGGTGACGGTGCCGTCCGGGTTCAGGAAACCTACGGCATTGTCGCCCGGGATTGGCGAGCAGCAGTCTGCAATGATGAAGGAGTCGGGCTGCCCGGTATTGTCGGAGAGAATGTAGTCTTTCTTCGGGTCGATTTGTGCAGCCTTGCGGGTAGGACGGAAGAGTTTGATGCCCCACATCAGCACGTTGTTGCTGGAGGAGGTATTGGCCTTGAGGGCCTTGTCGATATCCGAGAGGTCAATGAGGCCGATTCCCACGCGGTTGTAGAAGTCGTCCTTTGTCTCTATCTTATAGTAATCCAGCAGCTTGCGCATCACACGGATACGCTCGGAGATGCCACGCGCATTCAGGGCGTTCTCCAGCATCTGCTGGCCGTCCCGGATGGCGTTCTTGGCGTCTCGCTTGAGGAAATCGAGCACTTCACCCTTGGCGCGGCTGGTCTGCAGGAAGGAGAGCCATTCGCGCTTGGGCTTGCCGGTTTCCGAGGTGATAATCTCGATTTGGTCACCGTTCCGCAGTACCGTGGAGAGCGGCACCAGTTTCTGGTTGACTTTGGCCGCAATGGCCTGATTACCAATCTCTGAGTGGATCAGGTAAGCGAAGTCGAGTGCGGTGGCACCCTTGGCCAGGTTGCGCGGCTCGCCCTTGTGGGTGAAAACGTAGATATCGGGGGTGATCAGTTCCTGATGGACGTTGTCCAGGAAGGAGATGGCATTGGCGTCGGGATTTTCCAGAATCTCGCGGATCCGCTTGAGCCAGATATCCACCTCGGATTCGGAGACGTTCGGGTTGTTCTTCTTGTAGAGCCAGTGTGCCGCCACACCGCGTTCTGCAATCGAGTTCATCCGCTCGCTGCGGATCTGAATCTCCACCCAGTTGCCGCTGGGCGACATGACGGTCAGGTGGAGCGCCTCGTAGCCATTGGCCTTAGGCTCCTTGACCCAGTCGCGGGTGCGGTCCGCCTTGTAGTTGTAGAGACTTGTGATGAGTGAGAAGATGTGCCAGCACTGCTCGCGCTCTGTGATGCCCTCCTTGGGTTTGAAGACGATACGGATGGCGTAGATATCAAAGATCTCCTCGAAGGGAACCTTCTTCACGTTCATCTTGCGCCAGATGGAGTAGGGACTCTTCAAACGCTTGATAATCTGCGCGTCGTAGCCGTTCTCCTGCAGTTTCTCGCGGATGGGGGAGATAATGTCTTCCATCCCGGCGCTGCGTTCCTGCTCAAAGGCCTGCAGCCGCAGGGAGATCTCCTGATAAGCCTCCGGTTCACGGTAGGTGAGCCAGATGTTTTCCATCTCCGTCTTCATGCTGTAGAGGCCGAGCTTGTGGGCCAGCGGGATGAAGATGTACATGGTCTCGCTCAGGATCTTGTCGCGCTTGTATTCCGGCATGAACTGGATGGTCCGGATGTTGTGGAGCCGGTCGGCCAGTTTAATCAGGATGATGCGGACATCGTCGTTGAGCGTCAGGAGGATGCGCTTGAAGTTTTCAGCCTGAAGACTGGTGGCGTCTTTGTTGTCGTCCAGAGCCACCTTGATCTTGGTCAGGCCGTCCACCAGCGAGGCAATCTTGTCGCCGAAGAGGCGCTGGATGTCTTCTACCGTGTATTCGGTATCTTCCACCACATCGTGCAGCAGTGCCGCACAGATGGATTTGCAGCCGAGTCCGATCTCGCTGACCACAATCTTTGCAACGGCGATCGGATGGAGTATATAGGGCTCCCCGGAGCGCCGGCGCACGTTCTTGTGGGCTTCGTTGGCAAAGTCGAAGGCCTTCCGGCAGAGTTCGAACTGCTCCCGGTCGGCACAGCGCTTGCGGGCCGCTTCACGGAGCGGCGCCAACTCGCGTTCGATCAGTTGATAATCTTCTTCAGTAAACTTCGACTGCATAGCGGTGGATTAGAAGTAGAGATCCCGTTTGTCGCTGCCGCGGATGATGCCCAGACGCTCGATCACCTTGGCTTTGCGGTCGTCGTCTTTCATCTTGACCAGCTCACGGTCAATCAGTTTGTAGCCTTCGGCCTTGGTTTCCGGTGAACTGTAGTCCTCGAGATATTCAGCCAGCGTGAGGATGGCGTTCGGGGTGCAGAAGTTGCCGATGAAACCCGGGATGGCATATTCCATGAAATGCTCGCCCGTGCGGCCCAGACGGTAGCAGGCGGTGCAGAAACTGGGGATGAAGTCGCGGGTCATGAGCCAGCGGATGGTCTCATCCAGGTCACGGGTGTCGCCCACCTGGAACTGCTCGCGCTCCAGATCCTGCGATTTCTTCTTCTCCTGGTAACC
The DNA here is from genome assembly GCA_045114175.1 of Bacteroidales bacterium. GTDB lineage: Bacteria > Bacteroidota > Bacteroidia > Bacteroidales > UBA932 > Cacconaster. The sequence goes on along the minus strand of JBGUJZ010000011.1, from coordinate 2,405 downwards.
GCCGATTTCGAGCTTGGTGCCGGAGTCGATCTGCGAGACGCCGAACTCCATCACTTCGTTGCGGACTGCCTCATTCTCGCGGGCAGTCATAATCAGGCCCGTGTAGGGGACGGCGAGGCGCAGGATGGCCACGAGCCGTTTGAAGTGCTGGTCACTCACCAGATACGGCAAATCTTCGCGTTTGAGGCCGGCTGCCGGCTGGATGCGCGGGAAGCTGATGGTGTGCGGGCCTACGCCGAAGGTCTCTTTCAAGTGAATGGCGTGTGCCACGAGGCCGAGCACCTCGAAGCGCCAGTCATAGAGTCCGAACAGGGCGCCGATGCCCATATCGTCGATGCCGCCCTCGAAGGCACGGTCCATGGCGGTCAGGCGCCACAGGTAGTCGCCCTTGCGGGTGTCGGCCGGATGGTAGATCTTGTATGTCTCTTTGTGATAGGTCTCCTGGAACACTTGGAAGGTGCCGATGCCGGCAGCCTTCACGATCTTGTAGCCCTCCACGTCGAGCGGAGCGGCGTTGATGTTGACGCGGCGGATGGAGCCCTTGCCCACCTTGGTCTCGTAGACCTTGCGCACTGTGTGGGCGATGAATTCCGGGGAGTAGAGCGGCGATTCGCCGTAGACCAGGATCAGGCGCTTGTGGCCCAGATTCTCAAGGCTTTCGACCTCCTGCACCAGTTCGGCATCGGTCAAGGTCTTGCGGACGGCGGTGCGCAGGGACTTGCGGAAGCCGCAGTATTTGCAATCGTTGATGCAGTAGTTGCCGATGTAGAGCGGGGCGAAAAGCACGATGCGGTTGCCGTAGATGGACTGCTTGAGTTCGTGCGCCGTCTCGAAGAGTTCCTTCTCCATTTCGGGCGATTCGATAGCCAGCAGTTTGGCGGTCTCCTCGAGCGTCAGCGGTTCCTTGTTCTTGCTTTTGGCAAAGATGGCGCGGATGGCTGCTTTGTCTTCTTTCGTATCGCGTACCAGGGATTCGAGGTAGGCGTCATTGATGAAGTCTTGACCTTTCATATTAGAAGAGTGTATTTTGCAAGTTTGTAGTTGTATGGTTAATCAATTGATAAAAATCTTCTTCGGAAATCACCTTCACGCCCAGCTTTTCTGCTTTGCGGAGCTTCTCGGGCCCCGCTTTTTCGCCTGCTAGCAGGTAGGTGGTGCTGCCGCTTACGCTGCCGGTATTCTTGCCGCCGTGGGCTGCAATCAGGGCCTTCATCTCCTCACGCGAGATGGTGAAGTTGCCCGACACGACCACGGTGGCGCCTGCGAGCGTATCGGAGAGGCGGCGGGTCTCCTCCGCGCTCATTTCAAATTGCAGGCCAATCGCGCGCAGCTTTTCAATCATTTCACGGTGACGCGGTGCGGCGAACCAATCCAGGATGGCGTCGGCCATGATACCGCCCACCTCGTCGATCTGCATCAGCTCCTCGCGGCTGGCAGCGGCCATCGCATCCAGCGAGCCAAAGTGGGTGGCCAGCATCCGCGCGGTGGTTTCGCCGATATGGCGGATGCCCAAGGCATTCAGCACGCGCGGGAAGGGGACCTTCTTGGAATTTTCCAGGCTCGCCAGGAAGTTATCTACCGACTTCTGCTGCCAGCCCTCCAGTTTCAGCAGCTGGTCTGGCGTAAGCGCATAGAGGTCAGGAAGTTCACGGATCAGTCCGGCATCGTAGAGCTGCGCAATGGTGGCATCGCCGGCCAGGATATCCATAGCCTTGCGCGAGATGAAGTGGATGAAGCGGCCCTTGATCTGCTCGGGGCAGCTGTCGCTGTTGGGACAGTAGTGACGCGCCTGGTCTTCGTCGCGTACCAGCGGGGTGCCGCAATCCGGGCAGCGCTCCGGGAAATGGGGCCGCTGCGCATCTGCAGGGCGTTTGGAGAGTTCCACGGCCGTGATTTTGGGGATAATCTCACCACCCTTTTCCACATAGACCCAATCGCCGATATGGATGTCGAGCAGGTCCATCTGGTCTTTGTTGTGCAGCGATGCGCGCTTGACCACGGTGCCCGAGAGGGGAACCGGTTCCAGGTTGGCTACCGGCGTCACGGCGCCCGTACGGCCCACCTGGTAATCGACGCTCAGCAGCGGCGTGAGGGCCGATTCGGGTTTGAACTTGTATGCAGTGGCCCAGCGCGGGGATTTGGCGGTGAAGCCCAACTGTCGCTGGAGGTCCAGTTCGTTGACTTTGATGACGATGCCGTCGGTGGCGAAGGGGAGGCTCTTGCGGCGGGTATCCCATTCGTTGATGTAGCTCACCGCCTCTTCAATGCTCTCTGCCTTACGGGAATAGGCCGATACCGGGAGACCCCAGGAAGCGGCTGCCTGAATGGCTTCAATGTGGGTTTTGAAGGGGAGATTCTCGCCCAGCATGTGGTAGAGCACGCAGTCCAGGCCGCGGGTACGCATC
>JBGUJZ010000010.1:0-31221 GCA_045114175.1 Bacteroidales bacterium | reverse complement strand
TGCACGAATTTGGACATTTTCTCTTTGCCCGACTCTTCAAAGTGCGGGTCGAACGATTCTATCTCTTTTTCAATCCGAAATTTTCCCTGGTGAAGGTCAAGCGCTTCGACGGCAAACTGCACTGGCGCTTCTTCTCCGGCAACGATAGTCCCGAGGCGTGGAAAGAGCACCCCGAAGCCACTGAATTCGGCATCGGCTGGGTTCCCTTCGGCGGTTACTGCGCCATCTCGGGCATGGTGGATGAAACCACCAAGTCCAGCGACCTGCCCACCGAGCCGCAGCCGTGGGAGTTCCGCACCAAGAAGGCTTGGCAGCGGTTCTTCATCATGTTCGGCGGCGTGCTGTTCAACTTCATCCTGGCCTTCGGCCTCTATGCGGCCATCCTGGATACCTGGGGAGAGACCTACCTGCGCAACGACGACGCCACCTACGGCATCGCGGTCAACGACCTGGCCTATGAGATGGGCTTCCGCGACGGCGACCACATCCTGGCCTTCGACGGCCGTCCGACCGACAATGTGGCTACGCTCCAAGCGGATATGGTGATCAACAAGGCGCGCGAAGCCACGGTGCTCCGCGGCAGCGATACCCTGCTCATTTCCATCGATCCCTCCTACCTGCCCGCCACCCTCAAGAGCCGCGGCATGTTCGATCCGGGATTCCCCTTTGTGGTGCAGGATGTTGCAGCCGATTCTCCCAACCGGGAGGCGATCGGCGCCGGGGATGCGATCGTAGCGGTTGAAGGCGAGCCGATGACCATGGTCCAGCAGATCCGCCGCAGTTTCGGAAAGCATCCCGGCGAGGTGGTGGCTGTGACCGTCGAGCGCGAAGGGGTGCAGCGCGAAGTGTCACTGCAGCTCGATTCTGCCGGTATGGCGGGGGTGATGCTCGACGCCGACCTGACCCACTTCTTTACCCTGACCACCAAGAATTACAACTTCTTTACGGCCATTCCCGCCGGCGCCACGAAGCTTTGGAAAGAGATCGTCAGCTACGTGAAGCAGCTGGGGTTGATTTTCTCGCCCAAGACGCAGGCCTACAAGTCAGTAGGCAGCTTCATCGCCATTGGCCGCATCTTCCCGGATACCTGGGACTGGTTCCGGTTCTGGACCATTACGGCGCTGATTTCCATCATGCTGGGCGTGATGAACCTACTGCCGATTCCCGCGCTTGACGGCGGACATATCCTCTTCCTGATCGTGGAGATGATTACCGGCCGCAAGCCCAGCGACAAGTTCCTCGAGCGGGCGGAAACCGTGGGCATCATCCTGCTGATGGCCCTGATGGTGCTGGCCTTCGGCAACGACATCCGCAGCCTCTTTATCAAGTAAAATCTTATGACTATGAAACATATACTCGTATCGCTCGCAGCGCTTCTGGTGATTGCCACCGCCTGCGGCCCGAAGAAACCCAGTTCCAAGCCGGCCATCAGCGGTGCAGCCGGCGAGATTATCGTCGTCATCACCAAGGCCCAGTGGGAAGGTGAAGCCGGCAGCGCCATTCGCGAAGTGCTGGCGGACGCTTATCCCTATCTGCCCCAGAAAGAGGCCATGTTCAGCCTGGTCAACGTGCCCGAATCGGGTGTGAACCACCTGCTCCGCACCCACCGCAACATGCTCTACCTCAAGATTGCCGACACCTGCAGCTGCGAACTGAAGGTGCGCCGCGACGTCTGGGCAGCCCCGCAGACCATGCTGATTGTCAGCTCGCCCAACGAGATTGCGGCGGCCGAATTTATCCGCGCCAACCGCGAGGCTGTGGTGAACACCTTTGAGAAGGCCGAGCGCGACCGCAGCGTGGCAAACGCCAAACTCTATGAAGAGAAGGGCGTCCGCCTGGCAGTGGAAGACCTCTTCGGCGGCTCCCCTTGGTTCCCGCAGGGCTACACCATCAAAAAGCAGACGGAAGACTTTATCTGGGTCTCCTATGAGACGGCTACCACCATCCAGGGCATCCTGATCTACAGATACCCCTACACCGGCAACTACCAGTTCACCCCCGCCGCCCTGCTGGAGCGTCGCAACGAGTTCACCCACAAGCACGTTCCCGCCAGCGCGGAGGGCAGCTATATGATTGCCAACCCCAACATCATCCCGGGCTACCAGATGGTCTCCTACAACAACATCAGCCGCCGCGAAATCCGCAGTCTCTGGGACACGCAGGGCGACTTTATGGGCGGCCCGTTCGTTTCGCACGCATTCCTCAGCCGCGACGGCAGCAACGTGATTGTTGTGGACGGATTTGTTTATGCTGCTAAGCACAAGAAACGCAATTACTTGCGTCAGGTAGAAGCCATCGTTTCCTCCTTCCATTGGAGCGAATAGATGCGACTTCTTACAAATAAATTTGTATTGCAGAAAAGATTTTATACCTTTGCACTCCCATTTTCGCCAAGAAAGTGGGAAGCCGGTGGGTTCGTATAACGGTTAGTACTCGAGATTTTCATTCTCGCAATAGGAGTTCGATTCTCCTACCCACTACCAGAAAATAATAAGAATCAAACAAATGGCACAACACGCATCAGCAGACAAGCGCTACCGCCAGAGCGAGAAGCGCAGAGAGCATAACAGATATTATGCCCGCACAACCCGGAACGCCATCAAGGCACTCCGCAACACCACAGACAAGGCAGCAGCCGAGGCATCCATGCCCAAGGTTTTCGCAATGATCGACAAGCTCGCCAAAATCAATGTGATCCATAAGAACAAAGCATCCAACCTGAAGAGCGGCATCGCCGTTTACGTGAACAAACTTCAGTAAAGAGCACAGATTTGTTTTCAGAATTCGAAAAACTTCCCGAACTTTATCGGGAAGTTTTTTTACATCTTGTCCGTACCTATGAGCTACACCATCAAACAATGGCAGGCGGAAGAGAGACCGAGGGAAAAGATGCTCGCACAAGGTTGCGGATCTCTCACTGCCGCCGAACTGATCGCCGTCCTGATCCGAAGCGGAAGCACCACGCGGACGGCAGTAGATACGGCACGGGACATCCTCGCCCTGGCCGACAATAATTTGACTACCCTTTCCCGGATGTCCTGTGAAACCTTGCAGGGCGTGCCGGGCGTAGGCGAGGCCAAGGCCCTCGCCGTGATTGCCGCGGCCGAACTCGGGCGGCGGATTGCGATTGAATCGGGCACCGTGCTGCCCACCATCACCAGCTCCGCGCAGGCGGCTGCGATTGCCGTACCTATGCTGAAAGGGCTGCCCCACGAGGAGTGCTGGGTGATCTTCCTGACCTCCGGAAACCGTCTGATCGGCAAGCAGCGCATCAGCCAGGGGGACGACTGTTCCACCCGGATCGACGCCAAGCAGGTGGCCCGGCGCGCCGTGGAAAAGGCGGCCGGTGGCATCATCCTGATCCACAACCATCCCTCAGGCAACCCCAAGCCCGGAGAATCGGACATCCGGATCACCGAGAACATCCGACAGGCCCTGCTCTACTTCGATATCAAGCTGGTGGATCACCTGATTGTAGCCGGAAACAATTATTTCAGTTTTTTTGATAAAAATCGCTAACTTTGGGGAATCCTAACCGCCTAAGCTATGAAAGTGATCAATCTCGGCAAAAGCAATTCGGTCCTGAACAGGTTCGTCGCCGAACTGCGCGACCGCACCATCCAGAAAGACAGCATGCGCTTCCGCCGCAACCTGGAAAGAGTCGGTGAAATCTTCGCCTACGAAATCAGTAAAACGCTGGATTACAAGACCAAAGAAGTGGAGACTCCGCTCGGTATCGCCGAGTGCGACCTCTGCGATCAGCCGATTGTCCTGAGCACGATCCTGCGTGCCGGCCTACCCATGCACCAGGGATTGCTCAACTACTTTGACAACGCTGAGAACGCTTTCATCGCGGCGTACCGCAAATACTCCAAGGAGAACAAGTTCAAGATTCAGCTCGAATACGCTACATCGGTCAACACGGAGGGCAAAGTCCTGATCATTGCAGACCCGATGCTCGCCACCGGCGCCTCCATGGTGCTCGCTTACCAGAAACTGGTGGAGAACGGTGAGCCGCTGCATACGCACATCGTCTGCTCGATCGCTTCCACAGCCGGTGTCGATTACCTCTCCAAAAACCTGCCTCACAAGCGCGTGACGCTCTGGGTAGGCGCCATCGATGAGGAGCTGACCAACAAATCCTATATCATCCCGGGTCTCGGCGACGCCGGCGACCTGGCATACGGCAAAAAGCTTTAATCATATCCCGCCATGCCCCGCAACTTCTACCTCTATAATACACTGACGCGTACCAAGGAACTCTTCAAGCCCATCCACGAGGGTCGGGTTGGTATGTATGTCTGCGGTCCTACGGTTTACGGCAACGCCCATCTGGGCCACGCCCGCCCCGGCATCACCTATGACATCCTCTTCCGCCTGCTCCAGTACCTGGGCTACAAGGTCCGCTATGTCCGGAACATCACCGACGTGGGACACCTGGAGAACGACGCCGACGAGGGAGAAGACAAGATTGCCAAGAAGGCCCGGCTCGAGGAGCTGGAGCCGATGGAGGTGGTACAGACCTATACGCTGAAGTACCACGAGGCGATGCGCCGGCTGGGCGTGCTGCCCCCCTCGATTGAACCGCGCGCTTCCGGCCATATCATCGAACAGATCGCGCTGGTCCAGCGGATTCTGGATGCCGGCTACGCCTACATCAGCAACGGATCGGTTTACTTCGATACGGGCAAGTACAACGAGGCGCACCACTATGGTACCCTCTCCGGCCGCAATCTGGACGACATCAAGACCAATACCCGCACGCTGGACGGACAGGACGAGAAGCGCAACTCCTACGACTTCGCCCTCTGGAAAAAGGCGGCGCCGGAGCACATTATGCACTGGCCATCCCCGTGGAGCGAAGGGTTCCCCGGCTGGCACCTGGAGTGCTCCGCTATGAGCGAGAAGTACCTGGGCGAGGAGTTCGATATCCACGGCGGCGGCATGGACCTGATGTTCCCGCACCACGAGTGCGAACTGGCACAGAACGTGGCTTCGCGCGGCAAGGGTGGCGTGCACTACTGGGTGCACAACAACATGATCACCATCAACGGCCAGAAGATGGGCAAGAGCCTGGGCAACTTCATCACGCTGGATGAGCTCTTTACCGGCAGCCATCCGCTGCTGGAGCAGGCCTACAGCCCCATGACGGTCCGTTTCTTTATTCTTCAGGCGCACTATCGCAGCACGCTGGACTTCTCCAACGAGGCGCTGCAGGCTGCAGAAAAGGGGCTCAAGCGCATGATGCAGGCACGCAAGGACGTGGAGAAACTCTCCGCTACGGCCGGCGCTCCCACGCTGGCAGAAGTGGCCCGCATAGAAGAGGCGGTGATGGACGCCCTGACGGACGACCTCAACACTCCGAATGCCCTCTCCTCCATGTTCGAGGCAGTGAAACTGGTCAACGGCATCAAAGACAAGACCCTGGGCATCAATCCGGAAGACCTCGCCCGGCTGCAGAAACTGTTCCGCGACGTGGTGACGGATATCCTGGGTCTGAGCGACGAACAGTCCGACTCCACCTCCTCACATGTGATTGACGGGCTGATGCAGATGATCATTGATATCCGCAAAGAGGCCAAGTCGCAGAAGAACTGGGCCCTCAGCGACAAGATCCGGGACGAACTCAAGGCCGCCGGCATCCAGCTCAAGGATACCAAGGACGGTTGCGAGTGGACGCTCGCGGAGTAATCTCTACTTAACGATTTCGGAAATCAACGTGGCCGAGGTGCAGGAGAGCACCCGGACGATGACCGTTTCGCCCGGACGATGGCCGTCGGCGGGGAAGACGCAGGTCTTGTTGGTGCTCGTGCGGCCAAAGAGCTGTGCCTCCGAGCGCTTGGATGTACCCTCAATCAGCACTTCAAAGGTCTGCCCCACGCAGGCCTGGTTGCTCCGCAACGCATTGCGGTTCTGCAACTCAATCAGGCGGTTCAGGCGGGCCGTCTTGACCTCCGGGGCGACGTTGTCGGGCATCGAGCGCGAAGCCTTGGTGCCGGGACGCTCCGAATACTGGAACATAAAGGCGCTGTCGAAGCCTACCTCCTCCACCAACGTGAGGGTCTTCTCGTAATCTTCATCCGACTCGTCGCTGAAGCCCACGATGATATCGGTGGTGATGGCGCAGCCCGGAAGGAGTTCCCGAATCTTTGCAATCCGCTCCAGATAGGTCTCACGGGTGTATTTGCGGTTCATCAGCGCGAGCTGGGCATCACTGCCCGACTGCACCGGAAGGTGGATGTGCTTGCAGATGTTCGCATGGCGGGCCATCACCTCCAGCACCTCATCCTTCATATCTTTGGGGTGCGACGTGGCAAAACGGATACGGACCGAAGCGTCCAGCAGTGCCACCTGTTCCAGCAGGGCGGCGAAAGAGAGCGGGGCCTGCGTGCCGTCCGCGCCCTTCCAGCAGTAGGAATCCACGTTCTGGCCCAGCAGGGTGATTTCCCGGTAGCCGGCGTCAATCAGTTCGCGGGTCTCCCGCAGGATGCTCTGCGGATCCCGGCTGCGCTCCGCACCGCGCACGTAGGGTACGATGCAATACGAGCAGACGTTGTTGCAGCCGCGCATGATGGAGATGAAGGCCGTGACGCCTTCGGCATCCATCCGCACCGGAGAGATGTCCGCGTAGGTCTCCTCGTGCGAAAGAAGCGTATCAATCTGCTTGCCTTCCAGCTTTACGGCCGCAATCAGTTTGGGCAGCTGGCGGTAGGAGTCGGGGCCGGCCACCAGGTCTACAGCCTTGTTTTCCAGCAGTTTCTCCTTGAGACGCTCGGCCATGCAGCCCAGCACGCCCACGATCACGCCCTTGCGGCGCAGCTTCTCCTGCCTGAAAACGTCCAGCCGGCCAAAGACGCGCTGCTCCGCATTTTCGCGGATGGAGCAGGTGTTGACCAGGATCAAGTCGGCCTTCGAAATCTCTTCGCACCGGGTATAACCCACCTGCTGGAGGATGGAAAGCACCACCTCGCTGTCGCCCACATTCATCTGGCAGCCATAGGTCTCAATGTAAACCTTCATGCTTCTTCTCTCGGATTGAGATGCAAAGATAACTTTTTTGTATCTTTGTACTCATAAAGACGCGAGATGAAAAGCCGCTTTTTCTTCCTGATTGCCATTTGCCTCACCCTGTTGCTGACGGGATGCGGCAATCCGCGCGACATTGCCCTCACCGGCTATGCGGTGGATAAAATCGACGCCATCCATTTTGAAGGGGGCGGCGTACATACCACGCTTTATCTCAAACTCGGCGTCAACAATCCTACCGGCAAGAAGCTGACCGTCAAGAGTTTGACCGCCAAGGTCAAGAAAGAGAACGGCGATCAGTTCGCCGACCTTTCCACGATAGAAGAGGTCTCGGCGCCCAAGCATTTCAACGACACGATTCCCGTTGCACTGGATGTGCTGCTCTATAATCCCATGGCCCTGATGTTCGACGGCGGCCTGGATATCAATTCCATGAAGGCAGATGTGGATGCCCAGGTCTCCTGGGGTTCTATCAAGCGCAACGTGGTTCGAACCGACTTACCCATTGCCAAACTGCTGGAGAATGGTCCGGCCAAAGATAAACTCTAATGAAACGCCTCCTGCTCACCGTCCTTTCGCTGCTGCTAGCCGGCGTTGCCGTACAGGCGCAGAACATCGACCCGATCGTTGAACCTTCGGATTCGACGCAGGCGCGCGTAATCCGTCCGAACGTGGATTCCGACTACGAGGGACGCGATATCTTTGTGCTGCTCCATCAGAACGAGAACGGCAAGGGCAACGTGGCCATCCGCCAGTCCAGCGAGCTTCTGGAAGCGTTCCGCAATCAGGTTTATAAGAACAGCTACCGCAAGATTAACGGTTACCGGATCCGTATCTATTCCGGCAACAGCCAGGATGCTCGCCGCCGTTCGGAAGAGATTGCCGCCGGTTTTGCTGCAACCCATCCGGGCATTCCCGTCTATAAGAGCTACTCCAATCCGTTCTTCAAGGTAACGGTGGGCGACTTCCGCACCCGCGACGAAGCGTTGCGGTTTGCCGAGTCCATCGCCGGCCGCTATCAGAGCGCCTTCCTGGTGCGGGAGCCCATCAACTATCCCTCGCTATGGTAAAGCAGAGCCTGAGCATCCAGCAAAAGCTGCTTCAAACCCAGCGGCTCTCCCCAGTCCAAATCCAGACGGTCAAACTGATTCAACTGCCTACTGTGGAGTTGCTTCCGCGTGTCCAGAAGGAGCTGGAGGAGAACCCCATCTTGGAGGAGGATGAATCCGCCGAACCGGAGGATGCCCCCAAGAATATCTCCATCAGCGACTACAGCGACGATACTCCCTCCTACCGGCTCTACGTCAACAACCAGGGCAAGGATCTCAAGCCGCAGTACAATACCTTCCAGGTCAAAGAAGGATTCCGCCAGAGTCTCGAACGCCAGCTGGGTTTCTGCCAGCTGAGTGACCGTGACCGCCGGATCGCTCTCTTCATCATCGGAATGATCGACGACGACGGCTATCTGCGCCGCGCTTCGGATATGCTTTCCTACGACGTGAGCGTCAAGGCCGGCATCGAAACCACCGAGGAAGAGGTCGAGCGAATTGTGGAACTTATCCAGACCTTCGAGCCTGCCGGCATCGGCGCCCGTGACTTGCGGGAGTGCCTGCTGCTTCAGCTCCAGGCTTCCGCCCATACGCCGGCCCAGCAACTGGCTGAGACCATCCTTCAGGACTACTTTGAGCCGTTTGCCAAGAAGCATTACGACCGGATCGTCTCCCGGCTGGATATTACCGAAGAGCATCTCAAGGAGGCCATCACGGAGATCCGTCGCCTCAACCCGAGCCCCGGCGGACAGATAGACGACTCCTATTCCGACCAGGCCCAGCAGGTGGTTCCCGACTTCGTGATTGACCTGGACGGTGACCAGCTGGAGATGACCATGCCGCGCTACAGCGTGCCCGAGCTTCGCATCAACCGCCGCTACGCGGATACCCTGATGAACGCCGCCAAGAGTGCAACCCGCGAGGGCAAGGAGGCCGAGGCCTTCGTCAAGCAGAAACTCGATTCGGCCAAGTGGTTCATCGAAGCCCTCAAGCAGCGCCAGAATACCCTGCGCAACACGATGAACGCCATCATCGAGTTTCAGCACGATTACTTCATGGACGGCGATGAGACCAAGCTCAAACCGATGGTTCTCAAGAATATTGCCGAGAAGACCGGCTACGATATCTCCACCATCTCCCGCGTGGTCAACAGCAAGTACGTCCAGACCCACTTCGGCGTCTTCTCACTCAAGTACTTCTTCTCCGAGGGCCTCACCAATACGGAAGGTGAAGAGGTCTCTACCCGCGAGGTCAAGAATATCCTGACCCAGAGCATCGGCGAGGAGGACAAGCGCAAGCCGCTGACCGACGAACATCTCGTGGAAGTGCTAAAGGAGAAGGGCTACAATGTGGCCCGCCGCACGGTGGCCAAATATCGCGAGCAACTGGGCATTCCTGTAGCCCGTCTCCGCAAGGAGATCTGATCACGCGCTTTGCTGGTAAGGGAGCAGTTTGTTGGCAACAATCTCCACGAAATAACGGTCGTCCCCCTCCGCTGAGGTATAGCGGACGTTCCGGATTCGTCCCACGACGGACACCATATCCCCTTTTTTCAGTTGGTTCAGGTCTATCTGGCTCTTGTCGGCCCAGGCGGAGACATTGTGCCAGGTGGTCTCCTCCTTCAGCTCGCCGCTGCGGTCTTTGTAGATTTCACTGGTGGCCACGCAGAAGCGGGCTACGGCCTTGTCTGCTACGCGGGTGATTCTGGGCTCCTGCCCGATCCGTCCGCGGATTTCAATTCGGTTAAGCGTTTGGTTTTCCATAGTTTTTGTTTTTAAAGTTGAACTTGGCGGCAAAATAAGGCCCTCTTCCCCGCCCTAACCATACTCTAAACGTATACTTACGGATAGTTACGTTTAAAAACGCTTATCCATTTTCGGACATTTTGTGCTATTTTTGCGGATTATGGAAAAGAAATTCAACAGAACCCTCGTTACCTGCGCCCTGCCGTATGCAAACGGTCCGGTGCATATCGGCCATTTGGCTGGCGTTTACGTTCCGGCCGACATCTATGTCCGTTACCTCCGGCTCCGCGGAGAGGATGTCCTCTTCATCTGCGGTTCCGACGAGCACGGCGTGCCCATCACCATCAAGGCGCGCCAGAACGGCTGCACCCCGCAGGATATCGTGGATCAATACCATACCCTCATCAAGAACTCCTTCAGCGGACTGGGCATCAACTTCGATATCTACTCCCGCACCTCCTCCGCCATTCATCACAAGAATGCGGCGGCCTTCTTCCGTAAACTCTACGACGAAGGCAAGTTCATCACCCGGGAGAGCGAGCAGTACTACGACCCGGAGGCCAAACAGTTCCTGGCAGACCGCTACATCGTGGGTACCTGCCCCAAGTGCGGTGCGGAGGGAGCCTACGGCGACCAGTGCGAGAAGTGCGGCAGCACCCTCAGCCCGGAAGAGTTAATCAACCCCAAGAGCAAACTGAGCGGCGCCGAACCCATCAAGAAAAAGACCACCCACTGGTATCTGCCGCTGGATCAGTATGAGAAGTGGCTCTCCGACTGGATTCTGGAAGGACACAAAGAGTGGCGGCCGAACGTCTATGGTCAGGTCAAGAGCTGGATTGACGGCGGACTGCAGCCGCGTGCCGTGAGCCGCGACCTGGACTGGGGCGTACCCGTCCCCGTGGAAGGCGCTGAAGGCAAGGTTCTTTATGTCTGGTTCGACGCCCCGATCGGCTACATCTCCAACACGCAGGAACTCCTGCCCCAGAGCTGGGACAAGTGGTGGAAATCCGCCGACACCCGGATGGTCCATTTCATCGGCAAGGACAACATCGTCTTCCACTGCATCGTCTTCCCGGCTATGCTCAAGGCTTATGGCGACGGTTATATCCTGCCTGACAACGTCCCCGCCAACGAGTTCCTCAACCTGGAGGGCGACAAGATTTCCACCTCGCGCAACTGGGCTGTCTGGGCGCACGAGTATCTGCGCGACTTCCCCGGCAAAGAGGACGTAATCCGCTACGTGCTCGCTGCCAACGCGCCGGAAACCAAAGACAACGATTTCAGCTGGAAGGATTTCCAGACCCGCAATAACTCCGAACTGGTGGGCATCTTCGGCAACTTTGTAAACCGCGCCGTGGTGCTGACTCACAAGTACTTTGAAGGCAAGGTGCCAGCTGCCGGCGAACTGCTCGACATTGACCGCGAGGCCCTCTCCGAGATTCCTGCACTGCGGGCATCGCTGGAGCAGAACCTCTCCAACTACCGGTTCCGCGAGGCGCTCAAGGATGCAATGAGCATCGCGCGCGTGGGTAACAAGTATATCTCTGACACTGAGCCTTGGAAGGTGGCCAAGACCGATATGGCCCGCACCGCTACCATCCTCAACGTCTCGTTGCAGATTTGCGCGGACCTGGCCATCGCCTTCGAGCCTTTCACCCCGTTTGCTGCCGAGCGGCTGCGCGCAATGCTGTGCGTAGGCCTCAACGCGGGAGCGGACCACCGCAAGGGCGAACAGGTGACCGTCAACACGTATAAAGAGGGTGAAGGCGCCGCTATCCATACCGGCATCACGGCTGCAGGCCTGAACCTGGCATGGGATCAGCTCGGCGCCACCGAAATCCTCCCTGCAGGCCACCAGATCGGCGAAGCGCAGTTGCTCTTTGCCAAGATTGAAGATGATGCCATCCAGGTACAGCTCGACCGGCTCGAGGCCATTCGCGCCGAGAGAGAGGCCGCTGCCAAGGAAGAGGCTGCCAAGCAGGTCGTTCCCCAGAAAGAGGAGTGCACCTTTGAGGAGTTTGAGAAGATGGATATACGCACCGCCACCGTGCTGGCCGCAGAGCGGGTTCCCAAGACAGACAAACTTCTGAAACTCAGCATCGATACGGGTATTGACCAGCGTACCATCGTCTCCGGTATCGCCGAGTACTACACCCCCGATCAGATGGTGGGCAAGCAGATTTGCATCCTGGCCAACCTCAAGCCGCGCGTCATTCGGGGCATCGAGAGCCGCGGCATGATCCTGATGGCGAAACAAAGCGACGGCACGATGCGCTTTGTCACCCCGCAGGAGGTCGTAACAAACGGAGCGGTCGTAGGATAACCCACGACCGCCCCTGTGTTCAGCCGTTCCCGGCCTATTTCATTCCCATCTTTTCCAGCAGGGCTTCCGGACGCGGATCGCGGCCGCGGAAGTCACGGAAGAGTACGTCTGCATCCACGGTACCACCCTTGCTGAGCAGTTTCTCGCGGAAAGCAGCTGCCACTTCGCGGTTGAAGATGCCCTTCTCCTTGAAGAGTGAGAAGGCATCCGCCTCCAGCACTTCCGCCCACTTGTAGGAGTAATAACCGGCTGCATAGCCGCCTGCAAAGATGTGGGTGAAAGAAGGGCTGAAGATTACGTCTTCGACGCTGGGCAAGACCGGATTGCGATCCACCTCTGCCTGCTCGAAGGCGATCGGGTCGATTCCCTCTACGCTGGTGAGCGTATGCCAGTCCATATCCACCAGGCCGAAGTTCAGCTGACGGATGCAAGCGTAGCCGGCCAGGTAGTTCTTGGAAGCCACAATCTTATCGATCAGCTCCTGCGGAATCACTTCGCCCGTCTTGTAATGCTTGGCGAAGGTCTTCAGATACTCAGGCTCATAGGCCCAGTTCTCCATGATCTGCGAAGGCAGTTCCACAAAGTCGCGCGCCACATTGGTACCGGTCAGCGAAGGATAGGTTCCCTCTGCCAGCATGCCGTGGAGGCCGTGGCCGAACTCGTGCAGGATGGTGGTCACCTCGTCGAAGGTCAGCAGCGAAGGCTCGGTAGCGGTCGGCTTGGTGAAGTTGGTCACCAGCGAAACGAAGGGGCGCTGCTCTTCGCCGTTCACCACACCCTGCTCGCGGAACGCGGTCATCCACGCACCGCCACGCTTGCTCTCGCGCGGGAAATAATCGATATAGAGCACCGCCATGAATCGGCCGTTCTCGTCGGTCACATCGAATGCCTTCACATCCGGGTGATAGACAGGGATATCCGGATTCTCGGTAAACTGCAGGCCATAGAGACGGTTTGCCAAATCAAAGATGGCTGCCTGCACGCTGCTCAGTTCAAAGTAGGGCTTGAGCAGTTCTTCGTTGATGGCGTATTTCTCGTCGCGGTACTTCTCGCTCCAGTAGGAGAAATCCCACGGCATCAGTTTATCCTTGAAGCCGTTCTTGGCTGCATATTTCTGAATGTCAGCCACGTCGCGCTTTGCGAAGGGATAGGACTTGGCGCGCAGGTCGTTCAGGAAGGAGAGTACGTTCTCCGGGGTCTTGGCCATGCGGTCTTCGATGGCATACTGCGCGTATGTCTGATAGCCCAGCAGGCTGGCGCTCTTCATACGGAGATCCAGGATCTTGCGGATGTTCTCCAGGTTGTCGAACTCGCCGCCCACGCACTTGGTGTTGTAGGCCGTCCAGATCTGCCGACGCAGTTCGCGGTTCTCGCTGTAGCGGAGGAAGGGACTGTAGCTCGGATAGTTGAGCGTATAGACCCAGCCTTGGAGTCCGCGCTCAGCCGCTTCAGCGGCACCCATCTCGCGCACATACTGCGGCAGGCCGGCCAGGTCCGCCTCGTCGGTGATGTGCAACGTGTAGGCGTTGGTGGCCGAGAGCACATTCTTACCGAACTGCAGGGTGGCGATGGAGAGCTCTTCCTGCAGCTTGGCGTACACCTCTTTGTCAGCATCCGACAGGTTGGCCCCGCTCTGGACGAACTGTTTGTAAGTCTCTTCCAGCAGTTTGGCCTGCTCCTGGGTGAGCGAAAGATTCTCACGGTCGTCATAGACCGCCTTGACGCGGGCAAAGAGGGTGGGATTGAGCATGATAGACATGGAGAACTCGGTCAGCAGCGGAGAAATGTCTTCTGCCAGGTTCTGCATCTGGTCGTTGGTGCAGGCTTCGTTGAGATTGAAGAAGATGTTGCTGACTTTCGTCATGGCTTCGCCCGCATAGGTCAGGGCCTCGATGGTATTGGCAAAGGTGGGTGCCTCAGGATTGTTGGCGATGGCCTCAACCTCTGCTTTACCCTCTTTAATAGCCTGAAGGAAAGCGGGTTTGTAGTGCTCCGTCCGAATCTTGTCAAACGCGGGCGCACCGTGCGGAGCGTCGGACGGAACCAATAGCGGATTATTCATAGTACACGAAGTAAGGGTCGCAGCCGCCAGAAGGGCTGCCAAAATGATCTTTTTCATACTGCAAAACTACGCAATCCCGTGCGGTTCGTCAAACTTTTCTTATCTTTGCTATACCTATTAATACTTACAGCTATGTTGTGGTCTATTATTGTTTCTATTCTGATCGGTGCACTGGCAGGATGCATTGCCGGCCGTATCATGAAAGGTTCCGGTTTCGGTTTCTGGGTTAACCTGCTGGTGGGTATCGTCGGCGGTTACATCGGCGGCAGCCTTCTCGGCTGGCTGGGCATTGCCTGGGGTGCAACCTGGGTTGGCCGTATCATCACGGCTGTGATTGGCGCGGTGATCCTGCTTTGGGTCATCAACCTGATCAAGAAGAAATAACCTGGCGTCTGAAGAACAGATCTTTCTGCGCTTTCTTGCGCCCGGGGTCGCGCTCAACGGCCACGGGCTTCATTGTGCGCGGATCTAATCCCGTATAGAACATCACGGACGACGTCGTCATGGGCGTCGGCATAAAGTCTTGCACCTGCTCCATCCAGATTCCCTTGAGGGCCGGATGGCGGCGGAGCTTTTGCATATCCTCCAGCATACAGCCGGGGTGTGAAGAGATAAAATAGGGCACCAGCTCCAGGTGGGTCCCCTCCTCCACATTGATGGCATCGAACTCCTTCCGCAGCCGCTCGAAGAGCGCGAACGAAGGTTTGGCCATCATCTCCAGTACCCGCGGCTCGGTGTGCTCGGGCGCCACTTTCAAGCGGCCGGAGGTGTGATGCAGCATCACCTCGCGCAGGTATTGGCGGCCCGTTTCATCCAGAAATCCGTTCGCATCCAGGAAGAGATCGTAGCGGATGCCACTGCCGATATAGGCGTGGCGGACTCCCTTCACAGCATCCACCTTCCGGTAGAGCTCCAGCAGCGGGGCGTGCGACAGCGCCAGGTTCGGGCAGCGCACAGGGAAGAGGCACGATTTGCGGCGGCACTTCGCACATTGCTCCTTGTCGCGACCGCCCATCCGATACATATTGGCCGTGGGAGCACCCAGATCCGAGATATTTCCGCGGAACTCGGGCATGGCCGCCAACTTGCGCACCTCCTGCACGATGCTCTCTGCGCTGCGGCTCTGGATAAACTTGCCCTGGTGCGCGGCAATCGTGCAGAAGTTGCATCCGCCAAAGCAGCCCCGGTGCGTGATGATGCTGTCTTTGATCATGTCCCAAGCCGGAAGCCGTTTGCCCTTGTAGCGCGGATGGGGGAGCTTGGTGAAGGGCAGATCCCAGTAGGCATCCATCTCTTCCGTGGTGGCGGGAGCGTAGGGCGGATTGACCTGCACATAACCATCTCCCACTGCCTCCAGCAAGGTAGCGGGGTGCAGCAGGTTGGCATGCGTTTCAATCTGGTGGAAGTTCTCAGCCAGCGCCTTACGGTCTGCCTGGCAGGCCTCGTAACCGTTCAGGATCAAGCGGTCTTCAGCAGGATGCGGCGAACCTTTGCGATAGAAAGCTATCTGCGGAAGGGATTCCATCTGGTGGCGGCTCCAGCCCTTTTCGAAGGCGCGAGTCAGGGCCAGCATCGGCTTTTCGCCCATGCCATAGCAAAGCCAGTCCGCGCCGCTGTCAACCAGGATGGAGGGCATCAGCCTGTCGTCCCAGTAATCGTAGTGCGTCAGGCGGCGGAGCGAAGCCTCAACGCCGCCGATCACCACCGGCACGTCGGGCCATAACTGCTTGAGAATCTTGGTATAGGTGATGACTGCCCGGTCCGGACGCTGCCCGGCCTTGCCTTCCGGCGTATAGGCGTCGTCGTGGCGCAGGCGGCGGGCTGCGGTATAGTGGTTCACCATGGAATCCATCGCACCCGCATTGACCCCGAAGTAGAGGCGCGGGGCGCCCAGCTTGCGGAAGTCGCGCAGATCGTCGCGCCAGTTCGGCTGGGGCACGATGGCCACCCGGTAACCGTGCTTCTGCAGCCAGCGCGCAATGCAGGCAGTACCGAAGCTCGGATGATCCACAAAGGCATCACCCGTGAAGATGATGATGTCTATGTAGTCCCATCCCAGGCGCTCGACCTCCTTGACGGATGTCGGAAACATATAGGCGGGAGATGATTCGGGAGTCTGCATTTCACCGATAAAGGTACAAATTTCCCCGATTTGGCGTTGTTATTCCCGTAAACGGAAACGTTTTTTCAGATTCCTGAGGGCCGTTGACCAACCGGAACAAATCTTTCAGACTATTCGTCCCACCCCCTTGACAAGCGCTCTGACGGCCCTTATCTTTGCGGGAAACGAAGATTGAGGAGGACAGATGATGAAGAATACCTGTATCGAATGCGGCGCACCGCTCACCGGGCGCAGCGACAAGAAATTCTGCAGCGACTACTGTCGCGCAACCTATCACAACAGCCAATATCGCAGGGCCGCCAGCGAACAGGCCCCGGTAGCCCGAATCCTGCGCAGGAACTTTGACATCCTGGGCAAACTGCACGCCACCGGCCGGCATCGCGCCGACCGCGCGAGTCTCCGCAAGCTGCAGTTCAACACGGACTATTTCACCGCCGCCCGCAAAGGGCCCTTCGGCCGCCGCATCTACTCCTGCTATACCTACTCCTACCGCGTCACCCTCTTCGGCTCCCTCCGCCTGGTGTAACCTCTACTCTCAACAAATAAAGTGGAGCAGCCACCCCGCCGCTTCTGCGGCGGTTGGTTCCCACCGGGAACCATTGAAAGGAGGGGTTGACAGGAGCCGCGTCAGCGGCGACATCTCCACAAAAAAAGAGAGCCCGAATGGACTCTCTTTTTTTGTGGAGATAGTCGGAGTCGAACCGACGACCCTCTGCTTGCAAAGCAGATGCTCTAGCCAACTGAGCTATACCCCCGTGACAATTGCGGATGCAAATGTAGGTATAATTTTCAAACCTGCAAATTTTTTTACAACCTTTTCAGTTCCTTGGAGAATTGCAGCTTGACCTTGTTCAGCAGGGAAAGGCGCTGCACCAAATCCCGCAGGGTGGCATCGTCGCCGTCTCGCTGCGCTGCATTGATCTGGGCGGAGAGTTCGCTGCAGTGCTGCTCGGTGATCCGCAACTTATAAAGGATCATCGATTTGGGAACCGTATCGCCGAGACGCTGCTCCTCAGGCTCCAACGTATCGCGGTACACCTTGACCGTCAGCTCCTGATCATCAAAAGCCAGGTTCAGCGATTCGCGCAGGAGCGTCTGGTTCTCCAGGTTGGCGAAGTGGCGGGTGATGGCCCCCTGCCGCTCGCGGATCTCCATCTCTTCCGGCAGCGTGGCCACGAAAGCGTAATACTCGTCGAACAACTCGCGGTAGAGCCGGTTAGCAAAAACGATATCATCATCGCGCAGCGCCTCGCGGACGTAGGTCTCCACGTTGATGCGCTCGGCCGGTGCTGCGCCATAAAGCATATCTTTCTCGAAATGAAGTGGATACGACCCAAATCGCAACAGATAGTCGGTCAACTCCTTCTCCTGCACGGCCAGCAGCGGATTGGTGATGACATAGGGATTGGTCTCCATCGGCTCGGGCTGATCCAGCGGTTCGCTGATGGGCTCCATCCCAAAATCATCTGCCGCGCTGGTTTCCTGCGCGATAGCCGGCGGCAACTGCGGCTCCAGCGAACGGTCACGCAAGTGAGCCTGACGCTTCTTCTCGTCGCGGATCGCAGTGATTTTGGCCAGAATATCGGCATCGCTCTGGCGGAACCGCTCGGCCACCATCTCCACGTATTCCTTGCGGAGGATGGCGTCGGGCACCACGGCGATACTCTGAATAATCTCGTTGATCAACTTGCTGCGCGAGAGCGGATCGGCCGCAATGTCGGTCTCAGCCAGATCGCTCTTGAACGAGATGAAATCCCGCTCATTTTCAGCCAGAAACTCCAGAATCTCGGTGGTGGTCCGGGCCTGCGCGAAGGTGTCCGGGTCGTCCTCGGGCGGCAGCACCACAATGCGCACATTCAACCCCTCTTCCAGCACCAGGTCGGTACCGCGCACGGCTGCCTTGATGCCGGCTGCATCGCCATCGTAAATGATGGTGATATTGGAGGTAAAGCGCTTGATGAGACGGATCTGGCCGATGGTCAGCGACGTACCGGAGGAGGCCACCACGTTCTGGATGCCCTGCTGGTGCATCGAGATCACATCGGCATAACCTTCCACCAGAATGCACTTATCGGCTTTGATGATGGCATTCTTGGCCTGGAAGATACCGTAGAGCGACTCGCTCTTGTTGTAAATCTCTGTTCCGGCGGTATTTACATACTTCGCTACGCTCTTGTCGTTCTTGAGCGTGCGGCCGCCGAAAGCAATCACGCGTCCGCTGATGGAGTAGATGGGGAACATCACGCGATCGTAGAACTTATCTACGACGCTGCCGTCTTCACGACGGATACAAAGGCCCGCATCTACCAGATACTCT
Source organism: Bacteroidales bacterium (assembly GCA_045114175.1). Lineage (GTDB taxonomy): Bacteria > Bacteroidota > Bacteroidia > Bacteroidales > UBA932 > Cacconaster. The sequence goes on along the minus strand of JBGUJZ010000010.1, from coordinate 12,577 downwards.
TCTTTATAGCCCTTGGCCGTGGCATCCTTGGTGAGGGTGTGCGGGCGCGTGGGCGTGTAGCCGAGGCCAAACTTACGGATGGTCTCGTCGGTAAACTTGCGCTCGTGGAAATAGGAAAGGCCTATGGCGCGACCGTTCTCGTCGTTCCACAGAACATCCTGGAAATACTTCTGGGCAAACTCCGACACCACCAGCAAGCTCTCGTGCTTGAGGCGGCTGGCAATCTCTTCCGGGGTCTCTTCCTTCTCCACCACCTCGATATGGTACTTCTTGGCCAGATACTTCAGCGCCTCGGCATAGGTCAGATGCTCGTGCTTCATCACGAACGAAACGGCGTTGCCGGATTCGCCGCAGGCGAAACACTTGAATATACCTTTGCTCGGGGAAACGGCCAGGGAGGGACGTTTGTCCTGATGGAACGGGCAGATACCCCACCAGTTGGCGCCGCGGCGCTTGAGGGCGATAAAATCGCCGATGACCTCTTCAATCCTGGTGGCGGCGAGGATTCTGTCTTTGGTAGTGCGGTCGATCATGGCGCTACCTCCCAAGCAGTTGAAGTTCCTCCTTGGTGTAGAGGATGTGGTCCATCACGCTGCTGAAGAACTCGCCGAACCCGGCAAAACCATCCGGGAAAACCAGGAGAATGGCACCAACGGCAATGGCAGCGATGGCCAGCAGCCAGAGGAGGATGCGAACCAGAACGGGAAGACGACGGCGCTTGGTAGCGGGAGTTTTAGCCGCAGCGCGAGCGGCCTTGGCGGCTTTGCGCTCAGCGCGCGAGGGCTTGCGACGCGCAGGCTGTTCGTCGATGGCCTTGATGCTCACCGGCTCCAGGCCGAACCCGTCGGGGAAGATATCCAGGTTGTCGTCGGAGACAAAGAAATAGTCGGACTGAGAGGTGGACCGCATTGCGCCCAGCCCCGGAAGCGTGCAGGTGCGGTTGCCCTCTAATTCAGAATGGATGCGACTCAGGCACCACTTCAGCTCCACGTCCGCCTGCTCCGGCGAAACGTTCATTTCTCTGCAAATGAAATCGTTGAGCATCGAGCCCTCTTCCGGCGTGACATCGCACTTGCTGAAGGTCAGCTCGCGGTAGGGCGGATTGATGGTGGTGCGATGATCCGAAAAACTGGCCGGCATCAGTTCCGCCGTGAACACGCCGAGTCCCGGAACCGCGACCGCGTCGTGGTCCAGAATCAACTCCTTGATGCACTTAGAAAAAACGCCGACTTCCATTGCAAAACACAAAGTTAAATAATAAAATGAAAAGTCGGCAAAAAATGAACCCCGCTACCGGTCTATCCATTTGCGGCCGAGGCGGTCGATGGTGCGGGCAGGAAGCAGGCGGATGAGGCAGGGAACCAGACGGTTCAGGGGGCCGGGGCGAAGCTGTCGGCGGCCGCGGAACATGGCGCGCAAGCCTTTGTGGGCCAGCCACTGCGGCGTGCGGATAATGCCGATGCGGCGCAAGTTGCGGCGCAGGCGCGGCGTCAGCGGATAGAGGCCGGTATCCACCGCAGCCGGGCAGACGGTGGTAAGTGTCACGCCGAAGGGCCGCAGTTCGTGTCCGAGGCCCTTGCCAAAGCTCACCAGAAAGGCCTTGGAGGCGGAGTAAACGGCAATGCCCGGCGCGGGAATCCAGGCCGTCATCGATCCCATATTCAGGATGCGGCCACTCCCCCGCTCTTTCATCCGCGCACCTAACAAAATGCACAGGTCGGCCACCGTTTGCATGTGCAGCGCCATCATCTTGTCGGCCTTGCCAAGGCTCTCGGAACCAAGGTATTCCATAAAGAACATGCCGGCATTGTTGATGAGGATATCGGGGCAGAGGCCCTCACGGTCGCACCAAGCCACCACGGTTTGCGCTGCGCCGGGGATGGCCAGATCGGCCTCCAGCACAGCCACGTGCACACCATATTCCGAACTGAGCGCGCGCGAAGCCTCTTCCAGCGCCTGCGGACGGTTGCTCACCAGAGCCAGGTTACATCCCAGCGCCGCGAGCTGTCGGGCATATTCCAGCCCGATGCCCGAATCCCCGCCGGTAATCAAGGCGGTGCCTGTCAGCTTTTTATTCACGTTATAAAGATTAATCGTCGGATTCACCGACAATGATCAGCAGGTGATCATTCGGCTTGAGTCCCATGCTGCCGTGAGGGACCAGGAACCGGCCGTCACGCCGCACCATCGTAACCCGGATGCCGTGCGGCAGATGCAGGTCGCGGAGCGTGGCACCGTTCATCAGGTCCTCTTCCGTAACGGTATGGTCGCGCAGCATACCCATTTCTTCAGGAATATCCATTCCGAAGGATTCCACCTTCTTGTCGTCCTCATAACTAACCTTCAGCAACTTGGCCGCCGGAATCAGGGTTCCGCCCTGCACAAAGAGCGAAACCAGCGTAATGACAAAGACCAGGTTGAAGAGCAGCGCACCGTCTTTCATGCCTGCAACCATCGGCATCAAGGCGCAGAGAATCGGGCCCGCACCCTTCACGCCGACCCACGAAACGAAGGTTTTGGCGCGCATGGAAAGCTTCCTGAAGGGCAGCAAGGTGAGCATCACGCTTGCCGGACGGGCGACGAGCATCATAAAGAGGGCGATCAGCAAACCGGGCAGGAGAATCGGAAGGATCTGTGAGGGGTGGGCCAGCATACCGAGCAAGAGGAACATCACCAGTTGCATCAGCCACGAAGCGCCCTCAAAGAAATTGAAGACCTCTTTCCGGTCTTGAATCTTGGCTTTGCTGCCAATCATAATGGCCGTCACATAGATTGCCAAAAGGCCGTTGCCGTAGAAGAGCGAAGCCAATCCGCTGGAAAGGAATCCAAAACTCAGAATCATAATGGAAGCGAGTGCACTGCTGGAGAAGCGGATCCGGCTCACTGCCGATTGGGCCACATATCCTACCGTGATGCCGATGACCAATCCCACAAGGATCTGGATCATGAACAACAGGAGGCCCGTAATAATAGGCGGCATTTCACTATATGCGAAATGGACGCTATTTGTCATGATGTCAATGGTAATGAGGGTGACTCCAAATGCAATCGGGTCGTTACTACCGGATTCAAGCTCCAGCATCGGGGTCAGGTTCTCTCTGAGTTTCAACCGTTTCTCATGGAAAACGGAGAACACCGATTCAGAGTCAGTGGAGCTGAGGATAGCCGCCAGCAGGAAGCAGCCGGCCACCGAAAGGCCCAACTTTTTCCCGAAAGCCAACCATGCGAAACCGCCCACCAGAAGGACCATCAGCAAGACTCCGACCGTAGAGAGCAGCAAACCCTGCTTCATGACGGGGCGCGTCTCTTTGAGAGAGGTCTCGAGGCCCGCCTGAAAAATAATGATGGTCAGTGCCAGATGGCCTATATGCTCTATCTGTTCATAATCGGTGAAATCCAAACCCAGCACGTCCGGTCCTGCCAGCAAACCCAACACCAGGAACAGCAGCAAAAACGGTGCACCGAGCCGGCTTCCCGCCTTGACCACCATAATGGCGGCAAAGAGCAGCACCGCAACCACAAGAAGCAGGTTCTTGGATAGGAAGGTGCTTGTAATAGCGGATAGCAAAATCATAGATACAAAGGTAATACATTTTGGGGACTTTGGGAGTATTTATGAATTTCGTAAAGATATTTTATGTTTTTCGTAAAATTGGCACTATCTTTGTCTGTCGATTGTCCGTAACAAAGTAAACAACGATATGAAGAATCAAACGCAAAGAAGCATCAAAAGGCTCTCCATCGCCACCCTCATTCTTGGTGGTTTGACACTGGCTTATATCTACTGGGAGATGATTGCCCAGTTATGGGTAAGCAGCTACATCTATCCTTTGACCTGGAATCCGGACATAAAGGGTTGGCAAATCTTTATCCTGATTGCCCGTTTCATCGGCGTTACTGCCCTTTTCATTCTGTGTTGCATCTTTCTGTACCGTACAAACAAGGGTCTGAAAGACGGTAAGATCTTCCCTAAATCCAACATCGCAATCATTCGCTGGGCGGCCCTGGTTGCTGCGCTTCTCGCCTTTGTCCACTCCAATTATGGCGCCGTGGTCAAAGGAGAATCGGCCTTGATGATTGACTCCAATACCATCTTGATTCCTCTTATTGTCCTTCTGTTCGCCGGACTCTATAAAATGGCCTACCACGCCGCAAAAGACAGCAGCCTATCAATATGATTACCGTAAACCTGGATAAAATGCTCTGGGAGCGCCACATGAAGCTCTCGGAGCTCTCGGAAAAGATTGGGATCTCCATGACCAATCTCTCCCTGCTCAAGACTGGGAAGGGCCGCGCCATCCGCTTCACCACCCTCAACAAAATCTGCAAGGTGCTGGACTGCACCCCCGGCGACATCCTCGACTACCAGCCCGACCCCGAAGGCGCCGTACTGGAGGAGGATATCTACGACGAGTAGGTGCCCAAGGGCAAAAAAAGCATCGCTTGTTATTCGATATCAACCGGAGCGCCCAAGAAATGCGGCTTCTTACCAATGAGAAGATCCAGAAACACTTTACACCTTGCGAAACATTCCCGAATGCGGGTAGTTAAGCCATAATGGATGTTGACATCACGAGCATTATACCCAACGGCATCAATACCTTTCTTCGCAGCAATGAAAATGGCCCGTTCATTATGAAACTTCTGGCTGACCACAATAAAGGAAGACTGTCCGAATATCTTTTTCGCTCTGACCACAGAATCAAAAGTCCTGAATCCTGCATAGTCCAAGAAGATCACATCCGCTGGGATTCCCTTGTCAATTAAGGCATTCTTCATTTCTTCGGGTTCATTGTATGAAACGTGTCGATTGTCTCCACTGACAATGATTCTATCAATCTTCCCTGCATGATACAAATCGCTGCAGGCATTGATCCGGTATCTGAAGTAAAGGTTCGGAGTTCCATTTATAAGAGTGGGCGCCGTACCTAAAACCAATGCGGCATGATAATGAGGGACTTCCGGGACACTATCAAATATCCGGGGCTTCGCATAATGGCTAATCCGAATATTACAGTATAGGACAAACCCCGCCGAAAGCAGGCAAATCCCTAATAACCATATTATTATGCGCTTACCAGTTGTCATGGATTGTTAATAGTGTCCAAACGCTGATAAAACGAGGACCTCGACGACTTCATCATATACCTTGTAGACGAGTCTGTGCTGCTGAGTGATTCGTCGGGAATAGACGGTTCCGTCGTAGCCCTTTAGCGGCTCCACCTGTCCTGTGCCAGTTCGAGGGTGTTCTTTGAGTTCATCCAAAAGCTTTGCGAGTTTGGATAGTGCTTGCGGCGCCTTCTTCTGAAGCTCTTTCAAGTCTTTCTTTGCGTCGTCAGAAAATACAATCGAATACATGTCACGCCTCATTAATCAACCGGCCGAGGAAATCCTCGCTACTCTCACCTTCTTTCATTCTATGCACTTTGCCGGCTTCATAATCGGCGATGCCCTGACGGATTTTAGCTTCCAGTGTAGCATGATCGACGAGAATATCGTCTTCTGCGATAGGAACAAGACGGTAACTGCCGTGCGACCTGGAGGTGATCACGACAACATTTCTGTGGGCCAGGTCAAAATATTTTCTCTGGTTGGCCCTGAATTCTCTACTGCTAACAACAACCATAACGAGTGTTTTTACGCTACAAATATAGTTGTTTTTGTTTAAATGTACCAAAATGGTACACAATATTGCGTTATCCGTATGATACTAAACGAAAATGCAACCACCTAAAACAAGTAGTTGCATCTTCATCGTGCCCGGAACAGGAGCACTAACTTTTAGCGATAAATATCAGTTAATCAGTAAATTATATTTTCTAAAAACGTCTTTACTGAAACTATACTGAAACATTTCTGTCAGTTAGTGTCTTTTTATGGCGTTATTCGATATCAACCGGAGCACCCAGGAAATGCGGCTTCTTGCCAATGAGAAGGTCCAGAAATACTTTACACGTTGCGATTACATTGAAACCCGTCTTCATTGTGTTAGAAACAAATCGGGATAACCATTAGCATTTTCTTAATTGTTTTCTTGCCTTCCAGATACTCTTTTACTTCAGTCTGAATATCATATAGATACTCCTTACAATACTCTTCGATAGATTTGTTGTCCATATTAAGAGGGATGGCGTCAGCAATTTTTCCTTTCGTTGAAAATAAACTATCTGGAGCTGGTATATGAATCATTTCGGAAAGATAGAAACTATCTTCGTCAACATTATAAGCATATATGAGACTGAGGTAGACTAAAGAATCATATACTTTTCGAGATAAAGGTTCTATGCTGGCCCCCGATCGAAGAATTCGATTTGAATAATTCTTTCTCACAGACTCAAAGCGGTTTCGTAGTGACTCGTAGTCTTCGAACACGTACTCGCCTTCACTGTCGAAGCCCGAGATTGCGAATCGTGGCCTATTAATAATCTCTGGATAAGCGCCTGGGTTTTCTTGCCAAAACTGTGGAGTCCCAACAACAAAACTCCCTGCATCAATGGAAGGTACTAAAAAAAAACGCAGAATCGACATAGGACGCATAGTATACTGTCCTCTTATTCAGTTCCTTAATGAGATCACACCCCTCAAACTGTTCCATTTCTGCGAAAAAAGAATCATTTTCTTTCCACTTTTCCAGAAAATAAACGAATTCTTCCAAATCGTCTGGATATCGAAAGTAGCACTCAGCGAAGTGTCGTAAAAAACCACTATAGGGCCTTATTTCCATATTTGGGTACTTCTTGACAACAGTCTTGCGTATATATTCCTTCGACGGTTGAAAACTACAAGACGTGGCAAAAAATGCCGCAGCGATCAAAACAATGATTCTTTTAATCATCTTTTCTTATGCTTGAGGAAGTGTTTCTTCTATGCAAAGGTAGTGAATCACTCGAGATAAGAAAAGCGGGCGGCATTTCTGCCGTCAGTTGTTTGTACATTGGAGGCTTGTTGAACCGTGGCTGGTGTCCCAAAATTAGGGGGACTAGCCACGAAAACCCGGGGAAACGTGGCTGGTGGCACACGAAATGGGACACCTGCCACATTTATTAGAACAGAGGCACTAATAGCCCTCTGTATCCGCCAGAAAATCAATTAATTACGGCGGCGATAAATGGTTTTTAGGGGAGTGTTTTTGTGAACATCCTGATAATTAACACTTTAGCTCGTCAAATAGTGCAATTTGTTTCAGTAAATTACTGTAACATTACTGAAACATTTCATGAAAAAGGGCCCAAAAACGGCAAAAAAACGAAAATGCAACCACCTAAAATAAGTAGTTGCATTTTCATCGTGCCCGGAACAGGACTCGAACCTGCACAGCCTTGCGGCCACTAGTCCCTGAAACTAGCGCGTCTACCGATTTCGCCATCCGGGCTTCAAGGGACTGCAAAGGTATAAAAAATTCTTAATTATTTTTGCTATCCCGCAAAAAAGTTCTACATTTGCAATCCCAAACCGAAAGGAACGGGAATTATTCCTCAATAGCTCAGTTGGTCAGAGCACCTGACTGTTAATCAGGGGGTCGTAGGTTCAAGTCCTACTTGAGGAGCCGAAGCGGACGACAGTAATACCGTCCGCTTTTTTTTATTTCGCAGGTTCCTCGATAAAGGTTTTGTAGAGGATACTCACCAGTTCGTGGGAAACCACGTCGCTGGAAGTGGTGAATCCGTTGCAGATGGTGCAGATACCCCAGCCCTCTTCCTGGTTGAAGTGCATATTGGTACCCAGGCCTTTAATGGAGCCGCGGTGGCCGGTAACCGGCTTGCCGGGAACCCAGGCGCCCGGTTCATACTGGCTGAGGCCGAGCCCGTAGTTCCGCTTGACGCCACCGGTCTCATCGCCCACAATCGTACCGGTTTTCATCAGCCGCGAGCTCTCTTCCGAAATGATGCGGACGCCTTTCAATTGGCCGTCTCCCATGTGCATCATCATATACCGCGCGAGCGAAACGATATCCGTTTTCATGCCGCCGCAAGCCACAAACTGATTGGCATCCGCCACCAAGCGATAGCCTTTGCCTCCCTTTTTCAATCCCTTGTAGGAGGTGGGCATCCGCTTGAAGTGCTTGAAATTCTTGTCATAATGCCAGAGCGGAACAAACTTGGAACTATCAAGATCGGCCGGATTCCAGCTGGCGTTGAGCTCCAGCGGCGTGAATATCCGCTCGTTGCAGAACTTGTCGAAACGCACGCCGGAGGCAGCTTCTACAATGCAGGCAACCAGATTGTAGCAGAGATTGCTGTATTTGAAATGCGTGCCGGGCTTGTAGTCCATATAGTGTGCGTACCATTCGTCGTTACGGGCAGGATCAAGCGTGGCCGGCGAGAGGTCGTTGGTAACATCGCGGATGGAGGATGTGTGGTTCAGGAACATCCGCACCGTGATCGGGTCGTCCGGATACTTGGGGTTGCGGACGGGGAAGCCGAGATACTTTTGGACGTCGTCATCCAGGTTGATCTTGCCGTCATCCACGAGGCACATGACAGCCGTGGCAGCGTAGGATTTGGAGACGGAGGCCAGGCGGCAAATCTCGTCGTGACGGCCGCTGAATCGCGTTCCCAACGTGTCAATCGCGCCAAATTCACCAACATAGACAATCTCGTTGTTCTTGACCACCGCACACATCACGCCCACGGCGCCATTCCTTTTGAAGAAGGCCCGCATCTCTTTTTTGAGGGGAGCAGGCGTTTTGTATTTCTGGGCCAGAAGCGCTGCAGGAGCCAAAAACAACAGGGCCAGCGCGATTACGAGGGTAAGAATCTTTTTCATCGGCGAACTATTTCTTTCGTATTTTTGCAAAAATAACAATTAATCATGGAGAGTATCAAGCAGATTTATAAGATAGGTTACGGACCCTCGAGCAGCCACACGATGGGACCGCGCAAGGCAGCGGAGCTTTTCCGCGCCAAACATCCGGCTATCAGCCGTTTCCGCGTGACGCTTTACGGCAGTCTGGCCGCAACCGGCAAGGGGCACCTGACCGACAAGGCCATCGAGGCAGCCCTCTCCCCCGCTGCAGTTGAGATCATCTGGCGGGCCGACATCGTGCCGAAATTCCACACCAACGGTATGCTCTTCGAAGCGCTGGACGGCGATGGCGCGGTGGTGGATGAGTGGAAGGTTTATAGCATTGGCGGTGGCTACCTGGCAGAAGAGAACCAGCATCTCAATGCCAAGAAAGTCTATGAGTGCCAGAAGCTTTCCGATATTCAGGCGCAAATTGAGCACGACGGCACCTCCTTCTGGGAGTATGTGCGCCGCCACGAGGATTCCGATATTCTGGACTATCTGGCTGAGATGTGGAACCAGATGCAGGAGACCATCCGCGAAGGGCTGGAGAACGATGATGCCCTGCCGGGCCGACTCCACCTGCGCAGCAAGGCCAAGCAGTACTATATCCGCGCATCGAGCTACAAGCCCACCCTGCAAAGCCGCTGTCTGGTAATCTCTTACGCGCTGGCTACGGCCGAACAGAACGCGCGCGGCGGGAAGATCGTCACGGCTCCGACCTGTGGTTCGGCAGGCGTGCTTCCGGCGGTGCTCTACCATCTCAAGGTGAACCACAACTTCTCCGACAAGGACATTCTCAAGGCGATGGCGACGGCCGGCCTCTTCGGCAACATCATCAAATACAATGCCTCCATCTCGGGTGCGGAAGTGGGATGCCAGGGCGAGATTGGCAGCGCCTGCGTAATGGCAGCCGTGGCGGCCAACCAGCTGTTCGGCGGCTCCCCGCAACAGATTGAGTGCGCGGCCGAAATGGCCATGGAGCACAACCTCGGGCTCACTTGCGATCCGATGTGCGGCTATGTGCAAATCCCTTGCATTGAGCGCAATCCGATGGCCGCCCTGCGCGCGCTGGATGTCAATCTCTACGCAATGATGAGCGACGGCAAACACGTGGTTTCGTTCGACAAGGTCGTGGCCACGATGAAGCTGACCGGCAAAGACCTTCCAAGCCTCTACAAAGAGACTTCGCTCGGCGGACTGGCGCTGCTGAAAGACTGATTCCACGCTGGGAATCAGCGGATTCCGATATACTTATGGGTTTGAAGCGAGAGCCTCCACCACGGGTGGTCGAGGATGTATTTGACTACCTCCTCCGTGTTGGCGCAGGAGCAGGGCTGGAGGAAATAGTGTTGGGCGCGGATGGTTTCCGTCCACTTTTCCGGGGATTGCCCGGTATAGACAACTTTGACTTCGCTGGCCTCCTGAATGACGACCTTGCTCCCCTCTTTGGGTGAGCAGGTTATCCAGTCGATTCCATCCGGCAGCGGAAGGGTTCCATTGGTTTCGATATGGATGGGCAGGGAGAGCGAGGTATGCAAGCTCTCCAGCAGCTCCGCATCTACCTGAAGCGCCGGTTCGCCGCCGGTCAGCACGAGAATGGGCGAACGGAGCGAGCTCGTCTCCTCGGGCAGCAGCGCCGCCACGCGCTCCACGATTTGTTCGGCCGTTATCTCTTCGTAAGATGCGAAGTCCGTGTCGCAGAAAGGGCAGGCCAGGTTGCAGCCGCTGAAACGCACGAAGACGGCCGGGGTTCCGCTGTGGAATCCCTCTCCCTGCAGGGAGTAGAAAATCTCGTTGATGCGATAGGTCCTGGCCATGGCCGGTTAGTCGCGCTCGTAGATGGCTACGTTGCCGGCACTCTCCTGAACGCTGACCTTGTAGCAGTTGGGCACATGGTCGCAGATCCAGCGGGCCATGTTCTCGGCCGACGGGTTGCAGGGCAGCACCTCGTTGATATACTTGTGGTCGAAAGTCTCCTTGACGATGCGCTTGATATGCGTGAAGTCGGTGACCATGCCGTCCGCGTTCAGTTCGGCCGCCTTGCAATAGACGACGATCTTCCAGTTGTGGCCGTGCAAGGTCTCACATTTGCTCTCATAGCTGAGCATCAGGTTGTGCGCAGCGGAGATTTCGATGGTTTTCTCTACGTAATACATTGCAATGTAACTTGTTGGTATTAATCTTCTCTCGTACAGGGACTTGCATTGCAAGGCCCGATTTCATAGACCGTCCTGTCTTCGATCCCTGCCTCGCGGAGGGCCTCGATGCGTTCGCGGCAGGTACCGCAGGTGCCACAGTGGTGCTCGCCCCCGCGATAGCAGCTCCAGGTCTCGCTATAGTCAATGCCGAGGGCCTTGCCGTGACGGGCTATTTCCGCTTTGGAGAGGTTTGTATAAGGGGTGACGAGCCGCACGCCGTTGTAGGTTCCCGCCTTGACTGCGGCATCCATCGCGGCGACGAATTCCGGCCGGCAGTCGGGATAGATGGCGTGGTCGCCGGAGTGGTTGGCCATCATGATTTGCGAAAGATTCTCGTTCTCGGCCAGACCGGCTGCAATGGCGAGCATGATGCCGTTGCGGAACGGAACGACCGTCGCGTGCATATTTTCGTCATCATAGTTTCCGTCCGGAATCGCATCCGCACCGGAGAGCAGTGCGCTGTTGAAATACTTGGCCATAAACTCCAGCGGAATGATCAGATGCTTGATCCCCAGACGCTTGCAATGGAGCGAAGCAAAAGCGATTTCCTTGGCGTTGTGGTTGCTGCCGTAGTTGAAGCTCACGGCAAGGGCGATCCGCTCACGATACTCATAGAGCATCGTGGTGGAATCCAAGCCACCGGAAAGGATGAGGATGGTGTCTTTGGCTGCGTGCGCCGAGATCATCGCAACTCTTCCTCCATGTGAGCCTGCAGTCGACTGGCCTTCAGGGCCTGGTGTTCCGCATCGGCATAATTGGCAAAAGGTCGGATGCTGATACCGCCGCGGGGCGTGAATTTACCGAACACTTCCAGGTAGCGCGGATCCATCAGCTTCACGAGGTCCTTCATGATGATATTCACGCAGTCTTCGTGGAAGTCGCCGTGGTTACGGAAGGAGAAAAGGTAGAGCTTCAAGGACTTGCTCTCCACCATTCGCTCACGCGGGATATAGTTGATCAGGATTTCCGCAAAGTCCGGCTGGCCGGTCAGCGGGCAGAGCGTCGTGAATTCCGGGCAGTGGAAACTGACCAGGTATTCGTTCTCCGGATGTTTGTTCGGGAAGGCCTCAAGCACCTCGGGCGAATAGGTCGTACGATATTCGGTCTTGTGGCCCAGCAGGGTTACCCCTGCGAGTTCTTCTTTGCTTCGCATGGTTGTTTTCAGTTTTTATTCCGGGGAGGAAAAACAGTAGCTCCCCATATCCGCCGCAAAGATAACATTTTTCTGATAATCGTCTGTCGAGTGTACTTAGTGGTCCAATTGATGGACCACTAAGTACGTTTTACCCCCAAAAATGATCGTAGTGGTCCAGCCGGTGGACCACTAAGTACACGCCGCCTACTAGAAGGGGCCGCGGCAGCGGCCTAGCGGGAGCGAGGGCCTGCCCCGAGCGGAAGCGGGGGGGTCTGGGGCTTGCCCCAGTGATATGGGGCCGAAGGCCCTACGCCACCTTAGCCCCGGGCATAAAAAAAGCCCCAGGCTTTTTTAGCCCAGGGCTCTAAGGTGGCGGCAACCTACTTTCCCACTTGGTGTAGCAGTATCATCGGCGCACGTGAGCTTAACTTCTCTGTTCGGAATGGGAAGAGGTGGA
>JBGUJZ010000009.1:0-8747 GCA_045114175.1 Bacteroidales bacterium | reverse complement strand
CAGAGTTCTTCTCCTTCGGTACCAACGACTTGACCCAGATGACCTTCGGCTTCTCCCGCGACGACGTGGGTGCCTTCATGCCGGATTACCTCTCCAACAAGATCCTGCCGAACGACCCGTTCCAGATCCTGGACCAGAGCGCAGTGGGTTATCTCGTAGAGCTCGGCCTGAAGGGCGGCCGCAAGACCAACCCGAACCTCAAGATCGGTATCTGCGGCGAACACGGCGGCGAACCTTCATCCGTTGCATTCTGCCATCGTGTCGGTATGAACTATGTCTCCTGCTCGCCGTTCCGCGTGCCTATCGCACGTCTTGCAGCGGCACAGGCAGCCATCGAGGAGAGCAAATAATCCGCGATGGAGACCGTTATGCGCACAGGTAAACTGATTCCGCTGGCCGAGACCAAGCGGGTCGGGGTCGTGCTCAACCTGGAGAATCCGGATCGGGCGGAGAGCGTCCGCTATCTGAACGAAGAGGCGGCGCGCTTCGGCTTTGCCATCGACTACCTGCTCGTCAATCCCTATAAAGTGGCGATCCCCCAGTGGGCGCTGCGCGACGGGATGACGGTCATCAATTTCAAAGAGGATTTCGACGGCGCGTGCCGGTTCATCACCGGCACCGCCGAGAAATTCTGGATTCAGGAGCGGGACTACCTGATTGCCCTCAGTCTCAACCGCTCCACCGTTATCGATGCCATCATGATGGAAGCTTCGGCCGGCTTCAAAATTGGCCGTGCCGGCTCCGACAGCGACCGCATCTACGACCTGACGGTCCGAATCGGCTGGAACGAGCGGGGCGAGAACCTCGCCGAGCTGCTCTTCTCCAGTCTCAAGGTACTCACCCGCGAAATCGATCAAGAGGAAGATGAAAAATTCTGATCTTTCCGTCGGGTTCAAAGGCTTCCTGATGGGAGCCGCAAACGTGGTCCCCGGGGTCTCCGGCGGCACCATCGCCTTAATTACCGGCATCTACGCCGAGGTGATTGAGGCGCTCAACAGCCTGATGGTGGGCGCCACCTGGAAAGCGCTCTTCCACGGGGAGTTCCGCAAGTTTTGGCAGTGCATCCACGGCCGCTTCCTGCTGGCCCTGGCCATTGGCATAGTGGCAAGCGTCTTCTCGCTGGCCAAACTGATGACCTACACGTTGGCACACTTCCCCGTACAAACCTGGGCTTTCTTCTTCGGACTGATTATCGCCTCCGCTGTGCTGATGTTTCGCGATATCAAGGGCTGGCGCGCACGAGACGTGTTTTTCGCCCTGCTGGGCGTGGGGCTTGGCCTGCTGGTCTGCACCCTCTCCCCCACGCACACACCCGATTCGTGGTGGTTTGTCTTTCTCTGCGGTGCAGTGGCAGTATGCACCATGATTTTGCCCGGCATTTCAGGCAGTTTCGTACTGGTCCTCTTCAGCAAGTACGACTATATCATGAACGCGATAGCGCAGCTCGATGTGCCTGTGCTACTGATCTTTGGAGCCGGCTGCGTGGTAGGCATCCTCGCGTTCTCCAAGTTCCTTCACTGGCTGCTCGGCCGGTTCGAACGTCAAACCATGCTGGTGCTGCTCGGCTTCGTGCTGGGCTCGCTGGTCAAAGTGTGGCCCTGGTCCAACCCGGAGGCCATCCGGCTTTCACAGGGGCTCGAAGCCGGCATGCCTTATGCGCCCCATATTGCGGCTGCAGTGCTTTGGTGCCTGATTGGCGTTGTACTGGTGCTGGGCACCGACTATCTGAGCCGCAGACGTAGCTAATTCCCACTTATGAAACGTCTTTTATTCTCCCTGTTCGCAGCCCTCACTGTATTCGCGCTCAACGGCTGCCGTCATGAAATTGCCACGCCCGACCTGGCCGTCGTTCCGAATCCCCTCTCCATGCAGGGTGGCGGCCGTGGTGTACTCCTGCCCGAATCGGGTGATCCCGCTATCCTTACGCACGTGAGCCACGTGCTCGAACCCGAGGAATATATTCTGGACACGCGCAAAGGCAAGATCTTGCTGACCGCAGGCTCCAAAGCGGGCCTCTATTACGGTCGGCAGACCCTCGCACAGATTCTGCTGCAGGTTCGCGCCAAGGGGGAGAATCTGATTCCCGGCGTGCGGATTCAGGATAAACCCGCGTTTTCCTATCGCGGAGCGCACCTGGACTGCAGCCGCCACATTTTCACGATAGACGAAATCAAGACCTATATTGATATTCTCGCGCTCCACAAGCTCAATGTTTTTCACTGGCATCTGACCGACGACCAGGGCTGGCGCGCCGAGATCAAGAGCTATCCGCGCCTCACCGAGGTGGGTTCCATGCGCAGCGAAACCCTCATCGGGCATCAGCGCACCAAGAACCCGCAGTACGATGGGACCCCGCACGGAGGCTTCTATACCCAGGATCAGATGCGTGAAATCGTGGCCTATGCGGCCGAGCGCTTCATCACGGTGATTCCGGAGATTGAGATGCCGGGTCACGCATCGGCCGCGCTGGCCAGCTATCCCGAACTGGGGTGCCGCGGAGCAAATTATCCCTATAAGGTACAGACCTGCTGGGGTGTCTTTCCGGAGGTACTCTGCGCCGGCAATCCGGAGACGGTCGTTTTCCTGAAAAAGGTGCTCGATGAGATCTGTGATATCTTCCACTCGGAATACATCCATATTGGTGGCGACGAGGCTCCGCGCAGCGAATGGGAGCAGTGCCCGAAGTGCCAGGCCCTGATGCGCGAAAAAGGCTTTACCCGCGAGGCCGAACTCCAGAGTTACCTGATTACCACCGTAGAAAAGTACCTCGCGGCGAAGGGTCGGAAGATTATTGGCTGGGATGAAATCCTAGACGGCGGCGTTTCGCAGAGCGCAACGGTGATGTCGTGGCGCGGCGCCAAAGGCGGCATTGCCGCAGCCAAGCTGGGCAACGACGTGATCATGACGCCCAACAGCCACTTCTACTTGGATTACTACCAGACTTCAGACCCCGCCGGCAATGACGAGCCGCTGGGAATTGGAGGCTGCCTGCCGCTCAGCAAATGCTACTCCTTTGATCCCTACGATCAGCTAACCAATGAGGAGAAAACCCATATCAAAGGCATCCAGGCCAACATGTGGACCGAATATGTCTCCTCCTTCGACCACATCCAGCACATGATTCTTCCGCGTCTGGCCGCCCTCGCTGAAGTCGCATGGAGCAACACCAACCGTACCTCTTACGAGGAGTTCGTTGAGCGCCTCTCCACTGCCATGTTACCCCGCTACCAAAAGCGTGGTTACACTTGGGCAACCTACGCTTTTGACGGCATCGAATAAGTCGACCGGCGCCCCCTGGAGAAGGTTTTTTTGACAACTCGCCAAAAAAGCGATAACTTTGCGCACCCCGATGAGATTCCCATCCGGGTGCATGGCTCCGTAGCTCAGTTGGATAGAGCAACAGCCTTCTAAGCTGTGGGTCTTGGGTTCGAATCCCAACGGAGTCACAAATCTGCCATTTTGTCAGTTTTTCTCGGTTGGCAAATTCCTTGCGCTCTCTCCGGTAAAAAAAGAAAAAAGGAGGATTAAGAGATGAACAAGGAAAATCTGGAGCTACTGAACAAGTACGCCATCAATTTGAACGAACGGGCCCGGACCGGCAAACTCGATCCGGTCATCGGTCGTGACGACGAGATTCGGCGCGTCCTGCAGATCCTGAGCCGTCGCACCAAGAACAACCCGATCCTGGTGGGCGAGCCTGGCGTAGGCAAGACCGCTATTTCCGAGGGCATCGCGCAGCGGATTATCAACGGCGACGTGCCCGAAAACCTGAAAAGCAAGGAGGTCTACTCCCTGGATATGGGTGCGCTGATTGCCGGTGCAAAATACCAAGGGGAATTTGAGGAGCGTCTGAAAGGCGTGGTCAAGGCCGTTACTGAAAGCGACGGCGAGATCATCCTCTTTATCGATGAAATCCACACGCTGGTGGGTGCAGGCCGCACCTCCGGCGCCATGGATGCCGCCAATATCCTGAAACCGGCCCTGGCGCGCGGTGAACTGCGGGCCATCGGCTCCACGACCCTGGAGGAGTACCAGAAGTACTTCGAGCAGGACAAGGCCCTGGAGCGCCGGTTCCAGATGGTGCTGGTGGACGAGCCTTCCGTGGCTGAGTCGATCTCCATCCTGCGAGGTCTTAAGGAAAAATACGAGAACCACCACAAGGTGCGGATTGAAGACGACGCCATCATCGCGGCGGCCGAGCTTTCGCACCGTTATATCACCAACCGTTACCTGCCGGACAAGGCCATCGACCTGATTGACGAGGCCGCTTCCCGACTGCGTTTGGAGATGAATTCCGTGCCGGAGTGCATCGATGAACTCAACCGCAAGATCAAGCAGCTGGAAATCGAGAAAGAGGCCATCAAGCGCGAAGGCGCTTCTCCAAAACTCGATGCGATGACGCAGGAACTCAAGGAGGCCTCCGCAGAGCGGGACAAGCTGATGAAGCAGTGGAACTCTGAGAAAGGCATCCTCAAGGCCATCCAGGAGAACCGCCAGGCCATTGAAGAGTACAAGATTGCGGCCGATGAGGCCGAGCGTCGCGGCGACTACGGCAAGGTGGCGGAACTCCGATACGGCAAGATCGCGGATGCAAAGCAGCAGATCGAGAAACTCGAGCAGGAGCGCGACAAGAACCCCGACCGGCTGATGAACGAAGCCGTCACGGATGCTGACATCGCCGAAGTGGTGGCCCGCTGGACCGGCATCCCGGTGGGTAAGATGCTGCAGAGCGAGAAGGAGAAACTTCTTCATATCGAGGAAGTTCTGCATAAGCGTGTGATCGGCCAGGACGAAGCCATCGAGGCCGTGTCGAATGCCGTGCGCCGCAGCCGCGCCGGCCTGCAGAACGAGAAACGCCCGATCGGGTCGTTCATGTTCCTGGGTACCACCGGCGTGGGTAAAACCGAGCTGGCGAAGGCGCTGGCTGAATACCTCTTCAACGACGAAAACATGATGACCCGTATCGATATGAGCGAATACCAGGAGCGCCACACTGTCTCGCGACTGGTGGGCGCGCCTCCGGGATATGTGGGTTACGAAGAGGGTGGTCAGCTGACGGAAGCCGTGCGGCGCAAACCCTACTCGGTTATCCTGCTCGACGAGATCGAAAAGGCACATCCTGACGTCTTTAACGTCTTGCTGCAGGTGCTGGACGACGGCCGTCTGACCGACAACAAGGGCCGGACCGTGGACTTCAAAAACACAATCCTGATCATGACCTCGAACCTGAAACCGGAACTGGTGAAAGACGCTTTCCGCCCCGAATTCCTGAACCGTATCGACGAGATCATCACTTTCCACTCCCTGACCCCGTCCGACATCCGCAAGATCCTGCTGCTGCAGACGAGCCAGTTGCAGGCCAAGATGAAGGAGATGGGCATCACGCTGCAGTTCAGCGAGGAGTTCCTGGACTACCTGAGCAACAAGGGCTACGACCCGGCCTACGGAGCACGGCCCGTGAAGCGGGTGCTGCAGCGCGAGCTGATTGACGAACTGGCCAAGAAACTGCTCGACGGTTCCCTCTCCCGCGACGCGGTCATCACCGCCACCTACGATAACGGGACGCTGAAGCTCGTCTGATCGGGCTAGCCACTTCCGTTTGCATTATTATGCAAAAAAAGCTAACTTCGTGCGATTATATCATTCCCAACAATGATTCGTCGCACGAAGTTGTTTTTTGCGCTCGCGCTGCTGCTCGTCCCCGCCCTGTTGCTGGCTGAGGATATCTCCCTCAACCGCGCACGCCAGACGGCCGAAGCCTTCCTGAGCAAGCGTGACGGCAACACCCGTGCAAACGCCCGCCTGACCTGCATCAATGCCGATGCAGCCACACGCAGCGGCGAACCGATGGATTATTACATCTTCAACCGCGAGGGCGGCGGATTCGTGATTATCTCCGCGCTGGATGCGGCTATTCCCGTGCTCGGCTATTCGCTCGAGAAGAGCTTCTCGCTGGATGAAGACATGCCGGAAAACCTCGCCTCGATGCTGGAACTCTATCGTTACCAGATCCGTGCACGCCGCAGTTCAGGCGCCCCCGCCACGGCTGAAGAACGTGCCCGCTGGGAGGCGGAACGCTCCTTGACGCGCACCGAGCGGCCCATCGCCGTGGATCTCAAGACGGCAGAATGGGGCCAGGGCGCACCATTCAACCGGTTCTGCCCGCTGGACACCAATGGCAAGCGCACCATCACCGGTTGCACGGCAACGGCCATCAGTGAAGTGATGTACTTCCACAAGCACCCGAAGGCCGGTACCGGCACCCTCCCGGGCTATACCAAGGACAACGGCATCACCATTGAAGATCGCCCGCTCGGCTACGACTACCAGTGGGACAAGATGCTACCCAAATACAAGAACGTCAGCTACACCGACGAACAGGCCAACGCAGTTGCGCAGCTGATGTCCGATGTGGGTGTGATGTGCCAGGCCAAATATGGCGTCAGCTCCACTTCAGCCGGTTCCAAAGCCGGCGTTCCCCGTCTGGCCACCTATTTCGGCTACGACAAATCCATCCTCTTCTTCCTCCACAACTATCTGACCGATGACCAGTGGAAAGAGGCGCTCCTCACGGAGCTCGGAATCGGCCGCCCCGTGGTCTGCTACGCTAATATCCCCAGCGGTGGCGCCGGCCATAACTTCGTGATTGACGGCTACGATGAAGCCAACCGCTTCCACGTCAATTGGGGCTGGAACGGCAACAGCAACGGCTACTACAGCGTAGGAGCCTTCTACGGCGGCTACAACATAGGCCAGATTGGTTACACACAAATCCGGCCTGACCAGGGCGGCAACTACGAGCCGTGCGCCTACCTTCGCAAGACCACCCAGAACGACGTGGTTTACAAGGGTATGGTTTACACCAGCGGCAGCGTCCTACCGGGCAACTCCTTCAAGATGCGTTTCGGCGCCGTTTACAACGAGACAGCCATCACCACTACCATCCAGATTACCTTCGCGCTCTATGATAAGGCCGGAAACCTCAAGTGCTACCTGAGGGAATCTCCCCTCTCCTCCAGCTTCACGACCGGCAACTACAAGTGGTGGAGCAGCGCTACGGTCACGATTCCCTCAAGCGCTACCATTGAGCGGGGTGATTACATGGAACCGCTCTGGCGCGTTTCCGGAGAGACCGAGTGGCGCCATTTTGCCAACGCAGCCAATCGGGAAGATGCCATCGACGGCCAGCTTCCCCTCGATATCCGCGACTATGCGGAACTCGCCTATGACAAGGCCTCCAAAAAGTTCACCCTGAACTCCTTTATCGGCACGCGGTGGACGCTCTATTCCCCTACGAATACCGTTCTGGAATCCGGTACCACCACCGCAGTGGAAACGGCGCTCCCGCTTACGGGCCGGGATCCCGGTTCCTACCGTGTCCGCTTACTATACGGCAATGCCGACTTCACCATCAGTATCACCATTTAACCGACAATTATCACAATCAACCTCAACTAATATGAAGAAAACCTTATTGTTCGCAGCAGCGCTCATCGTGAGCGTATCCGCTTTCGCGCAGCCGGTTCAGCCGGTTCAGACCATTGTAGCTCCCACCGCAGTTTCGGCAGACAAGCCCGCAGAGAAAACCGCTCTTGAAGGCTTCAAGTTCGAAACCGTCAAGGAGAACCCCGTCACTTCCGTCAAAGACCAGGCAAGTTCCGGTACCTGCTGGTGCTTCTCCGGCATCTCCTTCCTGGAGTCCGAAATTATCCGCGTCAACAGCAAGATCGACGACATCGACCTCTCCGAAATGTTCGTGGTTTACAACTCCTACGCTGACCGCGCCGTGAAGTATCTCCGCCTGGACGGCCACCTGACCTTCGGCCAGGGCAGTTCCTTCGGCGATGTGCTCTACACCATCAAAGACCATGGCATCGTTCCCAACGAGGTGATGACCGGCCTGAACTATGGCACGGAGCGTCACATGCACGGTGAACTCGCTGCCGGCCTGAAGGGCTACATCGAGGCCATCTCCAAGATTCCCAACAAGACCCTCACCACCGCCTGGCTCAATGGTTACAAGGGCATCCTGAACGCTTACCTGGGCGAAGCTCCCGAGCAGTTCTCCTTCAACGGAAAGACCTACACCCCGCAGGAGTATTTCAAGAGCCTGAAGATCGACCTCAACGACTACGTTGACATCACCTCCTGGACCCACCTCTCCTACTACGAGGAGCACCCGGTAGAGGTTTGCGACAACTGGCGCTGGGAGCAGGCATACAACCTCCCGCTCGACGAGATGATTGCTGTCATCGACAACGCCATCGAGAACGGCTACACCGTAGCCTGGGCTGCTGACGTGAGCGAAATGGGCTTCACCCGCAACGGTATCGCCATCAACCCGGATCCGGAAGTGCTCGACAAGGCAAAGAAGGCCGGTAGTGACGAAGCTAAGTGGCTTGGCATGGGTGCAGGCGCACGCAAGTTCGACCCGAAGGCTCCCGTGAAGGAAATGGAGGTCACTCCCGAACTCCGCCAGAAAGGTTACGAAGAGAAGAGCACGACCGACGACCACGGCATGCACCTCTACGGTATCGCCAAGGACCAGAACGGCACCAAGTACTACCTGGTGAAGAACTCCTGGGGCACCAACAGCAAATACAGCGGCATCTGGTACGTCTCCGAGTCCTATGTCCGCTACAAGACCATGGACATCATGGTCCACAAGGATGCCATCCCCAAGGATATCAAGAAGAAAATGAACCTCAAATAAGGTCATTTTCCCTATCTTTGCAGGCGGGTCCCCA
>JBGUJZ010000008.1:0-11915 GCA_045114175.1 Bacteroidales bacterium | reverse complement strand
CCTCCGTCCCATCCTCATTGGTATCAACCCGCAGCTCGGTATCAACTCCGCTAAAGACGTGATGTTTGCCGTGATGGCTTCAGGCGTGGGTACCTACTCCGGCGCAAAGAGCCTGGTTCCCGGCACGGCTGTTCTGTCGCGCAACTATGACCGCGCAGCAACCTATGGCTCAGGTGGTTACAAGCTCGGCGCAAACTACGCACAGTCGCTGCATGCATACAACCTGGCCCACGGCCTCGGTTATCGTGAGCTGCTCTTCCTCGATACGGCAACCCATACCCACATTGAGGAGTTCGGTTCCTCCAACTTCTTCGCTATCAAGGACAACACCTATATCACTCCGGATTCCGCTAGTGTGCTTCCGTCCATCACCAACAAGAGCCTCCGCACGGTTGCAGAGGAATACGGCCTCAAGGTGGAGCGCCGCAAGGTGTATGTAGAAGAGCTCGCTACCTTCGAGGAGGTCAACTCCTGCGGTACGGCTGTGGTCATCACCCCGATCTGCAGCATCGACGACAAGGAAACCCTGGAAGGCGACAAGATTCTCCATACCTATAAGATTGGTTCGCCCGATCAGTGCGGTCCGATCAGCGAGAAGCTCTACAACCGCATCGTCGGTATCCAGAAAGGTCTCGAAGAAGATACCTACCACTGGACCCTCTTCGTGGACAAGAAGTAGTCGATGGAGCAGAAAGTCAAGGATTTGCTCGAAGCGAGCCGGGCAGACGAAGCCATCGCGCTGCTGGATGAATTCCGGCAGGGAGGCGGGGAGATGACCGACACGCTGTTCTACCTGCAGGGCAACGCCTGGCGCAAGAAGGGAAACTGGCAGATGGCCATCAATAACTATTTGGAAGCTATCGCCCTGAATCCCGAAAGCCCGGCCAAACAGGCCCTGGAGATTGCGAACGAGATCCTGGCTTTTTACAACAAGGATATGTACAACCAATAATTAACCAATAACCCAACCACCGATATGGCTAAAATGAAAGGCGCAACCGTCGTTGACATCGAACGTTGCAAAGGATGCCGTCTCTGCGTGGTCGCCTGCCCGCTGCACGTTCTGAACCTCACGGAGAAGAGCGTGAACCAGAAGGGCTACAACTACGCGGAAGCCGTCTTGGAAGACACCTGCACGGGCTGCGCATCGTGCGCCATCGTCTGCCCTGACGGATGTATCACCGTTTACCGCAAAAAGGAGGACTGATTATGGCAGAGAAAGAAATTACCCTGATGAAAGGCAATGAAGCCATTGCCCATGCCGCCATCCGTTGCGGTTGCGACGGATACTTCGGCTATCCGATTACCCCACAGTCCGAGGTTCTCGAAACCCTCGCTGCTGAGAAACCCTGGGAAAAGACCGGTATGGTCGTCGTCCAGGCTGAGAGCGAAGTCTCTTCCATTAATATGGTCTATGGCGGTGCCGCTACCGGCAAACGCGTCATGACCTCTTCCTCCAGCCCGGGCGTCAGCCTGATGCAGGAGGGTATCTCCTATCTGGCAGGTGCCGAACTTCCGGCCCTCGTTGTCAACGTTTCCCGCGGCGGCCCTGGTCTGGGAACCATCCAGCCGAGCCAGGCCGACTATTTCCAGACGGTCAAGGGCGGCGGCCACGGCGACTATCGCCTGATTACGCTGGCTCCTGCATCTGTTCAGGAAATGGCTGATTTCGTGGATCTTGCCTTTGAACTGGCATTCCGCTACCGCAACCCTGCCATGATTCTTTCCGATGGTGCTATCGGCCAGATGATGGAGAAAGTCGTGCTTCCTCCTTACAAGCCGCGCCGCACGGAAGAAGAAGTTCTCAAAGAGTGCCCCTGGGCTGCCAATGGCCGCAAGAAGGGTCGCAAACCCAACATCATCACCTCGCTCGAGCTTCGCTCAGAGGCAATGGAGGTTATCAACCTCCGCATCCAGGCCAAGTATCGCGAGATTGAACAGAAAGAGGTCCGCTACGAAGAGTATATGACGGAAGATGCAGACTACCTGATCGTTGCATTCGGTAGTGCTGCCCGCATCTCCAAGAAGGTCATCGCGATTGCCCGCGAACAGGGCATCAAGGTCGGCCTGCTGCGTCCCATCACCCTCTGGCCGTTCCCGAGCAAACGCATCGGCGAGCTGGGCAAGAAGGTCAAGGGCATCCTCTCCCTCGAAATCAACGCCGGCCAGATGGAGGAAGACATCCGTCTCGCCGTTGAATGCAAGGTTCCCGTCAAGTGGTACGGCCGTCTGGGCGGTATCATCCCCGAACCGGAAGAGGTCGTGGAAGAACTCAAGAAAATGACCCGTTAATCTGCAATGCCTTATGACGAAAGAACAAATCATACAGCCCGAAAACCTGGTTTACAAGAAACCGGAACTGCTCAATGATACGCCGATGCACTACTGCCCGGGCTGCAGCCACGGCGTCGTCCACAAACTGATCTCCGAAGTCATTGCCGAGATGGGTATGCAGGAGAAAACCGTCGGTGTTTCCCCCGTGGGTTGCGCCGTCTTCGCCTACAACTACATCGATATCGACTGGGAAGAAGCTGCTCACGGACGTGCTCCGGCAGTGGCTACCGCTATCAAGCGCCTCTGGCCCGACCGCCTCGTCTTCACCTATCAGGGTGACGGTGACCTGGCCTGCATCGGTACCGGTGAGACCATTCACGCACTGAACCGCGGTGAAAACATCACCATTATCTTCGTGAACAATGCCATTTACGGTATGACCGGCGGCCAGATGGCTCCGACCACCCTTCTTGGCATGAAGACCGTGACCTGCCCGTACGGCCGTGATCCCAAGCTTCATGGTTACCCCTTGAAGATGACCGAGATCGCAGCTACGTTGGAAGGTACCTGCTACGTGACGCGTCAGAGCGTGCAGAGCGTGGGTGCTATCCTCAAGGCTAAGAAAGCTATCCGCAAGGCATTCGAGTATTCGATGCAGGGGAAAGGCTCCAACCTGGTGGAAATCGTCTCTACGTGTAATACCAACTGGAAGATGACCCCTGAAAAGGCCAACCAGTGGATGGAAGAGAACATGTTCCCGTACTACAAGCTCGGGGATCTCAAGGACAACGGACAACAATAAGCAAGAATTATGACACACGAAATTATCATTTCAGGATTCGGAGGACAGGGTGTCCTCTCGATGGGCAAGATTCTTGCCTATTCCGGCCTTATGGAAAACAAAGAAGTGACCTGGATGCCGGCATACGGCCCGGAACAGCGCGGTGGTACCGCCAACGTGACGGTGATCGTGAGCGACGAACCGGTCTCTTCTCCGATCCTCAGCTCTTATGACTCGGTCATCGTGCTCAACCAGCCTTCCCTGGACAAGTTTGAGCCGAAGGTAAAACCCGGTGGAACCTTGATTTACGACGGCAACGGCATCAACAATCCGCCGACCCGCAAGGATATCCACGTCTATCGCATCGATGCAATGGATACGGCAGCCGAGAAGAACATGATCAAAGTGTTCAATATGATTGTGCTGGGCGGCCTGCTCAAGGTTCACCCCATCGTTTCCATTGAAAGCGTGCTCAAGGCTCTGCGCAAGACCCTTCCGGAGCGCCACCATCACCTGATTCCGGTGAATGAAGAGGCTATCCGTCTGGGTATGGACATCATCCGCGAGCAGAAATAGGGGTTTCCCCGTTTAAGAAAAAGAGGACGGTGCAAATCGTCCTCTTTTTTTTTGTGCACTTTATGGATAATTGTTATATTTGTGGGAAATTTCTAACAATTCCTACGCTATGCAAGAGAACGAAGGCAAATACATCTTCGGCATCGTAAAGGTCGGAGACAAAGGGCAAATCGTGATTCCGCGCGATGCCCGCAAGATTTATGACATCAAACCCGGCGATGCGCTGCTGGCGCTTGGCGACCAGAAGGGAATGGCGTTTATCAAAACAGAAGTGTTCCAGGATGCCATCAATCAGACCATGGAGGGGTTCGGCAAATGAGAAAGCATTGGATTGACAACCTGCGCTGGGTGACGGTGCTGCTGGTGTTGTTCTACCACGTTATTTACTTTTATAATAATAAAGGTGTATTCGGAGGTATCGGCGGATTCGGTCCGTACCCGGAGTTTCGACAGTATCAGGATGTCGTGATGTACATTCTCTATCCGTGGTTCATGCCGCTGCTCTTTTTGCTGGCCGGCATCAGTTCCCGCTACGCACTGGAACACCGCACCACGAAAGAATGGTTTAACAGCCGCCTTCGCAAGTTGTTGCTGCCCGGCACACTCGGTCTCTTTGTTTATCAGTGGATTACCGGCTACTTCAACACGCATGTGGCCGGTGTGGATGTGCTGCAGGAGGTTCCCCAGCCGTTCAAATACCTCATCTGGGCCGGATCGGGCACCGGTCCGCTCTGGTTTATCCAGAACTTGCTGGGTTTCTCCGCGTTGCTTCTGCTCATCCGCAAGGCAGATTCGCAAAACAAGTTTCACGAGGCTTGCGGCCGCGTATTCGGTGGGAAAGTAGGTATCCTCTGGATCCTGCTTCTCGGCGTGCTCTTCTGGGTGGGAGAGCAAACGCTTATCCGTCATCCTCGCGAAAATACCATGGAGGGCCTGCTGAACCTCTATAAGCCGCTGTTCTACCTGATTCCCTTCTTAATGGGATACTTTATCTTTGCTCACGAGAAAGTGCAGGAAATGCTGCGAAAATGGTGGCTTCCGTTGCTATTCTCTGCAGTAGCGGCAGGGGGCGTGCTGATCGCCACCACGTTCGGCCAGGATAATACCTCGCCTCAGTATCTGCAGTCGCCACTGAACAATCTTTACGGTTGGCTGGCCTGCATTGCGCTGATGGGGTGGTTTGCCGCTCGCTTCGATAAGACTTCGCGCTTCGCAGGCTATATGACCCGATCCAGCTACGGCCTCTACATCATTCACTATTCGGTGATTGCAGCTTTTGGCTATATGATGAAGGTTCACACGACGCTTCCGCCCGTAGCGATGTACCTGATTCTGACCGTAGCCGTCTTTCTCCTATCGCCGGCCATTTACGAGCTTCTGCGAAGGATTCCGTTCGTACGCTGGTGCGTATTCGGTATTAAAAAAGAAAAGCGCTGATCCAGCGCTTTTCTTTTTATACGGGATACTCTCAATTACTTGGCAGCGATGCACTCTATCTCTACCAGCGCGTCTTTGGGGAGCGTTTTGACAGCTACAGCGCTGCGGGCAGGGAAGGGAGCCGTGAAGAACTGGGCATACACCTCGTTCATGGCTGCAAAATCGGCCATAGACGCGAGAAATACCGTAGTCTTGACCACATTACCCAGTCCGAGGCCAGCTGCCTCTAAAATGGCTTTTGC
The DNA here is from genome assembly GCA_045114175.1 of Bacteroidales bacterium. GTDB lineage: Bacteria > Bacteroidota > Bacteroidia > Bacteroidales > UBA932 > Cacconaster. The sequence continues at coordinate 6,605 of JBGUJZ010000008.1, read as the reverse complement.
GTTCAGCAGGCTCTGGTGGGTCTGCTCTTTGACGCCACCTTCCGGGAATGCGCCCGTTGCCGGATCAATCGGCAACTGTCCGCTTACGAAAACGATGCCTGCACCACTGTCAATCGCCTGGCTATAAGGTCCGATAGCCGCCGGCGCGTTATTGGTTTGAATAGGTTTCATAGTTATTCTTGGTTTTCGATTAGTTCCAAATAGAAGCTGACGGGGCGGAAACCGTCGTTGCAGCTGATCATGGCGCTCATGGGATTCTTCATCCAGCCATCAAAGAAGTTTCCTTCGCCTCGCGAAAGCGCCTCCACATACTCCCGCACAGAGTTCCAAGCGGAGAAGCAGAACCCTTCCGGGCATTTGCCGTCAACAGAAATCCACGTCTGACCTTTCTGGACGTCACACGTGTGTTCAATCGTATTTTCATATTTTGCCATCAGTTCCGGATACTCCGTCTGGCAGATGGCGGTAATGCGTACGTTCATGGCAGTAATTGAGCGGATACTTCTTGTAATACGGGAGCCTGCGACATCCGCTGGGGATTGGTGCCGGGCTGTCCCTGGGGAATCTCCATACCCAGCTTGGCAAAGAGCCAGATCCAGTAGGGCGGCATGGTGCCATCCGGCGCGCAGAAGTTCATGGGCTCGCTTTCAAATACCTGGTTCCCAGCCTTGTCCAGATAGCACCGCTGAACCAGTTCCGAGCAGTAAAGCTCTTCATTACCAGCCAGGAAATACATATCATAGCCGCGTCCGCAGAAGGTTTTGGCCTTTTCTACAGCCGCATTTGCATCAACACCTTTTACGCGTTTGATGATAAACTCGGGATAGCTGCCGTCGGGGAGGGTGAAGTCCTTGAGAAAGACCTCGAGGGGATGACGATCCACGCCGTGTGCAATAGTGGCATCGATGATCCAGACACTGTCAGCATCGACTTCTGCGATGGCCACGTGAATCAGGTTCAGCACGCCTTCCTGTGCGGTTGCGGCAGCGATAGCCTCATCTATCGTGCCGGTTTCCGCCTGGTAGCCAAGGGGAAGCCCCACAAAGATAAGGTCGCCATTGCGCAGGCAATCCTTTTTCTGACCGCAGCTAGCGGCCAGGATCAAGACACAAAATATGAGTAGGAGTTTCTTCATTTTCTTCATATCTTACTTCGTTACAAGTCAAAAGGAATATCGCCCGCCATAAAGAGCACAGCCTTTCCGGTGATGAGAACACGGTCGCCGTTGAGTGAGACTTTCAGGATCCCTCCGCGACGGGAAACCTGCTTGGCCGTCATGGATTGCTTTGCCAGCTTTTCAGCCCAGAGCGGCGTCAGCCAGGTGTGAGCGCTACCCGTAACCGGATCTTCCGGAATGCTTTGCTTGGGGAAGAAGCAGCGTGATACAAAATCGAATCGGGTAGAGGGGGCCGTCATGATCAGGCCTTCGCTATCCAGCTGCATAATCGCATCAAAATCAGGCTTTAACTGCGCCAGTTCATCCTCGGATGGGAGCAGAACAATTATGTTATCGCCCCCAATCCATGCTTCGCGTGCCAAGCCGTTGGTGGCGGCCAGAATTCGGTCGGATAACGGAATTGTTTCCAGCGTCCCCATCGGGAAATCCAGCGTGTAGCCCTCCTCGCCTGCGCGGACAATCAGTTCGCCGCTCAGCGTCTGGAAATGCATCTCGCGGACGCCAGGATCCACGTATTGATGCAGCACAAATGCCGTTGCCAGCGTAGCGTGGCCGCACAAATCCACCTCACAACCCGGTGTAAACCACTTCAGCTGGTACTGCCCGGGCGCAGTCTTAACCACGAAAGCCGTTTCAGAGTAGTTATTCTCAATAGCAATGGCCTGCATCTGTTCCGGGAGGGGCATCTTCCGGCACGGCACCACCGCCGCCGGATTTCCCCCAAACAGGGACTCTGTAAAGGCATCTGCGATATACTGTTTCATTCCGTCACTTGACTTGTTGATAATCTACTACTTCCCGATGCAGAAGTGGCTGAAGATATTGTTAAGAATCTCCGTGTCAGTTACTTCGCCGGTGATGGCACCGATGTGGTAGAGGGCCTCACGGAGGTCCTGGGCCAGCAAATCGGTGGGGACGTTGCCCAAGCCGGATTCTACGCGGCTGAGGGCCTCATCGGCAAGCCGGAGGGCCTCCAAATGGCGGGTGTTGGTAACCAGAGTGGATTCGGAGGCGTTGCCCAGGCTGTTCCAAGTTGATGAAAGTGCCTCACGCAGCGTGTCCAGTCCGGTTCCTTCGCGGGCAGAACCCGTCAACAGTGCCGCATTGCGGGCAGTGGAGAGCTCATTCAGCGCGGCCTGTGCAGCTGAAAGCGAAGCGGCACCCACGGCATCCACCTTATTGAGCCACAGGATCAACCGCTGGCCGCCCGTCAGGGCGTCGGCAATCTGCCAGGCGCTGGCCACCAGATCGGGCAGGGAGGCGGTCAGATCGAGCATCCCGATGACGATTTGAGCGGTTGCCAGCTTCTCGTATGCACGGGAAATGCCGATTTGCTCGATTCGATCCTCGCTTTCGCGCAGGCCGGCAGTATCGATCAGGCGGAAGAGCGTCCCGTCTATATTAAAGGTCTCTTCTATGGTATCGCGGGTGGTGCCCGGAATCTCCGAAACGATGGCGCGATCCTCGCCGAGGAGCGCATTCAAAAGGGTACTTTTACCGGCATTTGTCTTGCCGACAATCGCCACTGGCACACCGTTTTTGATAGCGTTACCCAAACGAAAACTTTCGATCAGCCGACAGATGTGTGAACGGACCAGCGAGAGCAGGTTGCTCAAGCGGCTGCGGTCGGCAAATTCCACATCTTCTTCGCCAAAGTCCAGCTCCAATTCAATCAGGGAGGCAATCTCCAGCAGCTCTTCCCTCATCCCGGAGAGTTCATCGCTGAATCCGCCCCGGAGCTGGTTGAGTGCAACACGGTGAGCGGCAGCGGTTTGTGAAGCAATCACATCGGCCACTGCCTCTGCCTGCGTGAGGTCCATCTTGCCGGCCAGAAAGGCACGCTGGGTGAATTCACCGGGCTCGGCCATCCGGACGCCGGAAGCCGTAAGCAGTTCCAGAATTCGGGAAACGATATAAGTGGAACCGTGGCAGGAGATCTCCACGCAATCTTCTCCGGTGTAGGAGTGGGGGCTGCGATAGACGGCCGCAACGACCTCATCGATTACCGTATCGCCATCGTGAATCGTGCCGAAGTGCAAGGTATAACCGGGTGCATCGGTGAGCGAAGTACTGAAAATTGCAGAAACCTTGGCAGCAGCCGCGGGGCCGCTCACCCGAATGAAGGAAAGCGCACCACCGGCAGCGGTAGCAGGAGCGCAGATTGTATCGTCAAAAACCGTTCGCATCCTTGCAAAAATGACGGATTTAGCTACGATTCCAAATGTAATTTGGAAATTGACTTCAATTTGTTAACTTTGTGGTTTAGCAAAACGATGAAGTAATTCGTCGCACAAAGATAAGAAAATAACCAAAATAATATGGCTGAGAAACAACTACTTTTGGGAGATGAAGCCGTGGCGCTCGGCGCTCTGCACGCAGGTTTGAGCGGCGTCTATGCCTATCCAGGCACACCTTCCACTGAGATTACAGAATTTATTCAGAGCCACCCGCTCGCAAAGGAGGGAAACGTACACCGCCTCTGGTCCAGCAACGAGAAGACCGCGATGGAGGGCGCCCTGGGCATGTCCTACGCCGGCAAGCGTGCGCTTGTCTGCATGAAGCATGTGGGTATGAACGTCTGCATGGATCCCTTCATGGGCTCCGCGATGACCGGCGCCAACGGCGGTCTGGTCGTAGCAGCTTGCGACGATCCCTCCATGCACAGCTCGCAGAATGAGCAGGATTCCCGTTTCTTGGGTGCCTTTGCCATGATTCCGGTCTTCGAACCCTCCAGTCAGCAGGAGGCGTACGAGATGACCCGCGCGGCATTTGACTACTCCGAGAAACGCGGCATTCCCGTTATGATGCGCCTGACCACCCGTATGGCCCATTCCCGTGCCGTAGTGACGGAAAGCCCCGAATATCGCACCCAGAATGAGATGCATACCCCGGCCAATCCGCGCCAGTGGGTCACCCTGCCGGTCAATGCACGCGTACGCAACCGCCAGCTCATCAAGGACTATGCAACCTTTGAGGAGGATGCCGTTGCTTCGCCTTTCAACTGTCTGACCGACGGTCCGGACCACAGCATGGGTATCATTGCCTGCGGCATCGCCTACAACTATCTGATGGAAAACTACCCGGACGGTTGCCCGTATCCGGTGCTCAAGGTCTCCCAGTATCCGTTCCCGCGCGCCCTGGCACTCAAACTCTCCGGAATGACCGATACCATCCTCGTTCTGGAGGAGGGTCAGCCGCTGGTAGAAGAGCGCCTGCGCGGCGTTTTCCCCACGGCTACCAAGATTCTCGGGCGTATCGACAACACTGTCAACCGTGACGGCGAACTCAACCCGGATGCTGTCCGCAAGGCGCTGGGCCTGCCCGCACGTGCAGAATATCCCGCATCGCAGGTGGTTGCACCGCGCCCGCCGGCACTCTGCCAGGGTTGCGGCCACCGCGATTTCTACACTGCACTCAACCACGTGATGCAGAACTACCCGGGCGGCAAGGTATTCAGCGATATCGGCTGCTACACGCTCGGTTATATGGCTCCGCTCAATGCAGTTGATACCTGCGTGGAGATGGGCGCCTCCTTCACGATGGCTCAGGGCGCCGCTTACAGCGGTCTCTGGCCGGCTGTAGGCGTGATCGGCGATTCTACCTTCACCCACAGCGGCATGACCGGTCTGCTGGATGCCGTCAATGCCAAGGCAGATGTCACCCTCTGCATCTCGGACAACCTCACCACCGGTATGACGGGTGGACAGGATTCCGCCGGAACCGGCCGTATCGAGGCTATCTGCGCCGGACTGGGCGTAGAACCGGAGCACATCCGCACCATCATTCCGCTCCCCAAGAACTATGAGGAGATGGAAAAGGTCATCCGCGAAGAAATCGAATACCACGGCGTCTCGGTTATCGTAAGCCGCCGCGAGTGCATCCAAACCGCTAAACGTCACGCTAAAAAGTAATATGAAACAGGATATTATACTTGCCGGCGTAGGAGGACAAGGCATCCTCTCCATCGCCACCGTCATCGGTTCGGCCGCCCTCGAGCAGGGGCTCTACCTGAAGCAGGCCGAGGTCCACGGAATGAGCCAGCGCGGAGGAGACGTGCAGTCGCACCTTCGCCTCTCGTCCGATCCCATTCACAGCGACCTCATCCCGCACGGCTGCGCAGACCTGATTGTCTCCTTGGAACCCATGGAGGCCCTGCGTTACGTGCCCTGGCTGGCTCCGGAGGGATGGATCGTGACCAATACCGCACCCTTCGTCAATATTCCCAATTACCCCGATATGGAGGCCGTGAAGGCTGAATTGAACAAGTTCCCGCACTGCGTGGCGCTCGATGTGGACGCCATGGCGCAGGAGATTCATTCGCCTCGCAGCGCCAACATGATTCTGCTGGGTGCGATGGCAGCCATGCTGCAAATTCTGGATGCTGACAAGCTGCGCGAAGGTATTCGCCGCATCTTCGGCCGCAAGGGCGAGGAGATCGTAGCAGCCAACATCAAGGCCTTCGATGCAGGTTTTGCATCGGCTCGTAAATAATTGGAAACATGGATAAACCTATAGCAAAAAGTGAATTGGACCGCATTCTTGCGGAAATGGATATAGACGACGTCTCGCGCACTTCCATCCGCCAGTGCCAGATGCTTGGCAACAAGTTGGAAGAGCTGCAGGGAGAGCCTTTTTCTCACTTGGAGATTGGTGTGCCGGGCATTCCGGCCTGCCCGATCGGCATCAAAGCCCAGCAGGAAGCGCTGGATAAGGGCTATGCCTCCATCTATCCGCCGGTGCAGGGTATTTCCGAGCTTAAGAAGAACGCGTCTCGCTTTATCAAGGCATTTATTGACGTAGATATTGACCCGAAGTGCATCGTCCCCACGGTGGGCTCCATGCAGGGCAGTATGACCAGTATTCTGGAATGCTCGCAGATGCAGCCGGGCAAGGATACGATCCTTTATCTCTGCCCCGGTTTCTCGGCTCACGGCCGTCAGCCGGACATTATGGGCATCAAGAACCTCTTCTTTGATGTCTATGAGTATCGCGCCGAGAGTCTGCGCGACAAGCTCGAATCCTACCTGAAAGAGGGCAATATCGCCGCCATTCTCTATTCCAACCCGAACAATCCGGCATGGATCTGCCTCTCGGAGGAGGAGCTGGCCATCATCGGCGATCTGGCCAACAAATACGACGTCATCATCCTCGAGGATATGGCTTACCTCTGCATGGACTTCCGCAAGGATATGTCAGTGCCTTTCCAGCCGCCGTTCCAGAGCACTGTGGCGCGTTATACGGACAACTATGTGCTGCTGCTCTCCGGCTCCAAGATCTTCAGTTATGCGGGCGAGCGAATCGGCATTGCCTGCATCTCCAACAAGCTCTTCGAGCGTGATTATCCGGCTCTCAAAGAGAAGTGGGGGATTGGCCGCTTTGGCGACAACTTCATCCTGAACTACCTCTACGTCAATACCTCCGGAACCTC
>JBGUJZ010000007.1:0-42696 GCA_045114175.1 Bacteroidales bacterium | reverse complement strand
AATTCAAACGCGGGAAGCATTTCCAACAGGGATGTACCCTCGGGAAATTCCCGTGTAACACCATTGTTTTTGCAAAATATACTGATCATACAATATTATTTCCGCAAAAATACGAATTCCAATGCGGAGAATTTGTCGCGTAACGCGCGCGAACGCGATCAATTATTACCATTTTATCAACAACATTCTGTATCTTTGCCACGTTTTAATGAGGATTCGATATGACGCGCAAAATTCCCACAGTCGCCCTGATTTACGATTTCGACGGCACCCTCTCCCCCGGAAACATGCAGGAATTCGGTTTTATCCAGGCCATTGGCAAAACGCCCAAAGAGTTCTGGGAACTGAGCAATGTAACTCCTGAAGGCCAGGAGGTTAATCACATTCTCTCCTACATGAAACTGATGATCGACGAAGCCCGTAAGGCCGGCATCGCCCTCACCCGCGAGAGCTTTGTCTCCTTCGGTCGCGACATCAAGCTTCTGGATGGTGTCAAGGAGTGGTTCTCCATCATCAACCAGTACGGCAAGGAACACGGCGTCAACGTGGAGCACTACATCAACTCCTCCGGCCTCACCGAACTGATCGAGGGCTCCAGCATCGCCCACGAGTTCAAGAAAATCTTTGCCTGCTCCTTCTGGTACGACGAAAACGGCATCGCCGTCTGGCCCGCCGTCGCTGTGGATTATACCGGAAAGACCCAGTTCCTCTTCAAGATTGCCAAGGGCATCACGGACATCAGCGACAATACCAAAGTCAATGAAAGCCGCCCGGAAGAGGACAAGCCCATCCCCTTCCCGCACATGATCTATTTCGGTGACGGTGAGACAGATATCCCCTGCATGAAGATCGTCAAGATGTTCGGTGGCAACTCCATCGCCGTCTATCGCGATACCAACGAAAAGCAGAAACGCACCGCTCATCAGCTGCTGCGTCAGGACCGCGTCAACTTCATCTGCCGCGCCGACTACACCATCGGCGGCGAGATCTACAAAGTCGTCACGACCATCATCGACAAGGTGAAGGCAGAAGATAATTTCACCCGTCTCCAGCGTAAGAAAGGAAAGTATGTCCGCTAAGAAGAAGAGTGCCTGGCGCCGGGTTTTCATAGTTCTATTCGTCCTTTACATGGGCGTGCTTATCTATCTCTATTTCGGGAAGTTCCCCTCTTTCCTGAAGCTCCCGCGCACCATCCTGGACATCCCTTCGGATAAGGTAGGACACTTCCTGATGTTCCTGCCCTACCCCTTCCTGGCACACGGCTCCTCCTTTACGGGCAAACGCAAGTGGCGCGACCTGCTCTTCGTGCACCTGAGCGGTATCACCATCGCCTTCGTGTTCGAACTGCTTCAGAGCACGCTGGCCTCCTACCGGACCACGGATCCGTGGGACCTGGTGGCCAACGTAGCATCCATCTCCATCGCCACGCTCATCCTGGCTATCGTGGACCTCTTTAAAAAGTGATTCCGATGCGCAAGATGTTCCTTTCTATCGTTGCTTTTCTGCTGATTTTCAGCGGGTCTGCACGCGCCCAGACGACGACTGATACCATCCCTGGCCTGCCGGAATTCGCACCGCTCTGCGACTCCATCAAGGCCTATCTGCAGCCGCGCGCATACGTGGACAAGCCCATCTTCGTGGACAAGGCCACAGTGCTGTCGCGCACCCAGACCCTGCAGCTCACTTTCTGCCGCGAGCTCGCCACCTATCCCTTCCGCAAAGGGGATGCAAAACGCGTTTATGCGATTGTTCGCGCCAACCTGCCGGAGGCTTGGAAGGGCTATGCGGACCGCTTCGAGATTATCAGCAACAAGCAGGATATCAAGGAGATCCATACGGATTACTTCGACGGCAACAAGGAACCGGTGCGCGAGCATCTCCGCCTGGCCGGCAAGAACGAAAAACCCCAGCCACCGCTGGTCAGCGCGCTGGATCAGGCTTACAAGATCACGCGCGGCCTGCAGGGCCGGCATATCGCCCTCTGGCAGAGCCACGGCTACTATTACGAATCTTCGCTCGACCGCTGGGAATTCCAGCGCGGCCGCATCTTCGGCACGGTCGAGGACCTCTATACGCAGAGCTACGTGCTCCCCTTCCTCGTGCCGATGCTCGAGCATTCGGGCGCCGTGGTGCTCCTGCCCCGCGAGCGGGACTGCAACCCCGTGGAAATCATCGTTGACAACGACCAGCCATCCACCGGCTACAAGGAGGATGGGAAGTGGCGCAAGGCGCCCCGCAGCGGCTTTGCAGACCCCAAACCGGCCTATAAACACGGTGAGAATCCCTTCAAGATGGGTTCAGCGCGCATCATTTCCGGCAGCAAAACCAGCACGGCAGAGGCCAGTTGGACTCCATCCTTCCCGGTCGCACGCGATTATGCGGTTTACGTCTCCTACCAGTCGCTGGACAGCAGCGCCACCGATGCCTGCTACGAAGTGCGCCACAAGGGCGGCAGCAGCCGTTTTTCGGTCAACCAGAAGATGGGAGGCGGCACCTGGATCTATCTGGGCACCTTCCCCTTCGACCAAGGGGGCGTCAAGGGCCAGGGTGTCTATCTCACGGGCAAAACCGCCCGCACCAAAGCCGTCATTACGGCCGATGCCGTCAAGTTCGGCGGTGGCACGGGCAACATCCTGAGAGGCGGAGATAAGGCTGCACAGGGCACTGTATCAGGTTATCCTCGCTTTACCGAGGCAGCCCGTTACTGGTTGCAGTGGGCCGGCTTCGCCGATACGGTCTATGCTCCCAGCAAGGCGCTCAGCGACTATCGCGACGACTTCCAGTGCCGCGGTCACTGGGTCAATGCCCTCAAGAAAGAATACAACGTTCCGCTCGATCTCTCTTTTGCGTTCCACACCGACGCCGGTTTGCGCTACGGTGACTCGATCGTCGGTACGCTGGCCATCTATACCCGCAAAGCCCACGGCAAGGACAAATTCCCCAATGGCGAGGCGCGCAGCATTAACCGAGACCTGGCCGATCTAGTTCAGACTCAGATTGTTGACGATATCCGCGCGCTCTACGATACTGCCTGGACGCGACGTGGTCTCTGGGACCGTTCCTACTCCGAATGCAGTGTTCCGGAAGTGCCTTCCATGATTCTGGAACTGCTTTCGCACCAGAACTTTGCCGATATGCGCTACGGCCTGGATCCCGCCTTCCGTTTCCACGTTTCCCGCGCTGTTTACAAGGGTATTCTGAAGTATCTCTGCTGGCTGAACGATAAACCCTATACAGTCCAGCCGCTGCCGGTTGCGAGCCTCTCCGTAGAGGTGCAGTACAACGGAGCACAGGCCACTGCCGCTCTCAACTGGGCAGCGGTGGAAGATCCGCTCGAGCCCACCGCTACCCCAACCTCTTTCCGCGTGCGGATGCGGGTAGATGACGGTGAATTTGACGACGGATTCATTGCCAGCGGCCTGAGCGCCCGCATCCCGATAGAACCGGGTCATCTCTACAGTTTCCAGGTGACGGCCATCAATGCCGGCGGCGAGAGTTTCCCTTCGGAAATCCTCAGTGCGGGCGCTGCGGAATCGCGCCTCTCAACCGGTCGCACCGTATTGGTTGTCAATAACTTCGACCGCGTCGCAGCACCGGCCAGCTTTGCCAGCAACGACTCCACCTTCGCGGGCTTCATGCCTTCGCTGGAGGCAGGCGTGCCCTATATCTCTGATATCTCCTACACCGGTCAGCAATTCGAATTCCGTCGCTTCATCGACTGGATGGACGACGACAATCCAGGCTTCGGTGCCTCGGGCAGCGAGTGGGAGACGCGCGTCATTGCCGGCAACACCTATGACTATGTTTCCGTGCACGGCGCAGCCCTGCTCAAGGCCGGTTACGACTTTGCCTCCGCGAGCCGGAAAGCTGTGCTGGAAGGCCGCGTAACCCTGCGTAACTATCCGGTGGTGGACCTGCTCTGCGGCAAGCAGCTGACCACGCGTACCGGACGGGATGTCTGGCGCCACCAGGTCTTCCCTGCCCGCCTGCGCGAACAGTTGAAAACCTATACCGCAGCCGGTGGTAACTTGCTGATTTCCGGCGCTTACATCGCTTCCGATGCGTGGGACGACCTCTATAGCACCACCCCCGATTCCGTCTGGTTTGCCACCGAATTGAAGCCCACTCGCGATTTCATGCGCGAGACCCTCAAATACAAGTGGATGACCACCCGCGGCACCACCTCCGGCCGTGTCCACGGTGTACGCAACGGAGCCGGATTCCCGGACGATCTCAACTGCCGTTTCCCGAACCAGCCCAATGCCGAAATCTATAGCGTAGAGGCAGCAGACGGCCTCATTCCGGCCAGTCCGCAGGCCATGACCCTTCTCCGCTACGATGACAACAATATCTCGGCGGCTACCTTCTACAAGGGCTCCTATCGCGTGATTGCCATCGGATTTCCGCTGGAAACCGTCACCGGCGACCGCCGACGCGAGCGTCTCTTCGCTGAACTGCTGAAACTTCTTGCGCCTTAATGGAAGGTCACTACGGATACAGGCGCATCCTGAGAGAACTTTGGCCCATGGTATTGATGCTGATGGTGACATCGGTGTACAATATCGTGGACGGGTGGTTCATCTCCAATTATGCGGGCAGCACGGCCTTTGCGGCGATGAACATCATCTGGCCGGCGATAGCCATCATCTCCGCCCTCGGGCTGATGGTGGGAACGGGTGGCAGTGCGCTGGTATCCAAAACCTTCGGAGAGCACAATTTCGAGCGGGGTAACCATATCTTCACGATGCTCATCCGTCTGACCATTCTGGCCTCCATTCTCATTTCCGGACTCTTTTTCGTACTGATGCGCCCTGCTGCTATTGTATTGGGCGCGGAAGGTGAGATGATTGAATACGCGGTCACTTATGGCCGAATCCTGACCCTCGCCCTGCCCTTTTATATGCTGCAACTGGCGCTCCAGCCCTTCTGCATGACCGCAGGACGGCCGGAAATCGGCACCTACACCAGTATCGCCTGCGGATTGACAAACATCCTTTTAGACATTCTCTTCGTCGGAGTTTTCGGCTGGGGTTTGACCGGGGCGGCCGTGGCCACCGCCCTCTCTTTTGTCGTCGGCAGCGCCGTCCCGATTCTCTTTTTCGGTTCGAAGCGCAACACCACCAATCTCCAGTTCCTCACAAACAGCCCGGCTGACGCTCCGGCCATCCGCCAATCGCTGCTGAACGGGCTCTCCGAATTCGTGGGAAACATCTCATTCAACATCATCGCCATCTGCTATAACCTGCAGCTGATGAAGTATATCGGTGAAAATGGCGTGTCAGCCTATGGCGTACTGATGTATATCGGGTTCATCTTTGGATCGGCATTCATCGGCTACAACATGGGTATTTCGCAGGTCATCTCCTATAAATATGGCGCCGGCGATAAGATGGAACTGCGCAGCCTGTTGCGAAAGAGTTGCACGCTGATTGCCATTGCCGGGATTGTCATCACGGTCATCATCGAAGCGTTCGCACCCCAAATCTCTGCCCTGTTCGTCGGTTACGATGCAGCCCTTCGCGACTTGACGACCTACGCGATGCGGATTTATATGGTTTCCTTCCTGATCTGCGGATTCAATATGTTTGCATCTGCCTGGTTCACAGCCCTGAACAATGGGCCTGTCTCTGCCATCATTTCTTTTATGCGGACGCTGGTTTTCGAAATGGGATGCGTCTTCCTGCTCCCCGCCCTCGTGGGCATCGACGGCATCTGGCTCTCCGTCAACGCCGCCGAGGTACTTGCTCTGATCCTCTCAGCTGTCCTGATTTCCACTTTCAGGAAACGCTATGGATATTAATAGGTACATCATGAAAAGTCTTCGCATTCACTTTATTTGGATCTCCATCCTGGTCGCGGCATTGCTCATTTCTTGCAGTCCTACCCATCGGGAACTGTCGCAGCGCGCCGCCGAGTTGTGTGGCTATATTCCGGATGTGGAGTGCCTGGAGGCCTCCCGCCCCTATCTGACAGAGGATTACTACACGACGCTGGAACTCATGATTTCCCAGCCGGACTCTACGCCGGTTCTCCACGAATGGGAGTTCTGGTTCGTGAGCGCCGATGGCACGCCTATCGCCAAGGATGAATGCAAAGTACTGCGTGTAAAGCAACTTGACGATACCCATGCTACCGCCGTCATCCGCGTAACGCCCGCCACGGCCGATTACGCCCCCGAAGGCCACATCCTCCACATGGAACGCTGCAACGGCCGCTGGCTCCTCTCAGACTTCGACGATACCCGCGCTGCCGCTTTGCGTAGATTGTAACAGGGTTCCCACAAACACAGATGGCTGCTATCTGCAGCTTCCGCGCTGGTGCGCGCGGGGTCTGGGGTGTCCCCAGTAGAAAACAGGGTTCCCACAAACACAGATGGCTGCTATCTGCAGCCATCTGTGTTTGTGGGAACAATAGGAGTCGAACCTATGACCCCCTGCTTGTAAGGCAGGTGCTCTAAACCAACTGAGCTATGCTCCCGATTGGGACGGCAAATGTAGATACTTTTTTCTTTTCTGCCAAATAATTCCCTTGAAGACCTTGATTGCGGTCCATTATTTGCATTTTGGACGCAAAAAACGCTACTATGGAACACCACGAACATAACCATCACGATCACCACCATCACCACGCCGGGGCCCATGACCTGAGAAGCGATTCTCTGCGGCGTGTATTCATCCTCTCAATCATACTGAACCTCGGATTTGTCCTCATTGAGGCTGGCGTCGGCATATGGAAAGGCTCTCTGGGTCTGCTCTCCGATGCCGGACACAACCTTAGCGACGTCTTTTCGCTATTGCTGGCACTAGTCGCTTTTCATCTGGCTGCCTCCAACGGCACAAAACGGTTTACTTACGGCTACCGGAAAGGCTCCATCCTGATTTCACTCCTGAATGCCATCATCCTGCTGGTCGCAGTCGGCGCCATCGCGGTCGAAAGCATTCACAAACTTCGCAACCCTGAACCAATCGACGGTGTAGCAGTCGCATGGACGGCCGGTATCGGAATACTGATCAATGGACTGACTGCCTTTCTGCTAATGCGCTACCAGAAGCAGGATATCAACACTCGGGGCGCTTTTCTTCATATGGCGGCGGATACACTGGTATCAATTGGTGTCGTCCTATCCGGTGTCCTCATTTCCAAGACCGGATGGGACTTAATTGACCCGATTATTGGACTTACCATCGCACTGGTAATCCTTGTCAGCACATGGAAACTCCTTGCCGAGAGCCTCCGGATGAGTATTGATGCCGTTCCAGAATCCATCAATCCTGATGAGGTCCTGGATCATATGAATGGAGTGGAGGGCGTACGGGAGATTCACCATCTCCATATTTGGCCCATAAGCACCACAGAAACGGCTCTCACCGCGCATGTGGTCCTGACTGAAGCCACAGACAGTGCTACAGTTGTTGCTGCGCTCAAACACGAACTATCACATATCGGAATACACCACGCTACCCTAGAAACGGAACGTGAAGGACACCCCTGCCCCGATCATCACTGTGGATAGACCCGTGGCGGCTAACTAACTGGCTCTCAGTCAGAACATAAAAATCGGTCAGCCGAAACGACTGACCGATTATTAGCATTTATTTGATTTTCAATTATTTATCTGCCACGGGGACATACTCCAGGAGGTCTCCCGGCTGGCAGTCCAAAGCCTTGCAGACGGCTTCAAGCGTCGCGAATCGGACGCCCTTGGCTTTTCCGTTTTTGAGAATCGACAGATTGGCCGGAGAGATGCCCACCTTTTCGGCGAGTTCACCGGAGGACATCTTTCTCCGGGCCATCATCACGTCGATATTGACAATTACCGGCATAGGTTATTTCTCTACCTTTTCGGGTTCAACATCCTGAACCTTAGCAGGTTCTTCTGCTTTGCCCTTGAGATAGGACGGGAGTTCCATTCCGGCCATCTTGAACAGATCCTGGAGCGGCGGAACGGCGCCCATCATCCCTGAAATGAAATTGGAGGTAGCGGTCTTCCCCTCTTTGGTATTGCCGCCATCCCAAACGGTAACCTTGTCGATCTTGATGCCCTTGACGGCCTCCACCTGCGTGCGGACGAGTTCGGGCAGTTTGTCGGAGATGAGCATCGTGATAGCGTCCTTGGCGTCGCCACCGGCTGCTTCCACGAGTTTGTTGAAACCTTCTGCCTGCTTGGAGAGGATTTCGAAAGCACCGCGTGCCTGAGCATCCATCTTGGCATAGATAGCGTCAGCTTCACCCTTTGCCTCACGGCGCAGGCGCTCTGCAGCAGCTTCTGCCTCAATGATCATCTTCTCTTTTTCAATCTGGGCAGCCACCACGATGTTAGCCTTCTGGGTTGCCTCTTCACGGGCAGCACGTGCCAACTCGGCTTCACGCTCGCTCTTGTAGGCCTCTTCGAGAGCCTTTGCAGCCTGCACCTTCTCGGCAGCGACTGCAATGCGGGCAGCTTCAGCCTCTTTTTCGCGGCGGGCAGCGTCGGACTGGGCGATCGCGATCTTTGCGCTGTTCTCACCCTTCACAGCGTCTGCATCAGCGGCAGCCACGTTGATACGGGTGTCCTTGTCAGCATTGGCCTTACCGGTCTCACCGTAACGGTTCTGCTCGGCAACGCTCTTCTTAGCGTCGTTAATAGCCTTTGCAGCAGCCTCTTTACCGAGAGCCTCGATATAGCCGGATTCGTCGCGGATATCGGTGACGTTCACGTTGATGAGCTTCAGACCGATCTTGCGGAGTTCGGCCTCCACGTTGGTGGAAACATTGGCGAGGAACTTGTCGCGGTCAGCGTTGATTTCCTCGATATCCATGGTTGCAATCACCAGACGGAGCTGACCAAAGAGAATATCGGTAGCGATGCTGCGGATGTCCTCCGTATTGAGGCCCAGCAGACGCTCGGCAGCGTTGGTCATACTGTCACTCTCGGTGCTGATACCCACGGTAAAGCGGCAAGGCACGTCCACGCGGATGTTCTGTTTGGAGAGGGCGTTGGTCAGGTTGCACTCGATGCTGATCGGCGTCAGGTCGAGATAGGAGTAGCTCTGGAAAACCGGCCAGATGAAGGCTGCACCGCCGTGGATACACTTTGCGGAGGACTTGCGTCCGGTCTTACCGTAGATGACGAGAATCTTGTCCGACGGGCATCTGCGATAACGTTTCAGGATGGCTGCAAACGTCACAAAGAGCACGAAGACAATGATCAGGATAAGATAGAGTTGCATTGTAAATAATGTTTATGGATTTGTAATTGTTTGATTTTGCATTAGATGATGAAGGATTCCTGGCCTTCCACCAGCAGGGTGTGGTCGTCCAGTGCCTCCAGGACCTTGATGTTGGCGCCTGTGGGAATAGCCTCGCCGTCGGTCAGGGCGTCGTACTCACGGACGGCACCGCCAATGGTGATCTGCACCTTGCCGGAGCCGCTGCGGGCTGCAGGAATGGCCAGATAGACCTTGCCCAGGCAACCGACAGCCTGTTTGTAAACGTTGATGGTGCCGGACTGCTGCATGCTGCTCAGCCATTTGAAGAGGTACATCACCGCAATCACGAGGGCCACGCCCACGAGCACGGCTACCACCATCAGCAGGGCAGTGGACTGGATCTTTTCGTGCAGGAGCACGGCGGTCCAGCCGAATCCCAGGAAGAAATTCACGAAGTTGCGGAAGGTCAGCAGGTTCATACCGCTGCCCATGTCGGAAAACTCGGAAGATGAGTCGACGTCGGTCGTGAGGTCACCCCCATCGAAATCGCCGTCAATTCCGCCATCACCGGCATCTGCGCCGATGAAGGTCATCACGCTCTGAATGATGAAAATCAGCGAAGAGGCGAGCGTAATCACCCACAGGATTTTCATAAAGAGCGAAAGAGAAGTCCACCAAAGAATCATAGTCGTATAATATAAGTGTTAAACTGCGTTATTACGGAACCGTTCCAATCGGTTCGCACTGCAAATATAATAATTATTTATCGTAAAACAATAAATTATTTAAGAATTTTCAACATAGTTATGAACAAGCCACCCGGGCGGCTTTTTTACCTATCTTTGCCGCATGAAATCCTCGCTGAGATCCACCTTGCTGCTGACGTTGACCTCCATTATCTGGGGTGTGGCGTTCGTTGCGCAGAGCGAAGGCAGCAACTATATGGGATCCGGGACTTTCATCGGCATCCGCTTCCTGATTGCCGCGCTAGTGCTGCTGCCGTTTATCCGGATTTCGGACCGGCGAAACGCTGTCCGCATGACTCCGGCAGACCGGAAGGCCCTCTGGCGGGCCGGCATCATTTGCGGCCTGTGGCTCTTTGTAGCCAGCTTTTTCCAGCAGGAGGGTATCGCACTGGGCACGGGAGCTGGCAAAGCAGGATTCATCACGGCCACCTATATCATAATCGTACCGATCATCGGGCGGATTCTATACAAGAAACGGACAAGCGTTGCTATCTGGATTGGGGTCGTCATTGCACTGGCGGGTCTCTACTTACTCTGCATCACTGGCAAGTTCTCGCTGCAGCTCTCCGATGTGCTGATTTTGCTGTGCGCCCTTACCTTCTCGTTCCAAATTCTGGCCGTGGACCGCTTCTCGCCCCGATTTGATGCGCTCAAGCTGGCGGCTATCCAGTTCCTGACCTGCGGTGTGCTCGGCACGTTGGCAGCCATTCCGCTGGACATTGCCTCGGTGGGTTTTGCGACCTGGGCCGCACCGCTCTCCGGTTGGTCCGCCTGGATTCCGCTGCTCTATGCCGGCGTCCTCTCCAGTGCCGTAGGCTACACGCTCCAGATCGTGGCCCAAAAGGGCTTCAACCCCACGGTCGCCTCGCTGCTGATGAGCCTGGAATCGGTCTTTGCTGTGCTTGCAGGCTGGATTTTGCTCCACCAGACCCTGACGCTGCGCGAAGCCGTCGGCGCCGCACTGGTCTTTGTAGCGGTGATTATCGCACAAACTAAAACAGACCCCGTGGCAGATAAATAATTGAAAATCAATCAAATGATAAAAATCGGTCAGTCGTTTTGGCTGACCGATTTTTATGTTCTGGCTGAGAACCAGTTAGTTAGCCGCCACGAGACTGTGACTGACATTTTGTCGCACAATGTGCGATGGTATCTTTTTTGCCGTAGAGGGCGGCAAAGAATAATTGTAAAACGAAATACACTATGGCAAAAGGTACGATCGGTGTTACCACCGAAAACATTTTTCCCGTCATCAAGCAGTTCCTCTATTCGGACCACGACATCTTTGTACGTGAGCTGGTAGCCAACGCAGTGGATGCCACGCTGAAACTCAAAGCATTGGCTTCCGGAAGCGAGTTCAAGGGCGAACTGGGCGATCTGACCATCCACGTAGATGTGGACAGCAAGAAGAACATCCTGAAAATCACCGACCGCGGTATCGGTATGACCGAAGAGGAGGTCGATAAGTACATCAATCAGATCGCCTTCTCCAGCGCCGGTGAGTTTCTGGAGAAATACAAGGACCAGACCGGCATCATCGGCCATTTCGGCCTCGGATTCTACTCTTCGTTCATGGTTTCCAAGAAGGTTACTATCGAGTCGCTTTCGTGGAAAGAGGGTGCCAAGGCTGTGAAATGGGAGTGCAGCGGCGATCCGGAGTACAAGATGAGCGAATGCGACAAGGCCGACCGCGGCACCGTCATCACCCTGGAACTGGACGATGACAGCAAGGAGTTCGGCGAAGAGAGCCGCATCGGCGAGCTGCTCCACAAATACTGCAAGTTCATGCCGATTCCCATCGCAATGGGCAAAAAGAAGGAGTGGAAAGACAGTAAATATGTGGATACGGACGAGGACAACATCATCAACGGCACCGAGCCGCTCTGGACCCGCAAGCCCGCTGACCTGAAGGATGAGGATTACATGAACTTCTACCACAGCCTCTATCCTACCCTGGACGATCCGATGTTCTACATCCACCTGAACGTGGATTATCCCTTCAACCTGACCGGTATCCTCTACTTCCCCAAGATCAAGAACCAGCTGGAAGTCAGCAAGAACAAGATTCAGCTCTACTGCAACCAGATGTTCGTGACCGACTCGGTGGAGGCCATCGTTCCGGAGTTCCTGACGCTGCTTCACGGCGTGATCGATTCCCCGGACATTCCGCTGAACGTCTCCCGCAGTTACCTGCAGTCCGACGCCAACGTCAAGAAGATCTCCGGCTACATCACCAAGAAGGTGGCTGACCGCCTAGAGGAGATCGCCAAGAACAATGCCGATGATTTTCAGGCGAAATGGGACAATTTGAAGCTCTTTATCGAGTACGGCATGCTCACGGACGAGAAGTTCTGCGAAAAGGCCCTTAAATTCGCTTTATTCAAGAATTGTGACGGCAAGTACTTCAAGTACGATGACTATCGCAAGGCCATCGAGTCCGAACAGACCGACAAAGACAAGAAAGTGGTCTATCTCTATGCTTCTGACGCACAGGCACAGTTCCCTTATATTGAGGCGGCGAAGAACAAAGGCTACGACGTCCTGCTCTGCGACTGCCCGCTGGATGCCCACTTCGTAAGCCTGCTGGAGAGCAAGATCAAGGATTCCAAATTCGTGCGCGTAGATGCGGATGCGATTGACCGCCTGGTAGAAAAGGTGGAAGCGGCCAAGTTCGAGACCACCGAAGAGCAGCAGAAAACCCTCAAGGAGACCTTCGAGGCCATCCTTCCGACCGATTACAAGTATGACGTCAAGATGGATAACCTGGGGGAAACGGCCCAGCCGATCCTCATTACCCAGAGTGAATTCATGCGCCGCTACCGCGACATGGCAGCCCTGGGCGGAGGTATGAACTTCTACGGTGAAATGCCTGAGAACTATACCATTACGGTGAACGCACAGAACCCGGTCATCAAGCAGTTGATGGGCGAGGAAGGCATCAGCGCCCTCAAAGCCGACGATCCTACCCTCAAGCAGGTCGTTGACCTGGCCCTGCTCTCCAACAATATGCTGAAGGGCAAGGATTTGAGCGAATTCATTAAACGAAGCGAGGCATTACTGATCAAGTAACGCCCCGCCTGTTCAGGATGAAAGAGCCGGTTGCCTATGCGATCGGCTCTTTTGCACAATAGAGGTCTGCCAGCGGTGTAAGCACCGACATGTAGAGCAGCGTCAGGACGGCCATCTGCCAGAAGCCACCGGCCACACCGCTCGTGACGGAAGGAATCCAGAAAACGAGCGCAACGAGCTCCACAGCCAGGAAAGCGAGCAGCAGGAAGCCCCGCCAGCCCACCAAGCGCCAGAGCAGGAAGCCCAGGCTGGCAGCAGCGAGCGGCATAAAGAGCGCGTGGGAAGGATGAGCGGTGCAAAGCGCCACGATTCCCACCACCAGCAGGATCAGTAATGCACTGAAAAGCACGCGATAATCATACTTCACGGCCGCGGAAGAGTGGGCACTGCGCCGCACGGCGGCGGATGAAGCGGTTTGAATCGCCTTGCGGCTGCCGCGGAAAAAGAAGAGCAGGTAGAGCCCCACAATCAGCACCGGAGCACCGATATAAGCCACCAGACCTACGAAATTTTCCGCAAAACGCACCATCAGCCACGCCACGCCAAAGACAATCAACACCCAGAGGGCGGAGATGAGCGTCAGGTGAAACACCGGTGAAAGCACGATGCGCCCGCGAATCACCGAGAAGGTGAATGCCACACAGAAAAGGGCCAGCGTCAGGGCGCAGCCCAGGATATAGAGGCCGTTGCGGATGGAAAATGCCTCCGCAACCGATTCCCCTGCCGAGAGTTTCTGGGCGACGGGAACCATCGCCACCATCAGCAGGAGCAGGATAATCCAACGAAACTTCTTCATATTTATCGTTTTTTAATCATTCATTGATCCAGGTACGGCACTCCAGCAACGAGGAATCGCCGTAACTCAAAAACCGAAAATCATTGTTCAGTGCAAAGTCGTACAGCTGCCGCCAGACGGGTCCCACGAAGGCTGCAATCAGCAGCAACAAGGTACTTTGCGGTTGATGGAAGTTGGTAACAAGATTGTTAACCAGCCGGAAACGGAATCCAGGTACGATTATTATCTGCGTGCGAGACAGCAACTTAGCTGTTCCGGACTTTTCCACATAGGCAATCAGGGCATCCAGCGCCTGGGCGGTGGTGTAGCTGTAGCCCTCGTCACGGTAAGGCTCCCACTGTTCCACCACATCGGGCTCACCACGCTCAATACAATGCACGCCCAGATAGTAAAGCGACTCCAGGCAGCGGGTGGATGTGGTCCCCACGGCAATCAGTTTGCCTCCGCAGGCAGCGCGCACCCGCTTCAGGAAGTCCAGCGATACCACGAAGGGCTCGCTGTGCATCGTGTGATCCGCTATCATTTCACTCTTCACGGGCAGGAAAGTGCCGGCTCCGACGTGGAGACAGAGTTTCATACGGTCGATTTCCTGCGCGTCAATCTCAGCAAACTCGCGCTCAGTAAAGTGCAGACCTGCGGTAGGAGCTGCTACAGAGCCCTCCTGACGGGCATAACAGGTTTGATAGCGGGTCAGGTCGATCTCCTGGGTTTCACGCTTCAAGTAGGGAGGGATAGGGATGCGGCCGCAGAGGCCCATCACCTGAGAAAAGGAGGCTCCAGAGCGCCAAGAGAAGGAAACTACACAAGATTTGCCATTGTTCTCAAGCAGCTCAGCCTGAAGGCCGGTTTCAGCAACAGCCTGATCATTGCCAGGGTTATAGAGGTGAAGCGTATCGCCCTTCCATTTCTTAAGATTACCCACGATTACCTTCCAGCTACAGCGCTCAGTTTGTGCGAAACAGAGCTGATAGTCCGTAGGGGCAACAGGTTCTAGGCAAAATATCTCAATAAGTGCCCCTGAGGCCCTCTGGAACAGCATTCTGGCCGGAACGACCTTGGTTTCATTGAAAACCATAAGCGCGCGAGAAGGCAAATAGTGGGCAATCTCCTTGAAAGGAGCAGCAATAGGCGATTCTCCCGTACTCTTTGTAAACACGAGAAGCTTAGAGTCATCTCGGTTTTCAAGCGGAAATCGCGCAATGCGGCCCTCAGGAAGGGGATATGTGAAATCTTCTATGCGAATCTGCGGCTTCATTTCGTTACAAATGTAGCAAAAATGAAAATGATTCTCGTTGTTGACATACGTAAATATTGATTTTACTTTTGTAAAATATACACTATGGATTTACATCTGTGCATAGGTTTACAAGTCTATTTCGCCCGGCGCAGGGCCGCGAAGGACGGGCGAGAGAAAACAATAACAATTTTTGGAGATATTATTCAAATAGTTCTAAAAATCAGTATTTTATAGCTATTACCTAAAGTATAGATTCGTATAGATACCGAGGTTTTTCCGGAAATTGGGCTAATTTGCTGCCGAATCAATTCGCTAAAGTGCCGATTTACCAGTACTTTACACTCGATTACCTCTATCTTATTTGAGGTCGATTTCGCCTGTCGTGCGCTAAAACGCTGAAAAACATATGTAATGCCCCTATTTATCTTTTAGCAATTCTCCGGTGAGAACTTGCAAATCACGCGGATTTGAATTACATTTGTCGCAGTATAGATTTACAGAAAAAATGGACACCGTAAACAGTCGCATTCAGCAGTTCCTGAACATGGAGGGAGTCTCCCCCGCCCAATTGGCCGATCAACTCGGCATCCAGCGTTCCGGTCTCTCTCACCTCCTCTCCGGTCGCAACAAACCGAGCTTCGACTTCATCACCAAACTTCTCTCCTCCTATCCGAACCTTCAGGCGGACTGGTTACTGCTCGGACGCGGCAAACCGTACAAAGATGCCGCTTCCCCTGCCCCTACGCCCGAACTTTTCCCGGTTTCGCCCGTTTTGGAGCCTGTTTTCGCCGAAATCGAGCCGATTGAGGATCTTCCGGAAGAAGAACCTGTACAGCCCCAGATTGAGGCTAAGCCTGCTGAAAAAGAGGAAGTTACAGCAGAAATTCCCGTTTCGCAACCGCGTGAGAATCAAAAATTTGCTCAGCGGACGGTCAGTCGTATAACCATTTTCTACTCCGACGGAACCTTTGAAGAGCACTGACGAAAAAATTAGTACCTTTGTAATATGTACCGATTTTTCGTCAGGCCTTTCTTTAAACTCTTCTCTCCCCGCAAGGCGAGACTGGTAGCGCTGCGCTCCCTGGAGTTTATCTTCAAGGTCCCGCTTTTCCGCTGGACGGTCATCTCCTCTTTCTCCCACCCTACCTTGAAGCGCTCCTTCTTTGGATTGGACTTCAAGAATCCCGTAGGAGTGGCTTCCGGAGTGGATACCAGCGGTCGGTACTTCGACGAATTCAGCCGTCTGGGCGCCTCTTTCGTGGAAATTGGCCCCATTTCACTGACCCGTGAGAATGGTACGCCCGTGCGCGAGATCATCGAAAACATCCGTGCCAATGCAGCCGGCAACCGCGCCATTACTGCCGCGGATATCTGCAAGAGCAACGGCACGCCGCAAAGCAAGGTAGCGGACGAAATCGACCGTATCTACACCCTCCTCTACGACTTTGTAGATATGGCTATCATCGATTTGAAGGGCATCCGGCGCGAGTATTATGCCGAGATCATAGACCGTGTCACCACCATCCGCCGCTTCAATGATGACCACCGCCCTATCCTCTTCAAACTCTCTCCCGAGATGTCGCAAGAAGAGATGGACGATGCTATCCACCTCATACTCAGCTATGGACTGGACGGCATCGTCATCAACGGACACGCACACAAGACCGACACGCTCCAATATGTAGCCGAGAAAAGCCGCAAACTGCTGCCCATTATCGTATCGGGTGGCGTTGGTTCAGTAGCGGATGCAAAAGAGCTGCTGGAGAACGGCGCAGCCATGATTTCAGTGGGTTCATTCCTGCGAAATGGCCCTCATTTTATCCGGCGAATCCTCCGTTCGCTGGTTCCCAAGACCCGCAAAAAGTAACATACTATGATTACAGCTTCCATCTGCACGATCGGTGATGAAATCCTCATCGGTCAGATTGTGGACACCAACTCCTCCGTCATTGCTCGCGAACTGCAAACCATCGGGGTAAAGGTTCGCTACATGCTCTCCATCGGAGACGACCGCAAGGAAATCCTCCAGAACCTGCAACAGTGTCTGGATGAGACAGATATCGTGATTGTAACAGGAGGCCTCGGCCCCACGCGCGACGATATCACCAAGGATGCGCTCCGCGAACTGAGCGGTTCTGCCGGCTACCGGGAAGATGCCAACCAGATGGAAATCAATGAGCGAATCCTCTCTGCGCGCCACATCCCGATGCTCGAGACCAACCGGGCGCAGGCCCTGGTTCCGGATCGCTGTGAAGTGCTGCCCAACGAATTGGGCACCGCACCGGGCATGTGCTTTGCCGGCCTTGGAAAATCCGGAAAATCAGTGCTTTACTCCATGCCTGGCGTGCCGTTTGAGGCCATCGGACTGCTACCCAAAGTGGTGGCTTCCATCAAGAGCCGCTTCCCGCTGGACGAGATTTCGCACCGCACCATCCTGACCTTCGGCATTCCCGAATCGGAGCTGGCGGAGCAGATTCGCGCATGGGAAGATGCCCTCCCCGCCTCCATGCACCTGGCCTACCTTCCCAACCCCACGCTGGGCGTGCGGCTGCGTCTGACCCAGGTGGGTGGCCACACCGACTTCGAGCCGCAGGTCACGCAACTCAAGCAATTGCTGGGTAATGCCGTCTATGGTGAAGGCGACGATTCCCTGCAGCACTGCATCGGTCAGCTGCTGCTCAAGCAGGGCAAGACGGTCTGCGCGGCCGAGTCGTGCACGGGTGGCCGCATTTCGGCCCTCTTTACCTCGGTTTCAGGCTGTTCCGCTTATTATATGGGTTCGGTTACCTCCTACGCAAACGAGGTCAAAATGGGCGTTTTAGGGGTCAAAGAATCCACCCTGAAGGCACACGGTGCCGTGAGCGAGGAAACGGTCCGGGAAATGGCGACCGGCGTGCTGCAGAAATTGAATACGGACTACTCCGTGGTCACCTCCGGTATTGCCGGTCCGGGTGGCGCAACACCGGAAAAACCGGTCGGGATGGCCTGGTTGGCCACCGCTTACCGTAATGAAAAGGGTGAGATCTCGGTTACAACCCAAAAGGTACAGTTCCGCTCCAGCCGCGAAATCAACATCGAGCGCTTTGCTTCTAGCGCCCTTAATTTGCTGCGTTTAAAGATTTTAGGCGCTCTCTAAAGGCCACGTGGCAGCATCCGAAGAGGAAGCCCACGAAGGTCCAGATCAGCACCGTACGGAACCGTTTGGGCGAATAACGCTTGAGCGGAATGGAGACCGGCGAAAGCTCGGTATAGGTCACCGTATTCTCCTCTACCTTCATCTTGGAGGTCAGCTCATTCTTGGCCAGCTCGGAGTATAACTGCTGTGCCAGTTCGCACTCTGCCTTGAGACGGGTGCGCTCCACCTCTGCCTTGGCCGTATAGGAACCCTTGTTCGAGTCCATGAAGCGGGCCAGCTGCTCCTGCTTGCGCTCATAATCGCGCTTCGCGTCTTTCAACTGGCTCTGGATAAAGGTCAGGTTGGCCTGCGATTTAGCCTTCTTGAACTCGGATACATACTTCTGAATCAGGGTGTAAGCTGCTTCGCAGAGCTCCGCGGAAGCCACCGCCTCGGGCAGCTTAGCCGTCAGCGTCAGGTAACCTTTCTTGGAATCGACCTCCAGTTTGAGGCAGCGATTGATGATGCGTGCCACCTCGTACTCCTTCTTGGTCAGTGAATAGACCGGCAACGTAGAGGGAGTCTCGCCCCCACCCAGCATCGTGGCAATCTGGGATTCCACATCCGTAGGCTTGGGAGCCATGTTGTGTGCGATGATGCGGGGCAGGCCGATGGTATATTTTCCAACGGTTTCAAACAGGTTGAACTTGTGATATTCGTCGTTGGTGAAGTAGTCGTAAAGCGTGATGGGCTGCTCTGCCTTGGCAAAGTGGATCTCCGTGTACATCAACTCCTTCTGGAACCCGGAATGCTTCAGGATGAAGGGATAGACGCGCGGATTGATCTGCCCGTCATTGGAATTTGCCAAATCCAGCGAGATGCCGGCCAGCGATGCGAGCGAAGCATAGCGGCCGCTCAATCCCTGGCTCACCTGCGGCACGAATACGCACTGCGAACGGAAACGCTCCGGGGCAAAGATGGCCACGAAGATACCCAGCAGGAAGAAGATGCCGGTAATGAGGAGAATGCGACCGCGGCGACGCCAGAGGGTCGAAAATGAATCCACCAAATTGATATCAATCTCTTCCGGAGAGGTCTGCTTGCTCATAACTAGTTCTTAAACAGGTTGATAATCAGGGCTGCCATATAGATCAGCGAACTGGTTGCCGATGCAATCGAAGCCGCCTCTGCAATGCCGATACCGCGGCGCTCGGTGGTGTCCACCGGAACCACGATCTCCATACCGGGCTCCATCCGGAAGTGCGAGCTGCCCCGCACGGCCGAAGAGCCGTCCTGGTAGATGGCATAGACTTTCCGCTTACGGGCCCCCTTCACGAAACCGCCGGCAGAGTTTACATAATCGCGCCAGCTGTTGGAGGGATTGTAAGTCACGGTATTAGGCAGATAAACACCGCCCGAAATCTTCACCGTATTGTTCAACTGGGGAACCTCCAGGACGTCACCGTCGCAGAGGATCAAGTCGGCGTCGGAGTTGGGGTTCTTCATAGCCTTGGCCAGGTCAATTGCCACATAGTAAGTGGGAATCTCCTCCTCGGTCTTCTCATCGCCGTTCTCAGCATTCTCGCCATCCTTCTCTTTCTTCTCCTTCATCTTGGCCATCGTAACGGAGTCTTCTGCAGAGAGTTTCTGGCGCTCAGCCACATCCTGAGCCAGCTGGGAACGCTCAATCTCGTATTCCGTCATCTGGCGGCGCAGCTTGGCGCCCTTGACATAGGCGTCGTCGGTGAAACCGCCGCAACGCTCCAGCACCTGCGAAATACGCACAGAATTGCTCTCAACCGCATAGAATCCAGGATATTTGACCTCACCCTTCACCTCGATGGACTTGATGGTCCGGAAGTTCTCGAGCGGGCGGATAAAGACCTTGTCGAAAGGCTTCAGTTGCGTATCCATCAGTTTGGAATCCGCGGCAATATCGAGCTGCTGCACCTTGCCCAGCTCATCCAGACCGCGGGAAGCCACCTCCACCTTGGACATGTCGGAAGCGTACTTCAGGCCGCCCGAAAGCAGAATCAGGTCGCCCACCGTCATACCGTCCCGATACTCGAAGGTACCGGCAGCCATCACGTTACCCGAGATGCTCACGGTGGTGCTGTCCTGCAGCTCCATCACGGAGAAGACCCGTACGCTGTCGTCGCGCATCAGGTCAATGTCCATCCGGCCCGAGATAATGTCGGAAAGTGCGAACGAGACGCTCGTAGGCTTCATTTCGGCATCTGCACGGCTGATGAAACCACGGGTCATATAGGTACCCTCCTGCAATCCGCCGGCCGCTTCAATCAGCTGGCTGAGGGTCTTCATCGATTCAGAAATGGCGTAGGGACCGGGATGGCGGACCGAACCTTCAATCACCACGCGGTTGTCCAGCTTGGCAATCAGCGAATTCACATAGATGCTGTCGCCAGCCATCATGGCAAATGTGGGATACTCCTCCGCCTTGACGTCGTAGGTGGTACCCACTGCACTGACCTGACGGTCAACGTGAATCAGGTCGCGGCGCGCGGTGGAGGTAAAGCCACCGGCATAGCGGAGCAGCTGTTCCAGCGTCTCCCCTTCGCGCAGCTCGAACTGCATCGGGGAACGGACGGCGCCGCCCACAGCCACAATGTTCTCCATCTCGCCGACCGATACGATATCGCCCTCCTGCAGCATCAGCCCTTCGCAGCCCTTACCGTCGAAGATAAAGGCATAGAGGTCAAAGATACCGATCTCTTCTCCAGCGCGATAGATGTGGATGTTACGGACCGAACCGTTGTTCTTGATACCGCCAGCCATGTAGATGGCCGTAGCAATGGAGGAGAGTGAAGGCAGCGTGTAGATACCCGGCGTCAGCACGGCGCCCAGCACATAGACCGAGATGCCGCGAATCTTGCCTACGGTAATCTTGAGCGACGATGCGCCGCTGCGCAGACCGCCGTAAACGGAGGAGAGACGGCTCTTCAGCAGGTTTTCTGCCTCTTCTACCGTCATGCCGGCCAGAGCGATCGGGCCTACGCCCTCAATGCGGATGGAACCGTCACTGCCAATCTTGTAATCATCTTCCGCATTGGCGGAACCCCAGACACTGAGGGAGACATTGTCGCCAGGACCCAGCACATAGCTTGCCGGGACGGGAGCGGTGATACTCGGAATCAGCGACAGACCCTTGGAAATAAAGAAGTTATGTCCAAAAATACGCGACAGCGGAGCCAGCGAATCGAGCGGAGTCACCTCAATGGGATACTCCGTGCCGGCAATCACCTGACCCGGGAGGGCCTGATTGGGTATCGTGGTCTGCGTCAGGATCTGACGGGACTGGGCGGGGCCGGAAACCCGACCTGCTATATCGTGATTGAGAACGGCGTTGATTTCATCGTTCGAATAACCGTAGGTTCTAGCCAGCGACTTGGCCGCCGCAATCTCTGCAGCGGACTGTGCCGAGACGGAAAAGGCCGTCAGGAGCATCGCTAAACCGGCAATCAGGATCTTTTTCATACTCTCCTTGGTTGGTTATGAACCGCTAATTTAGTAATAAAAATTGAAACGCAAACCCACGGTCGCCCCCACGCAGTGGGGACGAACCTTCCCGAAATCGCCGAAAAGGCCATAGGTCAACTGCAGATTTCGGAGGCAGAACAGCCCCGGAATCTCCCCCTGGAAGCCCCCGGAGAATTGGGAATCGCCCGTTTCATCCTCGTGCAGCGGCGCATCGTAGGTGCCGTAGTTGCAGCTGTAGGACAGCATCAGTTTATAGGGTGCCTGGCGGAACAGCTTGCCTGCCAGCGCAAAATGGTGGGCCTTCATCCGGTTGGAGCGGATACCGGGCGCCGTGCTGTCCGGATAGAGCAGCGGGTTGCCGATGGTCCGGCCGAAGTGGGTCCATCCGGATCTATAGACCGCGTGGTTAAAGTAATTGTCGCGGCCGCCAATAATCTTGTAGTCATAGCCCACGATGGCATCGTGCACCGGGCCAGACTGGCTCATCGTGTGGTGGTATTCATAGAGAATATCCGAGATCCAGCGATCCTTGTCATCCCAGCCGAACCAGAGGGTGTTGATCCCGTCCGGGAAGTTCTGGAAACCCATGCCGGAGCCATCCTCGTACGGGATATCGTGCTGGAAGACAACCTTCCAGCCATCCCCCTTCCAGTCCCATCGCCAGAGCTCGCTGCCCAGGTGGTTTCCCTGCACGTAGGCCTGATCCTGCGCAGGATTGGCACTGGTGGCGCTGCGGCCCGTGATGATCCGGAAATAGTCGGCCAGCGAGACGGGCTGCTTGCCCACGGTCGGGTCGCTGCTGGTACCGCCCCAGAAGGCATAATGGTCCAGCCCCAACCGGAAGGTCAGCCGCTGGCTGATCTTGAAAACGAAGTTGAATTGCATGCGGTGCATCAGGGCACCCTGCACGTAACGGTCGTCGATGGTGCGATAGTCACCGTAGGCCCCTTCCAACCAGAAAACCTTACCCGTGAAGGGAACGGCAATCGGCTGTAGCTCAATTGTGTAGCCAGGCATCGGGCGGGCGTTTCCGCTCCAGGCCATGTGACCGCCGGTGGCAGAAAGGGAACCCAAATTGCCGGGCGCAAGGAAATCGGCTGCGCGCTGTTTCATTCCCAGATCCAGCGAAAGGACCTGCCACTTGAGGCCGGCATAGGCCTCGTTCACTTGGGCGCTTGCCCCCTCGCCTGCCGCTGCCCGGGCCGCCAGCGTGGTGCCAGCCCGCCACTGCAGCGCCCCCATTGGCTGATAACCGGTGGCCACGTTGGCACAAACCAGTCCGCCGCTGGCATCAGGCATCAGTCCGCTCGTGTTCGTCTGCGCCCAAAAGGGAAGATCCCCGGAGGAACCGATTCCTCCCAGGAGCAGCAGTGACACAAGCAGTGAATCGAGCATCAGGCAGTCTTTTTAGCCGTTTTTATACGTTTATAAACGTTTATTCCTATGAGTCCCAGGATGATGAGATACATCGCCAGAATGCAGAAAATAGCCAGCGTATCGCCCTTACGTACGCTGTCCGGGGCAAATTCAAAATGGATGGCGTGGTCGCCGGCCGGAACATTCAGGGCGCGGAGCGTGTAGTCTGCACGGAAATGATCAGCCGGAACACCGTCGATGGTCACCTTCCAGCCGTAAGGATAGTAAATCTCCGAGAAAACAACGGTACCGGGCGCCGAAGCGTGGTAGCGGTAATCCAGATAGCGCGGGGTGTATTTCTCGAGCCGGATAGAGGCCTCTTCGGGAATACCGGGCTGCCAGTTACTGATGGCCTCGGCATAGGACTGATCCACCACCGCAACGCTCTGAAGATCGATTTCGCCCAGCAGCGCCATCTCCTCGTCGGCAGTAGCCACGGGAATCAGTTCACCCACGAACCAGGCGTTCCCCAGTGCTCCCGGATTGAGTTGCGGATGCGGCTGGCCGTTTTCGTCGGGAACCACAATGTATTTAGCATTTAACATGCTGATAACGCTCAAGTTACCCTTTGACAGATAGACATCTATCAGGTCCTGGTAGCGACGCAGTTTGGCGGCGCTGTAGCCACCGAGCGACTTGAGCCGGTATGAGGTGCGGGCATCGCTAAAGGGATCGCCACTCGAGACGTTATAGACGCGGAAATGCGGGTCAGGATCGGCCAGAATGGCCTGCTCCCAGGGCTGCATGGCAAAGGCGCGACGCTCCAAATAAGAGGGTACGAAGTTGCTGTCGTTCAGGTAACGCTTGTCCACTGCCCAGAGGTCGCCCACCATCAGTACGCCGAGCAATGCTATCATCCAGCCCTTGCGCATCTTGCCGGCCACAAAGAGCCAGAGCAGCACAAAGGCGGCAGCAATCAAGCCGAAGGAGCGCAGGCAGTCCGCACGGAAAAGCGATGCACGCTGATCCAGAATAGCCGAATAGATCCAATCAGGAATCCGTCCGGTAAAGCGGGCATCCTGCGTGGAGGTAAAGTCGTAAATCAGGCTGCCAAAGAGCGCGAAGAAGAGGCAGATGCCCGCCGTCACACCACCGGAAATCCAGATTGCCTTCAAAGCTTTCTTCCGTTCGATATCCCCCTCCATCAGCTGCTTGAGGGCCAGAAAGCCCAGCAACGGCATTGCAATTTCGGCCACAATCAGGATAGACGAGACCGCGCGGAACTTGCTGTAGAGCGGGAAGTATTTGAAGAAGAAGGCGGTGAGTCCCATCCAGTTGTGGCCCCAGGCCAGGAAGATGGAGAAGAGCGTAGCCACCAGCAGCGCCCATTTGTAAGGGCCCCTCACCAACAGCAGGCCCAGCAGGAAGAGGAAACAGACAATCGCCCCCACATAGACATTACCCGCCGTGAAGGGCTGCTCGCCCCAGTAGAGCGGGGTCTGCTGGCAAAAATCAGCCGCCGAGCGGGCCGGAACCCCTCCTTTGACCAGCGTCTTATAAAGATCGGACTTGGTTCCGACATCCACCCCGGAGGCGCCGCCCTTGAAACCCGGAATGAGGAGCGTCATAGTCTCGTCGATTCCGTAGCTCCACTGGGTAGCGTAATCCAGATCCAGGCCGGAGGTCTTGTTGGCGGCATCATCGGCCTTGGTGAGGTCGGAATGACCGCCGCGCATCGTCTCCTTGACATATTCGGCATTGGCAAAGACGTTGGCGGAGCTGGTTCCCATACCCAGGCCCACCGATGCCACAAAGAGCAGCGTGGCTACCGCAAAGTCCTTCATCCGGCGCTCGCGTATATGGGTGTAAAGCTCTGCAAACCAGCAGACACCCATCATCATGAAGAGGTAGTAGGCCATCTGCGGGTGGGTACTGAATCCCAGTGCGGTAAAGAGCATCGCAAAGATGACGCCCAACGCGTATTTCTTCCTGAATATCAGATAGAAGCCTGCAAAGACCACACTGATGAGCGCAATGGTCGAGGTCTTTCCGTTATGGCCGGCTGCAATCACCACGATAAAGTAGGATGAGAGGGCAATCACCACCGCCCCTACCAGACTGAGCCACTTGTCCACCCCGAAGGAGCGGAGCAGCGCAAAGAAGCAGAGGAAATAGATGATGAAGACCCACGCCGTGTGCGAATGGCCGCGGTGGAAAAAGGCCTTGAGGGGCGCCAGCCAGGAATCGGAAGCGTAGTGACCGCCACCCACCTGGAAAGCCGGCATACCGCTGAACATGGAGCCGGTCCACCAGCTGTGGTCGCCCGTCGCTTCGGTGTAGCTTACCCCTTCATGAACCACCGACTCGGCCGTGACGTTATCGCCCGCATAAATCACTTTGCCCTGCAGCACAGGGAAGCAGTAGGCATAGGCAAGAACGACAAAAATCACTGCGGCAGCCAGGTAGGCGCCATATTTTACAAGAAATCTATTTTTCATGATTTCGCTTGAGTTTACGTTTGATTTTGTGCGGCCAGCGGGAGATTCGCTGCGGGATCTTGATGATCCAGCGGAGAATCCGGTTGCCTAGGAAGGCCAGGCGTGCCCCCGCTCCAAACTGGGGAACCGGCAGGCCGCGCAGAGCGTAGGTTTCGTGGATCAGGGCATCGATGCGCGCCTTCTGCCGTCCCTGGTCGCGCTGGATGCAGCGCACCATAAAGCCCGGTATCGAATAGAAGCGGGCATACCAGGAGTGCTGGCAGACGAGCCGGCCCTGTGGGTCATACAGCATCGTGGAGATCCCGTCCGCATGCAGTTTAGCGGGCAGATAGAGGGTCTTGAAATGGTCGGCCAGCCAGAGGAAGAAGGGATAATAGGGTTCGTATTCCTCCGTGTAACGCTTCAGTTCAGCACGATTGAACTTCTCTCGTATCAGTTTGAGGTTCAAGATGTTGAAGAACGGATTTGTTACTTTGGGATTGCCGCTCCGGGGCAGCCCTTCACCGGCATCCGCACAGCCGATATTGGCATAGCCTTCACGCAGCATCAGCTCCACCATGTCATTCACGGCCTCGGGGTTGGCCACGAAGGCATCTTCGTCGATGTTGATAGCGATATCGCAGTCCGTGTGGCGCAGCATCGCATAGAAATAGCCGTCCGCACTCTTGTCGGTCAGGCGGACCGCACCCTCGCACTCCACCCCGCCCCAGAGACCGGCGGCCAGGCGGTAGAGGCGCAGGTCAAACGAGCGCGAAAAGATCTTGATTCTCAGGCCTTCCATCATCCCTCCAAGGATTTATGAAAAAACAGGCCGCGGGAGACGTTCCAGCGGAACAGCACCAGCGCGTTGCCGCAGGCAGGACGGCCGCTCAAGAGATAGCCCACCCACAGCACGAGGGTGGCACCCCACTTCACCAATTCGGAAAAACGACGTTTCAGGAGCGCGCCAGCGCCCTTTCTGGTGCAACGGACATATTCGCTATAGCCGATTCCGCGGGCAAAACGAACGATATAATCACGGGTTGTACGCCCCTCGGGAATCACATGCTGCACCCGAACATCCGGGAAATAGTAGATCTGCCCGCCGGCAGCTGCGATGCGGCCAAAGAGTTCCTTCTCTTCGCCGCCCAGCAGGTTCTTGCCGGTACGGCCCAGCGTGGTGTCGAACCCGGGCATTTCTTTGAGCAGCTGCGCTTTAAAGCCCATGTTGGCGCCAATCGGATACTTGCTTCCGGTAAAGCGCGAGACCTCCCCGCCCCGATTGATGGCAGAAACCCAGGAGAGGGTCCATTTGCAGAGCCAGCGGGGCGCGACGCCCGATTCAAAGAGCGGATCAATCCGGCCGCCGAAGGCATCCGCATCGGGATAAGCAGCAAGGCGGGCGGAAAGGCGCTCCAGATAATCCGGCGCCACAAAAGAGTCGTCGTCCAAAAAGACGATATAATCTCCCTGCGCCAGGGAAATCCCCCGGTTGCGGGCATAAGAAAGGCCCTGCGAGGTTTCCAGCGCATATTGATAGTTCACCTCCGGATGCGCGGCGGAAAAGGCTGCGCAGATGTCGGCGGTGGAATCGGTGCTGTTGTTGTTCACCAGCACGATTTCATAACGGTCGTGAGGGAAGTTGCAAGCGGCGATCTTCTCCAGCGTCTGGCCAATGAACCGGTCGCGGTTGTAGGTGCAGATGACGAGAGAGATCTTGGGATCCTTGATGGCACTGAAGAGCGAAATCCAGCGCTCAGCCACCTTCTCGCGGGTAAAGCGGCGGCATGAGAGCAGTCCGTTGCGGGCCAGTCGTTCGCGCTCCGCGGGATCGCGCATCAGCGCCGTCACGGCAGCGGCATACCCCTTCAGGTCGCCATCTGGAACCGTGATGCCATTCTCGTGGTTCGTAAGGATGGTGGGCAGCGAAACGTAAGAATCCAACGCCACCGGCACCACGCCGAACTGTTGCGATTCGGTGAGCGTCAGCGCCCAACCTTCATACGACGAGGTCAGCAGGAAGAGAGAGGCCTCGCGGTAGTAAGCCGTCAGGTCCGGCACCCTTCCTTCAAAAGATACATTCTTGAGTTTCAGCCGCTTGGCCATCCGCTGATAATACTCAGTATCGGGGCCTCCGCCCACAATCTTCAGCTGCCAATCGCCGCAATCGGGCTGCGACTGAATCAGGCGCCAAGCGCGCAGAGCGAACGAAATCCGTTTGGGTTTTTCATCCAGCCGGGCAACGATCAGCGCCACCTTTTTCTTGGCGGCGAGTTCACTTTCATTCAGGAATGTATCGTAGGTCAGGGCACTGTGGACGTATTCAAAGCGGGAATCGCACCGCAGGCCGGCTATTTCCGCATACGCGCGGCACGCCTCGGGCGTGTGGAGCACCAGCAAGTCGGAATTCCGGTACATCAGCTGGTATTTGTCCTCTATCCGCTTGCGCGACAGTTTCCTGACCAGGCCGGGGCCGAGAATCGTCAGGGCGATATCCTTGAGGTTCTCCCCCAGTTTCCCGCCCTTCCGGATGCGGTGGAGGCTGTTGCCGATGCGGTTGCCCAGCAGGTCCTCTCCCGGCATGGCGTGATAGCAGGCCACAACCCGGGTGCGGATTCCTCTCGTAGCGGCATAGAGCAACGGCAGATACTTGCGTTTATAGCTGATTCCCACTAGGTTGCAGACAACTACATCTACGTTCCAGGCCTGAATCAGCGCAGCAATCCGCGCCTCATTATCCCCCTCCTGAAGCAGGACCGTCTCCCGAAAACCCTCCAGATCCGGCGCTTCACTGGCGCGGCAGTAGGCCAGATAGCACACGTGCCCCATGCGGCTGAATTCTTCCGCCAGGGTGATCGTGATCCGGTCGGTGCCGCCAAGGCGCTGGCTGACCTGATTCTCGGTGACAAAGAGGATATTCATCTCGTTTCGCTAAGAACTTGTAAATATACACTAAATTTCTAAGAAACTGGTATCTTTGCGGTATGAAGATAGCCGTAGACCTGACCTACATCCACGAGGAGTACACCACCGGGCTGGCTACGTTTTCCTTCAGCCTGCTGCGCGGATTCAAGGAAAACGGCCATGCCGATGACATTCTGTTGCTGGTGGAGGCGGGCTACGAGGCGGGATTTGCCCACCGGATTACGGGTTTCAAAACCCTTCCCGTAAAGACTTCTCACTTGCCCAAGCTTCCCTTCACGCGCGGTCCGCTCTTCCGCAAGAAGCTGGAGAAAATCCTTGAGGATGAAGGAATTGACCTGCTCCTCTCCCCCTATCTCTACGACCGCACACTCTATACCCGCACGGTTCCGAGCTTCGCGGTGATCCACGACACAAAACTGTTTTATCAGAAGAATCCGCTGTTACGCTGGCGTTTCCGCTTGGGAGCCTTCCGTGCAGCCAACCGGATGAGCCGGATCGTCACGATTTCGGAGAATGCCAAGGCGGCCATCAAAGAACTGCGCAAGATCAAAACCCCGGTGGAGGTAATCTACGTCAGCGTCGTTTCCAACGCCGATCCTGCTACCCGGGAAGCGGTCAATCAGCCCTATATCCTGGATGTCAACACGCTGGTGGATCACAAGAATCCGCTGACGCTGATCAAGGCCTTTGAATTGCTCAAAGATACCATCCCGCACCAGCTCATTTTCAAGGGCAGACGCACGCCCTACTGGGATTCCGTACTGGCTCCTTATATAGCGTCACACGGCCTTGCAGAGCGGGTAGAACTCAATGATGCGCTCCTTTCGCAGGAGGAGATGGACCGGCTCTATGTGAATGCGGACCTGTTCGTCACCCCGTCCGAGATGGAGGGGTTCGGCGCTACGCCCATCGAGGCGGCGCTGGCCGGCGTGCCGGTCATCTGCAACGCACTGCCTACCCTGCTCGAATCCACACGCGGCCTGGTGAGCTATTACTCCCCCGCACAAGATGCGGCAGCACTGGCGGCAAAAATGCAGGAAGTTCTTGAAAACAAGGATACTATACAGTCAGAAGTGATTCGCCGTGCCTTCCGGGAGGCCTACTCACCGAGCCATCAGGCAGCGTGCTTCTACCGCCTGGCCGAATCTATTTGCGGCGGGCAGTCTTAAAGATTCGCTGCACGAAGGTGCGCATTCCCCGCTCTCCGGCATACATGGCCCCAAAGAGCAGCACAGCAAAGACAAAGCAAAGGATGGCGGCATAACCCAGGAACGGGAGAATGCCGGCAGCCGCATCGATCTTCAGCAGCGGCACCAGACAGCAGCCCAGCGCAAAGACGGCGCCTGAAATGGCCAACAGCTTGAAGAAGAGGCCAAAGTAGGCACTTGCGCTCCGTCCCATGCCCTGCGAGAAGAGGAAATAAGGCTTCCAGATGAAGACAATCAGCAGCAGTTCGATTCCCTGTGCCATCAGCACGCCGTCCAGGCCGTAGAGGCGTCCCAGCACGATGGCGCAGATCACGAAGATCACCGCCTCGGCAATCGGCGCCCAGATATCCTTGAAGATACCGTAGGCATTGATGAAGATATCCACCACGGTGCGCAGGTTGTTCAGGAAGAAGAGGCCCACCATCAGCCAGAGGGTCCGGCCGCTCAGCACGTATTCCGGTCCCAGCCAGAGCACCACGAATGGACCGCTCAGGAAGAGCATGGCGAACGAACAGAAGGTCACCAGATAGAAGCGGGAGGCGAACAGCTCGCGGAATACCTTGAATATCAACTTCTTGTCCCCTTCAGCAATCATATTGCCCACGCTGGCCGTGATGCTCGTGAAGAGAGCCAGCAGGAGCGCCTGCAGACTGCTGAACAGGATCATATAGTTGCCATAGAGGGCAACCATCG
Organism: Bacteroidales bacterium; assembly: GCA_045114175.1. Taxonomy (GTDB): domain Bacteria; phylum Bacteroidota; class Bacteroidia; order Bacteroidales; family UBA932; genus Cacconaster. The sequence continues at coordinate 12,388 of JBGUJZ010000007.1, read as the reverse complement.
TGAGCGAGGTGAAGGCATAGATAAAGATCGGAAGCGACTGCAGCGCCGCAAAGGAACCGATGCGGTGCACGAAGAGCTGCTTGACCTTGGTGATCACGTCCGGATACTTTTGACGCAGCGCGCGATCCACCACGCAGGGCTCCTTCAGATCAGGGTAATCCTTATAGATGGTCCGGTTGAGCGTCAGGGCGGCAATCACCGCAAAGAGGGCCTCAATCACCAGCCACCAGAGGTAAGGATGCGGCAGCAGGCAGACCGCTATAATCTGGACGATCACCTTGGCAATCAGCACCAAACGATAGCTGATTTGAATCTTGTAGTCCTTCTGGTCCGCAGCCAGAATCACCTGTTTGTAGTTCACGAAGTAACCGAGCAACGAGCTGAAAAGCAGCACGCCGAACGAAGCGTAGGCGTACCACATAGGCAACTCCATCTTGGTGAAGATGCGCGGGAAGAAGGGCAGCAGCACCAGACTGGCCGCCAGAATCACGAGGGCCACCCGCTTGTAGAGCCAGCCCTGCAGCGCCACGATCTCGCGGATGCTCTGCCGGTCGCCATCGTAAATAGGTTTATAAAGGGTGACGGCAATGGCCGAACTGATTCCCAGCTCCGCGATATTCAGGAAGTTGAGAATACTGGTGGCCGTGGTGTTCAGACCCAGGACCTCGGTTCCCAGATAATCCAGGAAGATCTTGCGGGCCACGAAGCCAACCAGCAGCGAGAGTATCTGTACAACAATCGCTACCTGACTGTTCTTCAGGCTCTTGGAAGTCCTTTCGTATGCTCCGTCCGTTGCCATTTATCTTCTTTGTCTGACCGCTTCAAACAGGATGAGTGCGGCAGCCACCGACACATTGAGCGAGCCGATTTCGCCATTCATGGGGATGCGGGCCCCTACCGTGCAGAGGCTCAGGACCGGCTCGGAGATGCCGTGTCCTTCGGAGCCCATCACGATGGCAGTGGGTTTGCGCAGGTTCACGTCGTACATATCGTCTTCGGCCTTTTCGCTGGTCGCCACGATCTGGAATTCGCTGTCGCGGAAATAGTAGAGCGCGATCTTGAGGTTGGAAACCTTGGCCACCGGCACGCGCAGCAGCGCCCCTGCGGAGGATTTCACCGCCTCCGCATTGATGGCCGCCCCACCCTTTGCGGGCAGCACAATGCCGTCAACGCCAGCACATTCCGCGCTTCTGGCAATTGCGCCCAGGTTGCGGACATCCGTCACGCCATCCAGCACGAGGAAGAGCGGCGCAGCCTTGCGCGAGAGCGCCCCCTCCACCATCTCCTCAAAGGGCACATAGTCAATCTGGGAGATGTAGGCAATCACCCCCTGGTGCGCGCCGTGAACCAGATAGTTCATCTTTTCCGCCGGCACGAACTGGAGGGGCAAGCCGCGCTCCTCCGCCAGTTTCAGCAGTTCGGTGAACTGGGGACCGGCCGCACCCTTGCGGATGAGGATTTTGTCGAACTTCCGGCCGGCCAGAATGGCCTCGGTTACCGGATGAATACCAAAGAGATAGTGTGACTGTTTCTCTTCCATAGTTGCTTTACAATTCTGCCCACGCATTCATTTTTTCATCCAGTTCTCGCTTGAGTTCCAGATAGTTGCGTGTCAATTCCATAATATCATCTTCCGGCTTCGGCGCCGAGAGATGTTGTTCGATTTCCGCCATCTTGCCCTCCAACTCCTCGATCTGCTTCTCCAGTTGCTGCTGGCGGTTCTTTTTCTTCCGGTCTTCGCGCTGCCCAGCCTTGTCGGGCGCGCAGACAGAACCGCGCGGGCTCGCTGAACTGCTCGCCCGGTCGAACCGTGCCTGCTCCACCAGGCCTGCCCGCGGCTGGGCAGCCTTCGACGCCTGTATTTCAAAGTCGCGGAAGCTGGCCGCTTTCTTGGCGCGCAAGAAGTCGTCCACGCCGCCCAGGTGCTCCTTCACGCGGCCGTCGGTAAACTCGTACACCTTATCTACCAGGCCGTTCAGGAAGTCTCGGTCGTGTGAAACCACAATGAGCGTGCCATCGTAATTCTTAAGTGCCTGCTTCAGAATATCTTTGGAGCGGATATCCATGTGGTTGGTGGGCTCATCGAGCGCCAGCAGGTTGTACGGATGGAGCATCAGGCGGGCCATCGCCAGCCGGGAACGCTCGCCACCGCTGAGCACCGATACCTTTTTGTCGATGTCGTCCCCCTTAAAGAGGAACGCGGCCAGAATATCGCGCAGTTTGGTGCGGATCTCCCCCACGGCCACGCGCTCCAGCGTGTCGTAAACGGTATCGTTTCCTTTCAGGATATCATCTTGATTCTGTGCGTAATAGCCCACATTGACGTTGTGTCCGAGCGTGGCCGAACCGGCAAAGGGTTCCAGCTCGTGCATCAGGACGCGCATCATCGTGGTTTTTCCTTCGCCGTTGCGTCCCACGAAGGCCACCTTTTCGCCGCGGCGGATGGTCATGTTGACGTCGCGCAGGATGACCTTTTCGTCATCCCCGGCCCGGCCATAGCCAACCACCGCATCTTTTACGCCAAATGCCACGTCTCCGCTGCGGGGAGCAGGCGGGAACTTCACCACCAGCGTGGCCAGATCCTCGTCGTCTATCTCAATACGGTCCAACTTCTTGAGCTGCTTGACCCGCTGCTGCACCTGATTGCTCTTGGTGGGCTTGTAGCGGAAACGCTCAATGAAATCCTCCGTCTTCTCAATCATCCGCTGCTGGTTGGCATAGGCCGCCTTCTGCTGCGCGATGCGTTCCGCACGGAGTGTAACAAATTGGCTATAAGGTACTTTATAATCGTAAATATGGCCCAACATCACCTCCACCGTCCGGTTCGTACAGTTGTCCAGGAAGCGACGGTCGTGCGAAATGAGCACCAGCGATCCGGGGAAATCCTGCAGATAATCCTCGAGCCACTGGATGGATTCGATATCCAGGTGGTTGGTGGGCTCGTCGAGCAGCAGCACGTTGGGCTTGCGCAACAGGATCTTTGCCAGCTCAATACGCATGTTCCACCCCTGCGAGAAGGTCTCGGTCAGGCGGTCCAGTTCGTTGCGCTTGAAGCCCAGTCCGGCCAGCGTGCGCTCGGCTTGCTGTTGCGGCGGATCGGAGCTCAGCATGGCCAGCGTATCGTTGACGTCGTTCAGCTCGATAATCAGCTTGTTATAGGCATCCGATTCATAGTCGGTGCGCACGGCCAGTTCGGCCGAAATCTCCTCCAGACGGCGCTCCATGGCCTGGTGGTCGGCAAAGACGGTCATCGTCTCCTCCAACACGGTCCGGCCCTTGTGGTGCTCCATCAGCTGCGGCAGATAACCGATCTTCAACCCGCTGGGTTTCAGAATTTTTCCGGATGTCGGTGCCTGCAGTCCTACAATCAGTTTCAGGATGGTGGATTTGCCCGCGCCGTTCTTGCCCACCAGGCCGATCCGATCGCGGTCGTTGATGTGGAAACTGATCTCATCGAGCAGCGTAGTGCCCCCGAAAGAGACGGTCAGATCGTTGATGGAGATCATAGGGCCACCTCCTTTTCAGCATCCCGGCAGAGGGCGATGCCCAGCATATAGAGCAAAAAGAGCGGCAGTGAGACCACCATCAGCGAGAAGGGATCGCCCGAAGGGGTAATGATGGCCGCCAGCACCACCACCGTCAGCACCGCGTAGCGCCATCCCCGCTTCAGCATGGAGCGGGTCACCAATCCCAGCCGGGAGAGCAGCGCCAGCAACACCGGCACTTCGAACACCAGTCCAAAGAGCAGTACGGTGGAGTAAACCGTTGACATATAGGAAGTCAGCGAGATGGTATTGGTAACGGAATCGCTGATGGAATAGCCCTGGAAGAAGTTCACCATTAGCGGCAGAACCACCAGATATCCAATCACCAAACCCAGGTAAAAAAGACCTGCGGAGAGCAGGAAAGCGCGGCGAGTAGCCCGCTTTTCCCGCGCATAGAGTGCCGGGGCAATGAAGCGCCAGATCTCAAACAGCAGATAGGGCGTGCAGAGAATCAGGGCGCAAAGAAAAGTCACCTTGATGTGGGTCATGAACTGCGCGGCCACCTCAATGTTGACCAGCGTCAGTCCGGGAGCAATTCCGAGCCAGCGATATACGAAGAAATCCCCCCGCGCCGGCGCCAGAATAATGCCGTCAAAGAGGAATTCCTTGAAAAAGAAGAGCCCGACCGAGACCGCCAGCGTGACGCCCAGCGCTCGGAACAGACTGCCTCTCAATACATCGAGGTGGTCCCAGAAGGTCATCTCCCTGGCCACGTCGGAAGGCTACTTTTTATCTTCCTTGGGTTCGTCGCGGAGCTCTTTCTTGATCTCCTTGACGTCGTCGTCCACGTCTTTCATCCCCTCTTTGAAACTCTTGACGCCTTTGCCAAGACCCTTCATGAACTCGGGAATCTTCTTGCCGCCGAGCAGCAGGAGTGCGACGAGTGCGATAATGACCCATTCCCAACCGGTAATGGCGAGCGGTACAAACAGCAGTGCTTTCATATCGTTGTTATTTTAAGGAGTTTAGTCTAAGTTTGAGGTTCTCGATCTTGGTCGTGGCATCGGCCTGTTTCTTGCGCTCGAGCGCCACCACGGCCTCAGGTGCGTTGGCCACGAACTTCTCGTTGGAGAGTTTGGCGTTGACCCCGCGCAGGAAGCCTTCGTAACGCTTGATCTCCTCCTCTATCTTGGCAATCTCGGCAGCGGTATCCACCTTGCCGGAAAGCGGTACGCGGAACTCGGTGGTGCCTACCATGAAGGCGTCTCCGGGCTGATCGTCAAATGCCTTTACCACAGCCACATCGCTAATTACAGCGAGTTTCTGGATGACCGGCGTGGCCGATGCGGGATAAGCGCCCTTAACCTGCAGCGTGAGAGGCTCCTTGGGCGAGAGATTCTTGCCCTGACGGATGGCGCGGATGGAGGTAACGGCAGCCACGGCCGTTTCAAAATCGGTAATCGTCTGCTCGTCAAACGGCTGAGCCTCAGGCATCCGCTGCAGCATGATGGTCTCGCCCTCCTGACGGGGTGCGAGATTCTGCCAGAGTTCCTCGGTAATGAAGGGCATCACCGGATGGAGCATCTTGAGCAGCGCGTCAAAGAAGCCGAGGGTAGCGTCGTAGGTAGAGCGGTCAATCGGCAGCTGTCCGCCATCGGCGTAGGCCGGCTTGATGCACTCCAGATACCAGGAGCAGAAGTCATCCCAGAAGAGTTTGTAAACGCCCATCACCGCGTCGTTGATGCGGAAATGGGAATAATCGCGGTCCACAGTGGCCAGCGTGCGGTTCAGTTTGGCGCGGAACCACTCCACCGCCACGCGGCAGACATCGCTCTGCGGCGCATCGTCGGAGACCTTCCAACCCTTGACCAGTCGGAATGCATTCCAGATTTTGTTGGAGAAATTACGGCCCTGCTCCACCTGGCTCTCGTCAAAGAGAATGTCGTTACCGGCGGATGTGCAGAGCAGGATGCCCAGACGCACACCGTCCGCACCGTATTGGTCAATCAGGCCAATCGGGTCGGGCGAGTTGCCCAGCTGCTTGCTCATCTTGCGGCCCAGCTTGTCGCGCACGATACCGGTGAAATAGACATTCCGGAACGGCACATCGTGCAGATACTCCTCGCCCGCCATGATCATACGCGCCACCCAGAAGAAGATGATATCCGGAGCGGTGACCAGGTCGGCGGTGGGATAATAGTATTTAATTTCCTTATTGTCAGGGTTATTGATGCCGTCGAACAGGCTGATGGGCCAGAGCCAGCTGGAGAACCAGGTATCCAGCGCGTCCTCGTCGCGGCGCAGGTCAGCCAACTGGATGGATTCGCAGCCGGGCAGCTTGCGCGCCTTTGCCAATGCCTCCTCTTCCGTGAGGGCCACTACGAAGCGCTCCTCTTCCCCTTCTGCCGTGGGCAGGAACCACGCGGGAATGCGATGGCCCCACCACAGCTGGCGGCTGATGCACCAATCCTGGATATTCTCCAGCCAGGTGCGGTAGTTGGTCACGAACTTATCCGGATGGAACTTGATCTTGCCCTCGAGCACCGGCGGCAGGGCAATGTCAGCAAAGTGCTGCATGCTCAGGAACCACTGCTTGCAGAGGCGCGGCTCCACAGCGGTATCGGGGTTGCGCTCGGAATAGCCCACCTTGTTGTCGTAATCCTCCACCTTTTCCAGCAGGCCGGCAGCCTCCAAGTCCTTGACAATCTGCTTGCGGACCACCATGCGGTCGAGTCCCACGTAGAGGCCTGCAGCCTCGGAAATCGTGCCGTCCGGATTGAAGATATCGATGGATTCCAGGTTGTGTGTCTTGCCCAGCGCGTAGTCGTTCACATCGTGGGCCGGGGTCACCTTGAGGCAGCCCGTACCGAATTCGATATCCACGTAGCGGTCTTCAATCACGCGCACCACGCGGTTGACGAGCGGAACCGTGACCTTGTGGCCGCGGAGCCAGCCGTTCTTGGGATCTTTGGGGTTGATACACATAGCGGTATCGCCCATGATGGTCTCCGGACGGGTGGTTGCGACCACCGCGTAGTGACGGCCCTTTTCATCGCAACGGACAATCTCTCCCTCTTCACCGGTGGGGCGAACGGGATTCTCAGCTTCGTCTGCCAGATAATATCTCAAGTAGTAGAGTTTCGACTTCTCTTCGCGATAAACCACCTCTTCCGTAGAGAGCACGGTCTGGGCTTTCGGATCCCAGTTCACCATGCGCAAGCCACGGTAGATCAGGCCCTTGTCATACAGATCGACAAAGACTTTGGCCACGGAGGCGCTGCGGGTTTCGTCCATCGTGAAGGCGGTGCGGTCCCAGTCGCAGCAAGCGCCCAGACGACGCAACTGCTTGAGGATGATGCCGCCGTGCTCCTCGGTCCAGGCCCAGGCATGCTCCAGGAACTGCTCGCGGGTCAAATCACGCTTCTTGATGCCCTGCTCCGCCAGACGGTTCACCACCTTGGCCTCGGTTGCGATGGAGGCGTGGTCCGTACCCGGCACCCAGCAGGCATTTTTCCCCTGCATGCGGGCCCGGCGGACGAGCACATCCTGCAGGGTATTGTTCATCATATGCCCCATGTGTAGCACACCGGTCACGTTGGGCGGCGGAATCACGATCACATAGGGTTCGCGACCATCCGGTTCTGAATGGAAGTATTTGTGTTTGAGCCAGTATTCGTACCATTTGCCTTCCGCCTGGGAAGGATCGTACTTATTGGGAAGTTCTTGCTGCATATTTCGCCTAAGCTATAAACATACAAAAGTAGTAATTTTCAGCGGAAAAGAGCCCTCTCCAGCCGGAAATCTTGAAAATCGGAGTTTTTTCACGCGCACGCGATACTTTTTTCGTTTTTTTTCTACATTTGCTCTTTACAACGACTGAGAAACATATAGACACTTAACCAATAACACTTTTATGAAAAAGTTCTTTTTAATTCTTTCGGCTGTCTGCTTCTCGCTCTCGCTGAACGCACAGGAGAAACAGTACAACCAGTACGGCGTGCAGGTCGATATCGACCCGCTCGTTGCCGAGGCACAGGATGGCATTCTCGTCCTCCGCTCCAAAGGTGACTCGGGCTACAAGATTTGGCTGGACAACCGTGTTCAGACCGATGCAGCCGTCTTTTTCGGCGAACCCGATTGGGCTGACGGCATCAGCAACGGCTTCAGCATCCGCCGCGCACGTTTCGCCGTGAAGACCCAGATCAACAAGAACTGGTACGGCGAGGTTGACCTCGACATGGCAGACGGTGAGTTCGAGCTCAAGGACGCCATCATCCGTTACACCGGTCTCAAGAACTGGCAGATTCAGGTAGGTAACTTCAAGGAGATCTTCTCCATCCAGCGCAACAACTCCTCCCGCTACCTCCAGTTCATGGAGCGCCCGATGGTCTGCTCCGCACTGGCTCCTTCCCGTCATCTGGGCCTGAACGTAAACTACACCAACAAGGGCATCTGGCTCAACGGCGGCATCTCCGCACAGGCTGTTGCCGGCGCTGAAGAGCGTGGTTACGTAGAAGAGTCCAGCAAGGGTGCCGGTCCGGATGAAGGCCTGGCATACACCGCAAAGGTGGTTTGGCAGCCTGGTTACGACAAAGAGAGCTGGGGCATGCACATCGGCGGCGCTTTCTCCTACCGCAACCCGAAGACCTCGGATGAAAAGTACGGCGTAGCCCGCTACAGCTGCCGCAACTCCACCTCTATCAACCGCAAGAAATATGTTGATACGGGCGACTTCAACTTTGACCACAGCTTGCTCTACACCGCCGAACTGGCCGGTTACTGGTGCGGTTTCCGTGGCGAAGCTGTCTATATGGGCAACACCACCTACCTGCCGGATGCAACCACCCGCAATTTCTGGGGCTGGTACGCTCAGGGCGGCTATCTGCTCTTCGGCGGCACCCAGCGTTACGATGCTGCCGGTGCCAAGTTCACCCGCGTAAAACGGGGACGCAGCTGGGGCGACGTGGAACTCTGCGGCCGCGTGGAGTACATCAACCTCAATGCCGACAAGAAGCTTGAAGCCAACCTCCAGAAGATCATGGGCGGTTCCGCAATGGCTTATGCACTCGGCCTGAACTACTACATCAACGACCACGTCAAAGTTCAGCTCAACTACCAGTACAACGACAACGACCGTTTCTGCTCCGGCAAGGGCAACAAGTTCTTCTGCGGTGTAGACGCTGCGGGTGTTCCCCAGAAGAATCCGTACAACACCAAGGGCAAGGCCGGTGTGGACTACAGCATGGTCTCGATGCGTTTTGAAATCGACTTCTAATAATTATTCACCTTTTAAATTATTCATCTTTAAACTTTTAGCATTATGAAAAAGGTATTTGCACTTGCATTCGCAGCACTCGCTGCGTTCACCTTCACCTCCTGCGAAGATCCGGAGATCGAGAAGGACAAGACCGAAACCGGTGACATCACCAAAGTTTGCATCAACGAAGTATGCGGCGTGAGCGGCTACAAAGCTGTAGAGCTGTACAATGCCGACACGAAAGAAGTGAGCCTGGAAGGTATTACTCTTATCAAGAACGAGGCAGTAAATACAACCACCGGACAGGAGGAAGCAACCTGGACTGGAACTGCTGACGACAAGATTCCTGCAAAGGGCTACTTTGTCATCGCAGCCAAGAAGGAGACCACGGAAATCACCGCTGTCATCAACGCAACCGCAGCTGACAGCTTCTCCCCGAAGCAGACGCTGAAGCTCGTCCTCAAGAACGGCACGGTTGAACTGAGTTCCTTTGTTCGTGGCGTTGCTCCCTGGGGTACCTCCATCGACGATGCTGGTGAGTATTCCTTCGGCCGCACGACCGACGGCGGTTCGACCTGGAAACTGACCGACAAGACCCTCGGCGCTTCGAATAAGGGTGACCACGGTGACATTCCGCAGACTCTGTCGAATCCTGCAGCTTAATTCGCTATGGCAGAACTGAAGATTGGCGAAGAATCCAAGCCGCGCTTTGAATTCCGCAGCTTCGGACAATGCTTCTGCGAGGCGCACAAACGTATGGCTCGTCTCTCCGTTCCCGTACCTGAGAAGGTATGGGAGCGCGAGAGCGACGAGATCTACATCATCAGCGCCAAGAACGACATCAACAACACCAAGATCCGCAACGGCAAAATGGACATCAAGACCTATGTCCAGACCGTGGATGGCTTCGAGCAGTGGAACCCGCTGATGAAGGGTGAATTCCCCATCAGCCGTGAAGTGCTCGAAAAAGAGGTTTTCCCCGCATTCATGGTAGAGATGCCCAAGCTCACCAAGGACACCTATACTTATGACGAATTCATCGCCATGGTAAAGGCCAATCCTGACCTGGCAGCCGTCCGCGTACACAAGCAGCGCTTTGGCTACATGGTGAACAACACCATCTGCGAGGTGGGCAACGTGCTGATCAACGGTGCGAAAGTCGTCACCATCAACTCTGAATCCACGGAAATTGAAGACATCAAGAAGACGGTCGCCGACTGCGGTCTCGAGGGCGTTGAGAACATCAACTACCTGCAGGCCATCAAGCGCGTCATCGGTATGTCCGACAAACCCCTTGCTAACGAATAGTACCATGGCACAGGAAATTGAGAAGAAATTCCTCGTAAAGGGCGATTTCAAGCCCGAGGCTTTCAAGGCAACCCGCATCACGCAGGGCTACCTCTGCAGTGTTCCTGAGCGCACGGTCCGCATCCGCGTCAAGGGCGAGAAGGGTTTCATTACCATCAAAGGCATCGGCAACGCTTCCGGCGCGGCCCGCTTCGAGTGGGAGAAGGAAATTCCTGTGGAAGAGGTCAAACAACTTCTTGAGCTCGCTGAACCCGGTGTAATCGACAAGACCCGCTATCTGGTGAAGAACACCGACGGCAAGCACACCTGGGAAGTGGATGAGTTCTACGGCGACAACGACGGCCTGACCGTCGCTGAAGTTGAACTCACCGACGAGAACGAGCCTTTCGACAAGCCCGCATGGCTTGGCGAAGAGGTCACCGGCGATCCCAAGTACTTCAACTCCATGTTGATGAAAAACCCTTATAAGAATTGGAAGTAATGTCTTTCAAACGCTTATTCGTATGCATTCTGGCGGTCGTATCCCTGAGCGCATGTCTCAGGGATGACGACCCGTCAGGAGGCAGCGATACCCCTGAATACAAGGCCTATACATTAGGCACCCCCTCCTCTTTTGAAACCAAGTTGGAGGGACTCTCCGCCATCTGTATGCACGAGACCGGCGACGGCCTGCTCGTGGCGGAAGACAACGGCCACATCTATGAATTTGGCTTGGACGGACAGCTCAAGAACACGTATACCGTTCCCAATCCGGACGGTCGCAGCAAGGTGGACCTTGAGGGCATCGCCCTCGCCGCAGACGGCAAACTGTACGTCTGTGAGGAGCGCTACCGCGAAGTGTATCTGCTGGGCGCCGACCACACAACCATCACCCTGGTTTCCACAGGCCCCAAGGAGGCCAATTCGGAGGATAATCAGGGCTATGAGGGCATTGCCGCCGGCAATGGCGTGTTATACATCGCCAACCAAAGCAAGCCCAAGCGCGTCTATTCCTATTCCCTGACCACCAAAGAGTGGGCAACCGCATTCGATGCCGACTGGGCCACCAGCCTTTCCGATCTTCTGTACGACCAGGAAGACGGCACCCTCTGGATTACGGACGCCAAAACCAAGAAACTGACACACCTGAAAACCGACGGAACGGTTCTGCATACCTACGACATCTCTTTCGTCCAGAAGCCGGAAGGTTTCTGCAAAGACGTTACGCACAAGAAGTTCTGGTTCGTTTGCGACGATACCAGTCGCCTGACCTCCGTCAGTTACCAATAAAGATATAACCTATGGCAGAAGAGAAAAAAGCAGCGGCGAAGGAATTCGACCTGCTGGATATGAACAATTACCGCATCGAGAAACTTCCCAAGATGCAGAAATCCAAATTCGAGATTTGGATGGCGCGGCTCGGCGGCCCGCTGGCGATTCTCGCCTTTGTATGGATCTGCTGGTTCTGCCATATCGGTTTCATCGACAATCTGGATCCCACCGGACTGGCTGCCACCGCACAGAAGCGGCTAGGCGTGCTCGGTCTGGACGGCTTCATCCGCGCCAATTATGCCATGCTGGCCATCTTTGTAGCCAGCCTGATCCTCTGGATGACGGAGGCCATCCCCAACTACCTCACTTCGCTGTTCATCATCCTCGGCATCGTGCTCTGTAACGTCACCACACAAAAGGAGGCCTTGGCCCAACTCGGTCACCCTGTGATGTGGCTGAATATCCTTTCCTTCGTTTTGGCGAGTATGCTGGTCAAGACGCAGTTCGCCAAGCGATTGGCCTTGGCCTTCGTCATCAAGTTCGGCAAGAGCGCCAAAGGTGTGCTTTGGAGTTTCTTGATCATTAATTTGGTGTTGTCGGCCTTTATCTCTGCCACCACGGTGAAGGCCACCATCATGCTGCCCATCTTCATGACGGTGTGTGCCATCTATGGTGCCTCCAACGGCAACCGCAACAATTTCGGCCGTAACCTCGTCATCCAGAACCTCTTCCAGGTGAACATCGGTGCCAATGCGTTCTACACAGGTAGCGGCGCTCACCTGCTCGCCATTTCATTAATCGCGGGCTTCGTCGGCAGTTGCGACTTCGGCTATGCCGACTGGCTCGTCTCTTGCGGTCCGATGAGTGCCTTGATTCTCGTGATAGGCTTGTTGCTGGGTACCTATGTCTTCTTCCCGATGAAGAAAGAGGAGCAGGTGCCACAAATTGAAGGTGGGTTGGACCGTCTGAAAGAAGAGCTGAAGGCTATGGGCAAGATGAAGGCCGAAGAATACAAGGCCGTGGGCATCTTCGTGTTGGTGCTTGTCCTTTGGATTACAAAGGGCACCTTCCATAATATCGACGAGAC
>JBGUJZ010000006.1:0-143645 GCA_045114175.1 Bacteroidales bacterium | reverse complement strand
CTGCCGCTGCCCTTGCACAGGCCGCGCTTGGTCACGAAGTTGTAGATGCCGCCGCGGCCCTCGGCGTCGCCGGGATACCAGTTCTGGACGGTTGAGTATTTCACCTCCGCGTCTTTCTCCACAACGATTTCGACCACGGCCGCGTGGAGCTGCGATTCGTCGCGGCGCGGAGCCGTGCAGCCTTCAAGATAGCTCACATAAGACCCTTCGTCGGCCACGATGAGCGTACGCTCGAACTGGCCGGTGCCGCGCGCGTTGATGCGGAAATAGCTGGAGAGTTCCATGGGGCAGCGCACCCCTTTCGGGATGTAGCAGAACGAACCGTCACTGAAGACCGCCGCGTTGAGCGCCGCATAGAAGTTGTCTCCCGAAGGAACCACGCTCGCCAGGTACTTGCGCACCAGGTCGGGATAGTCACGCACCGCCTCGGAGAAGGAGCAGAAGATGATGCCCTTTTCCGCCAGCGTCTCCTTGAAGGTGGTCTTGACCGAAACAGAATCGAAGACGGCGTCCACCGCCATGCCGCTGAGGGCCGCACGTTCGTTGAGCGGGATGCCCAGCTTGTCGAAGGTCTTCTCCAGTTCGGGGTCTATCTCGCTGGCGGTCTTGGGTTTGCGGGGTGCCGCGTAGTAGATGATGTCCTGGAAATCAATCGGCGGAATGGTCAGGTGGCCCCAGGTAGGGAGTTCCATCTTCTGCCACTTGCGGAATGCGTCCAGCCGGAATTCGAGCAGCCACGCGGGTTCCTCCTTCTTGGCGGAAATCAGCCGGATAATGTCTTCGTTGAGACCCTTCGGGACGAATTCCTGTGCGATATCCGTCTCGAAACCCTGCTTGTATTCGCTGCGGGTGAAGTCTTCTATGATTTGATTCTTTCCAGCCATTGGGAGGGCAAAGATAGCAAACTTACAGATTATTTCTCATACCTGTTATATGGATTGACGTATCTGGAGAGTTCTTTAAATTCCAAATCTATTCCCCTGTCAGCTAATTCTGCGGCAAACTGCAATGAATCTCTAAAAGAGATTGTATCACCGGAAGACTTCGTAACAATCCAGTATACGGTATCACATGTTTTTAAATCCCTAGTAAGCAGGATGATGTTCTTTCTGTCGTAACCATATTTAGTCATATATCCTTCCAAAACTACCGGTCCACCATCTATATAAATCTTTTTAAAGACTCCATAGTTTTCCCTGTCGTATCTATACCACCCTCCCAGGCTTTTTGAGTCATCCCATATTAATCCAATGATAATATTAAACCATAGTGTTACCGTTATAACGCCTACTATTGTCCAACCTGCGATATGAGCAACACTTTTAAATAGGGCTTTTATCGATAACTGTTTCATTCTAAAAATAAGGAAAATAAACCAGAATATCAAATGTTACCTCAGCGGGTGAGGCGGGCGGAGGGTCAGAAGATTTCACCGTTCCAGAGCATCTTCAGGAAATCATAGACATAGAGAAGTTCAATGTCTCCGGACGGCCGGGTAATCGGGTCAAGGGAAACGAGAATCAAGCGGCAGTCCGGATGCTCTTCCTTGAAGGCCTTCAGTCCGTTCTTGTGGCGGGTTTTCACCTCCTCGCTGGATTTAATCTCAATGGCCACTTTGGCATCACCAATGACGGCGTCCACTTCCTGGTTGTTGTAGGTGTGCCAGTAGGATATCTTCTCCCTGCGGCGGTAGTACCCGCGATAAGCTATGATTTCCTGCATAACAAAGTGCTCGAAAGCATGTCCGTAATCGTCAGAGCCACGCTTGAGGTGGTACCTGCCCATCAGGTAGTTGGCCAGCCCCACGTCAAAATAGTAAAACTTAGGGGCCTGGACCACTTTCCGCTTGACCACCTTCGTGTAGGCCGGAATCTCATATCCCATCAGGGTGTCTTTCAGAATCTGATAGTAAGCCTTGACGGTCTTTGCCGCAACACCGCAGTCGCTGGCGATATTGGCATAGTTGATCATCTCACCGTCAGAAATGGCGGCTGCTTCCATAAACTGTTCAAATGCTTCGGCGTCCTGGACGGCGGCTTCGTCACGGATTTCTTCACGAAGATAGACCTCCACATATCCCTCCAGCCGGTCCGTGGCATCATCTGCCATATAATGACGGGGAATCATTCCGTTCTGGACAGCCTTGTCTATCTGGAAATCCGTTACCTCCTTCCAGACGAGAGGAAACAGTGTCCTGGGATTCGCCCGGCCTCCGAGGGTGTTGGCTCCGGACTTCTTGAGTTTCCTGGCGCTTGAACCGCTGAGAATGAAATGCAGGCCCCGGTTCACCATCAGCCAATGGACGGCATCCAGCAGTTCGGGCACTTTCTGGATTTCATCTACAATCACCAGCGTTCCGGTAGGTTTGGCAAGCAGCGCCTCCCTGAATGAGTCCGGGTTGCGCTTGAACGCCTTGCGGACCGAATCAATCAGCAGGTCATAGTAGATGGCGTCCGGGAATCGTTCCTTCAAGAGTGTGGATTTGCCCACCTGGCGTGCTCCAAAGAGGAACATTCCTTCATCCAGTTGGTTTTCTATGTCGAAGATTCGCTTATACATGTATATTAAATTATATGGTGATTAAGTCCGATTTTCCTATGAAATTCGGGAACCTGGGTACAAATTTAATAAATTATTAAAGAAAACCAAAAACTTCTCTCTCAGGCGCGGGCGAGGCGGGCGGCGAGCCAGCCGATCAGGGAGACGGAGGCGACGGTGATCAGGACGTCGGCCCAGCGGACAACCACAGGGTAGGCGTCCACCACGAAGTTGCCGGGCATCTTGACAAAGCCGAACTGCTGCTGCAGGAGGCAGACCAGCAGCCCCACGGCCGTGCCGATGGCCACCCCGAGCAGCGAGATGTACCACCCTTCGCGGACGAAGATTCCGCGCGTGAGTTTGCGGTCGGCCCCCATCGATTCGAGAATCTGCACGTCGGCCTGCTTTTCGATGACCAGCATGGAGAGTGAGCCGAAGATGTTGCAGGAGATAATCAGCACGATGAAGAGCAGGATCACGTAGATAGCTATCTTCTCGTAGGAGAGCAACTTATAGATGGTGTCATTCTGCTGGTGGCGGTTCTTGACCGTGTAGCCGGGGCCCAGCGAAGCCGCAATCTGTTTCTGCCGCGCGGCCGGGACCAGTCCGCTGCGCGAGAGGGCCTCCGGGGCGAAGTAAACCTCAACGGCCGAGACATTTTCGGGCTCTTCGAGCAGCGTGCGGAGGGTGGCCAGCGGCACGAAGACGTATTTCTTGTCAAAGGCCTGCTCCAGCGAGACGATGCCGCACGGCTCCAGCACTTCGCGGTGCAGCGCGGAGAAGGGATCGAGCAGCGAGATTTCCGCGGTGCGCGAAGGGAACCAGACCTCCAGCGGCGTGAGGAAGACCGGGCGCAACCCGAGTTCGAGCGCCAGCGTGCGGCCGATCACCGCACCGGGCCGGTCGGTGCTGTCCACCAAGGTGAAGGTTCCTTCCGTCAGGTAGTCTTGCAGTCCGGTAACCTGCTGGTATTCAACATCTACCCCTTTTGCCGTGGCCACGCACTGCCGCTCGCCGTAACGCAGGTAAACCTTCTCTTCCAACGTGCCACAGATGGTGCGCACACCGGGTTCCGCGCGCAGCGCCGCGACGGGTTCCGCATCCGGATTGAACCGCCGCCCGTCGGCCGACTGGATCAGCAGGTCCGGCGTATGGCTGTCGCTGAGCGAGCGGATAATCGAATCGAATCCGTTGTAGATGCTGAGGATGATGATAAGCGCCGCGCACCCCGTGGCGATGCCGGCCGCCGAGATGCCGGAGACAATGTTGATGACATTGTGCGACTTCCGGGCAAAGAGATACCGCCTGGCTATGAAACCCGGCAGGTTCATCACTTTTTGAGCAGTTCGTCAATGTGCTCGACGTAATCCAACGAGTCGTCGAGGAAGAATTCCAGTTCCGGCACGATCCGGAGCTGCTTGGCCACCATCCGGCCGAGTGCGCCGCGCAGGGCGTGGTTCTCGTTCTCCAGTTTCTCCATCACCGGCTTCTGCTTGGCCGACGGGAAGATGCTCACATAGACGCGGGCCTGCGCCAGGTCGGAGCTGATCTTGACCCCGCTCACCGTCACCATGGCGCCGTCGTAGGCGGCCATTCCGCGGCTGCGGATGATTTCTGCGAGGTCGCGCTGGATTTCACGGGCTACTTTGAGCTGACGGGTGGACTGGGGTGCTTCCATGATGGATGGGTTTTAACGAACGATTAGGATGTAATAGTCTTTCTTGCCCTTCTGGACCAGAATGTACTTACCGTCGATGATGTCGGCCTCCGTGAGGCTGCCGTTCGGGTCGGTGAACTTCTCTTTGTTGACGGAGAAGCCGTTGCCCTGGATCATCTTGCGGGCCTCGCCCTTGGAGGGGAAGACCTGGGTGCGGACGGCCAGCGCTTCGAGGATGTTCAGCGGCAGGTCGGCGCGGCTGATTTCGAAGGTGGGGACGCCGTCGAACACGGCCAGGAAGGTCTTTTCGTCCAGGCTGCGGAGGTCGTCGGCCGTGGCCTTGCCAAAGAGCATCTGGGAGGCCTTGACGGCATTCTCGTATTCCGCCTCGCCGTGGACCATGACGGTCACCTCGCGCGCCAGCAGTTTCTGGAGCTCGCGGCGCTCCGGGCAGGCGCGGTGGTTCTCGATGGCGGACTCGATGGTCTCGCGGTCGAGCATCGTGAAGATCTTGATATAGCGCTCGGCATCCACGTCGCTGACATTCAGCCAGAACTGGTAGAACTGGTAGGGGCTGGTGCGCTCCGCGTCGAGCCAGATGTTGCCCTTTTCGGTCTTGCCGAACTTGCCGCCGTCCGCCTTGGTGATCAGCGGGCAGGTCAGGGCGTGCGCCTCTTTGCCCAGCACGCGGCGGATGAGCTCCGCACCGGTGGTGATGTTGCCCCACTGGTCCGCGCCGCCGAGCTGCAGGTGGACGTCGCGGTGCTGGTAGAGCCAGAGGAAATCATAGCCCTGCAGCAGCTGGTAGGTGAATTCGGTGAAGCTCATGCCCTCGCTCGAATCGCGGCTGAGGCGCTTCTTCACGGAATCCTTGCTCATCATGTAGTTGACCGTGATGAGTTTGCCGATATCGCGGGTGAAGTTGATGAAGGTGTAGTCCTTCATCCAGTCGTAGTTGTTCACGAGTTCGGCCTTGTTGGGCGCGTCGCTCTCGAAATCCAGGAAGCGGGAGAGCTGGGCTTTGATGCACTCCACGTTGTGCGCGAGGGTGGCCTCGTCCAGCAGGTTGCGCTCCGCACTCTTCATCGAGGGGTCGCCGATCATGCCGGTGGCGCCACCCACCAGGGCGAAGGGCTTGTTGCCGCAGGCCTGGAAGTGCTTCAGGATCATAATGCTCACGAGGTGGCCGATGTGCAGGCTGTCGCCCGTGGGGTCGATACCCACATAGGCCGACATGGGGCCCTTCTTCAGTTCTTCTTCCGTACCCGGGGTGATGTCGTGGATCATCCCGCGCCACTTGAGTTCTTCTACAAAGTTTTTCATATTAACCTACCACCCAAACCATTACGTGGTTGTCAAAAGTCATGTACTCCAGTTCAAACTCCTCTTCCGTGCCGTCCTTGTAGTAGAAGGTGGCATCGATCTCGCCCTCGTCGTGCGGGTTGAAGCGCTCCACCTCGATCTGCTCGGCGAAGTCCACGCCGTTAATGGACATACGTTTGTAGATGGCTTCCTTGGCGCACCAGTAGATGGCCAACTGCAGAGAGCGGTGACGGTCGGAAAGATCGTCCAGCTCATCCTCGGAGAGAGCTTTCTTCTCTACGGCCGAGAAGTCGCGGTCCAGCCGCTCGATGTCGATGCCCAGGGCCTCGTCGGGATGCAGGATGATGGCCACATAGTCGTTGGTGTGCGAGATGCTGATCTCGGTGGCGAGGTTTTGGAGATAAGGCTTGCCGTTGTCATGGTGGCCCAGATAGACCCGCTCGTCTTCAAAAATGGTGTTGAGCAGGGCCCGCTCCGCCAGTTTCTCCTTCCGGCGGGCTTCGCTTTTGAGGAACGTCAGTTCTTCGAGTTCATCGTCTGGGATGGACGTGTTCTCCCTGAGTTCCTGTTCGGACTCCGTAATGTGCCAAACATAAATTTTGGCGTCATTGTCAAGTTCTTTGGTAAGGTATAGTGCCATAAATGGTTGAAATGTTCGGGTTATATGACGCGGCGACCGCCCTTTTCCGGGGTGGCTGCGTTGCGTGTGTTCGGGTGAAAACGCTGCACGGAGCATCGTAACGGCCCGTCGGGGCTGTCACTGATCAGCGGGGTATTGCAACTCGGAGGTTCCAAAATAGTGCAGTTTAGTATTAATGTTGAGATACCAGGATTCGAACCTGGACTGGGAGAACCAAAATCTCTAGTGCTGCCATTACACCATATCTCAGTAACGGGCAAAGGTACAAACTTTTTTCTATCTTTGTGGAAACTATGAAACAGAAAGTATTATTACTGGCTTTGGCGGCCGTTTTTGCGCTGCTGCCGATGCGCGCCGCAGGGGCCGATGCCGACTCGCTGGCGTTCCTCCGGGGGCCCTGGCAGGAGACTTTTATCGACAACGGCCTGATGCTGCAGCAATGCGCGATTTCGGACGGTAGCCTCTTCGGATCCAACCAGTTTCTTTCGGTTCTGACCGTGGCGCCCGAGCGGGAATGCATCCTGGTGGCAGCGGCCAAAGGCACGCTGGCGCTTACCTCGGCACTTGGCCTAGAGGCGGGTGCACTGGCCGCAGTGAACGGCTCGTTTTTCCACATGAAAGCCCCCTATGGCGGTTCCACTTTCTCCCGGATTAACAGCGTGATTGTCAGTGAAAATGCACCCGTCGAGAACTTCCGGCGGGATCCGCAGCGCAGCGGCGCTATCGTCGTACGCGAAGGGCGCTTCTCCATCGTGACCGGGTTCGGCCCGGAACGGGAATATGAGGAGACGCTTTCCGGTGAAACGGTCCTGACTTGCGGGCCGATGCTGCTGCTCGACGGCATGCGCAGCGACCTTCACCCCTTCAAGTTCAATTCCAACCGGCATCCCCGCACCGCCTTCGGCATCCGGGACGACGGTACGCTAGTTTTTCTGGTGGCCGACGGCCGCAACGCCAAGGCAGCCGGCCTCACAATGGCTGAACTTCAACAGATTATGATCTGGCTGGGCTGCACCGATGCCATCAACCTGGATGGCGGCGGCTCTTCCACGATGGTGGTCCGCGATGCGATTGTCAACCATCCCTGCGACAACCGCACCTTCGACTCCGCCGGCGAACGCCCCGTGGCTAACGCCTGGGTGATTCGCTAAAAGCCGGTTTCCTGCAACTTTGCCTGGGCGACGGCAACAATGGCTAGTGTCCCAAAAATTGGGGGAGTAGCCTCGTTTACCCCGGGTTTTCGAGGCTAGTGGCACTCAAAACGGGACAGTAGCCACGGTCTGAAGTGAAGCGCGGGTGGGGTGACGGTTAACCCAATAGTCGGCGGTAATGACAGAAGAGAAGGTTGCCGGAGGCGTCGCGCAGGTGCATTCCGCCGCCTTCGCAATGTTTCCACTGGGGACAGTCGGCGCAGTCACCTTTTCGCATCCAGGCGCGGTCGCGATAGGGTTGGAAGCGGCTGTTCCACACCTCCATGAAGTCATCCTGGTAGATGTTGCCCTGATGGTAGTCGGCGCGGATGCTGGTGCAGGCCGAGATGCTGCCGTCGCTCAGCACGCCGCCCACCGAAACGCCGGCGCGGCAGAAGAAAAAGCCGTCGCGGACATCGCCCTCGTAGCGGCCAAGGAAGCCTTCGCAACCGTAGGATGCCTTGATTGGGCCGCCTTTGCGGTTGGCCTTGATGAAGTCCAGCAGGCCGCGGAACTCTTCCGGCGTGAGTTTTAACTCCGGATCACTGGCGGCGCGGCCTGCCGGAAACACCGTGAAGAGGCGCCACTCCTTTACGCCGGCATCAACCAGGAGGTCCCGGATTTGCGGGAGCTGGGCGAAGTTGCGGCGGTTCACGCAGGTCACCACATCGAAGGCAATCGCGCCGAACCGCGCCTGCTGGCCGGCCGTGGGGTTGGCCACCATCCGGATGGCGGCAACGGCCCGCTCGAACGAGCCTTCGCAGCCGCGCATCCAGTCGTGATTCTCCCGAAGACCGTCCAGTGAGATGGTAATGGCCCGCAAGCCGCTCTGCAGCAGCGCATTGTAGCGCGCCGAGGTCAATGCGTATCCGTTGGTGACCATCCCCCAGGGAAAGCCCTTTTCGTAGATGAGGCGGCCGCAACGCTCCAGGTCGCGCCGCATCAGCGGTTCGCCGCCCGAAACAATCACCATCACACGGTGGGGATCGGTGGCCGCTACAACGCTGTCCAGCACCCGCGCGAAATCTTCGATGGGCATGTCCTTACATCCGGCCGTCACTTTGCAGTCGCTGCCGCAATGCCGACAGGCAAGGTTGCAGCGCAGGGTGCACTCCCAGAAAAGCTGGCGCAGGGGATGTTCCCTGACATAGGATTTCCGGAGATTGTCGGCAAGATTCAGCGCTAGACGGCGACGCAAGCCGAGTCGGGAGACTGCAGGGCGGGACATTACTTCACCGGGGGAATATACTCGTTGAGTTCAGCGTCGGCGGTGATGGTGAAGGAGCCCTGATACCAGTGTTTGTCCCCTTTCTTGACTTGCTCGACGGGCAGGTTCTCCTTCTCCAGAAGCAGTGTTTCGTAACTGCCGTTTTCATCCCCGTCTATATCTTCAAGCAGTACCTGGAGGCGGGTATGGTCTATTGTCATCGAGGGATAATCCCGCTCAATCTTTCCGGACTCGTCCGTATAGAGGGTATCCTTGTAGCTATACTCAGCGTCCAGTCCGCCGGAACAAAACACCGCGCGAATGTTCTTGACGGGCTGCTTGGTCTTGGCATCGGTCACGGTTCCCTGAAGCTTATAGTCTGCATGCGGACAGCCGTACTCGACCCGACCGATATATTCACAGCCCGAAAAACCCAACAGTGCCAGAATAAAACCCAGCACCGCGCGTCCGGCTTTGATGACTCTCGTTTTCATGATACTTGATTATTCGACGTGGGGGGTTAGTTCTGCATTGTCTGCAGAAGAGATTTCTATCATATCCGAAGCAGGGACCGTATAGGGAGCGTTGGTCTCCGTGCCCTGGTAGCGAAAGTCTGCATAGAGCGGTCCATATGCATCCGGGCCGATCGTAGGATTAGGATCTTCACAACCCGAGAAGCCCAGCAGCGCCAACAAAGCGCTCAACAATGCCCTTCCAACTGTAATCAGTTTCTTTTTCATTGGTATTCGTAGTTGTCGTTCTATACTAATAACGGTCCCAAAGGCAAAATACGTCTCCACGGATCTTTGCAAATATAACCAACAAAAGGAAGAATTGCAAACGCCCGGATGACAGGTGAGAACTAGGATTGGGGACCTTACAGATTGTTGGAGAGGATGAAGGAGATGGCGGGGGCGCGGAAGCCGTCAGTGCCGCCCAGCGGATAGGAGCCGGGACCGGCGCCGCTCGCGCTGGAGGTGCCAGCCGTCGTGGTGGACGGAGTGGCATTGTACGGGAAGGCCACTCGGACACCCAAATTCAGTTCAGCACCGATGCGGAAGAAGTGGGCGTTGACCAGGATATCCGCACCAAAGGAGGTGAAGAGTTGCCTGTAACCGTACAGCGGAACAGGCGCACTTTGATTGAGCCGCAAAACTTTATCGTCCAGCACTTTACCAGCCGGTAGCGGCGTCACGGAGTGAGCAACCGCCACATCTGCGAAAGGCACCACCTGCAGACGCATCAGATAGTAGAGCCAGGGCCAGGTTACGTCGCCCAGCGGGATAGTAAAACCATAATCAAGTGAAGCGGAAGCCACCCCTTCCAGGTTCAGATTCTTGGCAAGGGCCGATTCGTAGCCGCGCGGGAAGCGGGGACGCAACCGGTCTACACCGCCGATGGCGGAAGTGCTATTGTAAAGGCCATAGTCGCGCCATCCTTGCGCATCGAGCCGGAGGCTGTGCGAAGGCAGGATGCCCGGTAGCCAGCCGTAGAGCCGCGTGGAGAGCACCTTGCTCAAAGCGCCGTCATCGGAACGCCAGCCCGCTTCCGAATAGCGGACCGCCCCGCCCAGACCCAGCCGGGGAGAGAGATGGCGGCGTGCCTTTTCCAGCCGTGTATATCCGGAAAGACCGGCTGTCCAACCCAAGAGCGGAATATCCTGGAACTTGGCCTTGCTGAAATCCTGGATATGGTCGTTGCTGTAGTAGAGCGTCAGTTCGGGCGTCAGGCCGCGCTGCCAGCCACCCCGGCTGAAATCCCAGGGGATGGAGGTACGCAGCGAGATGTCCAGTGAAGGGTTGGTCGTGTTGAAATCGGTCTGCGGGGAACTGACGGGGTCTCCACCCAGAATAACATTGTTGCAGTAGCGGTCGTTGAAATCCACATTAAAGTCGAAGACCGGATACAACCCGCTGTAGGTCATCGAGAAGTGGGCGGAGTGGAAACTGTGGCGCGGGCTGCCTTTCTGGTAGCGCGCATAATGCCAGCCGTAGCCCAGCGAAGCGACCGCCGTGCCCAACTCATTCTGGGAAAGCAGTGTAAAACCTGGGGTAATCAGCTGGTAGATGGGCTCGAACTTGGAGGCCATCGCGCGGCTGACCGAAGCATAGAAAGGTGCCCACGAATGGATCTTGAAAAGGTTCGTGCCGCGGTTGTAGGGTTGCTCCGTGAGGGTATCGATGGAGGCCAGCAGAGCGGCATCCTGTTCCGGGGTGAGGGCTGCGGCGGCGAGCGGCGCGGCGGCCTGGGCCGCCTCGCGGTCGGCAATCCGGAAGGCGCCGGCACGGTCGCCGGACAGGGTTGCCGGACGCGCATCAAGCGCCGCGAGCTGCGCGCGGACGGGACGATGACCCTTTGCACTGTAGTCGGACCAGTAGAGTGCGTCGTCGGAGACTACCGGATTGAAGGCGCCGAAACGGGAGTGGACGATTTCCGTCACCCGGCCGTCGGCCACGACATACTTATAAATGCTGTTGACACCGTCCTGGTCGGAGACGAAACAGAGATCGCCGCCCAAGCGCGAAAGTTGTTGCAAATAGCTGTTCTGCGGTGCAATACAGGTCTGCCAGGAAGATGCGGCATCGCCGCAAGAGTCATCCGCGCAGGTACCTTCGCCCGCGGTGGGTGAGATCCGCAGCAGCGACATTCCTTCCTCTGTGATGCCGGTGGCGTAGAGCATGTCATCCACCTGCAGCACTTCCACCAGTCGGCAGCCCTGCGAGGCATCCAGCCGGAACCGCTCGCGCCCCGTAGCGGCATCCAGCAAAACGGCTGCAGAACCCCCTTCAGGCAGGTATTCCACCGCCCAGAGCCGGTCACCTTCCGGCGATACGGAGGGGTTAAAAAGTCGCGTGCGGTGCGTCAGGGTGCGGGTGCGGTGCGATTTTGTGTCATAGCTGCGCAGCACGGAATACTCCACCAGTTCATAGCGGGCATCCGGCACGATTTCCGACCAGTAGAGCTTGCCGCCATCCGTCACGATCCGGCTCGCCTGCTGCGAGAAGGCCCGCTGACGGTGTGCTTTACCGGAGTCGTCCAACCGGATGAGTCGGTTCGCATGGTTGTAGCCCGACTGCGTGGCGAAAAGGCCGTTCGCGGTCGGTGCCAGGTTGCGGAAGTCGGTATAAATGGCCGGCACATCGGCCAGCGGCTCAAAAATCGTGAAGGGTGCGCGCTGCAAATCTTGGTCGTACCACATTGGCGCATAGTTACTTGCCACATTACGCCAATGCTTGCGTACCGTGCGCCCCGTGGCCTCTAGGAAGCTTCGGTTCCACACACCGAAGAGGTCCCACCAGTCGCGCATCTGGATGGTCAGTGCATCGCCAATGCCGTGGTACTTGTCGGCATAGAGGCGGATGTCCGAGACCAACAGGTAGCCCATCGACTTGTCGTTCGGCATATAATTTTGGTAGGAACCAAAGTGCCAGTGGTCGTAGATGCGCCTGTCGCCCGTCACGAAAGCGGCCCTCCAGAACATCAGGTATTCCGCATTGCGGCCTGCGCCCGAAAGGGTGACGTCCGATACGAACGAATCGGCGGACGACATGGCCTGCCAGACGGTCGGCTTAAAGCCGATGCCAAAGGCAACCGACTGTTGGCCATAGACATAGCGCAGCACATTGAAAGCGTAGGTTTGGTAATGGCCCATGTAGGCCAACCGCACGTTGTTGCGCAGCGCCAGGTAGCGATCATAGTTCAGCGCGAAGTGCTCCGCGTTGCCCGGCGTAGGGAAGAGTTCCAGCCGCTTGGGCGCCCACGTCGGGCTGCTGACCTTGGAGAGGGCATACGGATGCAGGATGAGCGGCACCCGAGGTACCTCGATGCGCAGCAGATCGCCCGCCTGCGCACGGGAGGACTCGAACAGATAGAGGTAGCGGCGCGCCAGGGAATCCAGCCCCTGCGGATAGATCACGGAATAGTTCTCCCCCTGCAGCTGGCGCCATTGGATTTTGAGCGGCTCGGTGCCGAACGATTCATATTGCGCACGGAGCGGCGCTGCCGCACTGAGCAGCAGAGCGATGGCGACGAAGGCCCGCCGGAGAGAGTTGTGGCGCTTTTCCGCGAACATAGTATGCAAAGATACGCGAAATAGTTGTAAATTTGCCGGAGACGCTTCAAAACTTGCCGACTATGAAGAAAATCCTTTCCAGTATCATTTGGACCGCCATCGTCCTGCTGATCGGGCTTGCCATCTACAAGGGAGTCACCCGCGAATCCGCCGTTAAGAAACTGTGGAACAAATACGAACGGGTGGTGGACATCAACCGCCAGGCCCCGGTCGGCACCACCCTCACCTGCCCGATCTGCGACACGACCTTTGTCAAAGCCAACCCCGAACAGGTCTTCTGCAGCCCCGAATGCCGCAAGAAATACGAACGTCTGGAAAAGGGTGTCCAAACGGAAGGAAAGATTGAGGATGAACTCGTCGATCTCTGGAACGGCATCAAAACCCGCGTCAAACGCGTCACGGACGACTAACGTTCCCTTTTGGCGGCGAGAGGGTTTTTTCGTATTTTTGCAGCCGCTATGAAGAACATCCGGAATTTCTGCATCATCGCCCATATCGACCACGGCAAAAGCACGTTGGCCGATCGGTTGTTGGAGCTGACCCACACGCTGGAGCAGCGCGACATGGAGGCGCAGGTGCTGGATTCGATGGATCTCGAGCGCGAGAAGGGCATCACCATCAAGAGCCACCCCATCCAGATGGAGTACAAGCGTGGCGGTGAGACCTTTATCCTGAACCTGATCGACACGCCGGGTCACGTGGACTTCTCCTACGAAGTGTCGCGTGCGATTGCTTCCTGCGAGGGCGCACTGCTGGTGGTGGATGCCACGCAAGGCATTCAGGCCCAGACCATTTCCAACCTCTATCTGGCAATCGAGCACGATCTGGAGATCATTCCGGTGCTCAACAAGATTGACATGGAAGCGGCCATGGTGGATGTGGTGCGCGACCAGGTGGTGGATCTGATCGGCTGCGAGCCGGAGGATGTGCTGCTGGTCAGCGCGCGCACCGGCGAAGGTGTTCCGGCCGTGCTGGATGCCATCGTGGACCGCATTCCCGCCCCTAAAGGCGATCCGGATGCCCCGCTCCAGGCCCTCATTTTCGACTCGGTTTTCAACTCGTTCCGCGGCATCATCGCCTACTTCAAGGTGGAGAACGGTAGCATCCGCGCGGGCGACAAGGTGAAGTTCGTCAACACCGGCAAGGAGTATGTGGCCGACGAGGTGGGCGCGCTCAAAATGAAGCTCTGCCCGAGGGATGAAATTCCCTGCGGTTCAGTAGGATACATCATCTCCGGCATCAAGACGGCGGTCGAGGTGAAGGTGGGCGATACCATCACGCACACTGAGCGGCCCTGCACCACCGCCATCGCGGGATTCGAGGACGTGAAGCCGATGCTCTATGCCGGTATGTTCCCCGTCTCGGCCGATGAATACGAAGATCTGCGCGCCTCGCTGGAAAAGTTCCAGCTGAACGACGCTTCGCTGGTGTTCGAGCCGGAGAGTTCGCTCGCGCTGGGATTCGGTTTTCGCTGCGGCTTCCTGGGTCTGCTGCACCTCGAGATCGTACAGGAGCGTCTCTTCCGCGAGTTCGACATGGATGTGGTCACCACGGTGCCGAACGTCTCCTATAAGGTATATACCACCCAGGGCGCCTGCCTCGACGTGCACAACCCTTCCGGCCTACCGGCCCCCACGCTGATCGATCATATCGAAGAGCCTTATATCCGCGCGCAGATTATCTCTAAATCAGAGTTTTACGGTGCCATCATGAAGCTCTGTCTGGATAAGCGCGGCACGCTGACCAGCCAACACTACCTGACGGCCGACCGTGTGGAGCTCAACTACGAAATGCCGCTCTCGGAGATTGTCTTCGACTTTTACGACAAACTGAAATCCATCTCGAAGGGCTACGCCTCCTTCGACTACCATATCATCGGCTTCCGCCCGGCCAAGCTCGTGAAACTGGACATCCTGCTCAACGGTGAGCCGGCCGACGCCCTCTCCACGCTGATCCACCAGGACCACGCCTACGAGTTCGGTCGCAAGATTTGCGAGAAGCTGAAGGAGCTCATCCCGCGCCAGCAGTTCGATGTGGCCATCCAAGCCGCCATCGGCGCCAAGATCATCGCCCGCGAAACGGTGCGCCAGGTGCGCAAAGACGTAACCGCCAAGTGCTACGGCGGTGACATCACGCGAAAACGCAAACTGTTGGAGAAGCAGAAGGCCGGCAAGAAGCGCATGCGCCAGATCGGCCAGGTAGAGGTTCCCCAATCGGCCTTCATGGCGGTGCTGAAGCTGGACTAGCACGGAAGCAAAAAAATGCAAATAAACTCTTTCGCTACAAAAAAGGGGGTATTATCGTACAGGGGTTTTCAGAATCTTGGCGATACGTCTTACCTGTTTTCGGATCGTCTTAGGCCGAGTTGGTAACTTATTCAAATTGCTAATGGCGCTGAAGAGAAACTTTTTCTCAACAGAATCGACAACTGTAATGACGATTGTGGTGTGTTTGTGCCCTGCCTTTTTTGAAGAGAATTCGCCAGAACCGTAAGCCAGTATGCCATAACGATATCCCGAATACAGAAGAATGTTACAGAGGCTGTCCGGAGCCGGACGCCAGCGCAGACTGACACAGTATTCTCGAGTCATCGCCAGATCTTCCTGTAGGGAAAAGTTCTCGTCACACCACCCAATCTCAATCAGTTTGTCAATCGGAAGTGAATTCAAAAGTTCGTCTGTCAACAGATTACCGGCGATAGCAGATGCCTCATCGTCAAACTGACCATCAAATTCCGGATAATAATTGTAATCAGATGATACCCAATGATAATTCCGACAGTAAGTGACATCAAATAAGGGTTCAATCAGGGCCACGGGATAAGCCGGATCGTATTCTGGTGATTTGCAATACCAAAGAAAAAGTGTATTCCAATCATTAAAATATAACGATTCTACCCCATCTGCCTCTTTGTGTGGAATGGTACATCCTCCCACAAGAAGAACGAGGAGGATCAGAAAAAGAAGACTATGAAAAGTCGATTTCATATATACAAAGATAGGAAAAGCCTTGCAATATAAAATCCTCTCCCTGAGGAAATAACGAAAACACCAGCTTCTTTCAGAACCCTTTTACTTTTTTGGTAAACGTTTTTCATGACGATACACGCAGGGTGGCGACTAACTATCTATAAATCAGAAGATTAAACAAAGTCCTATGCTTAAATTCAAGCATAGGACTTACTGTAATCAACTGTGGGATAGCTACTTAGGCGCCACCGCGCCAGAAGGACTGTCGTTGGCGGCGGGCTCTGGCGGCAACTATTCAATCACCGTTTCGGGCGGGGTGACGGGTTTGCCGTCAGCGGGGCCTTTCTTGCCGGGCTTACCATCCTTGGGGTTGCGGGGACCCTTGCCGTCCGGGCGGAGACCCGGCTGGCCGTGATGCTCAGCCTGACGTTTGTACATCTCGCGCAGCATCTTGTTCTGGAAGGACTCTTCCGCCAGATAGAGTTTGGCCACCTTAGCGGCAGGCAACACCTTGAGGAACTGGCCGTTGTACTTAGCCTTCACCTCGGCTTCCGCCTTGAGGGCCTTCAGATAATCTTCAATACGGGCCTTCACCTCTTTCTCGGTGGGTTCAGCAGCGTCCTTGGCAGGACGGAGTGCCTTGCGGGCGGTGCGGACAGCCTTGCCGGCCTCCATCACTTCTTTCTCATAGGCATTGTAAACCGGCCAGAAAACCTGAGCCTCTTCCGGAGTCAGCGCAAGGCGTTCGGTGATGAAACCAATCTTCTCTGCGCGAGCCGTCTCCAGATGTTTGCCCTGATGAGCCTTATGGCCATCAGCGGGCTGTGCGTAAGCGACTGCACCAACCATGAGCAGCGCGCTCAACAAAACCATAATCTTTTTCATAACTACCACTTTTTACTGATTAATGTTCTCTGCAAGGAACAACTGCAAATCGGTGAGCGAAACGGTCTCGGAAAGGTATTCCATCAGCTCTTCGTCCGGCAGTTCCTGAATAACCTCATTGAGGTCGGCCTCAACGACCGATATTTCCGCATCGGCTTCTGCCAGCATCTGGTTAGAGCGGCCGCTTCCCAGCGTACCTGTCAGCGACAGGGTGGCATAACCCAATCCGAAAATAATCAAGAACATAGCCGCTACCGCGATACCGGGCTTCAGCACCGTCCACAGGCGCGAACCTTTGGCGGGCTTGGCAATCCGTTCGCGGACGCGATCTTCCACCGACCCAAAATATCCTTCGGGAACGGTAAAGGGCGCCTGCTTCAGCGATTCCTGTTCGAGCATGTTTTTCGTCTCTTTCATTGCTTGTTCGTTGTCTCTTAGACCGAGAGTGTGGTTGAAAGTTAAATTGAATCTACGATTTTTTTGACCATCTCCTCCACTTTGCCGGCGGCGTAATGGTAGGAGGTTTTGAGTGATCCGACGGGGGTTTCGAGGATTTCCGAAATTTCCTCGTAGGGCAACTCCTGGAAGTAGCGCAGCGTGAAAACGGCCTTCTGTTTGGGCGGCAGGGTGGCGATGGCCTTCTGCAGGGCCAGCTGGATCTTGTCGCCGCTGAAATAGACGTCGGCCGTGAGGCGGTTGCCGAGCGCCCGCTCAAAATCGGAGAGCGAGAGAGCGGCCTTCAGCCGTGCTTTTTTCAGAAATGATACCGATTCGTTGGTGGCGATCCGGTAGAGCCAGGTATAGAGCTGCGATTCCTTCCGGAAGGTGTCCAGCGCATCCCAGACCTTTAGCCAGGTGTTCTGTAACACGTCGTCCGCATCCTCGTGGATCTGCACCATATTGCGGATGTGCCAATAGAGGCGCTCCGAATACTTGCGCACTAGAAGATTGAACGCGCGGTCACGCTCGCCCGCGTTGAAGATTTCAAGGATATCGCTGTCTTCCATCGGGTTCGGGGTGGACTAGAACGACTTCGCCGCTGCGACGATATGCTCTGCGTCCAGGCCGTAAGCCTTCAAAAGCTGTGCCGGGGTGCCGCTCTGACCGAAGACGTCGTTCACCGCCACGAAGCGCATCTGCGCAGGGCGCGGGCTCTTGCGGGCCAGCAGGCCGGCCACCGCTTCACCCAGGCCACCGGCGATCATGTGCTCCTCCGCACAAACCACGCGACCCGTTTTGGCAGCCGATGCGAGGATAGCTTCCTCATCGAGCGGCTTGATGGTAGCGATATTGAAAAGATCTACGCTGATACCCTGTTTTTCAAGTTCTTGCGTAGCGAGGATAGCCTCCCAAACCAGATGGCCGGTGGCCAGGATGGTGAGGTCCTTTCCCTCTTCCAACTGGATAGCCTTGCCGATTTCAAATTTGGCGTCGGCCGGGGTGAAGTTGGGGACGGAGGGACGGCCGAAGCGCAGATAGACGGGGCCGTCGTAGGCAGCGGCAGCGATAGTCGCCGCCTTGGTCTGGTTGTAGTCGCACGGCGAAAGGACCACCATTTCGGGGAGCATGCGCATCATACCCAGGTCCTCGAGGGTCTGGTGGGTGGCGCCGTCTTCGCCCAGGGTCACGCCCGCGTGCGATGCGGCGATCTTGACGTTGGTGCGGGAGTAGCAGACGCTCTGGCGGATCTGGTCGTACACACGCGCACTCGCAAAGTTTGCAAAGGTGCCGGCGAAGGGAATGTAGCCGTCAATGGCCAGGCCGGCCGCCACGCCAATCATGTTGGCCTCCGCGATGCCGCACTCGAAGTAGCGCTCCGGGTGCTCGGCAGCGAATTCATCCATCTTGAGGGAACCCTTGAGGTCGGCGGTCAGCGCCACGACCTTGGGGTTGGTCCGTCCCAGTTCGGCCAGCCCTGCGCCGAAACCCGAACGGGTATCTTTGTTACCGGTATTGATATATTCTTTCATGGTTCAAGTCGTTCTATTAGTCTATGTCTCTGATGATTGAGGTTTTCGTCACCATCCGTTTTTAAACGTTTGCTTACGTTTATTTTCGCTTTCGGAAACGCGGATACTAAAAGTCGCCGAGGGTTTCCGGAAGTTGCGCCATGGCAGCGTCGCACTGTTCCTGCGAAGGATTCTTGCCATGCCACTTATGGGTACCGGCCATAAAGTCCACGCCGTGGCCCATTTCCGTCTTGAAGAGTATCATCACCGGCTTGCCTTTGCCGCCCTTTGCGCGGGCATCGGCAAATGCCTTTTCGATGGCCTTGAAGTCATGGCCGTCGGCAACGATGGTTTCCCAGCCGAAGGCGCGCCACTTCTCGGAGAGGTCGCCCAGGCCGGCAACATCTTCCGTGTCACCGTCGATCTGTTTGTGGTTCCAGTCCGTGATGGCCACCAGGTTGTCTGCCTTCTGGTGGGCGGCCATGATTGCTGCCTCCCAGATCTGGCCCTCTTCACTCTCGCCGTCACCTACCAGCACGAAGACGCGGCGGGGATCACCGGCAATCTTCTTGCCCAGTGCGGCGCCGAGTGCCACGGAAAGACCCTGCCCCAGCGAGCCGGCTGCCTGGTTTACACCCGGAAGCCCCTTCTCTACGCAAGGGTGTCCCTGCAGGCGGGAACCGAAACGGCGGAAGGTGTTCAACTCCTCAACGGGGAAGTAGCCGCGGCGCGCCAGGACGCTGTAGTAGACGGGGGTGATGTGGCCCGCCGACAGGAAGAACATATCAAGGTTTTTGCCGCCGCGGTTCCAGGTTTCCGGCGTCACGTTCATCTCTTTGAAAAAGAGCCAGGTGAGAATGTCGGTGCTACTCAGCGATCCGCCCGGGTGGCCCGAAGCGGCCTGTGTCACCATCCGCACGATGTCGCGGCGGACCTGCGAGGAGATTTGCTCCAGTGTGTATTCTTTAGCCATAGTTTATGGATAATATGTCTATTGGGTTTCTGCCTACAAAACTACATATTTTGTCCCGTTCTGACAACAATCGTGGCTACCGTCCCATTCCGTGTGCCACTAGCCACGAAAATGGGGCATTTCAAGGCTACTCTCCCGAAAAACGGGACAGTAGCCTCGCTAATCGTCGAGATAAAAGTCGGCGGTGAGGGCGAGGTAGGCTGTGGAGCGAGCGGCGCCGGGGCCGTCGTGGAGGACGAGGTCGGAGAAGGTCGGGAGGGCGGCGGTGCGAGTGAATTCCATCAGGTGGCGTTTGGGGGGCTGGCCGGCCACGGAGATGACCCGCGTCAGGCGATTGAGGTAGAGGCCGGCCGCCTCGGCTTCCATGACGAAAGCGCGGGCCTCTTCCGGGGGATAGATCACGGCGAGGCGGCCGCTCGGGGCGAGCAGCCGGCGGGCGGCGGCGATGAGTTCCGCCGGGGGCAGCGTGTCGTCGTGCCGCGCCGCCCGCCGCCGGGCCTCCGGAGCCTTGAGCGACGCCGAGAAGAATGGCGGATTGGAAACGATGAGGTCGAAGAAACGCAGGTCCGGGCCGCTGTCTGAAAGGGTTTCGGGAACAAAATCGGGGGTATTTGTGCCCGGAACGGGGTCCGGAGTCTGTGTCGGGAACAAAAAGCTGGGTTTTTGTTCCCATTTCGAGACGAATGTCTGAAGACTCACGGAATGGGCGGCCAGGCGGGAGGCCCAGGGCGACGCCGCAAAGTTCGCCGCAGCTTCGCCAGCCGCCGCTTCATCAATGTCGACACCCAAAATCTCCCATCTGTTTTCTCGTTCCGGCTTTTCGTCGGGCAATGTATCAAGAGAAATGCCAGGGGTCGTCCCCCCGGCTCCGTGACCGGACCCTTCTGTTACAATGACCGGGCTGCAGGCCGAAGCAGCCATCCGCTGGGCCAACATCAAGGCGATCAGCCCTGTACCTGTGCCCACGTCCAGCGCTATGCGATCATCCGGGGAGAGGCCAGCCCAGGCGCCGAGCAGCACCCCGTCGGTCCCCACCTTCATGGCGGAGACCTCCTGCTGTACGCTGAATTGTTTGAATCGGAACATCGCAATGGAACTCTCAGACTATCAGAGATATAAGCAAAGTCCTCCCCCGCCAGACAGGGGGTATGACTTTAACTATCTCACAGAGCATCATTGTTTTACATTGCAAGGGCGTCATGAACAGGGACAGAAGACTGAGGATGCCGAACGCTTTCCCTAAACAAACTGTCCGTCCTTCATCTCCAGGACGCGGTCGGAGAGGGCGGCGAGGTCGCGGTCGTGGGTGACGATCACGATTGTGACGCCGTGGCGGTCGCGCAGGTCGAAGAACATCCGGTGCAAGTCCTCTTTGGTGCGGCTGTCCAGATTACCGGAGGGTTCGTCGGCGAAGAGCACCGCCGGCGAATTCACCAGCGCCCGGGCCACGGCCACACGCTGTTGTTCACCGCCGGAGAGTTCGCCCGGCTTATGAGAAAGGCGGTCGCCCAGCCCCAGTTCCCGCAGCAAAGATTCGGCAGCCGCCGAGGCTTCCCGCCGCGAACGCCCGCCAATCAGCGCCGGAATCATCACATTCTCCAGCGCCGTAAACTCGGGCAGCAGATTGTTGAACTGGAAGACAAACCCAATCTTCCGGTTGCGGAAAGCCGCCAGTTCGGAAGAGGGCAACGAGTAGATATCTACGCCGTCTATCTCCACCTTGCCGGAATCCGGTCGCGACAGCGATCCCAGAATCTGCAACAGGGTGGACTTTCCGGCTCCGGAGGCGCCCACAATGCTGACCACCTCCGCACCGGAAGCCGTAAAACAAATATCCTTCAGGACCTGGAGGGTCCCGAAGGATTTGTTGATGTGAAGGGCGGAAATCACTATTCGTCCTTCTCTTCCTCGACGTAAGCCTTGAGGAGCTTGTCCTGAACGTCAGCAGGAACCTGCTGGTACTCCAGGAAGTCCATCGTGAAGGAAGCGCGGCCCGAAGTGAGCGAGCTCAGCGTCGTGGAGTAGCGGTAGAGTTCTGCGAGCGGAACGCGTGCGCGGAGGATCTGGAAGCCCTTCTCGGAGTTCATACCCTCGATCAGACCGCGGCGGTTCTGAATGTCGCTCATCACATCACCCATGCAGTCGCCCGGGACCATGATCTCGACCATGTAGATCGGTTCGAGGATCTTCGGGCCTGCCAGTCTGAAGGCCTCCTTGAAGGCGTTACGACCAGCGATGATGAAGGCGATTTCCTTGGAGTCCACCGGGTGCATCTTACCGTCATAAACGAAGACGCGGATGTCGCGAGCGTAGGAACCGGTCAGAGGACCCTCTTCCATCTTCTGGGTGATACCCTTCTTGATGGCCGGCATGAAGCTGGCGTCGATAGCACCACCGACGACGCAGTTGTAGAACTCCCACTTGCCGCCCCAAGGCAGTTCGAACTCTTCCTTGGATTTGATGTTCATCACCTGCTCCTTGCCGTCGATCTTGAACTTGCCGGTGGTTTCGACACCCTCGACAATCGGTTCGATCAGCATGGTCACCTCACCGAACTGGCCGGCACCGCCGGACTGTTTCTTGTGACGGTAGGTGGAGTTAGCCACCTTGGTGATGGTCTCGCGATACGGGATCTTCGGAGCGAGGAACTCGATAGCGATCTTGTAGTCGTTGTTCACACGCCACTTGAGGACGTTGATGTGCTGTTCGCCCTGGCAGTTGATGATGGTCTGCTTGAGCTCTTTGGAGTACTCGATACGGAGGGTCGGGTCTTCTGCAGCGAGACGGTTGAGTGCCTCACCCAGTTTCTCCTCGTCCTTCTCGTCCACAGCCTTGACAGCTGCACGGTACTTAGCCTGCGGGAAGACGATTGGCTCGACAGCCTTGTCGTAACCCGGCTGGTTGAGGGTCTGGTCGGACTTGACAGCCTTCAGCTTCACGGTGCAACCCATGTCGCCGGCCACGAGTTCGGTAACCTTCTCTTTCTTCTTGCCTGCTACGGCATAGAGGGCGGTGATACGCTCCTTGGAGCCATTGTCAACATTGACGACATCCTGACCCTCGACGAGCTTACCGGAGACGATCTTGAAGTAAGAAACGTCGCCCAGGTGCTGCTCCACAGCGGTCTTGTAAACGAAGAGAGAGGTCGGGCCCTTCGGGTCTTCCTTCGGAGCCGGAGCAACCTCGATCAGGAATTCCATCAGGCGCTTCACGCCGATGTCTTTCTTTGCGGAGAGGCAGAAGACCGGATAGATCTCACCGGATGCGAAACCGATGTTCAGACCTTTGTGCATCTCTTCCGGAGTCAGGTCGCCTGCATCGAAGAATTTCTCCATCAGTTCCTCGTCAGCCTCAGCGGCCATTTCTACGAGGGCTGCGTGCATCTCCTCAGCCTTAGCCTGTTCGCCGGCGGGAATAGCCATCTCTTCGCGGGTGCCGTTCTCGTCTTTGAACTTGTACATCTTCATGGTGGTCACATCGATAAAGCTGTCGAATGCGAGACCCGGGTTGACCGGATACTGCAGCACGACCGGCTTCTTGCCGAATGCCTGGTGCAGCGAATCGATGGTGGTGTCCCAGTTAGCTTTTTCAGCATCCAGCTGGTTGACGGCGATTGCGAGCGGCATCTTGTACTGCTCAGCATAGCGGCCGTGGATTTCGGTACCAACCTCAACACCCTGCTGTGCGTTGACGAGCATCACGCCGGCATCGCAGACCTTGAAGGCCGAGATGACGCCGCCGATGTAATCATCAGCACCCGGAGCGTCGATAAAGTTGAACTTGTGATCCAGGAACTCCGCATAGAACGGGGTTGCATAGATGGAACGCTGGTAAATCTGCTCGACTTCGGTATTGTCGGAGACGGTGGTCTTCGCCTCGATCGTACCGCGACGGTCAATCACTTTACCCTCAAACAGGATGGTCTCGGCAAGGGTGGTCTTGCCGGAACGTGTGCCGCCAAGCAGAACGACGTTGCGAATTTTGTCAGTTGTGTAGTTCTTCATGTTGTTTATGCTATTGTTATTTTACTTTCTGTTCGCTCTTTATAGAGTCTGCAAAATTATGCTTTTTAATTGTTTTTCGCAAACGGGATTTCTTGGTAACTTTGTGCTTGTGAAAAGGCGCATTCTCATAGCCCCCGATAAATTCAAAGGGACGGCAACTGCCGTGCAGGTAGCCGATGCCCTGGAAACGGCCATTCTGCGCCACTGCGTGCAGCGTGAAAAGGAGCATCTGGAGATTGTCAAACTGCCTTTGGCCGATGGCGGAGACGGGTCGCTCGCCATTCTGGAACGGGCTCTCTCGCAGCGCGGAGCAAATCCGGAACGGATTGAGGTTGAAACCTTTGATGCGCTGATGCGGCCCTTGCGTGCACCCCTGCTACTGTGCGACGATACGGCCTTCATTGAGATGGCGCAGGTCTGCGGGCTGGCCCAGATTGAGCCGGAGCTCCGCAACCCCGAGAAAACCACCACCTTCGGGCTGGGCGTACTGCTGCGCAAAGCGGTGGAACTGGGCGTGCGGCGCATCGTGATGGGAATCGGCGGCAGCGCCACCAACGATGGCGGTGCCGGCATGCTGTGCCGCGAACCGGGCCGCGAGGTAACTGACGAAGATCTGGCCTGGGTGGAGGAGCATATCCGCGGACATGTTGAAATTCAGGTGGCTTGCGATGTACGGAACCCGCTACTGGGAATCGATGGCGCCACCATGGTGTTTGGCCCGCAGAAGGGGGCCGATGCGGCTATGTTGGAGCGGCTGGAGCGCCGGATGGAAGCGTTGGCTTCGCGAATCGGACTGGATCCGCTGCTTCCGGGCGGCGGAGCGGCCGGCGGCGTGGGAGCCACCCTGCATGCGCGCTACGGAGCCCAGCTGATCCCCGGCTGGAAACTCTTCGGAGAATGGGTGGACCTGGAGGCGCAAATCGCTGCGGCCGATGCGGTTGTCACGGGCGAAGGGCGGTTCGACGCGCAGAGCCTCAGCGGCAAACTGATCGACGGCATCGCGCGGCTCTGCCAGCAGCACCACAAGCCTCTGTTCGTGGTCTGCGGACGCTGCACCGTACCCTGGAAAGTCTGGCGAAAATCCGGAATATCAGATATTTATCCCCTACAGGAAATAGAACCCAACCCCAGCAAATGCTACTTCGGCACCCGGACGCTGCTCGCGGGCGAAGGGGTGCAGGTTGCCGGGTGCGACGAGGCGGGGCGCGGCTGTCTGGCCGGTCCGGTCTTTGCGGCGGCGGTCATTCTGCCCGAAGGGTTCTACCATCCGCTGCTGAACGACAGTAAGCAGATGAGCGAACGCGACCGGGACGAACTGCGCGCGGTGATTGAGCACGAAGCGGTGGCCTGGAGCGTGGTGGCGGTGGATGCGGCGGAGATTGACCGTATCAATATCCTCAACGCCTCCATCACCGGTATGCAGCGGGCGCTGGACGGGCTCTCCGTGCGGCCGAACCTGGTCTTGGTGGACGGCAACCGGTTCCGACCCTACACCGGCCCCGACGGTGTGCGGATTCCGGCGCACTGCGTGATTCACGGCGACGCCTCGTCTGCGGCCATTGCCGCTGCTTCCGTGCTGGCCAAGACCCATCGTGACGAATATATGCGTAAACTTGCGGTGGAATATCCGCAGTACGGATGGGACCGCAATATGGCTTACCCAACGGCCGAACACCGCGAAGCGATTCGTCACTACGGCATAACTCCGTATCACAGAAGAAGTTATAAACTAGACTGATACACGAAATTAAACGTAACTAAACGAAAGTAAACGGATAATCATGAACGACTTCCAAATCAAGGGCCCCTACAATCCCGAGGGTCCGAAACCCAAAAAGCAGGCCCCGGTCCTGGACCTCAACAACGACCTGCTCAAGGATGTCAAAAATATCATTTGCGTAGCTTCCGGTAAGGGTGGCGTAGGTAAATCCACCGTAGCGGTGAACCTGGCCATCACTCTGGCCCGTCAGGGTTGGCGCGTGGGTCTGGCAGACGCCGACGTCTATGGTCCCTCCGTCCCCAAGATGACCGGCACCGAAGGGGTGATGCCCGAAATCGAACTCTTCCGTCCGGACGGCTCTCCGCTTCCCGAGGGCGAAGAGTTCACTCCGGATTGCAAGGAGGTCTTTGTCCCCGTTTGCAAATACGGCGTGAAGTGGATGTCTATCGGCTACTTCGCCAAGCCCGAACAGGCACTCATCTGGCGCGGCCCGCTGGCCTGCACTGCCCTGAAACAGATGATCTTGCAGGTGCGCTGGGGTGAGCTGGACTACCTGCTGATTGACATGCCTCCGGGAACCGGCGACATCCACATTTCGCTGGTCAACGACATTCCGCTTACGGGTGCCATCATCGTCAGCACCCCGCAGGCGGTAGCACTGGCCGACGTGGAAAAAGGGGTCAACATGTTCCGCAATCCGCAGATCAACAAGAAGATCCTAGGCGTCGTGGAGAATATGGCATGGTTCACTCCTGCCGAACTGCCGCAGAACAAGTACTACATCTTTGGCAAGGACGGCTGTAAACCGCTGTGCGACAAGTACGGCTTGGAACTGCTCGGCCAAATTCCGCTGGTTCAGGGCATCCGCGAAGGCGGTGACGCCGGCAAGCCCGCCGCTACCGAAGACGGCCCCGTTTACAACGCCCTGCTCGCCATCGCAGCCAAGCTGTAACACCGTATGCGCCTCCGCAACCTGTATTTGACGCTGATGCTCTGTCTGGTCGCCCTGCTGGGCACGGCCGGACGGGTTGCGGCACAGGGTGGAGGCACGCGCATCACGGGTTTGGTGGTGGAGGAATCCGGGCCGCAGGTAGCCACCGAAGAGAATACCAACACCGCAATGCAACCCGTCATCCAGGCTGCGGCCATGCTGCTTGCGCCAGGTGACAGTGCGCTTATCAACGGGGTGATGACCGATGGCCAGGGGCGCTTCTCGCTCCGCGCCCAACCGGGCAGCTATATCCTCAAAATCTCCCTGCTGGGTTACGCGGACCGCTTCTTTGATATCCAATGCACCCCCGCACAGGGCGGTATGGACCTGGGTACCATCATTTTGCAGACGGAAGCCTCCTATCTGGCCAGTGCGGTCGTAACGGCGCAGGCCACGATCGTGACGGTGGCGGAAGATACGCTGGTCTATAACCCGGCCGCCTTCCACCTGCCGGAAGATGCCATGCTCGAGGACCTGCTCCGCAAGATTCCCGGCCTTACAATTGACGGCGGCGAGGTGACGCTCCACGGAAAGCCCATCAGTCAGCTCTATATCAACGGCGAACGCTTCTTCAGCGGCAACGTGAAGGCGGGCCTCAAGAGCCTCACGGCCGATATGGTGGAGAAAATCAATGCCTATGAGCGCGAATCGGACTTCACCCGCATCACCGGGGTGGACGACGGCGAGCGCGAACCGGTGCTCGATTTCAAGATCAAGAAGGGCTTCCTGGATGTCTGGAAAACCCAGACCAACCTGGGTGGCGGCACATCGGACCGCTATAGCGGCCGCATCAATGCCAACAACATCGGCAAAAACCGCCAGATCACGGTGGTAGCGGGCCAGCGCAACACCAGCGGACAGGCGGGCATCGGCACCACGGGCCGCAACCAACTCGGAACCGGGTCGGCCGGCAACCGGATGAGCCGCGAGGCGGGTGTTACCTTCTCGCGCAAGAATAAAGTGCTGAACCTCAACGGCAACGTGCATTACGACGGCAATGTGCGCGAAGCCATCAGTCGTAACAAGAACGAATATCTCTCGTCGTCCAGCCTCTCCTGGAACAACACCAATTACCTCACGAATTCGCTGAACCATACCGTGAAATCGGACATGGTGATGGAGTGGAAGCCCCAGAAAAACCACACGATCTACATCAAGCCGGAGTTCCAGTATGTCCAGAACGGCAATGTGTCGAACTACCACAGCGCCTACTTCGTCAAGAATCCTTATGAATATGTGACGGATCCGAACGACTGGCTCGAGCAGGAGTACGCCACCGATCCGCTCAAGGGGGCGCGCAGCAACACGGGTGACAACATCACCAGCAACTACAACCACCGCACCTCCACCACCGTCACGGCCAGCTGGACCTACCGTTTTGCCAAGAAGGGACGCACCATTTCCGTGCGAACCAAAGACACCTGGACCAACTCCCTGGAGGATCTCTTCAACAGCTACCGCACGCGCTATTACCGCATCGCCAAGAATCCGGATTCCTTGCAGATTCGCGCATTGCGCTCGTGCACAGGTAATTCCAGCACCGCACTGATGGCCCAAGTGGCGTGGAACGAACCGCTGGGTCACGGGTTCCATCTGCAGGCCACCCTCCGCGCGCAGCGTGAGATCCGCAAGAACGACAAAGCCTACTATAACCTTGCGCAAATCGACCCCGACTGGCGGCCGGTTCCGCTTGGATCGCGCAGGGATGCCATCGCCTCGCTGCCTGCGAATTACGAGATGGGCTATGTGGATAATCTCAGCGCGCTCGCCCGCTACGACTACTACGCCCAGGCGGCCGTCATCAGCCTGCGTTATGTCCGCAAGAAGTTCAACATGACGGTGGGCGGCACGTTCCGGCCGCAGCGCACCGAACTCACCTGGTTTGAAGAGGGCAAACATAAACAGCTGGAGAACAGATATTTCCAGATAGCGCCGAACATCACCATCCGCTACAATCCGCGCAAGACCGAGCAATGCTCCTTCTCCTATAGCAACTGGGCTTCATTACCCTCTATGTATCAGCTGATTCCGGTTAATTCCGGCACCAACCCGCTCTATATCCACACCGGTAATCCCGACCTGAAGCCCGGGCAGGTTCACAACATGTCGCTCTCGTATAACATTTCCAACATCAAGCGGCAGCAGAGCCTCGTGCTCAACGGAACCTTCCGCCTGACGGAAGACCAGATCACCACAGTCACCTCCTATGACCACGAAACCGGTATCCGCACCACCCAGCAGGGCAACATCGGCGGCAACTGGCGCGCCACGGGATCGGCCGTCTTCAACAAGACCTTCGGGAAGAGCGGATGGTCCGTAAGCAACCATACGGGCGGTGAGTATCAGAACAATGTGTCGTATCTCTATGACACCAAAAAGAAGGTCGACGAGATCAACGTGGCGCCTCGCCTGATGGTCAAAGAGCAGTTCGACCTCAACTACCGCGGCGACTGGCTGGAGAGCGGCCTCAACGCCCGCGCCGAGTACACCATGGAGCGCAGCAACCTGCGGCCCGAGATAAACGGCGATGTGCTCAATGTGGCGGTGGGCGCTTCCACTATTGTTACCTTCCCGTGGGGCATGCGGCTGAGCACCGACTTCGCGGTGATGGATCAGCGGGGATACTATTACGATGAACTGAACCGCCAGTACTACATCTGGAACGCATCGCTGGCCCAGCCGATGCTCAAGAAAAAGATGACCCTGCGACTCGAGGCTTTCGATATGCTCGGCCAACTCTCCAGCATGACCCGCACCTTCGGTTCCCAATCCCGCGCCGTCAGCCTCTACAACGGCATCAACAGCTATGTGATGCTCCGCGCCATCTTCCGCCTCGGCCAGACGGGCAAAGCGGGCAAAAAATAAGTTTTGTTATCTTTGCGAAAAGACCAGATTATGAAACACCTTTTCCGTTCTTTTGTGCTGGCGGCGATGGTTTTCACGCCGGCGCTCCTTTTGGCCCAGCCGCAGAAATCCACTGCGGAACTGCTTCGCGAGAACCCGGACCGCGCCGCGGCGGTGCACCACAGCTATGAATATGTGGCAACGCCCGACACCCCGGCCCCGGCAGGATATGCGCCGTTCTATGTGAGCCATTACGGTCGGCACGGCAGCCGCCGGAGCATCGGATCCAACGCCACCGCGGCCTGTGAATATCTGATCAAGGCCAAAGAGGCGGGCATCCTCACTCCGCTGGGCGAACAGTGTCTGGCTGACGTAGAGAAGGTTACGGCCGAACACGAGGGGATGGTGGGCGATCTGACGGAGCGCGGCGGCCGCGAGCATCGCGCCATCGCGAACCGGCTGTACAACCGCGTGCCGGAGGTTTTCGCACAGCGCACGGAGGTGGATGTGCAGTCGAGCAACATCCCGCGCTGCCTGATCAGCATGGCCAACTTTACCGACGAACTGGACAACCTTGCCCCGCAGGTGAAATACCACTTCATCACGGGCAAAAAGTATATCGAGCTGCTGGCCCACGATTACAAGGACGGCAAGCTGGTTTCGCGCGGAAGCCGCCAGCTGCACGATTCGCTGCTACAGGCGACTTTCAACCCGGAGCGCCTGATGAACAGCCTGTTCCGCGGCTCCAAGAAGGCGATTGCCGCTGTGATTGACAAGCCGTATCGTTTTGCTGAAAAGCTCTACCACGCAGGCGGAATCGACCAGTGCGTGGAGACTGGTACGCAGATCCTGACCAAGTATTTCACGCCGGAAGAGTTGCTGGCCCAATATGAGAGCTACAACGTGCACTGCTACGCATCCATGGCCAATTCTCAGGAGTTCGGCCGCAATGTGCTCTGGGGGCCGGCACAGGGGCTGCTGCAGGACTACATTGATCGTGCGGAAACTGCCATGAAGCCGGAGAGCAACCGCGCTGCCGACCTGCGTTTCGGCCACGATACCGGTATTCTTCCGTTGGCCGGCCTGATGGGCCTCGAAGGGCCGGGCGACTGCATGCCGGCAGTCGCCGCCAACCCGCGCTGGCAGGCCTTTGAGCGCATCCCGATGGGCTCAAACCTGCAGCTGATTTTCTACCGCGCAGAGGGCAAGCCCGTGCTCGTGAAGTTCCTCTATAATGAGCAGGAGGTCCGCATCCCAGCCCTCCGGCCCGTCACCGGACCCTACTACCGTTGGACCGACGTCAAGGCCTGGTTCGAATCCCGCATTGCGGAGTACAAATAGCCGATGAAACGATTCTTTCTGAAATACTGGTGGACGCTGATCGTCGCACTGGCGCTCCTGATGGCCGCTTCTATCGGCGCTACAGCCATCATGAAGCCCGTTCTGGGAACAGCGTTGGAGATTCTGATACTGCTGGATATTCTGGCGTTGATTGTTTCTCAGATCGTGCTGCTTTGCAATAAGAAATGGTGGGCAGCGATCCTCTCTTTTCTCCTC
The DNA here is from genome assembly GCA_045114175.1 of Bacteroidales bacterium. Taxonomy (GTDB): domain Bacteria; phylum Bacteroidota; class Bacteroidia; order Bacteroidales; family UBA932; genus Cacconaster. The sequence continues at coordinate 113,126 of JBGUJZ010000006.1, read as the reverse complement.
TCGTGCATCGTTTTTTTCCTGCTGCTCATTCCGATGGTGATGGTCTCCCTTTTTACCCCCTTTCCGGATTCTTTCGGGAAGGATCATCCCATTCCGGAGGGGCTGGAATACAATATTCCGATATCCAGGGCCGCGGAACTTCCGGCGGCAGACAGTCTGGACGCCGACACTTGGCTGCAGCTTCAGGAGGATGACCACCAAGGCGGCATCTATACCTATACCTTGTATTATAGTGCACTGCCCGCCGGCGAGGTTTTCCTGCGGTGCTATGAAGTGACGGAAGATATCCCGGTGTTGCCCATCGCGTTGGTCCGCAACGACAGTCGGGTGGAGATTGATTCCTCCGCGGCCTTTTCCCAGGTCGTCGGCGGAAAAGCGTTCTTTATTCACTATGGCGACTGGGGTGACTTCTATGCTGCCCGTATCGAGGTCTGGCATCGGAATGCCGCCACGGGTGAAGAAACCAAGCTTCTGGAAAAGATCTACCGCGTCCAGGGCTGGATGCGCTAGGGTTTTCGCCAAAGTCGAGCAGAGTGATATGTGCTACAGGCCTCTGGAACGGGGGTACTGCTGCGCGACAGGCCGATTTCGGGCCCTCGCGCAGGACAATATGCCCTAGAAAGCCCTAGAACGAGGGTTGGCCTGCGCGACTTTGGCGGAATGATTTTTGCAACGGATAGAGTAAACCCCTAAAGGAATTTGTTATGAAACGAACTATGCTTCTGTTGCTGGTGGCGATGCTTCCACTGCTTTCCGGCTGTGCGATCTTCGGGACGACCTTCCGCCCGACAAAATACCGAAATGATGATATTCGGCTGGGCGACACCAAAGAGAGCGTCATCCTCCGTTACGGAAAACCCTACATGCAAGAATTGGAGATGAAAGACGGAAAAATCGTCGAGACAATTGGTTACAAAGAGTGGAAGAACGGCGGATTCAGCGTCAACACCTATTTCTTCTTTGAAGACGGCCTGCTGGTCAAAAAGACCCAAACTGAAGTCCGCCCGAGGCCATCCAACACAACGGTCGTTCAGACTACGCCATAACTTATTCTTCTCCGAAGCCCGGATCCGCGACCATCTGAAAGTCATTTTTGTAAATAATACAACTTTTTGGTTGTATTTTTACCACTTGATATTTTTGGCGAAGGGGAATTCGGCGGCGATGCGCGCTTCGCGGCGGGAGGCCTCGGCGGCGATGCGGGGCGACTTCTTGGATTTACGGGGCTTGGGGAGCGGAAGATCGTCGTAGCAGGCTTCGGCCAGGGCGCAGAGATGCTGCGCGCTCATGCCTTCATCAATCACATAGAAGAGCTTGGAGCCGGGGAAGAGTTCCTTGCGCTCGGCGTTCGGCAGCAGCCGGGCCACAGTGGGACCAGGCTCGAACAGGAACTCGTCTTCAAAGATGAAGCCCAGCACCTTGCCGGCCATGTGCAACACGTAGCCGCCGAACATCTTACGCGCGCTGACCACTTCCAACCGCGCAAACTTGTCCAGAATGAAATCGACATATTCCCGGGAGTCCGCCATAACCTGTTGCTTTTCGAAGGCAAGTTAAGAATTCTTTCGTTAACTTTGTCTCACTATGAAACGGATACTTTTGATGATCGTGGCCGTGGTGGCGCTGGGATGCGTGATGACGGCACAGTCCGCTGCACAGACCTCCGACGGCGTGTATGCAACCCCAAAGAACGTACAATATGTCTATACCGAGGCGTCGGATTTGACGCTGATCGGCAAAATCATGGATACGCCCAATCCGTACCACCGCGTGGATACTGTGAAATACAAGGGCTTTACCAAGACGGAGAACTTCCAGGTACGTTGCCCGGCCGGGCTGGCGGTGGTCTTCCGCACCAACTCGGGTTCCATCACCCTGACGGCCACGGGCGACTTTTCCTGGCGCTCGAACAGCACCATGCGGCTGGCTTCGCAGGGCTATGACCTCTATATCCGGCAAGCCGACGGCAGCTGGCTCTGGGCCCGCAATATCGCACCCAGCGTCTCCCATCCGGAGGCCGAGCTGACCCTTATCAAGAACATGGCGCCCACCATGAAGGAGTGCCTGCTTTACCTGCCGATTTACAGCGAGTTGACCTCCTTGAAGATTGGCGTGGAGAAGGGGTCCGTGCTGGAGGCGATTCCGTCGCCTTTCCGCCACCGCGTGGCTATCTTCGGTTCCAGCTTCACCCACGGCATCTCCACCAGCCGCGCGGGCATGTCCTATCCCGACCAGTTCACGCGCCGCACCGGCATCCAGATGCTTTCACTCGGCTGCAGCGGACGGTGCCGACTGCAACCCTATTTTGCGGACGTATTGGCCGATGTGGAGGCCGAGGCCTTCGTCTTTGACGCCTTCTCCAACCCGAATGCCGATGTGATTGAAGAGCGCCTTTTCCCCTTCATTGAACGACTGCGCGCGGCGCATCCCGGCAAACCGCTGATTTTCCAGCAGACCATCTATCGAGAAGGCCGCAACTACGATACGGTTTTGGATGAGGTTGAGGCCGCCAAACAAGCCATGGCGGACAGCCTGATGGCCATCGCTGTAAAGCGCTACCCGGACGTCTATTACATCCGTCCCAACGCCACCAGTCCGCTCCGCGAATCCTCCGTGGACGGCACCCACCCGGACGACTACGGCTACTACCTCTGGATGTGCTCCATCGAGAAACCCTTGCTGGAAATACTGAAGAAATACGGGGTGGAGTAGCGGCGGCTACAAATCCTTCACGCAGCGGGGTTTGCTGGAGATAGTTAATGACTTGTCGGCCATTCTCAAGTGTTGGGAACTCATGGCCCACCCCCAGTCACTGGCTCTTTTTTTGGATCCTTCGACGCCTTTTGACCAATGCGTTCTGGCTGGCGTTGAAGTGGCCTCTGCCTCAAGGAACGACGAATCACCAGTTGTCATAGGAGAAAGGTTCGTCCAAATGAGCGAAATCTCGCGGGCGTTGGGAATACGATAGCCTGGAGGACAGGCGCTGAAGTTAGCGTCAAGGTTTGGAAAACTGTCATCCAGATAACTGTTAAACTGTTGTATGTTTTTTAGATTGTACGACTTATTGTTGAACGAATAATTGGTCTTACCGCTGATATCGACAAGATTGCACACAGGAGCCGTTTCAAACTTGCTGGACAGACAGGCCATTTTGCTGTTCTCGTCGTGACCGATCAGCTCGTGATCAACGGGTTCGCGGAGGGATGCAGTATTGATACGTGAACAGTCAAACTCGTAAAAAGTACGGTCGTCATAATTCCCGGTGTATGGGCTTGTTATTGTTCCGTCCGCATTGAGACGCTTTCTGGTGACGACAACGTAGGCGCTCGGCTCCACCTCGGGATCATCGGCCAAAGTAATGTCCTTTCTCTGCCCTCCGTCCAGATAATAACCCAGATTGCGGACACAGCGGGTGCTGAAATTGGTTGTCTGTAAATCGCCGGTGTAATTCAGGTTACTACCGTTTGCCCCTTCTTCCGCCCAGATAACTCGCGGATACTTGTTACTGTTGTTCCAGTCTGATTGCTGAGAAGGCGTGTAAACATAACGATTGCTTGCGATAATGTGCTGACGCCATCTATCTTTGTTGCTGCTTGCTTGATCTGCCGCACTTCTTTGGTAGAGACGGGCGGCGCCTTCGATGCCGTAAGATCCCATAAATACGCCGATGAGTTGGATATCGGAAGCCATATACCACCGAATTTCGTCGGCATCAATGATTCCGTCGCCATCATTATCGCGGTTACGGGACATACAACTGTATCGCAAGTAATTGTAATCGGTCCAAAGGTGTGGTGTCTCATTTGCGCCTTCCAGATTAAGGAATGTGTCCCATCTTTCTCCCACCATATTGGGCGTGCCGTCCGGATTCAGGATGCCCCAAAGCTTCAGGGAATTCAGGCGGCCGTTGGTAGGACTGGTGTTGCCGCAATCCTCCAGCGTCTTATTTTTCCAGTATGTTCCGGCACCGGTTTCTTGTTCGTCATCCGTAAATTCCATACCCCAGGCCGACTGTAAACCGGCGGTTTCGTGGACCGCATAGATGCTCTGGATGGAGCGTTGCTGCAAGGTAAAGGAAGAGCCGATCATCGAACTTTCACGGTCGGCGGAAGTGGCCGACGAAGCCAGGATATGCATGCGTCGCATGGGGTGATTCACGACCGTTTTCCAAAGCGTAGGGTCGTACTCATTGGTGATGGGATTCTTTGTGTAATAGTATTCGTCTATGAAGGCTGTTACTGTAATTTTTGGGCCATCTATTCCGCTGTCATTGTCGAAATCGCTTTTCGGGGTCCATTCCGGGTCATACTCGTCATCATTCGGGTCCGCTTTTCTCTGATCAAGATCATACTGCTCTTTCTGGCCTTTTAGGTATTCGACCAGCTCATCCACATACATGGTCCTGCGCTTATCTCCAAATGGAATCGCGTTGCCGTCGATATCCCTGAAATCGTAGTCATGGGGCTTGTAAACAACGCGTTTGTTGGAGTAGTATGAGCCGCTCTGATCCTTCTCATTGACAAAGAATTCCACCCATTTATAATCTATCTGGGAAAGGGTGGCGGTACCCGCCTGTACATCGCTTCCGCCGACTCCGTCCGGGTTGAAAGGGGTTTCCACATACCAGCTGATGTTCACCGGATCCATATAGTTCGCGTGGAAGGAGATTACCTGGGTACTGTAGTGGCAGTCGCTATCGAATACTTTTTCCAACGCCACCACGACGCGTCCCGTTGCCCCCGGTTCTGGCTCGGTAAGGGATCCGGATGAGAAGGCTTGCACTTCGGTTCTTATATCCTCTGCTCCTCCAATGGAGATATTGTAAACATAGTTGTAATTTCTTTTCGTTTCAAAATCATCCCAGTGGCCGTCTCTGAAATTGCCCAAATGGATTTCGTAGCGGACATTCGCGTCAAGGGTGGCGCTGGGGTTTAAGGCGCCATCGGCCCCCATCACGATTTTTCCGGTAATGACAACATATGCCGACTTGGGATCCGTATAGACATAATCCCCATTCTGGAAGAAATTGCCCTGTTCATAAGATGCCGGTTTTTCACGCCTCTCTCTATCGGCATAAGATGATATGCCAGAACGGGGTGCATGGCGGTTCTCCATCATATAGAAGGAGAAACTGTGGATGGAGACCGGAGTTACGCCGTCTTCGTAGTAATCATTCTCATCTGACGTTATTGTCTCCGTCTCAAACCCGAGTTCACTCGTAGAGAACAACTTATCTGCCGAATCGGCAGCATCTTCAGCCGTTCGTTCAAGAAGATATGAGCAGGTCGGGACGTTAACTACCTGCCAGGTGTAAGGCACAAATTTTCGGAGAAGAGAGTTGGGGCCACCATCGGGATCCTTGGCCACCCTTACATTGAATGTTACCTTGGCGTAGAGGCGCTTGAGACTGAGTGTCTTCTTGCTGATATCGTTGGCGTCTTCAGTATCACCTTGAATGTTGACTCCGTCCACTTGTGCCGTCATCTGGAAAAAGCCGGAGTTTGCCGCAATTTCGCTTCGGACCTGGGTGGCGACAACGTCCTGCAGTTGACCGAAGGTTTGAATGGTGGAAAGCAGACCGGCCGATACGTCCAGATCGTTCGGATTCATATTCGCCACGGCCACCACCGTGCAACCCGCCCTCTTGGGGGCTTTGATATGGATGGTACCGCTGGTTGCGGGGTCGTTGGCCGCAGACATATTGGTCACCGTCCAATAATTAGATTCCGTGGTCGCGTTCAGGTTGGTGCTTTCGAAATAGTGGCCGTAAATCTTCTTGCTCCCGACGGCATTGCCCTCGAAAATCATCAGATAGAGATTGAATACGTTGCTTTCACGCACAATACCGAGTTCGCCTCTGGTGCCGACATCGACCGACGCACCCGCGGGGGAGCCGAAGGTGATGACGCAGTCCACCATTTCGCCGTCCTTGCCGGAGTGTGGACGCAAATCCTCCCATGTACAGCCGCCGGGGAGCAGCACTGCGATCAGCGAGATGATTATTTCGATAAGACGTTTATTCATAACGTAATCAATTGAATGTGTGAGAAGAAGTGGTCGGCGTTCCCCACGTTGAGTTGTCAACTGTAAAGTTGATTGTTCCGTCGGTATCGGAGTAATAGACGTTCAGGATCACATTTATCTCCTCATTGCGAGCCATGTAGGTAAGGGGAACCTCCTTGTTATTGTCTCTAAGGATTCGCTTCAACAGACCTCCTGACATATACTTGCCGAACAACATGAACTGGCGGTCCTGGTTGGTGCCACCAGCTTCAAACCTAAGGTTTGTTTCCTTCTGTTTAGGCACGTTATTCGTCCAGTTGGTATTTGCTTTAATGTACTGGCCGTTCGAATTGTTTATAAAGCGGACGAGTTTGCCCTTCACATCTGCAGGATTCTTATTGGAGACGACAGCTCCATTCTCTATTCTTAGATTAGATATGGATGTCCCCGAGACTGTACCTGTGTTCGCGTTATTCATTGCCAGACCATCAATTGTATATAATCCTCCGGATTTGGAAATCGTGTGGAAATACTGCGAACGTTTTCCCGTATAACTGAAGCTGTCATCTTCCTTTGGAGAATTGGCGGAAAGACCGTCCCATGCCGAATATCCGTCAATTGATGAACTGGAATAATTCGAATATGTATGGGATGCGCTCTGGTTATAGATGGCTGTCGCTCTGGCAAAGAAATCGTTATAGCTATTGTATCCGGCACTCTCCCATGCCATATAATTATTGGCACTGATATAAGCGAAAATTCGCCCGGAACGGGCACTGATTTGCGGATTTGTAACCAGAACATCCACATGCTCACCGTCATCCATATCCTTCAAGGTTTGGTAGTCAATCACTCCGAACGGATGATCTCCAAGACTGAGTTCAAGATTATTTGTAGACATCGAAGAGCGGTCAAGCGTCAGCGTGGCGAACATCTTATATGGACCAGAATATACATTCTCATATATCAGCCTCTGATACACAACGCATGTATCGGTAGCTGGAACTGAATATTCGTCACTACCTGTCGGGTCGAATGCCGGCATATGTCGATAGTTGACACCAGACGGAATGGAGGGAACTCCCGAAGCGTCCCGATGATCGAGAAGGTATGCTCTATCCGGGTTAAACTGACTAAAATACAGTTCGTTAACCTGTACCGGGAACTGAGTATGGTTGCGAACCGTCACTTTGAAACGCACTACCGGACGCAGCAGATCAAGCGTTTCCGATACGGCCGCAAGGCCTACTGACACCTCTTTATGGCCCGTAAGAAGCATCGAAGTTGACGGATCGGACGGCCCGTCCGTTCCGGTGAGCGATGCCAACTCGCGGTCGACAAATGCCGAGAAAGAGGTTCCGGCGGTAAGCGTGCTTTCCTTTGCAGAAATCAGATTCTCCCCGCTTTGTTGCCAAGCGGTGGCATCAATGTTTGCATAAGCATACACGTGGTAAGCGCCGGGAAGAAGCCCTGTGAAAGAAACTACTTCACTGGAAACCGGAGAAACGAGCTCTACGTATTCCTTATCTGCCACATAACCGCCGCTATTGACAAGGATAACCAGAACATTGTTGAATTCCAGCCCTTCTTCCAAGTTTGTAGCTCGGGTTTGCAACCCAATGGCATTACGAGAATCGAGACGCAGTTCGATACTGCCGTTACCCGACAGTCTCACCCACGGTCCTGGCTCTTTATGACAGGACACGGCTGTAAGAACGCCGAGCAAAAGCAATATGAACAGGTGCTTTCTCATTAAATCAATCCATAAAGTTGATATCATCCGTCGTTACCTGAACCTGGTCCCAGGGTACTGCCTGAACTCTCAGATTAAGACCGCTCTGGTTGAGAGTAATGAAGTAGTTGTAAACGCAGTTGGGGATCCAGGATGTGCCGGATTCACTGTTCTGGTCGGGTGCCCCATAGAGATTCAACACCGTCTCTACGGGCGTTCCGCCGTTGTAGGAGACGGAGAACCGTACGGTCGTGTTTGCAGCGAGAGCCTGGGGAACCATGTAGTACCATCCCATGGGCGTATATCCGTCCGGATTGTTCGCATCCGTCGGATGCGTGATGGTTTTTTGCGCGGCTGGGGTGTCTGCGGTCCAAGAGAACAGTGTGGCGCGCACATTGGTGACAGACCAGTTACCGGCAGTAATCGAAGGTGCTTCTGTCACACGAGTCGCCATCGAGAAAACGCCGGAAGGGATAATGTTCTCCAACTGGAATGAAGTAAGTGTATACTGGTCGGCATCCGATGCGGAGGATTTTCCGAAGAGGAAGCGGACCGCAGAGGTTGTGTGCTTGAATACCAACTTCACAGGGGTTGTGCTATCGGCCGCATTCCGATGCGTTCTGGCAACCATCATATCCGTATTGTCACCCGCCGAATAATTCACCTTAAGGGCATTGGTATTATCTATGAATACTTCGTCGTTACTATACGGAAAGACAGCCGAGAAATAGTAATCACCGTTGGTCTTCCAGTATGCTACCGGGGTGTACGACCATGCACCCTGCGCATCGCAGGTCAGGGTTCGGTTGGAGAAAATGGTCTCAGGCACATCACCGTAGATCCGGGTACCGAAAATACTGACTTCGCTGCCCTCGTGGATCAGAACCGTCTGATCGTCCGGTTTGAGGCCTCGGGTCATCACCGACATACCGGCCGAAAAACCGATCGGACCGCCCGGGGTATCCACATGAAGGTCCTTTCCACAACCGGCGAGCAGCGCAGAAAGAATAACCAATGATATGATACCCCAACGTTTCATGTTAATGTTAACTGGACAGATGGTAGTTATAATCGGCACCCCAATCGCTCCAACTCACAGTGAACTGGATGGGTTTGTCGGGGGAAATCTGAATGGTCAGCGTATAGTGGGAGTTCTTGGTCCATTCGCTCGGATTTGTAGTGAAAACATCCCTGAGGAAAACCTCGCGGAAGGTGGAAATCGTCACGCGGGAGTTCTCGTCCGAAGGGTCTTCCAGATACGAGAACTGGAACTCGACCCGGAGCCGGGCCGCATCATCACTAAGGGACTGAGGCAAGGGCATCACGCTTCCTACGGAAACCGGAGAACTGTGGGCGAGCACTTTGTCGTCGCTGTTATCACCAGGGTCGTCTTGCCAGACAAGGAGATTCTGTCGGGAGCCGCTGTAATTACTCCAACTCCAGGAAGTCCAGTCTGCGCTGCTGCTGAGAATCGCGGTCATATACAACCCTTTGAAACTCACGGAAGTCAGTTTGACCGTATAGCGGCCGGCGGCATCCACCTTTTCCGCCTCAACGTCAACCAAAGACAAGGCATGATTGAATGTAAAGGGGACCACGCCTCCATTGCTAGCAAAGGTTTGGTTCTTTACCATATCCGAATACATTACATCCGTATTCCCATCGACAGTAAACCGAATGTCCGGCAGGTTTGCTGTATTATTTGTATACGCGGTTGCAGTGTTTCCTTTTTTTAGCAGGTCAGCTGATGCGTCGTAAGGGCTATACGCCCAGAAACTCAGTTTCGAGCTTGTAGGCGGCCAGAATCTGGTGGGAGAGTATGAATAGGTTGAACCATCGTATCTCACATCCACGTTGAACATGTAGTTGGGCTTTCGGCCCGCACTCCAGTTTCCGTTATTTGTCTGCAGGAAAGCGAAGACTCCAAAATGGGTGTTTGCCGGCAGCGGTGACGTCCTGGTTAACTGTGCATCATTTCGCAAAAGGGCGGGGCCGGCGTCGAAACTGATGGGTTGCTCCTGTTCGGACGCCGGGCCATACGGCGCCTTGGAGCACCCTGCTGCTATGAGCAGGGCGCCCAGCGTCGTTGCCAAAATGCGTATGATACGGTCTTTCATTAGATGAAAGCCTGTGAATTAATCCAACAAGTAGTGATAACCGTTGACGGTCGTTGTCCAGTCGGTGATGGATGCGGAGAAGGTGATGGCCTTCGCGTCAATGATAATATTGTAGATGTAGTGTTTGCCAGGTTCCCAAGCGGTGATGTAGTTGGCTTCAACGTTAGTATCATCGTTTGCGGTGTCGTCGAACTCGCGGAGCAGGACAGGAACATCAACGTGAGCGACAGCCTCTTCGTCGCCGACCTTGATCGTATAAGAGATACGGATGGTCTGCTTCTTTATGTCGGTGGTAGTAAACACCTGAGGCATTGCGATGAACTTGCTGATGAGGGTATCGCCGGTAGCAGCGGAGGTCACATTGGTAGGGAGCGTCTTGGAAACAACACCCAGGGTGTTGGCCGTAGCGAAGTCTGCAACGGAGTCAGCGGCGTTGGCCGGAGTCCAGGTTACGACAGGGTGATTGTCGGTGTAAGCAGACGAAACATTGAAGGTACCCTTGCACTTCAGGGAGTCGATGGCGATACCGGTGATAGCCACGGTTGCATCGTCGAGGTTGGTGTGCTTGCGGACGGTCAGCGAAAAGAGCGAAGCGATGTGGTTGAAAACCATCGGAACAGTTGCATAGTCGCTGAAGTACGGAGCAACACCTTTTTCAATGACCTTCTTATCAGCAACAAGAATATCGTTATCCTTACCAGCAAAAGTGATGTCTGCACTTGCTATTACGCCGGTAGACGGAGTGACGGTTGCTGCCGTACCAACAGCAGAAGGAGAAACAGCATAGAATGTGTAGCTGTCGTAGTTGACATCCCAGAAACGAGGAGTCGTGTAGGCCCAGTTTGTGCCGTTGTAGGTTACAACAACATCGTCAAAGACGACGCTGGAGGTAGGATCACCGGAAGCACGGTTCTTGGTTCCGTACACAGCGAAGGTATCACCGCTGAGGAAGGTGCTCGTACCCTGTACGCGAGCTTCCGTTCTCGTAAGGCCTTCAGCCCAGGTACCGAATCCGATCTGACCACCGGTCTTGGAGACGGGGTTCACGTCGAAGTTGTGGCTGCAGGCTGCGCTCAAAGCAACCGTAGCAGCGAGAATCAAAAATTTTTTCATACGCAAAAAAATTAAAGAGTTAATAAAAATAGTTAATGTATTGATTTTTAAATAATTGTCGTTGTTCCAACCTTTTCATTCCAATCTCCGATGAGGGCACTGAAACCTCCATCGCCGATCGGCGGGTCGATGATTTCGGGCGGGAAGTCGTTGACGTCGAGCTCCAGAGTGATGACTCCGCCGGTAGGGAGTGCTCGAATCTGGTCGGTTACGTCGATGTTAATATTTTTATATTGACCGGTTGCGAAGCAGATGTTGGCCACCAGATAATGTTTTCCTGCAGGGGCGTTGGCAAGGCTGGCCGGGTCGGAGGGGTTGCAGCCAGGGATACCGAAAGTCAGCACGCGGGCGCCCATCATATCGGGATCGACCGCCTTGTTGATATGCACATCCATCGGTACGCTGACCGTTGAGGTGGAGTTCATCTTGGTGGGCAGACAAACATCGTCTGCCATACCCGTGATGGCGGCGCCACCCATACTGCCCGTCACGCGACCAAGGTTGTTGATGAGTTTGACCTGGAATAGATAGATATAGGTTACCGGCTCCAGGGTGCCGCGGATGTGGAGCACGTACTTGCCGTCGATGTATTCAAAGTCGTCCAGGTTATCGGAGATCTCGCGGTGCTCGTCGTACATGGTGAAGAGTTGGTCGGGCATCAGGACCACAGGTTCTTCCACCTCCATCTCGGCCTCTGCACGAGTGAGGGCCTCTTTCTGGTCGATGGTCATCACTGGTATAGAAGACTTCAAACCGCTGGAAATCACACGGGTATAAGCGTGAACATCCGACAGATCGTCGTCCGAGCGGAAGAGGTTCACCTCGGATCCGATGTTGTGGAAGAGCAGGTTGTGGATGCCCTGGAAGAGTTGAACCTGGCCGGTAGTACCATTGAAGTTATAGACGTCGTGACGCTTGGGAGCCAACACTTCATTCAAGGTATAGTCGTGCATACGAACGGCGGTCGGGACCACGTATTCCAGCGGACCGTATAGGTCGGTGGACCAGGAGAACTGCCATTGGGTCTGCCAATCTACCTGCCACATAAACGAGGTGGTGATAGTCGGAACCAGGATGATCGAGGTCTCGGCGGTCTTGCGCAGGTGGAGCGGCGGATCGATCGTGCAGGAGCCCGTGAAGAGCACCAGAGCGAGCAGGGAGAGAAGGATGCGCTTTTTCATCGCCTGCCCTCCTTGTTTCGGTTAAACAGATCGACGCCGATCGAGAAGTAGATTCGAGTCGGGCCTAGCCAGATCCAGCGGTTGTTGCGCTCGGTGAAGTCTTCCGGCTTGCCGGCGTAATCGTAATAGTACCAGCCCAGTGCGTCGTTTCCATAGACGTACGGGTCGTAAGCGGAGTAGAAGAGGCCCAACGCGGCGCCTGCATCGAACCAGAAGCGGCTCTTGCCGATGGGCCATTTGTATCCGATACCCGCCGAGAGGCCGAGGCCTTCACCGATCCAACCTTTCTGGTTGAAGCCCACGCCGTAGCGGGCGCCATTCACGCTGCCCAGCAGATAAAGGCCCTGCGGACGGACCTCCGGATCTTTGAAGTAACGACGGGTCCAGAGCGTGATGTTGTTGATCTGCATGAAGCGCTGGGTGTCCCAGTGTTTCCACATAGGCCACTCAACATCAAGGCCGTAGGTCCAGTGACCGCGGGAGGCCGGATAGTATTCAAAACTGAAGCTCGGAATGGTGGTGACGCCATATCCGGGCACATAGGTGATGTCGTAAGGGAGATTGGTGCTCAGGCCGGCAGCCGGGATAAAGGCACGGCGCTCGGTGTAGGTATCAGCCGCCGTACCGGTGGTATCGAGCTGGGCCAACTGGGCATCCTTGAGTGCACCCGGATCGGCAAGTGTATCAGGCTGAGCGGGTTGCAGGGTATCTGCGGGCTGCAGGCGGAACTGAGTGGAGTCCTCCGGCTGGAGCGGGGTCAGCGGTTTTGCGAGGGTATCGGCCGGGGCCAGTTTCGGCTGCGTTACGGGCGTTTCAGGCTGTTCGGGCTGCTCGGTTTCCTCCTGTGATTCGTAAACCACGACCACCACACCGCAGCGCAGTTTGCGATAGTGGTTGCGCAGCAGGTAGGGATAGATGGGACCCACGTTCGGATCGTTCTTCAACCAGTTGATCAGACGCCACTTACGGGTGTCGTTGGAGATTGAAGTGTCGTCCAGGAAGCGGAGAACTTTGTCGCGCGAAGCGGGAGTCAGCTTGGTATCGGCAGCCACCCTCGCACGAAGGTCGGCCCAGGCCTCACCACCGCCATCCACATGGATCCGCTGTACGAGCGGGGCGTAGTGTGCGCGCAGAATTTTAGCCACGCTGCGGGCACGGTGGAGACTGACCTTCTGGTTGTATTCGTAGACGCCCTCCGGAGAGGAAAAGCCGGTAATATCGATTCCCTTGATGTGGTCCGTGCCGAGACTGTCGATCAGATTGAAAATTGACCGCATAGAGGCCTCGTTGGAGAAGATCGTCGGATCGTAGGTTTCGCTGTTGAAACGGAAGAAAATCGGGACCCTCACCTCCCCGGCAGGCTCCGCCATCAAGCGGAAGGCCGGCATCAGGAGAAGAAGTACTGCACTAAAAATCAGTGCTTTATATGTATTTCTCCGCGTCATTTCCTACTCGGAAATCATGCTAAAATCCATGCAAGATACGAATTTTTTGGGCTCGTTGTTAATAACTTGTTAATTTATACCAATAAATTAAAGCCTCCTAAGGGCATAAAAAATGCCGGGTTGGAGCCCGGCATCAGTTAAAAATTTGGTCTGTTCGGCCGCCTTTTGGTTACGACTCTTTGGTCACTGTGGAGGCGAGGAAAAGTTCGTCCATCTGGACCTGGTCGATAGCGGAAGGAGCGTCGAGCATCACATCGCGACCCATGTTGTTTTTCGGGAAAGCGATGTAGTCGCGGATGGTCTCCTGACCTCCGAAGAGGGCGCAGACGCGGTCGAAGCCGAAGGCCAGACCTCCATGCGGCGGTGCACCGAACTTGAAGGCATTGATGATGAAGCCGAACTTGGCCTCCGCATCCTCGCCCGAGATACCCAGAATCTCGAACATACGGCGCTGAACGTCAGCCTCGTGGATACGAATAGATCCGCCGCCGAGCTCCACACCGTTCAGCACGAAGTCGTACGCGTTGGCGCAAACGCGCTCCAGATCCTCCTTCTTATTGGAGTAGTACCAATCGAGGTGTTCCGGCTTGGGTGCCGTGAAAGGATGGTGCATCGCGTAGAAGCGCTGGGTCTCGTCGTCCCATTCAAAGAGCGGGAAATCCACCACCCAAAGCGGCGCATAGTCGAACGGCTTGCGCAGGTCAAGCCGGTTGCCCATCTCGATGCGAAGCACACCTAACTGCGTCTGTGTCTTGCGCTTTGCACCGCAGAGCACCAGCACGAGGTCGCCCTTCTGAGCGCCGGCTGCCTCGGCCACCTGCTGCAGGATTTCAGGGGTATAGAACTTATCGACGGACGATTTGACGGTGCCGTCAGCATTGTAGCGAATGTACACCAGACCCTTGGCACCCACCTGCGGCCGCTTGACCCATTCGGTGAGCTCGTCGAGCTGCTTGCGGGTATATTCCGCTGCACCGGGAACGGCGATTCCACCGATGTATTCCGCACCGTCGAATACGCTGAAACCGTGACCCTGAACCAGGGCGGTCAGCTCGTGAAGCTTCATACCGAAACGGATATCCGGCTTGTCGCTACCATAGTTATCCATGGCGTCGTACCAGGTGATGCGGGGCATCGGGTTGGGAATATCGAAGTTGTGGATGGTCTTGAAGAGGTGGCGCATCATTCCCTCGAAGAGGTTCAGCACGTCCTCCTGCTCCACAAAACTCATCTCACAGTCGATCTGAGTGAACTCCGGCTGACGGTCGGCACGCAAGTCTTCGTCGCGGAAGCAGCGGACAATCTGGAAATAGCGGTCGTAGCCGGCTACCATCAGCAGCTGCTTGAAGGTCTGCGGGCTCTGCGGCAGGGCGTAGAACTGACCCGGATTCATGCGGGAGGGCACCACGAAATCGCGGGCGCCTTCCGGCGTAGATTTGATGAGGAACGGGGTCTCAATCTCGAGAAAACCTTTGCCATCCAGATAGTTGCGAACCTCGTGGGCTACCCGGTGACGAAGCATCAATGCGTTCTTCAACGGGTTGCGGCGCAGGTCCAGATAGCGGTAGCGGGCGCGAAGATCCTCGCCGCCGTCCGACTCGTCTTCAATGGTGAAAGGCGGGGTCACCGACTCGTTGAGGACGGTGATGCTCGTGAGGTTCAACTCAATGTCTCCGGTCGGGATCTTGGCGTTCTTGCTGGCGCGCTCCTCTACGAGACCGGTGGCCTGGATGACGAATTCTCGTCCCAGTTTGGCAGCCGTGTTGCGGACCTCTTCCGCCGAGCTGTCATCCACGCGAAGCTGCGTGATGCCATAGCGGTCGCGAAGATCCACGAAGGTCATGCCGCCCATTTTGCGGACTCGCTGGACCCAGCCGGCCAAGGTGACCGTCTGCCCGATGTTTGCGGCTCTCAACTCGCCGCAGGTATGCGTTCTATACATGTTTGAAGTATTTGTTTTTCAGTTGTATATCCGTTTGGTTACGTTTACTTACGATTCAGGTTCAACCCACTCAGCGCCTCGCGCAACTGGTCCGCCCAAATCTGGTAAGCGGCGGGAGTCAGGTGGCAGCCGTCGGTGGTAAATTCGTCACTCAAATCGCCCTTTTCGTCACAAAAACAGGCCGCCAGGTCCATGTAGCGATAGTTGTATTTTGCTTGATTTTCAGCTTTCTCAAGGTATGAATTCAACACCGCCGCACGGGCATTAAAGCCATCGTATTCGGCTTCGTCCTTGGGATTCAGCGGGAGTATACTCTCCACAAAAAGCGGAACGGTGGGCATCGCCTTCCGGATGGTGGAAAGGAGTGTTTCGTAGTCTTTCCAGATGATTTCGGGTGAGCGTTCCGGCGATTTCACCAGGTTATTGCAGCCGCCGATAAGAACCACTGCATCAGGATTTTGTGAAGCAACTTCATCTACCCTGGCGGTGTAACCTGCCAGCTGGTCGCCGGCGATACCGCGCGGATGAATCGGGAATTCCGGAAGAAGTTCATCCCACGGTCCGAAGTCAATCAGACTGTCGCCGAAGAGCACCACGCCACCCCTTCCGCGCGGCAGGGCCAGGAACTGGGAGAGCCTATCCAGATAGTATCCGGAAACGCGGCCTTCTCCCGGTTCGCGGGAGCCGTGCCAGTCACGTACATTATTATACTGTGCCTCCGTAAACTCCGGAAACATAAGACTCATTTCATTGGACGCACAGAGGCGCGTAGCAATAAAGCCCGCCAGTCGAAGGGTTCCCACATTGTTGAGCCAGCAGCCCTGGGTATAGGAATATTCACCCTCGTCAATTCCCTGGCTCATAGCCTTATCCAGGTCGATACAGGTGAAATAACCCGTCTTGGCCGCATAGGCGGACACCGCCCAGTTGACCCGCACCATGGCAGGATGGATATACAGGTCCATCGAAGGCTGCTCGTAGAGCGAGAGCCAATACAGTTCGGTTTTCGGAGAGATACGGTGCAGATCGCGGAAGAGTTTCTGGACGCCGCGAGCTACGCGCTGAACCGTGGGTTCATAGTCCACGTTATTGCGGCCGTCCGGATTCTCCGGTGCGATGCGCCTGAAGTCATTGACGCCTGCGCTGATAAAGAGTTTGGCCGGATGACCGGCGGCAGCCTGCTTGGCGCGCGGAATGATATCGTCCAGACAATCTCCCGGAATACCGCGGTTGATCACGCCCACTCCCGGGAAGATCTCGCTCCAGAGGCCATCGGCAATAACATCATCGCCCACCAGCACAGCGAATGCTCCGTCCACGGGATGCGACTCATAGAAAGGCAGCAACCCTGCCTGCCGGTCGGGCTTCAGGTGCGGGAGCGGAGCCTGTTTCTCTGTACATCCGGTAAGCATCGCCATTCCAACTGCTATGGTTATCAGGATTCTCTTCATATCAGACGTTGAAAAGGAAGTGCATGATGTCGCCGTCTTCCACCACATATTCCTTGCCTTCGCTGCCCAGTTTGCCGGCAGCACGGCAAGCCGCTTCGGAACCAAGTTCCACAAAATCAGCATATTTGATTACCTCTGCGCGGATGAATCCCTTCTCGAAATCGGTATGGATCACGCCTGCGGCCTGGGGTGCCTTGTCGCCCACGTGGATGGTCCACGCGCGGCACTCATCGGCACCGGCCGTGAAGAAGGTGCGCAGGCCGAGCAGCGCATAGGCCGCCTGGATCAACCGTACCACACCGGACTCTTTCAGTCCGATCTCCTCCAGGAACATCGCGCGCTCATCCGGATCTTCCAGCTCGGCAATCTCGGATTCAATCTTGGCGGAAATCACCAGAATCTGAGCCTGTTCGCCCGCCACCGCCTTACGAACCGCCTCAACATAGGCATTACCCGTGGCGGCTGCGGATTCATCTACGTTGCAGACATAGAGCACCGGCTTGTCGGTGAGCAGGCAGAACTCGCGCGCGATCTTGCGCTCGTCGGGCGTGTCGAAACTCACCTCGCGGGCATTGCGGCCCTGCTCGAGCACCTCCTTGTAGCGGAGCAGCACGTCGAGGGCCTTGCGGGCCTGCTTATCGCCACCCGTCTGGGCCTGCTTCTGCACCTTGGCAATACGGTTGGTGACGGTATCCAAGTCTTTGATCTGCAGCTCGGTATCGATCACCTCTTTGTCGCGTACCGGATCCACGGTGCCATCCACGTGGGTGACGTTGGGATCGTCGAAGCAGCGCAGCACGTGCAGGATGGCGTCGGTCTCACGAATGTTGGCCAGGAACTGGTTGCCGAGGCCTTCACCCTGGCTCGCACCCTTCACCAGCCCCGCGATATCCACGATTTCCACCGTGGCGGGGATGGTGCGTTTGGGGTGGCACATCTCGGTCAGCACATTCAACCGTTCATCGGGCACCGTGGTGGAGCCGATGTTTGGTTCGATGGTGCAGAAAGGGAAATTGGCCGCCTGCGCCTTGGAGGAGCTGATACAGTTGAACAGGGTAGATTTACCCACATTGGGAAGGCCGACGATACCGCAACGCAATGCCATAATTATATCTTTGTAAGTGCAACTTGCAAAGATAGTGATTTATTCTCTATGAGAATATCAGGATGGTCAGGATTGCGAGCGGCGCGACTACCTTGATGATCCAATAAATGGTGTGAGCGAGCCACTTGGGGATGCGAATCGTACCGCCGCTGGTCATCTCGTCCATGAAGTCGGACTTCTTGAGTTTCCAACCTACAAAGAGCACGATCAGCAGCGCACCGATGGTCAGAACGTAGTCCGATGAGATCTTGTCGAAGAGATCGAACAGCGTCAGGCCGGCCACCTTCAGCGGGCTGTTGGGCATCAGCGAAAGGGAGCACAGCGTGCCGAAGAGGGCTTGCGTGGCGATCGAAATACCCACCGCGAGCTTGCGCGAGCAGCGGCACTCCTCAATCAGGAAGCTGACCATCACCTCAACCAGCGAGATGGCGGACGAAACGGCCGCGAGCAGCAGCGAGATGAAGAAAAAGATGGCCACCACACTACCCAGCGGCATATTCGTGAAGATATACGGCAGCGTCACGAAGACCAGGCCCGGACCCTGATTCGGCTGCACGCCGAACGAGAAGACGGCCGGCATAATGGCGCAAGCCGCCAGCAGGGCGAAGACGGTATCGAGCGAAACCGTGATCAGCGAGTGGCTCAGAATGTTGTCGCTGCGCTTGACATACGAGCCATAGATGATGATGGCACCCATACCCAGCGACATCGAGAAGAAGGACTGGCCCAGGGCGGCGATCAGCGTATTTGAGGTGATCTTGGAGAAGTCGGGGCGGAAGAGATAGCCGTAACCTGCGCCGGCACCGGGCAGGAAGGCGGATCGCGCCACCAGCACCAGAATCAACACAAAGAGCAGCGGCATCATCCATTTGGAGAAGCGCTCGATGCCCTTCTGCACACCCAGCACCACCACGGCGGCGGTCACCAGCACAAAGATCAGCATATAGACGAGCGGCGCGACCTTGCCCGTGGAGAAGGTGGCGAAAGCGGCCCCGAAATCGGTGCCGGCCGCCCCAGAAGAGAACTTCATCGCCACAGAATCCACCAGATATTTAATGCCCCATCCGCCGACTACGCTATAGAACGACAGGATCAGGAAGACTGCGATAATGCTCAGAAAACCACCTATATACCATTTGGATCCGGGAGCGAGTTTGCGGAAAGCGCCCACGGCATTGGAGCGGCCGCGGCGGCCAATCACAAACTCCGCACAGAAGACCGGGAGGCTGATCAGGAAGGAAAAGACCAGGTAAACCAGGATGAAGGCGGCACCGCCGTTCTCACCCACCATGTAGGGAAAACGCCAGATGTTGCCCAATCCCACCGCGGAGCCCACCATGGCGACGATCACGCCGAACCGGCTCCCAAAGCTGCTTCTATCGGATTCTGTCATAAATCAGGAATTCAAAGTCAAAGTTGGTTTCGTCGTCATGGAGCATCTCGCCTACGCGGGAACAGCGCCACTCATCGGCCGGAAGTTCCGGGAAGAAAGTGTCCGCATCCTGGATTACCGTGTGGATGCGGGTGAGGTAGATGCGCGTAGCCATCGGCAGGGCCTGGCGATAGGTGTAGCCTCCTCCAATGATGAAGGGATCATCTTGCGCGGCAGCGATGGCGGCCTCCAGGCTGGGGAAGAACTGAACCTCGGTTCCGGGGGCCCAGGGCTTGCCTGTCTTGGCCGGATCGGTGGGGTTTTCCGGCTCCTTGCCTGCCATCATCTCGGGGATGCTGATCACATAATTCTTGCGGCCCGGAAGCGGCTTGCTGCCCAGCGATACCCAGGTCATGTAGCCCATAATGACGGTGTGGCCCAGCGTGGTGCGTTTGAAATAGAGAAAATCTTCGCGAATGTGCCACGGAATGCCGCCCTTGCGCCCGATGGCGTTGTTTTCAGCGGCGGCGAGAATCATATTGAGGGGTTTCATACGGCAACGGGTGCTTTGATGGCGGGCCAGGGATTATAGCCTTCCAGGGTGAAATCTTCGTATTGGAATTCAAACAGATCTTTGCGCTCCGGGTTGAGGCGCATCGTAGGAAGGGCGCGCGGCTCGCGGGAGAGCTGAAGCTCGACCTGCTCGAAATGGTTCTTGTAGATGTGGACGTCGCCGAAGGTATGGACAAAGTCGCCCAACTCATAGCCGCAGACCTGTGCAATCATCATGGTCAGCAGCGCGTAGGAGGCAATGTTGAAGGGCACGCCCAGGAAAACGTCGGCGCTGCGCTGGTAGAGCTGGCAAGAGAGTTTGTTGTCCGCCACATAGAACTGGAAGAGGGCGTGGCAGGGCGGCAGGGCCATCTGGTCCACCTCGCCCGGGTTCCATGCGCAAACAATATGGCGGCGGCTGTCGGGGTTCTTCTTGAGCTGCTCCACCACATTCTTGAGCTGGTCCACCTTTCCGCCGTCCGGCGCCGGGAAACTGCGCCACTGGTGGCCGTAAACCGGACCCAGGTCGCCATTTTCATCGGCCCACTCGTCCCAGATGGAGACACCGTGGTCTTTGAGATACTTGATATTGGTGTCGCCGGCAATAAACCAGAGAAGCTCGTAGATGATGGATTTCAGGTGGACCTTTTTGGTGGTCAGCAGCGGGAATCCGTCGGCCAGGTTGAACCGCATCTGGTAGCCGAATACGCTCTGCGTCCCCGTTCCCGTCCGGTCCTCCTTGAAGGTGCCGTTTTCACGGATATATCGGAGCAGATCAAGGTATTGTTTCATAGCGGAAGATTTACAATTACAAAGATAATGATTTATTCCCAGACCAGCACGACCGGAAGATGGTCGCTGAGGCCCCCTTTGTAGTGGGGGCCAGAGAAGGTGCGGCGGGGTTTGTCGCCGGTGTAACCGGTGTCCGGCTCCAGCAGGAACGGCAGCCGGAAGACGGACATCCGGGCAGTTGCGCCGCGGACCCAGAACTGGTCAATCAACTCCCAGGTGCCGCGGTATTTGAGGGAGCCTTCGCCGGCGGCGGCCAGCGGGACCGCCAGGTTTTCGAAGCCGGGCATCGCCAAGTCTATTTCCGACGGTGTAGCGTTGAAATCGCCCATCACGATGATGCGCTGGGGCGGCGGGGCGGCGTCGATGGAATCGACGCAGGCGCGAAGCGCCGCGGCGGCGGCTTGCCGCCGCCCGCCCCCCGCCGCTCCGCCGAGCTTGGACGGCCAGTGGCTCACCAGGACGTGGACGGTGTCGCCCTCCAGAAGCCCTTTCACATAGAGAATATCCCGGGTGGGAGGATCGGTGGGCACCGGCACGGCGCGCACCACCAGCGGGCGGAACTTCTCCCGGCGGAAAAGCAGTGCCACATCAATCCCGCGCCCGTCGGGCGAATCGCGATGAACCCAGTCGTAATCCAGCGTTTCCAGCAGTTTGTGCGAAGCCAGCCGCCGGACCACGGTGGCGTTCTCAACCTCACAGAACCCGACCAGCGCCGGATAATCGCCATAGGAATCCCGGGCCGCCAACAGCACTTTGGCCACCCCTGTCAGCTTTCTCTCCAGCTTCTTCCACGTCCAGTGGCGCGCGCCGCCGGGCGTAAACTCTTCATCCCGGGTAAGCGGATCGTCATACGGGTCAAAGCTGTTCTCAAGATTCCAGAACATAAAAACGGAGCTCACCAGAAAGGTGGCCCCGAGCACCAGAAATTTCATTCTGCACATAGCTACCTCCACTATAAAGTATGTCTATGGCAAAGGTAGCAAAAACTATTTGTGCTTGGCTAGAAATTCTGAAATGGATTTGGCAAAAGCGGCCGCGGCGCGGAGCCGTTCCGACTGGGTGTCGCGATAGGAGTAGCGGAACTCGCACTGGATGGCGTCCACCGTGCCGCCGTTATAGGAACCGTAGGTGCGGGTGGTGTAACCGCCGTAGAAATAGGGGTTGCTGCCGGGCGAGAGATAGCCGGGACGCGGGACGCATTCCAGCCCGTTCCGGTAGAGGAATCCGCCGAAAGAGTCGGTGCCCCGCAGCACCTGCGAGAAGCTCAGGCCGCCCTTGTTGCTGCGCGCCAGATGAGGGATGCTGGAGGAGGCAGCGTAGTTGCCGGAATCGAGCGTAGCGTCGGACTTGTCCAAAACCGAGGGAGTCAGCAGGTAGCCCAGTTCGATGTGCTGGGAATGGCTTTGCCCGTGGATGTCCAGCAGCAGGCCGGAGCCATACAGGGCCGCCACCTCCGCGCGCGATTGCGCGACAAATTCGTGGTAGGCATCGTAGATCTTGCCCAGGTTCTCATCGCCCCGCGGCACAGCCCACTCCTTTTTCCGGTTGAAATCAATGTGGTTGCGTTTGATGATGGCGATGGCCATATAGGGGTGGTGGCCGGTCAGCGAGAAATAGGCTTTGTCTATTTCTTCCGCCAGCTCGCGTGTGTTGTAGTCCAGGTCCGTGGCAAAATCCGGGTCCGGGCAGTTGCCGTAGGTACGCTGCGTCAGCGACGATTCCAGCAGCGTTCCGCCGTGCGGCACGGTCAGGATGACCGGACAGTCGCCCTTCCGGAGTTCTATATACTTACTTACATCAACCGTCTGCTGCCCCTGCAGCGACTTGTAATACTCAATCTCCTCCGGCGTCAGGTGACGGGGTCCGTCGTCCGGCTTCCCGCAGGAAACCAGCAACAGCGACGCAAGCAGCCCTATCAACAGCGATCGAATCCGCATCGTGAGACAAAAAAGCGAACCGACCCGGCCGTTACCGGCCGGGACGGCGCTTTCAAAAGGTTAGAGGTAAACTTCTGTTACGTCGTAGTACATCTTCCACCAGCCGTCGTCGTCGGGGGAGAACTTCAGGATACCCTTCGATGCGGTTTCCATCCAGACATACCAGTAGATGGAGGTACCGCCGTCCGGCGTCATATACATGTAATGCTCACCGGTACCCATATTCTCGACAACCTTGCAGTACTTCGGCGTCGGGTCAATCCAGAAAGTAACAAGTTCGCCTTCGTAAACAACCGTACTCGGAACCTTGATGTAATTCTCGTTGTCGTACGGGCATACGGTGGTCTCGTTGCTCAGGTGGATCAAGCCTTCAGCGTCGATTGTGAAGTCCAGGTCGATACCCGAGTTCATCGCATTCTTGATGCGATAACTGTTGGGGTCGTACTTGGAAACCATCAGGAAGGAGTGCCATACGGCCTCGGAGGTCACGCTGGCGTTCATCTTGCCCTGATAGAACTCCACCTTGCCCAGACGGTCGTAATCGAGGTCGGGGTCCGGCTTCGGATTCATGTTGACCACGTCGTAGTAGGCCTTCCACCAGCCGTCGTCGTCGGCGGAGAACTTCAGGATACCCTTCGATGCGGTTTCCATCCAGACATACCAGTAGATGGAGGTACCGCCGTCGGTAGTCATATCCATATAGTGCTTTCCGGTACCCATATTCTCGACAACCTTGCAGTACTTCGGCGTCGGGTCGATCCAGAAGGTGATGGTTTCACCTTCATACTCGATGGAACTCGGAACCTTGATGTAGTTCTCGTTGTCGAACGGACACACGGTCGTCTCGTTGCTCAGGTGGATCAGGCCGTCGGAATCGATCGTGAATTCGAGATCCATACCCGAGTTCATCGCATTCTTTATACGGTACTTGTTCGGATCCAGCTTGGAAACCTGCAGCGTGGAGTGAAGCTCCTGTTCCAGACGGACGCAGGAATTGACCTTACCCTGATAGAATTCCACCGTAGCGTAATCCTCGTATTCGGAGGTATTGCCGCCCGGCATGGTCAGGGTACCCTTGAATTCGTTCCAGCCGGCAGGCGAAACCTTGGCGGCATCGAACGAAAGGGTGAAGGTATAGGATTCACCGGCCTGAGCCTGTGTAGCGTCATATCCGATCTGGATGGTCTTGGTAGCCTCGCCGTTTGCAAAGTGGACCGGGGATGCGGTCGTCAGCGAGAAGAGGGGATCGCCGGTCAGCGTAAGGGGAACGGAAAGGTCCGTATTCACCACGCCGCGCGTGAGATCAACCGAAATCACCACAACCGGATCGTCCGAATGGAGCCAGGTTCCGCTGTTGGCGCTGAAGGTCAGACACTCGTTCTCCGGCTCATAGATGAAGGTAGGCTGTTCGCAGGCATTAAATGCGAACAGAGCGAGCATCAAAACGGATATCGTTGAAAGTATCTTTTTCATATCGATCTGTTTTTTCTGTTAATAACCGGGATTCTGTTGGCCTCGAATCTGCGGGTTGGCATCAATCTCAGCCTGCGGGATAGGCCATACGAAGAACGGATGGCCGGCTTCGCGGGAGAGAAGTTCCGTATAGGTACTGTTCGCATCGATCACCAGGTTCTTGTCCTGCGCCTCGCTACGCGTCATACCCTGGTTCCAGCGCTTGAGGTCCGTGAAACGGAAACCTTCGCCGAAGAACTCACGTGCGCGCTCCTTCTTGATCTGGTTCATCAATTCGTCACCGGAGTAGCTTATTGCCGAATAACCCGGGATGCGTTTTGCGCGCAGTGCATTCAGGTACTGGTTCGCCAGCACGGGCTGGTTATCCATTGCATAACCCTCAGCAGCAATCAGATACTGCTCCGCAATACGGAACGGTTTCACCTTCTGCATATAGGTGGAAGCACCGGTAGAAGACATCAGCTCCGGGTTGCCGGGGAACTTGAAGCACAGATAAACCGTGCCGGAGAAGTTACCCAGGTTGACCGGGGTGTTGCGGAACCAGGTGGTGAAACGGAGGTCGGTTGCATCGTATGCGTCGATGATCCACTTCTCCGGAATGTAGTTCGGAGCGTAAACACCGCCGGTGAACTGGATGTAACCATAGTCGTTGGTGTTACCCGTGGAGAGAATGCTTGCCCAGAACTGGGTGATGCACTCCTTGCCGCTGTCGTTGGTCCAGAGGGCCGTCATATCTGCCTGATTGTCAATCAGCGGATAGTTGCCGGCATCCACCAGAGCGGCTGCCAGGCCGGCTGCCTTTGCGTATTCACCCTTGGTCAGGGCAACGCGGGCCTCCAGGGCCTTCACGGCGTCGATCGTGATGTAGATCGCACCTTCCGAACCGGTTACGCCTGCCAGCAGGGTTTCTGCCTTGGTCAGGTTGGTTTCGATATACTCATAGGTCTGAGCCAGCGTGCTGCGGCCGGGATAGGTGGCCTGCTCACTCGGCGTGGTGAAGGTCTTGTCGGACAGCATCAAACCGAAGTCGGTTGCCGTAGCGGCAGAGTAATTCTTGCAGAAGAGCTGGGTCAGCTTGAACATCGAATAAGCCTTGGCAAACGCGCACTCACCCAGAATCACATCATACTGTGCCTTCTCGGTGGTGGTAGCGGTTTCCTTCAGCGCGGGGATGCCCTCCTCTAGGAAGTTGGCGAGCATCACCAGGTAGTAAGCGCTCTCCCAGAGGGACTCTACGTTACCGAAGGTGGAACGCATTTCCCATTTGTAGTATTCACCGTTGCGGTTACCGTAGGTGATGGAGCCGTGGAAGGAGTCTGCCATCAGTTCCAGCAGGTAAACCGGGGCGCCGGAGGTCAGGCTGCTCCGCATCGTGATGTAGATATCCCGGCGAAGCTTCTGCGCGTCGTCCATCGAACGGAGGGCTTCCGACGTGGAGATGGAGCTGGTCGGTGCAAGATCAAGGTTGCAGGCCGACACGAAAATCATTGCCAGAGAGCAAAGACTGAATAATATCTTTTTCATATTGAATCCTCCTTGATTAGAAAGTCAGCTCGACACCGAAAACAACCTGTTTGGTGTTCGGATAGTTACCCATAGCCGTAATGGCGTCGATCTCAGGATCCCAACCCGTGTACTTGGTGAAGGTCAACAGGTTACGTCCCGATACATAGACTTTTGCTCCACCAAGGACGCCGGTGCGCTGCAGCAGCTGCTTGGGGAACTCGTAGGAAAGCTGGATGTTCTTCAAACGCACGAAGGATGCGTTGTCGATGAAGCGGCTGTCGTGCTTCACCGGCTCGCTGGCCTTCGGGATATCGGTGATCTGGCCCGGGGTGGTCCAGATATTCAGCATACGCTTGGTCATGTTGGACTCGTCTGCAAATGCAGGGTTCTCTACGAAGTAGCGGTCGTAGTTCTCCATGTATTTGCCGAGCACGCCGGAGAAGGTAGCGTTGAAGGAGAGGCCCTTCCAGCTTGCATCGATGGATGCACCACCCGACCAGGGAGCAAAACGGTTCTTGCCCAGGAAGACGGCGTTGCTTTCGCTGTAGCTGCTGGTCAGACTGCCGTCGGCATTGCGCCAGAGGGATTTACCGTTAGAGGGGTCAACACCTGCGAAGTCCACCAGGAAGAATTCGCCGTATGCGTGACCAACCTGGAACTTCAGGCCCGAGCTGCCGTCCACGAATTCATCGCGGCCGTCATAGAGTTCGGTGATGACGTTCTTGTTGTAGTTCATATTGAAACCGAGGCCTACGTAGAGGTCTTTCGTGTGAACCACATCATACTTCAACTCGAGGTCGAGACCGCGGTTGCGCATGGAACCCACGTTACCCCAACCGCCGGAGAAACCGGAGATATAGGAGTACGGGATGTACATCAACATGTCTTTGGTCTTCTTGTTATAGAATTCGATGTTGAAGTTCAATGCATTCCAGAGGCGACCGTTGACACCGGCGTTGAAGGCCACCAGGGTTTCCCAGGTGAGGTTCGGGTTGCTCAGCGAAGCCACATACCAGGACGATGCACCGTCGTAGAGCTTACCGGTATTGGTCAGACCGTAAGAGAGATAGTTGCTGATACCCGAGTTACCGGTGGTACCGTAGGATGCCTTCAGCTGGAGGTTGTCAACCCATTCGACACCCTGCAGGAAGGCCTCTTTCTTCATGTTCCACATTGCGCCGAGTGACCAGAAACTAGCGTAGCGGCGGTTTACACCAAAGAGTGAGGAACCGTCAACACGGAAGGTCGCATCTACGAAATACTTGTCGGCATAATCGTAGGAGAGGCGGGAGAAGAAGGAGTTGTAAGCCACTTCCGAGAAGCTGTACGAAGGAATGTTGGCCTGCGTACCCTGGTTCACGTTGGTCTGGCGGATATCCGTCTGGCCGTTGGTCCAGGTGGAGAAGTATTCGTCGTTGGAGTAGATGGATTCGTGACCTGCCAGCAGGACGAAGTGGTTGTCTTCTGCAACAGCGAATTTGTATTCGATTGTGTTGGTGGAGGTCAGGCGATAGAAGCGCTCAAACGACTCCTCCGTAACGGTGGAGAGGTTGATGTTGTTGGGCAGGACCTTGCCGGTGTAGCGGTAGTCCGTTCCTTCAATAGCCTGCACGGTGCGGATGGTCAGACCCTTGATCGGGGTGATTTCCTGATACATATTGCCGTTGATGCGGGCGTTGATGCGCTTGGTGGGCTGAGCCTCCATGCGGCGGAAGTAGTTCCACATACCCAGGTCGGTGATGTAGTCCGGCTCGTCGCCGTAACCTACGAAGTTGCCGGAGGGATCGGTGATGATCTCATACGGGGTAGCGTACGGAAGGCCCCATGCCACGATGTTCATCGGGTTGTAGTAACCCGTGCTGGTGGTGGAGTAGCCGGCCGTGTGGTGGCTCTGGTAGGTCAGGTTGAGGTTGATACCGATCTTGAGCCAGTTGGAAATCTTGCTGTTCACGTTCGAACGGACCGAGTAGCGCTCCATATCGGAGAAGGGCTCGATACCTTCACGGTCGAAGGCGCCCAGCGAGATATAATAATCGCTCCGCTGGCTGCGGCCCGACACGCTGAGGTCGGCCTTCCAAGTCGGAGCGTTCTCGTTGAGGATCCACTTGCGCCAGTCGGTGCTGATGTTGTTGTCCAGACGGAACTTCTTGAGATCTTGGAACTGGGTGTTGGTCAAGAGGCTCGGATCTGCCAGCTCGCGGAATTCAAACCACTCGGCTGCGGTCATCAGCTCCATCGGGAACTGTGCCAGATTGGAAATACCGTAGGATCCGCTGATCGTAACGGTCGGCTTCTCGCCGGTACCCTTCTTGGTGGTGATGTAAACCACACCGTTTGCTGCACGCGAACCGTAGATGGCGGTGGAGGAAGCATCCTTCATCACCGTCACGTTCTCGATATCGTTCGGGTTGAGGGCCGTAAAGATGGCCACATCCACCGGGGTTCCATCGAGGATGAACAGCGGGGTGTTGGATGCATTGATGGAGTTCACACCGCGCAGACGCATGGAAACGGTCGCGCTCGGCTCACCGGAACTGGTGTAAACCTGCAGACCGGCAACCTTACCCTGGAGGGCGTCACCGGCGCTGGCTGCCGGAATCTTGGTAAATGCATCCGATTTGACGAGCGTAGCTGCGCCGACCACGGAACTGATCTTCTTGGCGGAACCGTACGCTACGACCACGGTCTCTTCCAGCATGTTCGTGTCCGGCTGGAGAGCCGCATTGATGACGCTCTGTCCGCCCACCGCAACTTCATAGTCTTTGAAGCCTACGGAAGAGAAGACAAGGACTGCATCTTTGGGCACGCCGTCAAGGACGTAGTTTCCGTCGGCGTTGGATGCGATGCCCTTCATGGTTCCCTTTACCACAACGCTGGCAAACGGAATCGGCTCCCCATCCTCCGAAGAAACAACCTTGCCGGTGACCCGGTTTTGTGCCAACAATGCGCTGCAAGACAGCAGCATCATGGCAAAGATTAATACTTTCTTCATAAGCAATTAGGTTAGGTTCTAATTTTTCAAGTGAGACAAATTTAAGCAAAACATTTATAAGTTCGTCACATCCGCGCGCAAAACGTGCGCACGCGTTGTGCGCGAACTCCTTTTTTCGTACATTTGAACATCTAAACGCGTATCCCTATGAGTACCAAGCAAGAACAATATGAAACGCTGCTTCCGCAGGCCGAATCGCTGCTCTCCGGCGAAAGCGACCCGGTGGCCCGGATGGCCAACCTTGCCGCGCTGATTCACACCACTTTCGGATTCTGGTGGACGGGCTTCTACCGGGTGGTTCCGGCGGCTGCCGGCAAAAAAGCCTGCGACTGCGGGCACGAACCCCACGAAGAGCTCTTGCTCGGGCCGTTCCAGGGGCCGGTGGCCTGTACGCGCATTGCCTATGGGCGGGGCGTCTGCGGCACTGCCTGGAAAGAGGCGCGCACAGTGGTCGTGCCGGATGTGGAGCTGTTCCCAGGCCACATCGCCTGCAGCTCCGAATCGCGTAGCGAGATCGTTGTCCCTGTCATCCGCGAGGGTCGCGTCACAGCCGTCCTGGACATCGACAGCGAGCGCCTGGGCACCTTTGACGAGCTCGACGCCCGCTACCTCGAGCGCCTCGCCGCACTGCTTTAACCAGACTGTGTTAGCGAGCGCCAGCGGCTTCTACGGCGCGGGTGAGGGAGATGAAGTCTTCCACGGAGAGTTGCTCGGGACGGGCATCGAGGAAGGGAAGCGCGGGTTCTGGCGTCGAGTCGGAACCGGCGGCCTCCGGGGAAGAGGCGGCCGTAATGCCGATGCTGCGCAGGCCGTTGCGGATGGTTTTGCGGCGTTGGTTGAAGGTAGCCTTGACGATGCGGCGCAGCAGCGCTTCGTCGCAGCCGGCGTCCGTACGGGCGTTGCGCGTCAGGCGGATGACGGCGGACTTGACCTTGGGCGGTGGAACAAATGCCCCCTCGCCCACCGTGAAGCGGTATTCGATGTCGTACCACATCTGCAGCAACACGGAGAGGATGCCGTAGGTCTTGCTGCCCGGCCCGGCCGCGAGCCGTTCGGCGACCTCTTTCTGGATCATGCAGACCACCTCAGGAACCAGGTCGCGGTAATCGAGGATATGGAAGAAAATCTGCGAAGAAATGTTGTATGGGAAGTTTCCGATGATCGAGAAGGGTTCAGCGAAGACTTTGTTCAGGGGCAGCTTCAGAAAGTCCGCTTCCAGCAGGCCAGAGCCTAGTGCCGGATAGTGTTCCCGAAGGTATATGACCGATTCGGAGTCTATCTCGACAACTTTGAGACCCCCGATCAGGTCGGGGGTGACGGAAGCCAAGGGTTGCCCGGCACTAATTCGCTGCAGGAGATACTGCGTGAGGACGCCCATGCCGGGGCCGACCTCCAGGATGCGCGGCGCCGGCGAGAGCGAATCTACGATGGCGCGGGCGATCGACTGGTCAGTCAGAAAATGTTGACCCAGGGCTTTTTTAGGGCGGACATCCATGCGCGACGGATGCCTATTCTGCAAACGAAGTTACGAATGCTTTGCGGAGGTCGCGGTTGAAAGTGTTGCGACCCTTGGGCGCAGCCGGATCGTGACCGCCGGTGCAGGAACCGATAACGGCAATATTGTCCGTCAGGTTGAATGCGTAAACGCAAGAGAGACCGTAGGTTACGCCGGTACCGAGGTAAACGGTATAACCCTCAACGTCTGCCGAATTCGTGCCGATAAACATACCGGAGCGTTTCTTGTTGACGCGCAGGCGAAGCATCTCCTGAACGCTTTCCGCGCTGAGGATGCGCACCTGGTTGAAGGGGCAGACACCGCCGTTCATCAGCGCTGCGATCACCTTGGCAAAGTCATTCGTGGACATGCCCAGGCCCGGAAGACCCGTGAGCAGCATGGAGCTTTCGCCCAGCACGTAGTCGGAGAAATCCAACTTCTTATAGATGTTGGTGACGTTTGCCAGGTAGCGGTTCTCGCTCTCGGACCAGTTGTAGCCGCCAATGAAGCGGTCTTTTTCAATACCCGTCACATCGTAGCAAGCACTGTCCATTCCCATCGGGTCAAAGAGGTTGGCCTTCAGGTATTCGTCGAAACGCATGCCGGAAACCTTCTCTACGATGGCCGACAGCAGGGATGCGTTGCGCGCGGAGGTGAAGTAAGCCACACCCGGTTTGCCGGTAGGACGGTACGCATTTGCGTAGTCGGGATTCTTGTCCGGGTTGATATAAGCGATTGAGGTGAACTCATTCGAATCGCTCACCGTGGAGGTATTGGTCAACAGCATCTTGACGGTGATGGGGAGATCCGGGTAGCGCGGGTTGCGCAGCTGGAAGCCCAGGTATTCCGAAGCATCTGCGTTCAGGTTAACCAGTTTCTGATCCACGAGCTGCAGGGTTGCGATCACGGGGAAAATACGGCCGTTGGCGCCCAGACGGAGGATATGGTCTGCCGTCATCGGCGTCTCGCGCTTCTGGTTGGCAACGCCTTCCGAGCGGGTATAAATCACCTTACCGTCGCGAATCACAATCACGTTGGCACCGATCAGCGCCTGGTCTTTGATGATTCGGGTCACTTCCGCGTCAAACTTAACGACCTTCTTGTCTTTCTTGGGTTTTGCGGTCGTGGGAAGGCAGACGAGCAGCATCGCGAGCGCTGCCGTAACAAATGCGAGTTTCTTGAACATGGTACGTTGTATTAGTCCTACAAATGTAGAGAAAATTTGGTACTTTTGCAGCAGTATGGCCGAGAAAAAAACAAAAGAGTCGCCACTCATCGCCCAGTGGAATGCTGTCAAGGTGCAATACCCTGACACACTGCTGCTTTACCGGGTTGGAGACTTTTACGAAACCTTCGGGGAAGATGCGGTGACGGTAAGCAAGACGCTCGGCATTGTGCTGACGCGGCGCGCGAGCGGTGCAGGCACCTACACTCCGTTGGCCGGCATTCCCTATCACGCCATCGACAACTACCTTCCCAAGCTCGTGCAGGCTGGCTTCAAGGTGGCGGTCTGCGACCAGCTGGAAGATCCCAAGCTGACCAAGAAACTGGTGAAGCGCGGCGTGACGGAACTCGTGACTCCGGGCGTGGCCTACAACGATAACCTGCTCTGCCAGAAGGAGAACAACTTCCTGGCGGCCGTGGCGTTCGACGAGAGCAGCCGCAGCGACGGCCGGGGCGCGGCGGGTGTCGCATTTCTGGACATTTCTACCGGAACCTTCCGCGTGGCGCAGGGTTCGCTCGATTATATTGAAGTGCTGCTGGGCGACTTCGCTCCCAAGGAGATCCTGGTGGAGCGCAGCTTCCTGGAGGGATTCCGCCGCCGCTTCAATACCAAGGCCTACGTGACCACGATGGATGAGTGGGCCTTCGTGCCGGAATCCTGCCGCCGCAAGCTGTTGGAGCGCTTCGGCACGGAAA
This sequence comes from Bacteroidales bacterium, assembly GCA_045114175.1. Classification (GTDB taxonomy): domain Bacteria; phylum Bacteroidota; class Bacteroidia; order Bacteroidales; family UBA932; genus Cacconaster. The sequence continues at coordinate 80,998 of JBGUJZ010000006.1, read as the reverse complement.
ATCTGAAGGGTTTCGGGATCGAGGATCTGCCGCTCGGCATCACGGCCGCGGGCGCGGAACTCTTCTATATGGAGATGACCTGCCACACCGAGCTGGGCCACATCCGCTCGATTGGCCGGATTGATGAAAACGACTTTGTCTGGATGGACCGTTTTACGGTTCGCAACCTCGAGATATTCACCCCGCTGGGCGGCCCGGACGGCGTTTCGCTACTGCAGGTGATTGACCGCTGCTGCTCGCCGATGGGTGCGCGGTTGCTCCGTCAGTGGCTGGCCATGCCGCTCAAGGATCGCGCAAAGATCGAGCAGCGCTACGATGCCGTGTCGGCCTTCCTGGCCCAACCGGAGGTGCTGGATGCGGTGCGCGACAAGATCGGGGAAATAGGTGATATGGAGCGTATTATCTCCAAGGCTGCGGCCGGCCGGATTGCTCCGCGCGAGGCGCTGCAGCTGGCCCGTGGACTCAATGCGATCGGGGCGGTGAAGCAGCAGCTGGCCGATACCCCGCTGGCAACCCGCACCGCAAAACTGGATGCGTGCGACGATCTTTACCACCTGATTACCAAATCCATCCTGCCCGAAGCGGCCGCGCAAATCGGTAAGGGTGAGGTGATTGCGGAAGGTGTATCGGACGAGCTGGACGAACTGCGCCGCATCCGCACGGACGGCAAGGCTATCCTGCTGCAAATCCAGGAATCCGAGAAGGAGCGCACCGGAATTGCATCGCTCCGCATCGGGTTCAACAACGTGTTTGGCTACTACCTAGAGGTGCGCAATACCTTCAAGGATCGCGTGCCGGCCGAGTGGATCCGCAAGCAGACCTTGGTAGGCGCGGAGCGCTATATCACCGAGGAACTCAAGCAGTATGAAGAGAAAATCACCGGCGCGGAGGAGCGGATTCTCCAGCTGGAAGCCTCTCTCTACGCAGATGTGGTGCGCCACATCCAGGAGCTGATTCCGATGTTGCAGGAAGATTCCACCGTGGTGGCGCAGCTCGACTGCCTGGCTTCGTTTGCCGACCTGGCCCGCACCAACAATTACTGCCGGCCCGAGGTGAATGACTCGCTGGCGCTCGAGATTACCGACGGCCGCCACCCGGTGATTGAAACCCTGATGCCGCCCGGCGAGCAGTATATCGCCAACAACCTCTACCTCAACAACGAAGACCGCCAGATCATCATTCTCACCGGACCGAACATGGCGGGTAAATCGGCCTTCCTGCGCCAGAGCGCGCTGATTGTGCTGCTCGCGCAGATTGGCTGTTTCGTGCCAGCCAAGGCTGCCCAGATTGGCCTGGTAGATAAGATTTTCACGCGGGTCGGGGCCTCCGACAACATCTCGCGCGGCGAATCCACTTTTATGGTGGAGATGCTCGAGACGGCCACCATCCTGAACAACCTTTCGCCCCGCTCGCTGATCCTGCTGGACGAGATCGGTCGCGGCACGAGCACCTTCGACGGCATGTCCATCGCCTGGGGAATCGTGGAGTATCTCCATGGCGACAACACCCCTACGGCGCAGCGCCCTAAAACGCTATTCGCCACTCACTACCACGAACTTAACGAACTCGAGAACCTGTACAAACGGGTTCATAACTTCCATATCTCGGTCAAGGAGATCGACGGTAAGGTGATCTTCCTCCGCAAACTTTGCGAAGGTGGCGTCTCCCACAGTTTCGGTATCCACGTCGCCCGGCTCGCCGGCATGCCGCAGGCGGTCGTAGCGGCGGCGGAACGCAAACTGAAGGATCTCGAAAATGCGGCGGAAGCCCAGAACGGCACCGCACGCACCACCCGGAAGCGCCCTGCTGCCAAGCCGATGCAACTCTCCCTGTACCAGCTCGACGATCCGTTGCTGCTGGATATCAAAAAAGAGCTCAAGGAGGCGGACCTCAACGCCATGTCGCCGCTGGACGCCTTTGATCTGATCAGAGAACTCAAGAAAAGAATCGGACTGCAGTAGAAGGAAATGAAGGGATTTTGGATTTGGGCCGGCGCTCTCACAAGGAGTGTCGGCGAAAGTGTCGCGCTGGCTGTCAGCCAGTTTCGGAGCGACCGCTTCCGGACGGGCTTGTCCCTGGCCGGAATTGCCATCGGTATCTTCTCAACCGTGGCTGCACTGACCCTGGTGGATTCGGTGCACAAAACCATGAACGACGGCTTTGCCGATTTTGGCGGAGACCTGGTCCTGGTGGAACAGATTCCCCTGGAACCGGACTTCGACGAGGAGGGCGGCCTGCGCTGGTGGGATTACCTGGGCCGGCCGCCGGTGACGCGCGAGGAGTATCGCTTTCTGGCAGAAAATGGAACTAATATCGACCTAATAGGTTACACACAATGTGCACACAGTGACCTCATACTTGGGGTGTGGGGAAATTGGCAACTCGCTGTGCATAACCCTATTGCGCAGGGGCGAACGTTTTCTTCCACTGAATTGGCTAATGGGGGTGCGGTAGCGTTGGTCGGGGCCGGTTATGCCGATGCCCATCCGGACGAAAAGAGCCTCTCCATTGACGGCCGGCGGTTCGACATTATCGGAGTCTTCGCGCGCAGCGGAATCAGCGCGGTGAGCCTGGCGGATATCGACGCTTCCGTGGTAATTCCCGGCGAGGCGGCGCGGACGCTTTTCAGTGCGGCGGATACCCGGGCCACCATCACCGTCCAGCCCAAACCGGGTGTCAGTGCGGAGACCATCGACGCGGAGTTGCGCACCCTGTTGCGGCAGTGCCGCCACTTAGATCCGGCCGCTCCGGACAACTTTGCGCTGAACCGCTTTTCCTTTATTATACGGGAGATGGGTGACCTCTTCTCGCTGATCGATACGATTGGCTGGATTATCGGCCTGTTTTCACTGCTGATCGGCGGTTTTGGAATCGCCAACATCCTGTTTGTGGCTGTGAAGGAGCGCACGCGCGAAATCGGCATCCAAAAGGCGCTGGGAGCCACTCGGGGCACCATTTCGTTGCAGTTTCTCACCGAAGCGGCTACCCTTTCGCTGGCGGGCGGCTGTGCAGGCCTTTCGGCCGTTTGGCTGCTGACGCTATTGCTCCGCCGGAGCCCTATCCCCGTCACCCTGTCTGCCGGACATCTCTGCGCAGGAATTATTACGGCCTTAATAATAGGAATTGCGGCCGGAATGGCTCCCGCCATCTCGGCCGCAAAGATGCATCCTGCCAGGGCCGTTGCCAGCCCGGAAGGGATTTCCTAGAAGAACCTTGCGCGGTAGTCCTTGATCTGCGCCTCTTCAGAGATCACGCGGTCAAGCACTTCCAACGTGTAGTCAGCTTTCTGGTGTGCGTACGTGGTAGCGTCCGCTTCCGTCGAGTAAGAACCAACCTCCCTGCCCAGCAGCTGATAGACCGTCACACCGTATTCGGTGATGATCGGGCCGCAGATCTTGCCGACCTCGGAAGTGGTGAGTGCACCAATCAGTTTGCCATTTGCCTGATACTGGGAACCGAAGGAGAGCGCCGTGCCGTGGCTGACCGTCATGTTGTAGCGGTTTGCCACATCCTGCAGCGATGCGCAGTCTTTGATTTCCTCAGCCACCTTCGCCTGGAGATTCTTCAGGCTCTTTTCAGCGCGGATGGCATACTCGAACTGGTCTGCAACATCTTTCAGGTCAACTTCACCCTCTTTGCGAACCTCCGTAACGGCTGCCACAAAGTAGTACTTGTTGTCCACGATCAGAACGTCGGAAACCGAATTCTTCTTGGTCTTCTTGTCGAACACCCAACGGACCAGTTCGCGTGCATTCTCGCATACGCCAATGCGGCGGGTGCTCTCGAGCACGTTCTGAACCGGAATCACCGGAAGGTTTTCAGCCTGGCAGACTTCCGCGAATTTTTCGTACTTGCCGGCAGCCTTGTCAGCCACTTCGGTAGCCTTCATCAGGAAGTCACGGTAGGTATCCTCGGATGCCAGGACATTACCCACGAGGGTAGCGAGCTGAACCTTCTCCACCGGGCGGGTACGCTCGGTCACATAGAGAACGAAGAGGGTCTGTGCGTTGATGCTGCGAACCTTGACCACCTTGCCGGATGCCGGCGAGAGGGCCACGTTGAGGTCGCTCAGACCATTGGCGTCTGCAATTTCCTGCGTCAGCCAACCCAGTTCACGGAAAGATTCAGGCATCGTCTTGGCCTTCTTTGCCTCAGCAACCAGTTCGTCAGCAGCGGATTCGTCGGTAAGCGCGAAGGCTGCATAATAGACGTGTGCCGAGTCGGAGACCATACCACGGGCGAAAACGCGTGCGGCGGAGAAGGAGCCCTCTTCCTCACGGATAGCGCTCACCTTTGCGCCGCGGCCGAAAGCAACTGCCTGGAATTCAGGCACGCCTTCGAGCTGAGCTTTGCTGTACCAAGTGTTGTCCCACTTTGCATCGGAGTGGAGGGCAACATAGTTCTTCAGGTTGTCTGCTGTCTTGAAGCCTTCGTAAAGTTCTTCAAATTCAGCACGCTTCGCGTCGATATCTTCCTGCGAAGGAACCACCTCGAAGAGGACATACTCGATGTCGCGGTTCGCGGGCTGGCGCAGGTTGTGCTTGCGGTCGTTGTAGTAAGCCTTGATTTCGGAAGCGGAGACCGTAACGGTGCTGTCCGGTTCGAAACCCAGCGGAATTACTACATAGTCGGCGTCGTACGTCGTGTTGTTCTCAGCGAGATACTGCTCTTTCTCGATGTTGTTCAGAAGAGCGGACTCACGGATCAGGGCAGCGTATTTGCCATAGAGCTGTGCGTCATAGATGCTCTTCTCGAGGAAGTTCCAGTAAGCTGCGGACTGACCGCTTGCGTCGTTGTCGATCGACTGGACGAAGTTCAGGAGTGCTACGCGGTTGAAGTTGCCGTTTTCATCGGCGAAGAGGCGCTGCTGGAGCAGTACCGGGGAGATGTGGTTGCCCTGCGTGAGGTCGTACATCTCTTCTTTGCCAACATAGATACCAGCCTTTTCAGCCTTGGGAGCGAACACGAGGCGTGTGTAGTTGTCCTGCCATGCCACGTCGCGAATAGCCGCCTGGGCTTCTTCGCTGTTCACGTTCTGGCCCATCATCGAGTACAGCTTCTGATAATGGTCGAAGTCCTCGTAGAACTCTCTGTAATTGATGTTTTTACCATTCATCTCGCCCACCTTGTTGTCGGAAGACATCATCTGGAATGCGGACTGCAGGGTCTGCGGGTCGATGATGAACGACAACAGTGCCAGTGCGACAAGAACGGTGATTAAAATCCCGAATTTTACACGGATTTTCTCTAAAACCGCCATATTGTTGAATCTTTAGTGTTTAATCGATTTGGGTTAGGGGTGCAAAAGTAATCATTTTTCCTTTAATGGCCCAATAAAGTTGGCCGAATCAATGACGACCTCCGTGGAATCCTGCATCTTGGAGAAGGAGTCAAAAGGCTTGAGCAGGATGGTGCGGTTGGCCCGCTCGTCCGACTCCATTCCATACCCCTGCATCACCCCCTGCGGCGAAGAAACGCGAACGTAGCAATCGGTGTAGATCCGTTTTTCGTCCTGCACCCAGTAGATGGTGTCGGACTCCATCCGTTCGCGCTTGGCGATATTCACGATCTGCACGTTACCGAAGGCTTTCCATTCCTCCTGGCCCGGGGTGGTGATGTGGCGCGCCTCGTCGGCATCCACCGTGGTTTCCAACGCACCATCGCTGGTGTAAGCGTCCACATGGATTCCGTCCGGATAGTAATCATAGGACTGATCTATGGAGTCTTTCCGGAATTCGAAGTGCTGCAGCGTGGGGGCCGTCATCCGCATGGTGGTGACGCCGCGTTCGGTCTGCTGGATTTCCATGTTATAGACCACCTGCATCGGTGTCAACTCAAAGTCGAGCGGCACCGATTCCGGCTTGTTGGAGCAACCGGAATAAAGCATTATAGCCGCGCAGGCGGCTATAATGTAGAAGGTATATGATGCTGAGTGCTTGCGCATTACTTGGAAGTACGGACGCGCGTTGCTTCACGCATGCCACCGCAGCTGACCGTGTAGGAGTTGCCATCCACCACGTCATACATGAATGCGTCTGCGGAGTTCGGGAAGTAGCGGGAGTACTGTGCGATCAGGTTGTTGGCCTCGGATTCCAGAGAAGCGTCAGCCTCTTTAGCCTTGCGCATGTAATCAACTGCCACCCAGTACGGTGCGCGAATCTCAACCTCGTTGCCCGAGCACTTCTGGGAACCCCAGATGGTACCGATCAGGAAGTATGCCTTGCCGGCCAGGTTGGGGTTCAGGTCCGGAACCTGCTTTGCCAGCGCAACAGCCTCTGCACTCTTGCCGACCTTCTTGAAGGTGAAGGTTGCCAGCTCGAGTTTGTAGTCCGCAATGCGGAGCACGTCGTCCGGGTTGGAGGGATCCAGCTGGTCGATGGCACCCGAGAGGGCCTTTGCGGCAGCGGCGTTTTCATCGCGAGCCGAATAGAGTTTGTAGAGGTAGTAAGCGGACTGCGGCGAAGGATCCACCTCGTTGAGCGACTCGACAGCCTTCAGGTAGAGGTCGGTATCCACACAGTCGGAGGTTGCGAGCATCTTCACCATGTTGGCCAGCAGCGCCTTGTCGGTGGGGTTAGCCTCGTAACGCGGGGTGAAGAGGGCGATCAGGTTGTCGCAGGATGCCACACCGCTGTCGATCAGCAGCTGCTCCACGCTTCCCTTGGCCGACGCGATGTCCTTGGCGGTGCTGTTCTCCATATACTCTGCAATCTCGGTATAGTTGGCCATCACCTCGTCCGGCATCAGGACGCCGTTCTTGTAGAGGTCCACCGAGAGCTGCATGTAGTTCACGAAGACAGCCGGCGAGCAGCTGGCGCCCACGGTGGTTACCAGCGGCTTGAGAAGGTCGTAGCCCTTCTTCTTGTCTGCCTTGTAGTAGTTGATGATATCGATGGCTTTGTTGTTGAACGAAGCGGTCGCATATTTCGGATAAACTTCAGCGCGGACATCGTGCAGCCAGAGGAGGGAGTCCAACAGTTCCTGGCGGCGGATCGGATCTTTCTGATTCAGAGAAATTTCGCGACGCAGGATCTTCTGGCCGTTGATGAGCATTTGCTGGTTTGCGGTAGGCGGGCAAATGGAGATAGCCTTGCGCCACATCGGTGTTGCTTCTGCAATGTTGTTCTGCTTCATGTACTCGCTGTAATACGAGAGGTACTTGATGCATTCTGCACTGTCTGCACCGAACTTGCCCTGTGCGAAAACAGGAACGCTGAGGACAAGCGCGAGAAGGATAATTGCTGCTTTTTTCATATCGCAAAAATAAGAATTTATTCGTACAACTGTTTTAAGAACCAAATATCGTGCAAACTGAACGCGAGGTTGAAGGTCACGTAGGTTTCACGGATCATATTGTTGTCGATTGTTCCGCGCTGGCCCGCCGTAACTCCCAGCGAGATAGAGTTATAGTAACGGGATACTGGGATTGAGACGCCCAGCGTGATTCCGCGGTCCGTTACCTGGTGGCCGCCCAGCGAAACATAACCCTGCTCGTAGAAGAGACCGGCGTGATAGGTGAGCCGTTTCAGGAAGTAGCGGATATCGTAGCGGTTCGGGGTCAGCTCACCGCCCAGGCGGAACGACTGCTGGCAAGCGGGTGCGAAACTGACGCCCGGGGTTGCGTCAAAGTTGGTGTTGCTCCAGTCCTGGCGGGTATAGTCGAAACCGATCATCCAGCGATCGGTGCTGCGCAGGGTGAAGCCCGCACCAATCTCCATCGGCATGCGGTAGCCCGCCAGCGGCGTGGTTACGTTGGTGATGGTGTCGGTGGAAGAGGCGATACCGTAAGCGAACCGGCGGCTCTCCCCGGAAAGGGTGGTACCCAACTGATAGGTGGCACCCACGGTCAGCGCCAGCTTCTTGCCCAGCGGCTGCTCGTACTGCAGGCCGAACTTGGCATTGACGCCGCTCAGGTAGTTGTCCCAACCGGAATTGATGGAGCGATAGACGCTGCTTGAGGTAAAGCTGGCGTAGCTGTAGCGGACAATATTACCAAAGTAATACTGGCCGTCCACACCCAGGCTCAGCCTGTCCCAGAGGGTCACGCCGCCACCCACAAATGCCTTGTAGAGGCCGCCCTGGCCGATGCGGAAATACTGCACGTCACCCACCTCCGCAATCAGTTCGTCCGATTTTTCAAATGAGCGCAGGTTGTAACCCACCGAACTGTAGGGCATGATGCCCAGCTTGAAAGCACCTTTCTGCCACATCGGGAAGGAGAAGATGATGTGGTTCATATTGAAGGTGTTGTTGGCGGATTTCAGCTTGCCGGTTGCGGCCGGGTCGCCGGAAGTGGCGGCATCTGCGGAATAGATCACGTTGTTTTCCGACACGCCGAAGTCCATCATGAAGGATTTGGCTTCGCGCGCCGTGACGGCCGCAGGGTTGATCACGTTGATGAAGCGGTTGTTGCGGGTGGCGATACCCAGGCCCGCCATGGAGGCGTTGTAGGTTGTGCCCTGTCCCGACAGTTGGCCGAGGCCGAACAGCGAATAGGGAGAGTAACCCGTATCGGCGGTAGATTCCTGTGCAAAAACCACCTCACCCCCGGCCAAAACCAGGAGCAAAGCCATTGCAAAATACCAACCGGAACGCTTCATAATCGTGCAGTTTAGAAATGCAAAGATGATAATTTTACGCGACTGGAACAAGATTAATTCAAACTTTGTGCCTAAAGCGGACTCTCCTCCGTGCCGGTTGCCAGATTTCGGAGGAGCTGCACGGCGCGCGCCACAGTGGTCACGCCTACACTCTTGAGGTAGAGCCGCGTCTCGTTTTGCACCACGCTGTAGCGGTTGCCGGCTCGCGCCACGTTGTCCAATACGCGCTCGAAAGTCTTGGTTTCGAAGAAGTTGGACATCGGGTTTTGGATGAAGTAAGCCAGCATCATGTTCTTCTTGAGCACTACCCGCTCTATGCCGATCTTCTGGGCTTCGCGGCGCAGGCGGACCACATCCATCAGGGCGGCCACAGGCTCCGGAATCGGACCGAACCGGTCTTCCAGGCCGCGCGCGAATTTCTCCAGATCGGCCTCGCGGCTAAGGTTGTCGAGCTCGCGGTAGAGCCGGATCTTCTCCGAAGGCACGTTTACGTAGTCGTCCGGAATCAGGATTTCCATATCGGTTTCTACCTGTGTATCTATCTCGCTCATAAAGATTTGCGGCAAGTCGGCGGCAGTAATGCCCTCCTTGCGGTGCTTGATGTTGGCCTGCTCTTCCTGGCGGATGGTCTCCGGCAGCTCGGCCATCGCTTCGTTGAGGATCCGCATATAGGTTTCGAAACCCATCTCAGCTATGAAGCCGCTCTGCTCCGCGCCGAGCAGGTTGCCCGCGCCGCGGATGTCCAGATCCTGCATGGCGATGTTGAAACCGCTGCCCAGGTCGGAAAAGGCCTCGATGGCCTTGATGCGGCGATGCGCCTCTTCCGTGATGCCATCCATCGAGGGAATAACCAGGTAGCAGTAGGCCTTGACGTTGCTCCGGCCCACCCGGCCGCGCAACTGGTGCAGATCCGAAAGCCCGAACCGCTGCGCCTGGTTGATAATGATGGTGTTGGCGTTGGGGATATCGATGCCGTTCTCCATAATGGAGGTGGAGAGCAGGATGTCGTAGTCACCGTTGATGAAGTCCAGCATCCGCTGCTCCAGCTCCTGCGGATCCATTTGGCCGTGCGCCACGCAGATATCGGCCTCCGGAACCAAGCGGTGGAGGATTTCGCGGATGGAGAGGATGTCTTCCACCCGGTTGTGGACAAAGAAGACCTGGCCGCCGCGCTCCAGTTCGCGGTTGATGATATCTGCGATGATATCGTCTTCAAAATGAATCACTTCCGTATAGACCGGCAGGCGGTTCGGCGGGGGTGTGTTGATGATGGAGAGATCGCGGGCGCCCAGCAGAGAGAACTGCAGGGTACGCGGAATCGGAGTGGCGGTAAGGGTCAGGGTATCTACCGACGCCTTCAACTGGCGCAGCCGCTCTTTGGCTGTAACCCCGAACTTTTGCTCCTCATCTATGATGAGAAGGCCTAAATCTTTGAATTTAACAGTTTTGTTAAGCAGGCGGTGCGTGCCGATCAGAATATCGATCTTGCCCGCCTCGAGGTCCGCCTGAATCTCTTTGATATCCTTGGCGGTGCGCAGGCGGCTGAGGTATTCCACCCGGCAAGGGAAGTTTTTCAGGCGCTCCGAGAAGGTTTTGTAGTGTTGGAGCGCCAGGATGGTGGTGGGCACCAAGACGGCCACTTGCTTGCTGTCGCACACCGCTTTGAAGGCAGCGCGAACTGCGATTTCGGTCTTTCCAAATCCCACGTCGCCGCAAATCAGGCGGTCCATTGGGTGGATGCTCTCCATATCCTCTTTGACCGCGAGGGTGGCTTTCACTTGATCCGGGGTGTCCTCGAACAGGAAGGATGACTCGAGCTCCTGCTGCAGGTAGGTGTCCGCCGAGAAGGCAAACCCCTGCGACTGCTGCCGCTGGGAATAGAGCTGGATCAGATCTTTGGCGATATCCTTTACCTTGGCTTTGGTCGCGGATTTGAGATTCTCCCACGCCTTGGAGCCGAGTTTGTAAATCTTGGGGGGCTCGTCGTCGCGCGAGCGATATTTTGAGATGCGGTGGATGCCGTGGATGGAGACGAAGATCACGTCATTGTCGCGGTATTCCAGCTTGATGGCCTCCTGCACGCGGCCGCCGATATGGGTTTTGACCAGGCCGCCGAACCGACCCACACCGTGGTCGATATGGACCACATAGTCGCCCAGCTGCATGGAGGTCAAGTCATTGATGGTCAGCCGCTCGCTCTTCTCCACCTGCCGGCGCACCTTGATCTTGTGGTAGCGCTCAAAGATCTGGTGATCCGTATAGAAACAGTTGCGGGTGGATTTATCAATGTAGCCCTCATGGAGAGAAAGCGGCAGGAACCTGGGGCGCGCACCGGTGCCGATATCGCGCAGAATCTGCTGCAGACGAAGGGTTTGCGATTCGTTCGGGCTGAGGATGGTGACCGTGTAGCCCTCCGCCAACTTCTCCTCGATGTCACCCGCCAGGATCTCAAAGTTCTTGTTGAAAGTGGGCTGGGGGATGACCATCGCCTCGCTGGGGGTAGCCAGTTCCGCTTCGGTCAAATCCCAGCGGACAGTGCCCTTGGGGAGGATGGTTACAAAATCTATAAAATCGCTTTCCGCGTGGTTCTGGGTGAGGTCCGGGAAGATTTCCACTCGCTCCAGCTCCGTGGTGGAGAATTGGGTATTAACGTCGAATCGGCGAATAGAATCCACCTCCTCGCCAAAGAAATCGATACGGTAAGGTTGGTTGTCTGAAAACGAAAAAATGTCGATTAGACCGCCTCGTACCGCGAATTCTCCCGGTTCTGATACAAAATCGGCCCGCTTGAACCCGTTCTCAAACAACAACTCTGTTATAAATCCGTGTGAAAGTTTCTCTCCGCGGGAAATTTGCAAAATTGAGGCGCGAGTTTTGCTCTTTTTGAGCACCTTTTCCGCCAAGGCCTCCGGATAGGTTACCAAAACCTTTGCGGGGGTTGAGGAGGAGGCGTTCAGCGCCGCCAGATTGAAGGTGGCCTGAGCGAGCGCCGCTTCAAAATCGGCCTGATCGTCCGGCTTGCCGGCATCCTTCATGGCGGTCACCACCGATAGCGCGGCTGTCCGCTGCACCTTGGCGGTGGCGGTTTTGGTTTCCGACTTGTCGGTGGAGGCGGGAAAGAGGAAAACCGTGTCGTCCCCAAAAAAGTTGTAGAGGTCGCTGGAAAGGAAGTAGGCGTTTTTCTTGCTGTCCGCCACCAGGATATGCAGCCCAGGACGCTTGAGCGCCATCAGGGTAGAAGCAATCCAGACCGCCTTCGCCGAGAGGGTGAAGGCGGCAATCCGCGGCGCGGCAATGAGTGTTGATTCCGTATTACTGGACATCCAGACCAAAATCGAGGGTGCCGTAGAGGGCTTTCAGGGCCGCAGCATCCGGCTTTCCGGCAGCATACCACTTCTCCTGGAGCGCATCGAACGCCTCAAAGATGGCCTTCTCTACCGGCGCCAGGCGCTGCAGATAACCGGTCCCCTCCGCATTGCAAACCTCGGAGAAGTGCACGTAGCTCGGGCCGCTACCCCGTTTGATGGGGAAGACCTTTGCGCGACGCGCCATCGCGGCGTTGCTGATGCGGCAGGTTTCGTCTTTATCGCTGATTCGGCTCACGACGGGGGGCTGATCCTTGCCGGCAGCCACCGTGGTGGGAACCGCAACGGATACCGGCGGATAACCCAGCACCACCCACATCGTGGTAAGCAGCGGATTTTCACCCTTTTTCACACCTTTGATGACGGCGGAAGAAGCGGTGCTCTTGCGCGGAATGAAGTCCATATCATAGATCCATCCGTTGGGCGCAGCGGAGAGGTCTTTGCGCAGATCCACCCCCAGAATCGGGTGCGAATAGTTGCGGGAAAGATTGTCGAAAATCCACTGCGGAGTCACCTGGCCGCCGCTCAGCACGCGCGTACGGAAGGTGTTGTCGGCCGTAGCAAAACGGATGTATCCGCCACCACCGTCCACCTTGCCGGTGGGCGAAAAGTTGGTATAAACCTTATAACCCAGCGGGGCGACCGTGGGGTCGTTGATATCCTGCTTGGTCCAGTCGTAGCTGTTGGTTTCGTAGTAAGCGGCACCGCCCTCAGCATCGATCACACCAAAGTTGGTCTCCACGCCCAGAGGTTTGTTTTTCTCCAGAAATGCCTCAAAATCAGCGAGTGTGCGACAGCACGCCAGCGCTTTATACATCACGACGCCTTCCTGGTCGTTACCATCTTCCTTATACTTATGCATATTGGAAGAGGCGGTATTGATGATGGAAAAGCCGGTTTCATTGGTTCCCATCCAAGCCTCTTGCTCATCCGGAGCGGCGTTTACGACCGCTATAAACGCATATTTAACATTTTTGTTTCGTGCAATATAATCCACGCGGTTGTTCAACTCGCCCGTATCGCGGTGCTTCCAGAGCAGCGGACGGCCGTCGGGGGTCAACCGGCCGGAAATAATGGCGGAAGTGCAGGCACGGCAATCGCTCTCAAAGAGTCCAAACAGGATTGCCAGTAAGCTGATCAGCAGGGTTGTTTTTTTCATAATCGGCTGCGTTTATTTAAAAAAGCGTTGTATCCGCATCGGCGCGGGTTAATCCTAAGTGTTTGTAAGCCAGATCGGTGACTACACGGCCACGGGGTGTACGGGTCAGGAAGCCCTCCTTGATCAGGAACGGTTCATAAACCTCTTCCAGCGTGCCGGGATCTTCACTGATAGCCGTAGCCAGGGTTCCGACACCCACAGGGCCGCCCTTGAATTTCTCAATCAGGGTGGTAAGAATCTTATTGTCGATAGAGTCGAGGCCCCGTTTGTCAATATTCAGGGCATCGAGCGCCATCTTGGTGATTTCCAATGTAATAACTCCATTACCTTTGACCTGGGCAAAGTCGCGGACGCGGCGCAGCAGGGCGTTGGCGATTCGCGGCGTACCACGGCTGCGGAGTGCAATCTCCTTGGCTGCCTGGTCTTCAATCTCGATATCCAGAATGCCCGCGGAACGCTTGACAATCTTGAACAAAACATCCGCGTCATAGTATTCCAGATGGCATTTGATACCGAAACGCGCGCGCAACGGCGAGGTCAACAGGCCGCTGCGGGTGGTGGCACCAATCAGGGTGAAGGGGTTGATATTGATCTGGATGCTGTGCGCGCCAGGACCTTTATCTACCATAATATCAATTCGATAATCCTCCATCGCGGAATAGAGATACTCCTCCACCACGGGAGAAAGGCGGTGAATTTCATCAATAAACAGCACGTCCCCCGTATCCAGCGAGGTCAGCAGGCCTGCCAGATCACCCGGCTTATCCAGCACCGGACCCGACGTAACTTTCATATTTACACCCAATTCATTGGCCACAATGTTGGCCAGCGTGGTCTTTCCGAGACCCGGAGGGCCGTGGAACAGCACATGATCCAGCGCCTCGCCGCGCAGCAATGCCGCCTTGACAAAAATCTTCAGATTCTCCAGGTTCTTGTCCTGACCGGCAAATTCGGCGAATTCCTTGGGCCGGATCTGTCCTTCATAGTTGCTCTCCTTGAGCGCGGACTCGGTTCGGGGATTGAAATTCTCTTCCATCATTCTATCTTTTCATACGCAAATTTCTCAAAAATCACTGATAATACCAAGTTTTTGGAAATTGTCTATCTTTGTCGCTATACAGAAACTGAAACACTGTTTATTATGGAGTATTTCGCAACCGCCGGCGGTATTACCGTCCATCTTTGCGATTCTGAAGATCACCCGCAGCGGGGAGCTGGCAAGCCGGTTATCGTTCTCCTGCACGGCTACCTGGAAACCCTTTATATCTGGTCTGAATTTGCGGCACTGCTGGAAAAGAAGTATCGCGTGATTCGCTTGGATCTGCCCGGACACGGATTGACCGATTATGCGCCTGCAGGAGCTGACGGCCAGAGCGTCAATACGATGGAATTCTGTGCGGATGTTATCCGTGATATATTGGATAAATGTCTGGTAGACAAAGCATTCATAGGTGGACATTCCTTGGGTGGTTATATTGCGCTGATGTGCTGCAACCGGTATCCGGACCGTTTTGAAAAACTCATTCTTTTCAACTCTAATCCTTTTGCCGACCTGCCTGAAAAATCGGAAGACCGCAAGCGTGAAATCAGTATTATCCGCAGTGGAAAACTGGAGACCCTGGCAGCCTATTCCATTCCCAGAATGTATCATCCGGATCAGTTGCGCACGCATGACGACAAAATCCGCGAAACGCTGGAACTCTGCGAAACCCATTTTCCGGAGGGAATCATCGCCTCCGTGTTCGGTATGATGGTTCGTCCTTCCCAGGAGGAGTGGCTGAAGAATACCTCCATTCCCACTCTGCTTTTCGGCGGCGATCAGGATCCTTTTATCCCTGTAGAGGTTTTTAATAAGATGAAAGAGTTATTCCCGAAGGTAACCTTCGTGATGCAGCCCGGCACAGGCCATCTCTCCTTTATTGAAGCTGAAGCGGAGACTTATGAAAAGGTATGTTCATTTCTTAACTGAACAATTGTTGATAAACGGATATAACTTTTCAAAAAGAATGCGGCCTTAATAAATTATCCGAATACCGAAAATTTGTTTGTTGGAGTTTTTTCAAAAGACAATTAACAACTGTTCATATCTTAAAAAGCCTTTCCAGATAGACCGGGAGGGCTTTTTCTATTTTATTAACATTTCAACAGCACAATAATAAACCATGAAGTTTTTCTTAAAAACTTTTATTATGATTTCTTTTAACTGTTGATCATTTTCATCACCGTCGCGCGCAGCTGATCTAGGTTTATACGTTCTTTTGCGGAGATAAAGATACTGGGGGTATTTTCCTTGGACATCCACGAGTTTTCAAACTCCTCCAGTGTGAAGTTGCGGGAGGTACGCTCCTCCAGGGAGAACTCGTCGTATTCTTCAAAGGTATAGGCGTCTATCTTATTGAAAACCATCAAGCAAGGCTTATTTCCAGCGCCTATGTCGTGCAGGGTTTTATTGACGACCTTGATCTGATCATCGAAGCCCGGATGGGAAATATCCACCACGTGAAGAAGAATATCCGCTTCACGCACCTCGTCCAGGGTACTCTTGAAGGATTCAATCAGCTGGGTAGGCAGTTTCCGAATAAAACCGACGGTATCGCTGAGCAGGAAGGGCGTATTATCTATAACTACCTTACGCACAGTTGTATCCAGCGTTGCAAAGAGTTTATTCTCTGCAAAGACATCACTTTTTGCGAGCTGGTTCATCAGGGTACTCTTACCGACATTGGTATAACCCACCAGGGCCACGCGCTTCATGGAACCGCGGTTGCTGCGCTGCGAGATCATCTGGCGATCTATCTTGGTCAGCTGGAGTTTGAGCTTTTTGATCTTATCCAGCACGATTCGGCGGTCAATTTCCAACTGGCTTTCACCCGGACCACGCATGTTGAGACCTCCCTTGCCGCCGCGCTGCCGCTCCAGGTGGGTCCACATACCGGTCAGTCTTGGTAGAAGATATTGATATTGAGCAAGTTCAACCTGCGTTTTTGCATAAGCTGTCTGGGCTCTCTGCGCAAAAATATCCAAGATCAAACCTGTCCTGTCTACCACCTGACACCCTACCTCTTTCTCTATATTACGCATCTGGGAGGGCGAGAGTTCATCGTCAAAAATAATATAGGTAATCTCGTTTTCGAGGACGTATTCCTTGATTTCTTCCAGTTTACCGGGTCCCACAAAGGTGCGCGAATTGGCATGATCCAGGTGCTGGATAAACCGTTTTTCACCCGTCACACCGGCTGTCGTGGCCAGAAATATCAATTCATCCAGGTATTCGTTGACCTGGCGGTCATTTTGAACACTGGTGCTGATGGCTACGAATACAGCCGTCTCTTTTTTATCCAGGATTTCTTCCATGCGGGATATTTTTTACAAAATTAGAACTTATCTTTGTATTTATAACTATCATTTATTGCACGCCATGAAGAGAATTATCCTTTCCGTTTTGTTGATTTCTATTGGTGTAATCGGTTTTTCAGAGGGTCGCCTGCGCGACTACGGAATTTGCCCGGGTATCTTCCAACCCGGTGAAAACAACGCAATTACCGATGTTCCAGGGGTGCGTGTAGGCCACGTTACCATCAATAAAGGAGAAGAAATTCATACAGGCGTTACCGCCATTCTTCCGCACGAAGGTAATATCTTCAAATGGAAATGCCCGGCAGCTGTTTTCGTGGGAAACGGATTCGGAAAAATGGCAGGTATCAGCCAGATTCAGGAGCTCGGCAATATTGAAACGCCGGTGATCCTCACCAATACCCTTTCGGTGGCGCAAGGAATAGAAGGTTTGATCACTTATACCTTAAATCAGAAGGGCAACGAGAAGGTTCGTTCGCTGAACTCGGTGGTGGGTGAAACCAATGATGGTAAACTGAGTAACATCCGCGCCCGCGCCGTTACGCAGAAACACGTTTTAGAGGCCATTTCAAAGGCAAAGAGCGGTCCGGTGGAAGAAGGACCCGTCGGAGCAGGAACAGGCACTGTATGCTTCGGTTTTAAGGGCGGAATCGGCACTTCTTCACGCGTGCTCCCCGCATCACTCGGCGGATATACGGTAGGCGTGCTGGTGCAGAGTAATTATGGTGGTATTTTGGAAATTAACGGCGTGCCGGTAGGCCGCGAATTGGGCGTTTACAGCTATAAAAACGATGTGGAAACCAAAGAACAGGACAACCCTGACGGATCCTGCATGATGGTGCTGATTACCAACGCTCCCGTGGATGCCCGCAACCTGGAAAGAATGGCGAAACGTGTCTTTATGGGACTTGCAAAAACAGGTTCCTTTGCCTCCAACGGCAGTGGTGACTATGTGATTGCCATTTCCAATTATCCGGATAATCTGATCAACGAAAGTACTTCCATGTACTATCCTACCCTTCTGCACAACGATGCCATGTCACCGCTCTTTGAAGCGGCCGTTGAGGCTACTGAGGAAGCGCTCTGGAACTCCCTCTTTGCCGGCAAGGATGTGAGCGGTTACCGTGGGTACAAAGTAAAAGCTCTACCGGTCCCGGAGGTGGTAGAGCTTATGAAACAACCTGTTATCAAATAGCTTATCTAAGCTGGAAGATCACAGGGAAGGTGTAGGTTACCTTCACAGCTTTATCGCGCTGCTTACCCGGGGTCCACTTAGGGGAGCTCGAGACGATACGCACAGCTTCTTTGTCAAGTGAAGGGTCCACACCACGGAGCACCTTGACATTGCTGACGGAACCATCGGTGTTCACCGTAAACTGGAGGGTAACTTTACCCTGCACACCGTTTTCCTTCGCGATTTCAGGATAAACCAGACGGCTGTTCACCCATTTGGAGAATGCGTTCGGGTCACCACCCTGGAAACCAGGTTTTTCCTCTACGAGTGCGAACGGAATGGCTTCCTCTTCAACAACCTCATCAACCACCTCGGCAACGTAATCCTGGATATCGACACCCAGATTTGCGTTATCCTCAAGGTTGATCAACAGGTCGTCCTTGATTTCGATGTCGTCATCCACGATGTCGATGACATCAGAGAGTACCGGAATCTTCGGCATCTCCGGAGGGAGTTCCTGCTGCTCCTGCGTTACGGGGATAATCTCCTCTTCAACTGCAACTGCATCCTGGGTCAGGTTCATGGTCTCCTGCTTCTCAGAAGTGGACCACTCAAATGCCAGAAGGAGAATACCGAGAACGGCAACGAGTCCGATTTCACGGAAAAGCGTCTTCTTGTTCTGAAGATCAGCTTTAGGGGTTTTCTTGACTTCCATACTATGTGTAATTTTTGTAGTCTTGGACTTATAAGTGCCCAAAAGTACGAATTAAATCTGTTTTCAACAATTTTTTGTTGATAAACTTGCTAATTTTGTGCCACAATTGTTCCATTATGATTTCTTTTTACGCAGAAGACACAAATTTTTCGCTGAAGCAGAAGCGTTTGGTATCCAAATGGTTAAAAGAGATAGCAATTCGTAATGGCCATCGGATTGGAGCGTTGAACTATATTTTCTGCAGCGACCTTTATCTGCTGGAAATCAATAAGAAGTTCCT
The DNA here is from genome assembly GCA_045114175.1 of Bacteroidales bacterium. Classification (GTDB taxonomy): domain Bacteria; phylum Bacteroidota; class Bacteroidia; order Bacteroidales; family UBA932; genus Cacconaster. The sequence goes on along the minus strand of JBGUJZ010000006.1, from coordinate 62,351 downwards.
GGGACACGATTATCTGACGGACATTATCACCTTTGACAGTGCGCCGGATTATGCCGGGATTTACCCTAAAAACGCCCTTTCCGGCGATATTTACATCAGTATCGATACGGTCCGTTATAACGCTGAGGCTTACGGAGAAGGGTTGGATCGCGAGCTGCATCGCGTGATCGCGCATGGCCTGCTCCACCTGATAGGATTCGACGATACTTCCGCCCGCCTGCAGAAAGAGATGCGCGCCCAGGAGAACCTGGCGCTCGACCTGTGGCAGGAGATGCAGACCCAGATAGCTAAGTAGAGATGATCACCGCTTCTTACGATATCATTGTCATTGGTGCCGGCCATGCCGGCTGTGAGGCGGCTGTTGCTGCTGCCCGGCTCGGCTCGCGCGTCTTGCTCATTACGATGGATATGAACAAGACGGCGCAAATGTCTTGCAACCCGGCGATGGGTGGAATTGCCAAAGGACAGATCGTTCGCGAGATCGATGCGCTCGGTGGATGGAGCGGCGTGGTGACTGACGCTTCCACGCTCCAATTCCGGATGCTGAACCGGTCAAAAGGTCCGGCGATGTGGAGTCCACGCGCACAATGTGATAAAATGCGCTTCTCCCTGAACTGGCGTTATATCCTCGAAAGTGCCTGTAAATTAGATATTTGGCAAGATTTTGTGACCCAGATAACGTTCCGAGATTCCAAAATTTCGGGTGTTCGCGTGTCGATGGGCGCAGAATTTTCAGCCAGAATCGTGATTTTGACGGCCGGAACTTTCCTCAATGGACGACTCTTCATCGGTCGCGAAGATGCGGAGGGTGGACGAATCGGTGAGCTCGCTTCTCACGGTCTGACCGAACAACTCGTCTCGCTCGGCTTGAAGTCCGACCGGATGAAGACCGGCACTCCGCCTCGAGTGGATGTCCGATCGATTGATCTTTCCAAACTTGAGATGCAACCCGGTGATGAGAATCCGGCTCGCTTCTCATACCTTCCTTATCCGACCGCCATCCAAAACGGCCACCCGCAGAAGAACTGTTTTATTGTTCATACCAACCCTGAGGTGCATGCTATTCTGGAGAGCGGATTCGGCGATTCGCCGCTCTTCACGGGCAAAATTACGGGCATCGGGCCGCGTTATTGTCCCTCCATTGAAGATAAGTTGAGGACGTTTGCAGGCAAAGACGCACACCAGTTATTCCTGGAACCGGAGGGTTGGAATACGTATGAATACTACCTGCAGGGATTCTCTTCTTCGCTGCCGTTGGATGTTCAAATGCGTGCTTTGCGTGCCATCAAAGGCTTTGAAAATATCCGCATTTTCAGGCCGGCTTATGCGGTGGAATACGACTTCTTTGATCCTACTCAGCTGCATGCAACACTTGAATCGCGCGTCGTAGAAAACCTCTTTCTGGCGGGCCAGGTCAATGGTACAACCGGTTATGAGGAGGCCGCAGCGCAGGGTTTGATGGCGGGTATCAACGCCCATCTGAAACTCGCAGAACGAGATCCTTTTGTGCTGAAACGGGATGAGGCATATATCGGCGTTTTGATAGATGATCTCATCACGAAAGGCGTTGATGAGCCGTATAGAATGTTTACCTCACGTGCAGAGTATCGTATTTTGCTTCGCCAGGATGATGCGGATCTGCGACTCACGGAGAAATCGCATACGTTTGGTTTGGCAGATGATTTCAGATACCGCCTGATGCAGGCGAAATATGAGGGTGTTCACTCCTACACGAAGGCAGCGGATACAGTCTCTTTAAAGCCCGAAATAGCTAATCCATATTTGGAATCGATAGGCTCAGCGCCGCTCGCTACTTCAAAGAAAGTTTCCGAGATTTTAACGCGTCCAGATACCTCTATCCGCGAAATTTTAAAAAATGTTCCCCGTGGAACATTCTCGGAAGTCGCGCAAAATGTTCATAAACGGCTAGTAGCCGAAATCGGAGAACAGCAGCTGGAAAACCAAGATTATGCTCTGATCAAAGCGATTCCTTTCCGAGAAGAATCATCAGTTTCTAATGATTTGATCCTTCAGCAACTGAATGATGAAATCCTGGAAGCTGCTGAAATCGCTATCAAATATAAGGGGTATATTGAGCGCGAGCGCCGGCTGGCAGACAAGATTCTACGTCTGGAAAACGTGAAGATTCCGGAGGATTTTGATTTCTCCAAACTTACTGCGCTCTCTATCGAATGCCGGATTAAGCTGGAAAGATACCGCCCTAAGACTATCTCTCAGGCCTCTCGAATCTCCGGTGTCTCACCCGCCGATATTGCCGTTTTATTGGTCTATTTTGGGCGATAAAAGAGAGGGTTCCACGTGGAACGCAGAACCCTCTAATTGGCCGTAGAATCGCCTAAAAACGGTTAATTCGCGAACAATTCGTCAATCACCGATTTGTATTTAGCCACAATGTTGCGGCGCTTCAGCTTGAGCGTCTGCGACAGCATATTGTTGCTGGGCGTCCATTCGTCGTTGATCAGGCGATACTTCTTGATGTTCTCGTGAGGAGCGAGGTTTTTGTTGACGTCGTCCACCACATTGCGCATCAACTGAATGATTTCTGCCTTTGTGAGCAAGTCCTCGTTGTTTTCAAAACGAACATTGTGCTCTGCAGCATAGTCTTTCAGACGGTTAAAGTTCGGAATAATGATGGCTGCCACCAGCTTCTGGTTTTCACCCACAATGATGGAATTATCCACATAGGGAGAGGTTTTCAGCTGCGTTTCAATGGTCTGCGGAGCCACATATTTACCGGATGAAAGCTTGAAAATCTCCTTCTTGCGGTCGGTAATCTTCAGGTATTCACCCTCTACCAGATAACCGATATCACCCGTATGGAGCCAGCCTTCTTCGTCGATCACAGCAGCCGTGGCTTCGGGATCTTTGTAGTAGCCCTTCATCACGTGCGGACCGCGCGTAAGTATCTCTCCATCAGGTGCAAAGCTAAGTTCAGAACCATCGATGGCTTTACCTACCGTACCGATTTTATTGTACTTATCAGCAGGGCTGTTTACGGCAATCACCGGGGAAGCCTCGGTCATTCCGTAACCCTCAAAGATGTACAATTTAGCGGCATTGAAGGTGCGGACAATCTTTCCCTGGATGGAAGAACCACCGGAAACGACCAGCATCTCGTGGCCGCCCAAATTAGCTCTCCACTTACTGTAAACCAGTTTGTCGTAGATTTTTAGCTTCTTGAGATACCACCATTTGGTGTTGTAATTGTCGAAGTTGTTGGCAAAATCCCAAGCCTTCAGATAGATCTTTTTGCTGAGGCCTTTGAGGGTCTTGGCCGCCCCTTCAAACTTGCCGTACATCAGCTCCAGTACGCGCGGAACGGCGCAGAAACCATCTGCATGACAGTCATTTAGGTCGGCAGCAACCGTACCCAGGCTCTCCGCATAATAGGTGCGAATACCCAGCTCCTGATACTCATAGTTCATCGTGCGCTCGTATGCGTGGCAGAGCGGCAGGAAGCTAACCATGATATGGCTGCTATTCTTGGTCTGGCGCATAGCGTGCGTGTGAGCGTCAAAAGTGAGGTTCCGGTGGGTCAGCATCACGCCCTTCGGGGTACCGGTGGTACCCGAAGTGTAGATGATACTAGCCACCTCGTCAGGGTCTATGTTCTTGATATTCTGCTTGATAATCTCTTCACCAGCCTCTCTGTTTTCCCGGCCTTTTTCATAAAGATCCTGGAAGCAGAAGACGGTGTCGGAGGTATCCATCAGGATCACTTTCACCGGGCGGGTCATCTTCTCGATAACCGGAATGACCTTCTTGTAGAAGTTCATGTTGCCGATGACAATTACCTCAGCATCAGAATGTTCAAAGATATACGTATATTCGTCCGCACTCAGTGTGCTATACACGGGAACGTGGACCATCTGGGCGAGCGTTACGCCCATATCCAGGAAGTTCCACTCCGGACGATTGTTACAAAGAGAGACGACTTTCGTGCCCTCTTTATACCCCAAAGCCAGAAGTCCGCATGCCACCAGATGCGAGTTCTCAATATACTCGTCAATGCTGTATTTGATCCACTTACCCTGGTATTTCCGGGCAAGGATATCATCACACGGGGCAAACTTCTTCAGGTTTTCGAGGTAATCGAAAACGCGAGTTATTTCCATGTAAAATATTGAAAATTAGATAATTTGCTGATACTGTGCAGCGTCCAGCAGCTCGTCCAGCTCGGCAGCGTTGGCCATTTCGACCTTGATCATCCAGCCTGCGCCGTACGGATCACTGTTAACCGTTTCAGGAGCACCCTCGAGGTCAGCGTTAACCTCAATCACCTTACCGGAAACCGGCATGAAAGCGTCAGCAACCGTCTTCACAGCCTCGATAGCTCCGAAAACTTCACCTTTGCCGAGCTCTTCACCCTCGGTCTGAATGTCTACGAAAACGATGTCACCGAGCTCACTCTGAGCGAAATCCGTGATACCGACAGTAGCAACATTGCCATCAACTTTCACCCATTCGTGATCGTTGGTGTACTTAAGATTGGTAGGAACGTTCATTGTATTAGTTTTAAAAATTTCCTAAAAGAAAACAGGGCAAAAGTACAAAAAATCTCCCGTATCAGAGCATTTTCAAGCTTCGCTTGATCACCTCTTCTACTGCAATTCCGGGATTTTCTTTCAATACCGCGTCCACAACCTTCTCTACAGCAGCCTTTTGGAAGCCGAGCATCGTGAGTGCACTGCATGCTTCTCCGCGGACAGGACTTGCTGAAGCCGGGGAATCTCCGAATTGGAATTCGCCCGCCATTCCGCCGGAAAGTTTGTCTTTCAACTCCAAAATCAGGCGCTGAGCGGTCTTCAGGCCAATTCCTTTGACCTTTTTGATGCGATTCACATCTTGGGTGATGATGGCCTCCGTGAGCTCATCGGCCGTGAGGGCGGAAAGAATGCCGCAGGCGGTGGCCGCACCCACGCCGGAGACCGAAATCAGCAGCAAAAAGAGCGCCCGCTCGTGCTTGTCGTAGAAGCCGAACAGGTTCTCGTCATCCTCTTTTACCTGGTGGTAAAGATAGAGTTTAACCGCCTCAGAACCAGCTTCATTCAGCTTTGTATAGGTGGTCAACGAGATGATGATTTTGTAGCCGAAACCGCCCGCTTCCACGATGGCTTCGTCTGGGTTCAGGTCGGTCAGTCTTCCGGTGATATATTCGTACATAATACCCGTGGATTAGTCCACAAATATAGCGAAATTTGCTAACTTCGCAGTTTATATGAGCAACCTTGCCTCCGATATCAGAACCCAGTTCCCGGGCCTGCAGAACACGGTTTACGGCCGTCCGTTAGTCTATCTGGACAACGCCGCAACCTCCCAGCGGCCCGCCAGCGTACTTGCATTGCAGGCGCAACTGGGTGAGCGCGAGAATGCGAATATCCATCGCGCGGTGCACAAATTGAGCGTGGATGCCACCAACCGGTACGAAGCTGGCCGTAGTGCGGTAGAGCGGTTCCTGAATGTGGATCCAGCGGTTGGATGCGTGGTTTTCACGAGTGGCGCAACCGCGGCTTTCAATCTTCTTGCAACTTGTTTTTCAGCACGTTACATACAGAAAGGGGATCAGATTCTTATCGGTGAAGCGGAGCATCATTCCAACATCGTTCCCTGGCAGCTCGCGTGTGAGCGAACCGGTGCGGAGCTGGTAGTGGTTCCGGTGGAAGAAGATGGCACCCTCTCCGTAAAAGAGGTGGAAAAACGCCTCACGAGCCGCGTAAAACTCGTTTCTATCGCACAGATATCCAATGTATTGGGTGTTGTCAACCCGGTGCGGGAAATCGTCGCTCTGGCGCACGCAAAAGGAATTCCGGTGGCAGTGGATGGCGCGCAGGGTGTGGTGCATGCAGAATGCGATGTACAGGCCCTGGATTGCGACTTTTATATCTTCTCCGGCCATAAGATTTATGCGCCTACCGGCACGGGAATCCTCTACGGCAAGCGTCGCTTTCTGGATGAAATGCCGCCCTATATGGGTGGTGGCGATATGGTGGATACCGTCTCCTTCGCGCGCACGACCTATAACACATTGCCGCTCAAATATGAGGCCGGCACGCCGAATTTCACCGGCCAGGCTTGTTTTGCGCCGGCGCTGGAACTTGCTGATACTTTGCGTAATAGCGCAGATGTTAAGGCGCAGGAACGCGCCATCGTGGCTTATCTGGCAGAGGCGCTGCCGCGCATCGAGGGGCTTCGGATTTTCGGGCTGCCCAGCGACCTGACGGCCAAGATTCCGCTCTTCTCACTGACGGTAGAGGGTACGCACCCCTCTGATCTGGCGCAGATTCTGGACAAACTGGGAATCGCGGTACGCTCCGGTTGGATGTGCGCTGAGCCGCTGGTGCGCCGTTTTTCCGACCGCGGCATGCTGCGCGCATCGTTCCTACCTTATAATACAATGGCGGAGGCGGAGGCTTTCGTGGCGGGGCTGCAGCGTGCGGTTAAAATGTTGAAATAATTGATAATGAGCACAATAAAAACGATAGAAGAACTGTCGAACGAGGTTATCGAAGAGTTTTCCGTCTTCGATGAATGGCTCGATAAGTACGAGTATATCATTGAGTTAGGCAAGTCGCTCCCCTTGATTGATGAAAAAGACAAGATAGACGACAACCTGATCAACGGTTGCCAGTCCCGCGTCTGGCTCGCCTGTGAAATGAAGGAGGATCGGCTCTATTTCAAGGCCGACAGCGACGCCATCATCACGAAGGGTATTATCTCCCTGTTAATCAGGGTTTACAGCGGACAAAAACCGGCCGATATCCTCGCGTCAGACTTCTCGTTTATTGATAAAATCGGTTTGAAGGAGAATTTGTCACCCACACGCGCTGGCGGCCTGGTGGCGATGATCAAACAAATCAAACTCTACGCATTAGGCTATGAATCAAGATAATACACAAGTTGAAAGCGTCGATCGGGAGGCGGTGATTGCTGCGCTCAAGCAGGTCTATGACCCTGAAATTCCGGTAGATGTCTATGAGTTGGGTCTGATCTACGATATCAAGATTGATGGAACCAAAGTTTCCATCACGATGACGCTTACGGCGCCCAACTGCCCGATTGCCGACGAGGTGGTGGAGCAGGTGCGCAATGGCGTTTTCGCGGTTCGGGCCGTCTCGGACGTGGATGTGCAGTTGGTTTTTGAGCCGGAATGGACGCCGGAGCGGATGAGTGAAGAGGCTCGCCTGATGCTGAATATGTACTAGTTCTTTTTCAGAATGATCTACCTCTCTCTGGGTTCGAATCTTGGCGATCGCGCTGAAAATCTGCGTGTTGCGCGAGAGCTGCTCGCAGAGGAACTAAAGGTTGAGCTGGTTTGCTCCAGTGTGTTGGAGACAGAGGCCGTCGGTTTTACCGGCCCGGCTTTTCTGAACCAAGTGGTTGGTTTTGAGAGCGATATCGCGCCCCTCGCACTGCTGGATATCTGCCAGGCTATCGAGGTAAAACTCGGCCGCCCGCACCACACACCGGTTTATGATCCGGCCACCGGAGCGCGCGTTTATCAAGATCGCACGATTGACATAGATATACTGATATACAACGACTTAGAGTTACATACCGACCGCCTCACCCTCCCGCATCCACAGGTAGAAACGCGGCCGTTTGTGCGGCAGTTATTAGTGGAGATGCCCTGTAAATAAGTAATACTCAATAATATGACACAAGAAGAAGCTTTCAAGAATCTGGTGGCGCACGCCAAGGAATACGGATTCATTTTCCCCTCCAGCGAAATTTATGACGGCCTGAGCGCAGTCTATGATTACGGCCAGAACGGCGTGGAGATGAAGAATAACATCAAAAAATACTGGTGGGAGTCCATGGTTCACCTGAACGACAACATCGTGGGACTCGACTCCGCCATCTTTATGCACCCCCGCATCTGGGAGGCTTCCGGCCACGTGGGCGCCTTCAACGATCCGCTGATTGACAACAAAGATTCTAAGAAAAGATACCGTGCAGACGTCCTGATCGAGGATTATCTGGCAAAACTGGAAGAGAAAAACAATAAAGAGGTAGAGAAGGGTCGCAAGCGTTTCGGTGATGCTTTTGATGAGGCGCAGTTCCGTGCCACCAACCCGAATGTGCTTCGCAACCAGGCAAAATGGGACGAAGTGCACACCCGGATGACCGAGGCGCTCGGCAAGAATGACCTGGCTGAGCTGCGTCAGATCATCATCGACTGCGAAATTGCCTGCCCGATTTCCGGCACGAAAAACTGGACTGAAGTGCGTCAGTTCAACCTGATGTTCAGCACGCAGCTGGGCAACGTGGATGGTGGTGTTGGAACCATTTATCTACGTCCTGAGACCGCCCAGGGCATATTTGTCAACTTTTTAAACGTGCAGAAAACGGGTCGCATGAAGATTCCGTTCGGCATTGCACAGATCGGTAAAGCATTCCGCAACGAGATCGTAGCGCGCCAATTTATCTTCCGTATGCGCGAGTTTGAGCAGATGGAAATGCAGTTCTTTGTACGCCCCGGCGAGGAAATGCGCTGGTTCAAAGCGTGGAAAGAGACCCGTCTCTCCTGGCACAAGGCACTCGGATTGGGCGACGAGAAGTACCGTTTCCACGATCACGAGAAACTTGCGCACTATGCAAACGCTGCCACCGACATTGAATTTGAATTCCCGTTTGGCTTCAAAGAACTGGAAGGCGTGCACTCCCGCACGGATTTCGACCTGGGACAGCACCAGAAGTTCAGCGGCCGCAAGATCCAGTACTTCGATCCGGAAACTGGCGAAAGCTACACTCCGTACGTAATCGAGACCTCGATTGGTTTGGACCGTATGTTCCTGGCCATCCTCTCCGCGGCTTACACGAAAGAGCAACTCGAAGGTGGTGAAGAGCGCGTGGTGCTCCGCCTGCCGGCTTGCATCGCCCCGGTTAAGTTGGCCATTTTGCCGCTCGTCAAGAAAGACGGACTTCCCGAGAAGTCTCGCGAAATTTTGGACATGCTGCGGTTCGACTTTAACTGCCAATATGACGAAAAAGACTCCATCGGAAAGCGTTATCGTCGCCAAGATGCCATCGGAACACCCTACTGTATCACCATAGATCACGACACTTTAGGTGACAATTGTGTTACAATCCGCGATAGGGACACAATGACGCAGGAAAGAGTGCCGATTGCAGACCTTCATGACATCGTGTCCAAGAAGATCAGTATGACAACCGTTCTTAGAAAAATCAAAAAAGCACAGTAATATGAAGAAACTTGCTATTGTATCCGCTTTTTTAACAATTTTGTTATCGCTCGTCGGATGCGGCCCTCAGGTGCCTGCAGAGGGGGATGTTTTGATCGTTGGAGGTACTCTTTATGACGGTTCGGAGGCCCCTTCTTACAAGGCAGATGTCGTCATCAGCGGTGATAAAGTGGTCTATGTCGGCGCGGCCGATCCCAACATCCAAAACAAGTGCAAAGCAGCCAAAGTGATCGATGCCGAGGGGTATGTTGTTTGCCCCGGTTTCATTGATCCGCACGACCATCTTGAGCCGACTCTTCTGAAAGCACACGCCAACGAATCTTATCTCCGGATGGGTGTCACGACCGTCATCCCCGGAATGTGCGGCGGCAGCCGGTATCCGCTCGGAGATTTCTTTGCCAAACTGGAAGAGCAAGGCATCGGAACCAACGTGGCAAGTTTCACCGGCCACAATACCATTCGCGAGCAGGTGATGGGTGACGAAGCGCGTTATGCTACCCCGGAAGAGGTAGAAAAAATGAAGGAGCTTGTCCGCCAGGAGATGCAGGATGGCAGCCTCGGACTTTCCACGGGCTTGTTCTACGTTCCCGGTTGCTTCAGCGAAACCTCTGAAGTGGTGGCCCTGATGACGGAAATGGGTAAGATGGGCGGTATGTACACCACCCACGTACGCAATGAAAACAAGTTCAATATCGGCCTGGTCAACTCCATCCGCGAAGCCCTCGAAATCGGCAAGGCGGCTGGCGTGCCGGTCAATATCTCGCACATTAAGTGCCTGGGTCGCTCAGAATGGTATAAAGCCGACAGCGTAATCAACCTGATCGAGTCTTACCAACAGCAGGGCATGAAGGTTACGGCCGACCAATATCCTTACCTGGCTTCCGGTATCGGAATGGCTTCCGCGCTTACTCCGGCATGGTGCCGCGACGGTGGCACGAAGGCAATGCGCGAGCGCTTCAAAGATCCCGAGCAACTCGCCCGTATCAAAGCGGAAATCCCTGATATTCTGTATGAACGCGGTGGTGCGGAAACCATCTATATCAGCAAGAATGCAGGTGAGTACTCCCAGATGACGCTGGCGGAAGCGGCAGCCAAGATGAAGAAGAATCCGGTGGATGCCGTCATCGAGCTGCTGAAGGACAAATCCAAATCCCCGTATCTCAACACCTTCATCGCAAATGAGGAGGACCTGACCAAATATATGAAGCAGCCTTGGGTGATGTCCTGCACGGACGGTTCTTTCGGTTCGCACCCGCGCGCAGCCGGTACCTATGCTGAACTGATCAAGCAGTTCGTGGTTGAGAAGCAGGTCCTGACGCTGGATCGCTTTATCCGTCGCAGTACAGGTCAAGTTGCTGAAACCTACGGCCTTAAGAACCGTGGTTTCATCCGCAAGGGTTATTTTGCCGATATCACCATCTTCAAGCCGGAAGAGGTTGTGCCGCACGCTACCTATGCAGATCCTACGCTCTTCGCAACGGGCTTCAAGAATGTGATTGTCAACGGTAAGGTTGCTGTAGAGGACGATGTCTATACCGGAAGCCTGTCCGGTATGGTGCTTCGCCACACCCCCAAGAAATAAACGTAACTAAACGTAAGTAAACGGATATGAAACGGATACTGATTGCGCTGGTCCTGCTCCTCGGCACGACGGGCGCCTTTGCCTGCACCTCCGTGGTGGTGAGTGGCCGCGTCACCAAAGACGGCCGCCCCATGATGTGGAAAAACACCGACGGCTCCGGAGTTTACTCCTCGCAGCGCTACTCTTATCATGATGAAGGCAAGTATGCCTGGGTGGCTCTCTCACAGACCGCACCCAACCCCATCGCAGCCTGGTTCGGTACCAACGAAAAGGGATTCTCTATCATGAACACCATGTCCTACAGCCACATTTGGGATCCGGAAGAGCGCAAGCAGATCAGCAACGGCTTCCTGATGAAGGAGGCGCTGGATGTCTGCGTCACGCTGGAAGATTTCACCCGGCTGCTGGACACCATCAATATTCCCAAGACCATCAAGAGCTCCAAGAAGTACGTGTCGTCGCACTACGGTGTGATTGATGCACACGGCGGAGCGGCCTATGTGGAGGTGAAGTACTCCGGTAAGAAAGTGGAATACTGGGTGATGGATGTGAACGACCCGAAGGTTGCGCCTGACGGCTGGCTGGTTTACGCCAACTTTGGCCGCCACGGCAATCCGGATACCGGCAAGGGTTATCATCGCCATGATGCGGCCGTGAAGGCTTTCAAGGAGGCCACCCCGACCCGCGACTATACCCCGCAACTCTGCCTGGACCGCTGTTCACGCGGCTTCTACAACGCTGCGATGGGGATTGACCACCGCGCGCTGGTGGATGCCGGCATCGAGCTGGGCACCGGGATTATCCCGTTTGATGATATCATCTGCAACGACGGTACTTATCAGGCCAGCGTGCTGGTCGGCGTCCGTCCGGGCGAAGATCCGTCGCTCACCACCATCTGGGCGGCGCTGGGTTGCCCCGCCACCTCGGTGGCTATCCCGCTGTGGGTGAAGGGCGGCCGCGAAGGCATCAACCCGCTGCTGCGCGGAAACCCCAACAACAAGGATAACGCGCCCATCTGCGATATGTCGCTGAAACTCAAGACGCAAATCTACATTTCGGCCACCAACAACGCGCTGGTTTACTTGAATTTCCGCAAGCTTTACAACACCCGCGGCGACGGCTATATGCAGCAGCTCGCCCCCACGGAAAAGGCTATTTTCGCCCTCACCGAACCCTATCTGGAGAAGTGGCGCAAGGCCGGCAAGGTCAACCGCAAGGATATTGACGAAATCAACGCCCAGGTCCAATCCCTGATCCTCGTCAACCCGCTGTATCAGAACATCCCGTACACGTACGAGTATAAATAGGAATTAGAAACGCACACCGATACCGGCTTCGAAATCTGCATGCGCGAAGCCGGTAATGTGTGTTCCCGCGGAAAAGGTGAGCCTTTTCCAGAGAACAATCAGGCCCGCCTCCACACCGACGCCTTGCCAGCTGCGGTCCTCTACGAGGGCCCACTTCGCCTCAATATCCTGCCAGTACAGGTTGCGCTCGCCATATCCGGCCCCGGCGTACACTCCGACCCCGCCTGTATCCAAGCCATAAAAGCGAACGGGAAGATAGAGCGCGCCCGCGGAAACGCTAAAGTGGTACAGCGACTTGACCCCATTGGTATAGATAGCGCCGCCCGCAGGGATGCTACCATTGGAAAGGCAGGTATAATCAGCGACCAGTTTTTCGGGAGACATCTGCGCCGAGAGGTATCCACCCCATCTTTTTCTGGCAAAGCCGATCCTGGCGCCGGGGAGCACCGCGTCAAATCCGGATACGGTAACGGATAGAAACGGATGTACGCGGAAGGGTTTGAAAGCGGGATCGATCAACAATCCCGCTATCTCTACCGGAACCACCTTTTTGGGGGTGAAATCAGAAGAAACGACAGCTGTCTTCAAGGTATCAACAACGGGCGATACCCATACGACACCCGCTTCGTAACCCTTTTCAGCGGTCTCATACCATTTAATCAAAGCGGCCAGCCGTTCTTTTTGCGCATTTGTCATTTTGTTTCCGGAGCCCAGGGATTTCCGGATGGCGGACAGGCGGGAGGCAAGACTATAGATTTCATACTCCAACACGCGCTCTCCGGCATCGCTGCTCCGTTTCAGGGAAATTGCCTCTTTCAGCAACGACTCATACTCATCCAATGCCTTATCCACTGCAGAGTCTTTATTCTGGGCGAAAGCACCAAAGCCGCACAGAATAAGCAGAATAGATAAGACAATTCGATAAAAGCGCATATTGATAAGCGTTGCTGATTTTGCAATAGTAGCATTTTTTTGCGAAATTCGCATATCGTATCCAAATGAATTCAACCGAATCATCCTCTTTTTTCACCGCCGTAAGCCCCGTTTTGCTGCAGGCGATGCCGATGAAACACATCGACAGGTCCACCAATGGGATCTGCGATCTGTACACGATTGAAAAGGACGGAAAGCGCCGGGTTCTCAAGTGTCTCGATCCCAAACATCGCGGAAAGGCGGCGTATGAAGCGTTGCTTCGGAAAGAATACGAAATCGGTTATTCACTCTCCTGTCCCTACATCTGCGAGGTGTACTCCTTCCTGGAGCATCCCGCGCTGGGTTGGTGTATAGAGATGGAGTGGATTGACGGCATTCCGTTGGAGAAATACCTCCAAACCGTTTGTCCATCTACGGAAAGCAAGATGCGCTTGCTGAACCAACTGTTTGATGCGGTGAGCTATTTTCACTCCAAGCAGGTGATTCATAAAGATTTGAAACCGTCAAACATCCTCGTTACGCACAATGGCGCCAATATTAAAATTATTGATTTCGGCTTTGCGGACAAGGATGTTTACAGCATCCTGAAGCTTTCTGCCGGAACCGAGAAATATGCGGCTCCCGAACTGATTGCCGGCAAGCCTGTGGATAACCGGGCGGACATTTGGTCGCTGGGTAAAATCCTGCTTCTCTTCGGTAACCGGCGGCGCCGCGTAGTCCGGAAATGCTTGCGTGAAGATCCTGCAAAACGCTATGGTTCCGTAGAGGAGCTCCGACGTGCCGTTACGGCGCGCGGGTTCGGGTGGCTTTGGGTTTTGGCTGCGGTGCTTGTAGTGGGGTTGGTGATGTATTTTGTGTTCCAACAACCCGAACAAGAGGTTGTTAATCAGGAAGAACCGCTCGTAGAAACCGTATCAGCCGAGCAGACCCCAAAAACTGTCGAGGCCCCCAAATCGGTTAAACCCATAAAAAAACCGGCACCCGCCCCGGAGCAAGAGACGACCACGAATCCGACTCCGGAAAAGTCGGTTTCCAGTGAAGTGGACAGGATTGTAAAAGAGGCTACAGGATTATTTCAACCGGAATCACACTAAACCTTTCGCACGATAGACAGGCCGCCGTTTTTGCCTCCTATAAACGGCATTGTCCACGCACCGTCGCGCAAAACCCCACTAAGATAGAGCGGATAACCGGTCATCAGTGAATTTGCCTCAAACTCATCGCCGGGCTGCAATTTGGAGTTTTTGGCGCTGACGACGCGGAAATGATAATCTCCGAGGTATTCAATCCGCAACAATCGGTCCGGAGCCCAGCCGATTTCCACCTGTGCGCCTTCGCTCAGTTCTTCCGGTGCAATAAAAGAAGTGCTGAAGAAACCGGATGAAGGGTCCTTGCCCTTCCGTAGATTGTCGCAAAACACACGGAATGATCTATATCCGGTATATTGCGCCAGAATATCCAGTGTACTTAGCCTCGGCGCGTGGGTGTCACTGACATAACCCCAAAGCCGTTTCAGTGTGGAAGACGAGACGGTATAGCTAGTAACGGATTCAATGGCGTACGAGAGAGCGATAAACTGCGTCGTAGTTTCAGGCTTGCGGCCAAAACGCTTCTCGACCGCCTCAATAAGGACTAATATTTCAGGTGTGTGTTGGTTTACGGAATTCAACATAGTGTTATTATCTAGAATTTTTCAACAATGCAATCGTTAGGGACCTTAATGTTTGCGGAGCCTTTACCAAGAACAACGTGCTTCAAGAGATTATTCCCGTCAGCATCATTCATATCCAGCGCAATAAACTCTTTGAGAAACATGGCCCTAGCGGTATTACTAACCAAATCGCCCGATCCAGAATAAGAAGTAAAGGTCAGATCTATCTCACTAATCGGATTTCCGGAACAGTTGATGGAAACAATATTTTGGAATCGCTCAATCCCTAATAATGAGGTAATACCCATGTTTTGACAATTGATATGCTTGACGGAATTTGCTTCGTCTATACTCAAAGTTCCATCATGGTCAGTATCGAAATGATCTAAAAGATATTGCCGGAACACCGGATCGGGAACACAAGTGCTATTCAGCTCCCACGTCACCCAATCACTAATATATTTACTCCAGGTTCTTAAGTAGTGTGAAGCGCACCGCTCATCTTCACATCCTGTCGTAAAAGTAATGGAGGGGCCAATATACTCTAGGCCGACATAACCAAACGCCTTGGCAAAAAGTTTTATGGTATACTGAGTCTCGCTTTTAGCAAATGAGTAACTCGCGTTGATTATGGATTCAGAAGCAATATCTACCCAAGCCTCATTCCACGATGATACCACAAAGGTGTTCTCATCATAAGTGATTCGATCACCCTCTTGGATGAAGTAATATAGTTGGAGAGTATATCCCGTGTGATTTTTGACGGCGAACTTCATGAGAATCACATGGGAGATAAAGTCATCGTTTGAAATAGAAAGCCATGAGAAGTCCACGCCACTGGATGGTGTGGAAAACTGTTTAATCTCTCCGGCAATTTCGCAGTCTTCTGTATAGATGAACGGTTGCACGCAATAAGTTGAACTCTGATTAAGTCCGGAAATAGTCAGGGTTATTTCACCGGTCATAGAAACCATCACAGGAAACTTTAGGGCGGCTGCGTCGTTGATTCCATTGGCGGTCGCCGGCCAGTACCAAACGCATGCCGCCAACACACGCTCGGGAGCGGTGTATTTAAAAGAAACGGAACCGGAGGTAGCGGTTTCCCCATAGCAGACACAATCATAGATACGGACCTCCGGGAGTGCCTCTGTAGTGAAAGAGTGCTCTTCGCCTTTGATTTCAAATTTCCCATTGTCTGCCCAAGGGATAATATTATAGGTGGTGTTTGCGGTAAGACGGCTGAGCGTAACTTTTGCTACGCCATCGTCGAGAGTGCCCTGCACGCGCAAAACAGAAGCCCCGGGAGTCTCTTCGGAGAGATTTACCCCGCAACTGTTTGCATCACCACCGCTAACACGGAAGGTCACCACCGCGCTCTGCGTCCCCGCGCTCACGGTCACATCTGTGATCTCGGGTGCCATAAAAGCCGGCTCCGGATCATCCCCACAGGCAACGGCAAGCCCCAATCCCAAACAAAGGAGTAAGAATCGTTTCATCTCTGCAAAGTTGCTAAAAAATACCACACCTCGCGCAATATGAACCTAAAAGAACTTGACACCTTATGTGTATAACTCGCGGAAAACGTACGTAGTGGTCCAAACGGTGGACCACTAAGCACAAAATAGGGGGTAAAACGTACGTAGTGGTCCAGCAAATGGACCACTACGTACATTTAGGAGGGGTGCGAAAGGTGAAGAGGTTGTTTGCGGAGGGTTTGCTCGCCCAACATCATTAAATGCCTCGAGATCAACTCTCTTTTTTCCAAAACGACTCCACTATTTTAAAAATGAGTGTTGCTTAATGCCTCTTGGTCAATAACTAAGACTATTCGTCCCACCCCCTTGACAACCGTCTTGGGGGTGGTTATTTTTGTCAAGAGAGTAGCTGTTGCTACACATTAATACTTGTAACATGTTCACTAATTAGTTATCTTTGCGCTGTATGAAGAGAGAACACGTGAGAGAGGTAGTAGTATTTGAAGACTATTTCAAGACATTTCGGAAAACAATGGATAAGGAGTCGTTAAGCAAACTATATCAGGTGCTGACGTACATAATGACAACCAGAATAATCTCTGGTCAATACTTCAAATCCATAGAAGGAATTTCGGGTCTGTTTGAGATTAGATGCGAATCGTCCGGTAAAGAGTATAGGGTGTTTTGCTGTTTTGACGAAGATAATAACATAGTATTACTCAATGGATTCCAGAAGAAAGAGCAAAAAACACCCAAGCAGCAGATAGACTTGGCAAAATCACTGTTGAAAAGATTTATGACAACAAACGCAAGTCAATAATATGAAAACACGAGAAGACTTTAAGAAAAAGAACTGCACCCCTCTTGGCGATTTGATCACAGAAGATTTTGGTCCCGAGGGCAGCGAAAGTCGGGCTCAGTTTGAGCTCGAGTGTGAGGCCTTCATAATAGGCGAACAACTGAAAGCCGAGCGTTTGAAGGCCGGCTTGACGCAGGAACAGCTTGCCCTCAAAATCGGCACCAAGAAAAGTTATGTTTCCCGGGTCGAACGGGGGCACGCAGATATTCAGCTCTCAACACTTGTCAAGCTGTTTCAGGGCGTCGGCCGACAAATCCGTGTGAGAATCCTTTAAGGGTCACAGCTCGCCGCGCTGCCGTCAGACTACCTGATAAACGTATTGTAGAGCAGCTCGGCGGCTTCGCTGTAGGCGGCAACACCGCCGTAGCGGCCTTTGTCGCCGTCCACGCTGGAGCAGAAGACCACCACGCCGAAATCCTGGTCGAGGCTGTAGTTCAGGACGCTCTTGAGGCCGTAGGCGCTGCCGGTGTGGCCGCGCATCGGGAACCCGAGCAGCGTCTTGGAGATGGAGAGTGTAAAGCCGTATTTCACCGTGCTGTTGTCGGGTGTAGCCTTCTGGTACATCTGTTCCACGCGCGCTGCCGGCAGAATCCGGACGCCATTGGTACCCACGCCGCCCCGCTTGAGGGTCATCATCCATTCAGCCAGGCCGAGGATGGAAATCTTCATGCCGCCGGCAGGCGAGAAGTGCGGCGTATCGATACCCAGACGATAGGTATCATACTGCGGATAGCGCTCATAAGCCCCAGGCTGCGCCACATAATCGCCGTCATCATCAATGGTATAGAGCGACGCGAAACGCGTGCGGTCCAGCGAATCCACATTGAACCCCGCATCCGTAATTCCCAGCGGCAGCAGAATGTGCTGGCGGACATAATTGTCGAACCGCTCGCCCGAAACCTTCTCGATCACAGCGCCGAGCAGGTTGATGCCGCGGTTGGAATACTGATAATGCGTGCCGGGCTCATAGTTGGAGTAGCAAGCCGACACATTCGCAGCGGTGGCCGTAGCGGGATTCAGCGTGACGTCGAAAGACTTCTTGTAAGAAACCTTGGAGTTGTCCACCACGCTGGAGGTGTGCGAGAGCAGCATCCGGACGGTGATGGGAACCTCCGGGAACTTCGGGTTGCGCACGCGGAAGCCCACGATATCGCTCACATCGTCGTCCAGCGAAAGCTTCCCGGCCTCCACCAGCTGCATCGTGGAAACCCCCGAAAACGATTTGGAAACCGAGGCAATGCGGTAGAGATCCGTGATGGAAGCCGGCTCTTTGGAAGCCAGGTCCTTCAGGCCGACCGAGTTGGAATAGACAACCTCGTCGCCCACCACAAAAGCCACCTGCATCGAGACCACTTCGTGGTCGCGCGCAATCGCCGTCAGATCCTTCTCAATCTTGGCCAGCTGTTCGGCCGTCAGGGTCTTGGGCTTGCCGGGATCCGTCCCGGGGCCTTCCGGCGTGGCCGCACCGCAGGAGAAGAGTCCGCCGGTGATGAAAATGGCCAGCGCCAGACTCAGTAACTTTCTCATAAACATTTAGTTGTTATACGGTTTGATAAACTGGTCGTACAGCAGGTTGATGGTCTGGTAGTAGATCTTATAGACGTCGTTGATGGTGTCCAATTTGGTGCTGGAGCAGAGGCAGACGAAGCCCCAATCTTCACCCGGGCAGAAGAACATGCAGCTCTTGAGGCCCTGCGCGCTACCGGTGTGCCCCTTCAGGGTTTTACCCTCGATGAAGCGGGTTTCGGTGCGGGTGGTGAGGCAGTACTGGGTGCCCGGATCGGCCGGGGTGACGGGGGTGAGCAACTTCTTGCAGCCCGCCTCGGAGATGATGCGGTTGCCGTTGGGAGCCACGCCGCCGTCGCGGAGGGTCATCATCCATTTGGCCAGGTTGGGCGCGGAGATCTTCATACCGCCGGTCGGCGACCAATAGCAGCCATCCTTGCCGATTTCATAGGTGCCGTTGGCCACCTTATACTCGTTGTTGCGGACATAACCCTTACCCGGATCCAGGCGGTCTTCCTGCTTGTTGTAAATGTAGAGCTTGGTGAACTTGGAGTTGTCCAGCGAGTCCAGGTTGTAACCTGCATTGTCAGCGCCGATGGGCTTCAGGATGTGGTTGCGGACATACTCGTCGAACCGTTCGCCGGAGACCTTCTCAATGATGACACCGATGATGTTCAGCGCGCGGTTGCAGTAGCGGTAGCCCTGTCCCGGAGGGTAGGGCAGCCAGGCTTTGTTGCGGATGGTTTCCAGGTCGGTCTTGGACTCGTCCACATAGGTCAGGTCGCGGTACATATCGGCCCCGCCGCCATCCTTCATAGAAGAGGTGTGCGAGAGCAACATCTTGACGGTGATAGGGATATCCGGATAACGCGGGTTGCGGATATTCATTCCCAGGATGTCGTTGATGTCATCTTCCAGCGAGAGTTTGCCAGCCTCCACCAGCTGCATGATGGACATGCCGGAGAAGGATTTGGAGATGGATGCGATACGGAAAATGTCATCGATGGCCAGCGGTTCGCGGGTGTCTTTGTCGCGGTAGCCGAGGGCGTTCTGATAAACGATCTTGTCGCCTTTGACCATCACGACAGCCATGCCGGCCGTCATACAATCATCCATGTAACCGAGGATTTTGTCCTCGATCTGCTGCAGGGAGAGCTGCTGCTGCGCGCGGGCCGGGGTTGCGGAGAACACCACCAGCACCAGGGCTGCAATAGAGAGAAGCGTCTTTTTCATGTTATTCTATGGTTTTGATATATTGTTCGTAGAGCAGGTTTGCAACCTTGTAATAAATCTTGTAAATCTCGTTGATCCTGTCCGGTTTGGTGCTGGAGCAGAGGCAGATATAGCCCCAACCTTCCGCCGGGCAGCAGAACATGCAACCCTTGTAGCCGTGGAGCGAACCGGTGTGGCCGTAGAGCGTTTTGCCGGCAATCAGGCGGGTTTCGGTGCGGGTGCCCAGGCAGTAGAGCGTACCCGGGTCGGCCGGGGTAAGCGGGGTGCTGAGCCTCCGGTAGCTTTCCGGGGAGATGAGGCGCACGCCGCTCGGGGCGATGCAGCTGTCGCGCAGGGTCATCAGCCACCGCGTCAGGTCGGGCAGGGTGATCTTCATGCCGCCGGTGGGCGACCAGCCCCAACCATCCTCACCAATGACGTAGGTGCCTTCGGCCACCTTTTTCTCATTCTTGCGCACGTAGGCGTTGTTGCGGAGCAGACGGTCGTCCGATTTACTGTAGCCATACATGGTGACCAGCCGGTCCGCGTCCAGGGAATCTACGTTGTAGCCCGCTACACCCACTCCGACCGGGTCGAGCACGTGATGGCGGACATAGTCGTCGAACCGCTCGCCGGAAGCCCGCTCGATGATGTTGCCCAGCATGTTGAAGCCGCGGTTGCAGTAGTTGTAACCCTGGCCGGGCGCATAGTCGTAGAAGGCATATTTGAGCATCGAATCTACCGGCGTGACGGCGGGGTTTACCCAGTCCGGCGTCCAGTAGCGCGAGTTGCCGTTACCGTCTTTCATACTTGAGGTATGCGAAAGCAGCATCTTGAGGGTGATGGGGATGTCGGGCCACTTGGGGTGGCGTACCGGGAAGCCCATCAGATCGCTCACGTCATCTTCCAGCGAAAGTTTCCCCTCGTCCAGCAGCTGCAGGATGGAGACGGCGGAGAAGGATTTGGACATGGAGGCGATCTTGAAAAGGTCGTTTACATCCAGTTTGTCGCCGCCTTTTTTATCCCGCCAGCCAAAGGCGTTCATATAGAGGATATCGTTGTCTTTGAAGAGGACCGTGGCAAGCCCCATCGTGCGGCACTCTTCCATATAAGTGCGGATACTGTCGGCAATCTGGGCCCCGCTCAGCCTCTGCGCGCGGGCCGGTGTCGTTCCGGCAAAAACCAGTGCCAGCAATCCGATTATAAACGTAACTAAACGTAAAGAAACGTTTCTCATTGTATCTGTATCGAGTTTTGTCACATTATTGTTACTGTTACTCCCACGAGACCGTCAAGGTATAGGGTACGCCGTTGAGGGTCTCCACATGGCCGGTGTACAGGCTGCCCTTGTCCGTGGGGATGGCATCCACCGTGGTGGCGCAATGCACGCCCACATACCAGGTGCCGGCGGGCAGCGAATCAAACCGCAACGTCTTGTCGCAACCCAGCGCGCAGTCGGCATACTGCGCTTCGCGTGCCCAGGCAAAGTCGCCCTTGCGGAGCGTGAGGTAAAGGTCATCCTGCGGATAGCCGCCCTCCAGCCGTACCGTTACGTTGCGTGCCCCTTTGGGAATCTCCACGGTAAAGTGGTGGTATTGCTTGTCCCCGATGCGCGCATGCGCCGGGTCGTTGTCGGAGGTTTTGCGGTCCATCACGCGCGGCTCTCCGTTGCGGAGTGCCCCCTTGATGCGGGCCGGGCCATTTTCATCCAGCGCATACTGGATCAGCGCGGAGAAGAGGTTGAGGGACGGCCCTTTGGCAATCATCCCCTGCGGGTTGGATTCGGGATGCGAGCCGGTGGCGATTACGAGGCCAGACGTGTCGTTGTCGCGGAACGACCAGATGGCAATCTTGCCGGTCAGCGGGTAGGGGCGGCCGGCGGCCGTATCGCCCGCAAAATCAAAGCGCAGCAGCGGCCGGGTGCCCTTGGGGAAGTGGGGATCTTTCTCCACGATGCAGCAGCCGTTGCTGTGGCGCACCTGCGGAATCACCCGACTGCCTCCGAAATCGGAATACTTCAGCAGCGGGCAGTCCTTCTCCAGCACCAGATCGGCGTAGCTATTGCTCAAACGGGATTCCAAAGTCCGGCCTGGAAAGAGATGCAAGTATTTGTCGTTGATGAAGTTGAGCTGATCGTCGCGGCAGCGGCCCTTCTCCGGATCGTAATCCGTGCCGCCCAAGGAAACGAGGAACGCCCCCGCGCAGGAGCCGATGTAACTGCCGCCACCCCGCACAAATGCGCGCAGATGGTCACGGCCCACTTCACCCATCGAATTGCCGTGCCGGGTGGCAAGCCCGCCGTGCACGTAAATCATCCGGAAGCGCGGCGCCCCGTCCGGATAGAGCCAGACACCGTTTTCATCGAGTGGCGAGCCTTCGTAAAGCGCCCGCTGGGTGATGGTGTCGCGCAGCGAAAGATGGTCAGGATACTCCCCGGCGGTGAAGCGCTCCCAGCTCAGGCCGAGCATCCGCGCAACCGGGAAATCGTCGTAGTCGCTCAGGTGGATACCTGCATCCACGAAAATATCCTTGTAGTATTGAGCGGCGGTTTTTTGTGGTATTGCCAGCAGAATCAGCACAGCAAGAAAGGGAAAAAAGAAGAGTCTTTTCATCACGGAAAGTGCGTTCATCGCCCCAAAGTTAACAAATCTTTCCGCAACCTGCGCACCACGCAAATCCGGGTAACAAAAAACCACAAAAAATGGATAATTGCTTCATTTTTTCTATATTTACATGAATTTTAGGATCCGTATATCCGGCAAGACAGCGAATTCAGTGTAACACAACATATCTATTTTTCAACCCCAAACAAAAACTTATGAAAAAACGTATCACTCTGTTAATGTGTGCGTTACTGGCTTTCTCAACAGCCGCTTTCGCACAGATTAAAGTCTCCGGTACGGTTACGGATGCCAATGACGGCGCCGGCGTTCCTTTCGCCAGTGTCGTCGTAAAGGGCACCACCACCGGTGTTGCGGCAGATGCAGATGGAAAGTATACCATCTCCGTTCCGTCCGCAAAGAGCGTGCTCGTCTTCAGTGCCGTTGGTTATGAAAACCAGGAAATCACTGTTGGCGGTCGCTCACAGATTAACGTGGCACTGAGCACGGACGCGGCAGCCCTCGATGAGGTCATGGTCGTGGCCTACGGTTCCGCCACCAAGACCTCCTTCACCGGTTCCGCCGGCAAGGTCGCTGGTGAAAAGATCGAACTCGTGCCGAACACCAACCCGCTTAACACCCTGAACGGTACCACCCCGGGTCTTCGTCTGACTTCTGCAGGCGGCCAGCCGGGTGCAGATGCAACCATTACGGTTCGTGGTATTGGTTCCCTTAATGGTAATACCGATCCTCTGATTGTCATGGACGGTATGATCTATTCGGGTAACCTCGCTACCATCCCTGCATCTGACATCGAGTCCATCACGGTTTTGAAGGATGCGGCTTCCACCGCTCTCTACGGTTCCCGCGCTGCAAACGGTGTGATCATGATCACCACAAAGCAGGGCAAGGGCGAAGTTCCTTCCATCAACGTGAAGATCTCCCACGGTTTCGTAACCCGTGAGCAGAAAGACTACAAGACCATGAATCTGAAGGATTACATGGAGAACTACTGGCAGCAGCTCTATAACACGAACGTGTTGAACGGCGCAGCTGCTGATGCTGCAGCAACGGCAGCTTCCGGTTCCCTGCTGACCAACCTGGGTTACCGTGAAGATTACTATCCGTTTACGGGTGCCGCTTTCAACAACGTGGTCGGAACCGACGGTAAGTTCAATCCGTCCGCAAAGTTCCTCTATGAGGACGACGTTGACTGGCTGGGCGCAACCGAGCGCGTGGGCCAGGTACAGGACTACGGCATTTCCGCATCCGGTAAAGGTAAATACACCACTTACTTTGGTAGCGTGGGCTACACGGACACCAAGGGTTACATGGTGGGAACCGGCTTCGAGCGCTATTCCGCTCGCGCCAACGTCAGCTTCGAAAAGAAATGGCTGAAGTTCGGCGTCAACGCATCGGGTTCCGTCAGCGACCAGTCCGGTAACCTCTCCACCTCGGCCAACGACCGCCAGAACGCTTACCACGTGGTGCTGAAGATCGTCCCGACCTACCCGATCCACCTCCACTGGGCTGACGGTTCTTATGTCCTCGACGGTGCTGGCAACAAGATCTACGACTTCGGTGAGGGTTACAACCAGCCGGGCGATGATAAGACCTTCAAGATGTACTACAAGCCGGACGGAGTCTCCTATGATATCATCCCGGCTCGTACGGACTTCTCATTCAACGTGGCAGCTTACACGGCAAACCGTTACAGCCACTACAAGAGAAACATCATCAACGTCAAGCCGTTCATCGAGATCAAACTCCCGTTCGACCTGAAGTTTACGGCTAACGCATCTATCTACAACAGTGGTTACACCGCACACTCCGCAACTCCGTACTTCGAGGATTACAAGGGCCACTCCTCTTCGGTAACCCTGACCTTCTCGAACACCCAGACGCGCACGGCCAACCAGCTGCTGAGCTGGACCAAGTCGTTCGGCGACCACCATGTTGACGCACTGCTCGGTCACGAGACCTATTCGTATGTCTATGATTACGAGACCTCCGGTAAGGCTAACCAGATTATTATCGGCACCAACTACCAATTCAACAACTACGCCGACGCCAATACGGTTCCTTCCGGCTATCAGAACAACTACCGTACGGAAAGTTACCTCGGCCGTGTCAACTATGACTACCTGAGCAAGTATTACCTTTCCGCTTCGTTCCGTCGTGACGGTTCCTCCCGTTTCTACAGCAAGTCCCGCTGGGGTAACTTCTGGTCTGTCGGTGGCAGCTGGATCGTCAGCAACGAAGAGTTCTTGAAGGGTGTCTCCAACCTCGACCAGTTGAAGCTCCGTGCTTCCATCGGTACCGTCGGTAACGATGACCTGGGTGCTTACTGGCCGTATATGGCACTGTACGAATTGAAGCTGAACGATACCGAGTCCGGTTATACCCAGGTGATGGATTCCCCGGGTAACCTTGATCTCCAGTGGGAGGTTAACACCAACTGGGATGTCGCAGTTGAGTTCCAGGCATTCAAGCGTCGCTTGACCGGTACCATTGAATACTTCCACCACCACACCAGCAACCTGCTGATGGACGTGACCCTCGCTCCTTCCACGGGTAAGAACTCTTATCCGACCAACGACGGCGGTCTGCTCAACAGCGGTTTCGAGCTGCAGTTGGCTTATGACATCATCAAGACCAAGAAGGTGAAATGGAATGTAGGTGCCAATGCTTCGATCCTCAAGAACAGAATCACCAACCTGCCGATCCCGGCTTACACCACGAACTCGAGCTTCAACAAGATTGAAGAAGGTCACTCCGTTTACGAGTGGTGGCTCTACCAGTGGGAGGGTGTTGACCCTGCTACCGGTTTGAACTACTACCGACTTGGTGATGGATTCTTCAAGAAAGACGCTGAGGGTGTCGTTACGAACGAATACATCGACGGTATCGAAACACACGCCGATGTTGTCACCGTTGATGGCAAGTACTACACCACGGCTATCGCACAGTCCAAGCAGGACTACAGCGGTTCCCCGCTTCCGAAGGTATTCGGCGGTATCACCACCGACCTTACCGTCGGCAACTTTACCTTCGCGCTCAACCTCTACTACCAGTTGGGCGGTGTCGGTTATGACCGCGGTTATTCCAACATTCTCCAGCAGGGTATCATCGGTGATAACAAGCCGTACATCAACCGCCACGTGGATGCTGCCAAGTCTTGGAAGCAGCCCGGTGATGTCACCGACTTCGCTATCCTGACCACCAGCACCAAGGCAGTCGGTTCTTCGTCCTACAGCGAGAACACCACGGCTACCCGTTCCACCCGTTGGCTCACCACGACCAATATGTTGGAAATCAACAACGTGACGCTGGCTTACGCACTTCCTAAGAGCCTTTGCAACAAACTGGATCTCAGCAGCATCAAGGTTTATGCATCCGCAGACCACCTCTACCTGTTGAACGCCCGCAGAGGTTACTACACCAACTACTCGCTCAGCAACTACACCTCGAATGCTTCGTTCTCCAAACCGGCACGAACCATCACGGTGGGTATTAACCTGGGTCTTTAATGAAGGAGGATTGTAACGATGAAAAAGATTTTTAGCAATACCCTTTTCGTTCTCGCCGCTGCCGGATTGCTGCTGGCTTCCTGCTCCAAGGACTTCCTGGAGACCAAGCCGACCAGCCAGGTGTCTGAAGGCGACATCATGAACACCACTGAGAGTGCTCTGATGAACATCAACGGTATGCACCGTCTGCTGCACAACTGCAACACGGACTGGTACAGCCAGGGCGGTTATCCGACCTTCTGCCTCCATCTGGCAGCCCTCTCGGATGACTACATCTTCACCTATACGAATGCTATGTTCCAGCAAACACAGCAGTATATTCACCACCGCGACCTGACGCACAAATACATGGACTGCAACCTCTATTGGAAGTTGTTCTATCGTATTATTGCCAACGGTAACCGTATCCTTTCCTATATTGACGACCTCCCGGGCGATGACAGCCAGCGCGCATTCGTGAAGGGCCAGGCTCTGGCATACAGAGCTTTCCTGCACTTCCAGCTGGTTCAGGCTTACGCAGAGCGCTATGATGCTGCGGGTAACAATACCCAGATGGGTGTTCCCCTCCGCATCGAGGACAACGACGACAACCTGCCCCGCTCCTCCGTGGAAGATGTCTATACGCAGATTCTGAAGGATATCGACGCTGCTATTGCGGAACTCGAATCGACGAACTACAAGAAGTTCAACAAATCCCATATTGACCAGTGGGTGGCAAAGGGCATCAAGGCTCGCGTGCTGCTGACCATGGGCCGTTGGGCTGATGCTGCTACGGTAGCTCAGGACGTTATCGACCACTCCGGTGCACACCTGGATCCGACCACCTACACGGACGGTATGGCAGAGAACCGCTTTGGTGAAATGAAGAACACTGAATGGCTCTGGGCTTGCGCATCTTCGCGTACCGACCAGTCCCAGTTCGGCGGCAAGCTCCGCAGCTGGCACGACTTCATCTCCAACAACGCAGCTTCCTACAACGCCAACTCCCCGCGTGCGATCAACTGCCTGCTCTATAACACGATCCCGGCAACGGATATCCGCAAGGGCATGTGGCTCCCGGATCCGTACACCACCACCTGCTATGTCAACGCTTCCGGTAAGAAAGCTCCGTACATGTCGCAGAAATGGCTGGTTGACGACCCTGTCACCAAGTATGAGGAGCGTGACGTTCCCTACATGCGTCTCCCCGAAATCATGCTGATCGCAGCTGAAGGTTATGCCCGTTCCGGCGGTGCTAACGTCAGCAAGGCTCAGGCTTTGGTTTATCAGCTCGGTCACGACCGTGACGCTTCTTATGCAGCAGTTACCGAAACCGGTGACGCCCTGATCGAGAAGATTATGTGGCAGCGCCGCGTGGAACTCTGGGCAGAAGCAGGTCTCCGCTGGCTCGACCTCAAGCGCCTCAACCTCCCGTGCGACCGCGGTCCGGCTCCGCGCGACGGTTACAACAAGGGTCCTTGGAAGAACAGCGCAACCGCTGCTCCGACCAACCTTGACCCGCTGGCATCCAACTACGATATGTATGGTGCTTCCCTGGGCGAAGAGGCTCGCTGCATCCCTGCAGGCGACAAGCGTTGGCAGTGGCTGATTCCTGAACAGGAACTCTCCGCTAACCCGCTGATGGTCCAGAACGAACTCTAATCAAAGAGTTCCGCCTTAAATACCGCTTCCCCGGAGTCCCCGCGACCCCGGGGAAGTTTTTTTGGAGAATAACCTCCAAGCCATTATCTTTGCCACAGTAACATTGTAATGTCACTTTTATGGAGATAACGCTATATCATGGGTCGGAGAAGATTGTAGAGCGGCCGCTGTATGGGGCTGGAAGGCCTACAACAGATTATGGTTCAGGGTTCTATTGCACGGAGAATTGTGAACTGGCCAAAGAATGGGCCTGCTCGGAGGGCAACAGCGGGTTTGCCAATCAATACAAATTATCATTGGATGGTCTCTCTGTCTTGAATCTTAATGATCCGAACTACAACACCATGAATTGGTTTGCTGTATTGTTGGAGAACCGAATCTTCGGATTGAGAGTGCCGCTATCGTTGGAAGCGAGAGATTTTATTCTTTCCCGCTATTTGCCAGACTATAAATCGGCAGACGTAATGATTGGATACCGGGTGGATGATTCCTACTTTACTTTTTGTCGGCTTTTTTTGAGAAATTCCATTACATTGGAACAGTTACAGCGCGCCATGCTGCTTGGTCGGCTTGGCGACCAGGTTGTTCTCAAGAGCAGGAGGGCCTTCAATCAGATCGTATTTGAACAGGCTCTTCCTGCTGACGAGAACATATATTATCCTCTATACGTAGCTCGCGACCAAAACGCCCAGAAGGATTTTCTTAAGATAATAAACAAAGACTCTCCTCTGGATGGACACTATATGGTAGATATTATTCGACAAAACTGGAAAAACGATGACCCGCGCTTATTCTGACTTATACATACAAGAGGTGATGTCAAACCTCGGTGAGATGATGGACTATGGAGTTCATATCCTTGGAGAAGATATGGAACAGTTCTATAGCCGTTTCCTGGCCAGCCGTGTGGCCGGACAAATCAGTTGTGGAAATCCAAAGTATTTATGTATGACGGGGATACAGCTTGCAACCATTGTGGCTAAACAAACAGGGATAGAAGCGGAAGAGATAGAAACCGCAGCATCAGTATTAAACCTGGAATACTGGATTGGAGGCGCGATTGCCTACTTGCAGTGGTATTATAATATGAGCTTCCAAACATTACATACCAAAGGAGTCACAGCAGGAAGTCTTGCGCCTTATTACTATGCCTTGCGCAACGAGGATATCTCCCGAACCGTTGAAGTTGCGGAAGAGATGATGGGAGAATACGACCGCACCCATTCGCCGCTCAAGACGGCCCGCAAGAATGCCGGCCTGACGCAACGCGAACTCGCGGAGAAATCGGGTGTGCCGCTCCGGACAATCCGGGCCTATGAACAGGCGCACATTGCCGGCGGCCGCGCCTCCGCGCAAAGCATGTACAACATTGCCACCGTCCTGGGCTGCCCGCTGGACTATCTGCTGGGAATGCAGGATTTTATACCCAGGTAGCGGTCAAGACCGGGAAAAACACTATCTTTGAGGCAAACAAACTTTTGACAATGAAAAAGAATCTCGTTTTGGTGGCAGTACTGGCGATTACGCTGGGATTCGGCCAGAATGCTTCGGCGCAGTATTACAAAGACCTCTTCATGGACGGTGGTATCAACATCACCTCGCGCGAGGATTTGCCCTCTGCGCGTTATCTGGGACTGAGCTGGGAGCGCTATTACTCCGCGCCTCACAAACCGATGTCCATCACCCAGAAGGATACCCTGGAGCAGACCGCGCTGATGGTTCGTTCCGAGGTTGACCAGAACGGCTGCCTGCTCTATCCGGACGGCGCACCGCGTTTCCGCGTGCTCTATGTGAACGGCGGCAAGGCTGGCAAGCATGGCAACTCCCTCACCGAGGAAGGCCGTCAGCATATTCGCGACTTCGTGAAAAACGGCGGTAGCTACGTGGGAACTTGCGCGGGCGCGTTTGTAGCCTCGATTGCGGATACCCGTTTCAACCCGTCCAAGAACCGCTGCAAGGATGAAGACAAGGATAAAGTCCGTTTTGAGTATTTCCACGTCTATCCGGCTCGCACCATCTCCACCAACAACCTGACCAAGGATTTCGTGGGTGAGCGCGTAACCACCGGCATGAAGGTGGAACCCGGCAGCCCGCTGCTGAAATACTTTGATTTTGGTGGCGATATGTACATCGACAGCGTTTATCACAACGGCGGATGTTTCATCACCACCGACCCGCTGCACTTCGCACCCGGCACGGAGATCTTGCTTCGCTACGACTACGATGCAGCCAAAGACCAGAAGCGCGAAGATGAAGGCCGCTTCAAGGTGACCAACCATATCAGCGCATGGGCGTGGAAAGGCAGCGCCGAGGCCGGCCGTACGGTGCTCTGCGGATCGCATCCGGAAGGCGTGGTGGCCGGCGAACAGCTGCAGCTCTTCTCTGCCTTCGTACTCTATGCAATGGATGGCAACGGCACTCCGCGCATCAAGGGTGAGCTGAAGAACGGCGAGGCCCGCGTGATGGATTGCAACACGGACGACAACGATCCGGCACACACCAAGATTGGTGACAAGCAGTACCACCATTTCACGGTAAACATCCCCAAGGGCGCCAAGAACATCAAGATTGATCTCCAGGGCGGCTATTCGCAGGACGATCTCTTCCTGACACTCCGCAAGGGCGACTTTGCTTTCGCAAAAGAGGCTGATTATGCCGACGTTACCCTCGGCGCCGTCAAGACGATGACCTTCGACACCCTGCCGGCTGGCACCTGGTACATCGGCGTCAAGTGCGACACGACTGTTGATACGATCCAGACCGACCACGGCGAGGCCTACACCGGCCACCTCGAGGTTCTCAACGGCGTCCCTTACACCCTGACCGTCACCTGGGAGTAATGCTTAATTGATCTTTTGCCACGTGCCGAAGTCTTCGCCGTGGCCGAACTGAAGGCGGAAAGAGTCGATCTTTCCGCTTTCTTTATTGCGGAGGAAGGTGAGCGGGAAGGGGAAACCTTCGCTGCGGAACCGGAAGCGGCGACCGTCCACATGCTCGAGCGGATGGGTCCAGCCTTTCGGGCCGATCGTAATGACGAGGCTCTCACCCTCTTGCGAGACGACAGCCAGGCCCAGGCCGATGGTATTACGGTAGGTGCCTGCGAGCGATTGTGCCTCGGGTGCCGGTTTGGGCTGCCGGGGCGCTTCTGCCTGCTTCTTCTGGGCTTCGGGCTGCAGCAGCGCCGTCAGTTCTCCGGCGCTGTAATCCGTATCGGGCAGGCCCAGATAGAGGTCGATGATCCGGCGCATCAGGGCGCGGCGCGACCCGGTCAGACCATCCGCATTGCAGGAAATCATACATCCCAGCTGCAGGTCGGGCCGCCAGAAGCAGATATCCGTATGGCCGAATCCGGAACCGGTGTGCCAGTAGAGTTTTCCCTTGGGGCCGTACTCCACATGCCAACCGTAGCCATAGACCGTCAGGACGCTGTCGTTCTGGGTCTGGGGATTTTCCCCGCGGTGGACCTTGCGCATCTGGGCTTCGCTCACCAGCCGGGTGCTGTCGGGCCGCAGCCCCTCCGACAGGTGGAACTGCAGCCATTTGGCCATATCCGTCACAGTGGAGATGATGCCGCCGGAGGCACTGATCACGCTGAGGCGGTTGAGGGGTTGATCCTCATAGGGAATGGGCGTCGCTATGATGCGGCCGTCGCGCATCTTGGCGTCATGCGACTGGGCACGGTTCTCGCAGGCGAGCAGTCCTTCGGCTCCGGTGGTGGTCTCGTTCATCCCGAGCGGCTCGAAGATGCGGGTGCGGATGGCCTCTTCCCAACTCATCCCGGTCAGCCGCTCCACCAGAAGGGCATTCACGGCATAGAAGAAGGTCTGGTAGGCATAGCCGCTGCGGAAAGGATACTCCGGCTCCAGATAGGGCAGTACGGTGAAGATGGCGTCACGGCCGTAGCCTAGGCGCGGGAGGTTGCTGCCCTGCCCCGCCTTGAGGCCCGAGCAGTGCTGGAAGAGGTCTTTTACGGTGATCAATTCCGAAGCAATGCTGTCTTTGAGCCGGAATTCCGGGAGGATATCCCGCACGCGCGTGTTCCACTCCACTTTACCCTCGTCCACCAGTTGTGCCACCAGTACGGGGGTGAAAGCTTTGGAAACCGAAGCAATCTTGAAATGGGTGTGCTCATCCACCGGAACCTCCGGATGGTCCAGGTCGCGGACGCCGGTGCCGCGCGCATAGACCAGCCGTCCGTCCTTGACGATCGAGATGGCCATGCCGGGAATGTTCCAGTCAGTGTGCACCTGCTCAAAGTAGCGGTCAACGTTCGCAAGGATGGCGGCTTCCGCCTCGTCGTGGGGGTCAAAAACCTGCGCCCGGAGTGGCGTGGCGACCAGCAGGGTAAGGAGTGTGACGAATACAATCCCGATGCTAAACGGATAGAAACGTTTAATTACGGCTATCATAACAATTACATTTTTGTTACAAACTTATTTTCGGCGCATCCAGGGCCCATAATTTTCGCCGTGACCCCAGTCTAGGTCAAAGGCGCGGACCGTGCCGTCCGAAGCCAGGTTGAAGGTGGCCCGGAAGCGGTGTCCGTTGGAATCAAAGAAGTATCGGTTGCCCCGTTCGTGCTGCAGCCGGTGCACCCAGCCCTTTTCTCCGATCCGGATGTAGAGTCGGTTGTCTTTGATATAGATGCGTGCATCACCGAAGGGTGCCTCTTTGGTATAGGTTCCACAGAGGGCGGTAGCGGCCGGCCGGGTTTTGGTATAGGCAAACTGGCTCACCCGGCGGGGCGAACTGCTGCGGCGGTTCAGCCATTTCTTCAGCGCGATGGTGCTGTAGTCCGTATCCGGCAACCCCAGGCAGAGGTCAATCAACCGCCGCATGATAGCGAAACGCGCTCCGCCCGGCACGTCGCTGTCCACCAGGATGGCCAGGCTCAGCTTGAGCTGCGGGATGAAAACGCAAAGCGCCGTGTGGCCCCAGGTGGTGCCGGTGTGGTAGTAAATCCGGCATTTGGCATTCTGCTCCACGTACCAGCACTGGCCGTAGAGCGTGATATGGTCGGCATCCTGCTCGTCAATCACCACCCCGTGGTGCAGGTAGTCCATCTGTTCCCGGGAAAGAAGCCGCTGCCCCTCCGCGTTGAGGCCGCGCTGCCGGTGGAACTCCGCCCAGCGGGCCAGGTCGGTAACGCTGGCATTCACGCTCCCGGCCGGACCGATCACCGTCAGCCAGTAGAGCGCGCGGCTGTCTCCGCGCAGCTGGGCGCATCGCAGCGTGTCTTTCCGGTTGGTGAGTTCGTGCTGTCCGGCCACGTTCGGGGAGTTGAGGTAACCATCTCCGTTGCAGGAGGCCGAAGTCATGCCGAGCGGCGTAAAGATCCGCTCCTGAAGCAGTTGCTCCCACGTCTGGCCGCTCACCTTTTCCAGAATCTTCTCCGCCAGCAGGAAGGTCATATTGTTGTAGTGCTTGCCCTCGCGAAAACCGTATTCCGGCTCCAGCAGGCAGAGCATTTTCAGGGTTGCATCGCGGCCGTAGCCGAGGTTCGGCACATAGGTGGCAGCCTGCGAGGTGTAGCCCATCCGGTGGGTCATGATATCCGATACCCGCAGGTCCGCCTCCGTTAATTCATCCGCCAAATCCAGATCGGGCAGCAAGTCCTTGACGCGATCGTCCCAGCTCAGCTTGCCCTCGTCCACCATCATCGCCATCAGCGCGGAAGTGAACGACTTGGAGACGGACCCCACCTGATAGACCGTATGTTCGTTCACCGGATCGGGCTTGCCCTTCTCCTTCACGCCATATCCTTTGGCCAGCAGGGTCTCGCCGTCGCGCACGATGGCCACGCTCATGCCGGGTACGGCCCACTGTTCGCGCACCTGCTGGATATATTGGTCAATTGCCTGAACAACAGAATCCTGCTCGTGAGCGAACCCGAAAAAGGCGGCCGGAAGCAGGAACAAGGTGAGAATTAGACGTTTCATGCCCCAAAGATAGCTTTTTTCGAAAAGATTACCTACCTTCGTAGTTTGTATAAAAAGCGACCAATGGTGAAACCCCTCCATATTTTTTTCCTGACGCTCGCGGCGGCCGTGCTCTTCGCGGGCTGCGAGCATATTCCGGATCCCACTCCGCAGGAATTGGAACCCGTGCCGGCTGATGTGCCGCTGCAAGGGTTCTACAAGGACATCTTTATGGATGGCGGCATTTCGCTGACTTCGCGCACCACGCTGCCCATCGTTCCCTATCTGGGGCTGACCATGGAGTATTATGCCAGCTGCTCGGATGTGGACTACATGTCGGGCGTGGACACGCTCATACAGACGAGCGTCATGTCGCACAATGATGACGATGAAAACGGCTGCCTGCTCTACCCGGACGGCGCTCCGCGCTTCCGGATGATCTATATGAACGGCGGCAAATCGGGCAACCACGGCCTCTCGCTCAACACCAAGGGCAGCAAGGGGCTCAAGCGTATCCGCGAATTCTATGCGAACGGTGGTAGCTATGTGGGCACCTGTGCGGGTGCTTACCTGAGCTCCAGCGGTTCCGGCACCACCACCAACCCCAACTATTCCGGGATTTGGCCGGGGTACTGCTACGCCACGGGCCTCAGCGATACCTATACGGATATGAAGGTGGAACAGGGCAGCGCCCTGCTGAAGTATTACGACTTTGGCGGCGATGGCCGCGTGCAGAATGTCCGTCACAACGGCGGCTGTTACATGTCGCCCGCCCCGCCGCGCGGCACCGAGGTGCTGATGCGCTACTACTGCCCCGACACCACCAAAGTGCACATGCAGGGCAGTATCTGGGCCTTCAAGAAGGACAGCCTGACCGGCCGTGTCGTGGCTTGCGGCTCGCATCCCGAGGGGGTGGAGAGCGGTGAGCGGCGCGACCTGATGGCCGCGATGTGCCTCTACGCGATGGATGGTATCGGCATTTCCACCGCCAAGGGCGAGCTGGAAAACGGGGTGATCCGCGAGATGACCTCCCTCTATTCGGCCGGCGATCCGGCCCATGCCCGCATCGGGGACAAGCAGTACCACCACTTCGCCTGCTATCTGCCCAAAAAGGTAAAAACCCTGACCGTCACCCTGCAGGGCGCCGAGGGTTCTGCGGGTTGCAACCTGGAACTTTACCTGAAGAAAGGAACCTTTGCCTACCCAGACGTAGCGACCCATTCCGCCCACGAGAAGGGTTGTGCACAAACCCTGACCGTCACGGCCCCGGAAGAGGGCCTCTGGATGGTGGCCGTCCGCTGCCCGGACACTGTGACCGCGCTGATCGAGACCTACGACAACGGGAATGGCATGACCGGAAAATATTACCGCTACAGCGGCAATACCACGGTGCTGAACGGCGTACCCTACACCGTCTGCGCCACCTGGAACTAGAAAAATAGGAGAACACGATAATGAACAGAACGCTTTCCAAAATCCTGCTGACGGTTGCCGCTGTGGCAACGGTGGCTTCTTGCGAAGTGAATCGTCCCGAAGCGGAGATCGTCCCCCAGGGCGAAGTTGTACTGCAGGCCAGTCTGGAGATGCCTGTGGCTGCTGCGGAAACCCGCACGGCCCTGAATGCCGATACCACCACGGTGGTCTGGAGCGCCAACGACGCCTTTGCGCTGATCGGCAACGACGGCAGCAAGAGCCGCTTCACCCTCACGACCGGAGCTGGTACGACCAATGGCGCTTTCAGCGGAACCCCTGCCGGTTCGGCCCCCTGGTATGCGCTCTATCCGGACAGCGATGATGTTTCGCTCTCGGGCGGGGAACTGCACTTCAAGCTGCCCGCTACGCAGAACTATGCCTCCGGCACGTTTGCGTCGGGCGCCGCTCCGGCCATTGCCAAGATTGGTGATACGGGCGATGCCCTCCAGTTCAAGAACCTTTGCGGCCTGCTCTGCCTGCAGTTCCTGGCTCCTTCCATTACCGTCACAAAGGTGGTGCTGCACGACCTGGGTGGCAATATGCTTTGGGGTGACTGCACGGTAGCGCTGGACGGCAAAGAGGGAACCGCCGAGCAGACGATGACCCTGACCGGCGGCGACAACAGCCTCACGATGAATGTGGGCTCCCTGCTCAAACTCTCCACGTCGTCCGTTCGCACCTTCTTCTTTATCGTGCCTCCGGGCGCACTGGACCGTGGTTTTTCCGTGGTGGTCTATACGACCGACGGGGACACCTACGGCGTAGTCCAGACCCAGAAACCCAATACCGCCGGCCGCTCGCAGGTGGTGATTATGGATAAGTTGACCGTTCCTGCTATCAAGGAGAAAGCGGACGTTAGGGCGCGCGGTTACTATAAGGATCTCTTTATGGATGGCGGCATCGGCCTTACCTCGCGTACCTCGCTGCCCGCCGCTTCCTACCTGAGCCTCGACTGGGAGTTTTACGCATCGCTCTCTACGGGAAATACTACCGCTCTGGATACGGCCATCCAGAATGCCGTTTTCATCGGTTCCGATGAGGATAAGAACGGCAACCTGCTCTATCCGGACGGCGAACCGCGTTTCCGCTGCATCTACGTGAACGGCGGTAAGTCCACCCAGCACGGTGCTTCGCTCGGTGAGGACGGCCGCAACCGCATCCGCGCCTATTATGCCAACGGAGGCGCCTATGTGGGTACCTGCGCAGGCTGTCTGATCGCCTCCAAGGGTTATGACAGCTACGCCACCACGACCACCTACTTCGGCATCTGGCCGGGCCATACCTACCACACCAAGACCGACTCGGGGGCCAGCGTTACCGACACCTATACCAGCATGACCATCGAGCCTGGCTGCGCGCTGCTGAACTACTATAACTACGGCAACGATATGCAGATAGACAATGTGCGCCACAACGGTGGTTGCTATATGTCCCAGACCAACTATCCCGTGCCGGAAGGAACGGAGATTCTGCTGCGCTACCTGACCCCCGGTCCGGATTCCACCAAGCTCAACGGCAAGGTGAGCGCGTGGGCCTACAAGGCTTCGGAGCAGAGTGGCCGCCTGGTGGTGATCGGCTCGCACCCGGAGGGCGTCTCTTCCGGTGAACAGCGCGACCTCTTCTCCGCCATGATCCGCTACGCTTCTGACGGCAACGGTGCCGTGACCCCCAAGGGCGCACTCTCCAAGGGTGTGACCCGCACGATGGACAAGGGTTCGGAGGCTAATCAGCCGGCTTATGCCCGCATCGGCGACAAGCAGTATCACCACTTTACCTTTGAGTTGCCTTCACTTACGGAGGAACTGGTGCTCACGCTGCGCGGCATCAATACGGACTGCGACCTCTATCTGGCGCTGGCCAAAGACCGTACGGCTTGGTTGAGCGATGCGGATTATGTGCTCTGCAACAGCGGCTCCTACAAGGCGCTGCATCTGCGCAACGTGCCCGCCGGTACCTGGTCGGTGGCCGTTTACTGCCCGGTGACGGTGACCAGTACCAAGACGCAGTACACCTCCGGCGCGTACTATTACCAGTACACCGGCAACACCGCCGTGCTGAACGGTATTCCGTACACGATCTCGGTGAACTGGGGCTCCAGCGGCCCCAACGCCGGCTCCGGCTCCAACCAGCCTGCCACCCCGATAACGGGAACTTGGGACTAAAAATAAGAGGCGGTCGACCGCCTCTTTTTTTTTTCGGGATAACAGGACTCGAACCTGCGACCCTCTGGTCCCAACCCAGATGCGCTAGCCAACTGCGCCACATCCCGAACTTTTTTTTGCAAAAGTAGTATTGATTTACGGATTTGCAAAATCTGGGGCGAATTGTGTAAAATGTGTTAATAATTTGCTATTTTTGTAAACTATTACACAATTTCGGTTAGGAATGCGACGTCATTGGGGACATCTGAAATCGATTGTTACGGTGCTTGCAGCCCTGCTGCTGGCCCTCCCTTTGATGGCCGCTCCGCGTCAGCAGATTCTGACTTCGCCGGACGGCCGTCTCAAGGCCCAGATCTCCAACCGTGGCGGTCTGGTCTTCTCCCTGAGCTATAATGACAAACTGCTGTTGGATAATTGCACCATCTCCATGAAGCTGGAGGGCGGCAAGAGTTTCAACGGCAAAGGGCGCACGGTCAACAAGAACATCGTGATGACCCCCGTCAACGAAACTCTCCGCTCCGACAATTATACCAAGCGGGAGGTGGACGCCAAGTTCAACGAGATCCGCCTGACCTACAAGGAGTATGAGGTGATCTTCCGGGCCTATGACGACGGCTTTGCCTACCGCTTTGCCGCCTTCCAGCCCAACACCTTCAAGGTGGTCTCCGAGCAAGCCGACTATCACTTTGCCGGCGACTGGCCCTCCTTTGTGACCTGGTCCCCGGGTTATGTTCCGAACGACAAGAAGGCCTTCGACAAGCAGTTCCACCACTCTTTCGAGAATACCTACGAGCACCTGCTCGTCTCCAGCTGGCCGATGGACCGCATCGCCTATCTGCCCATGCTGGTTGAGGCCGAGGGTGGCATTCGTATCTGCATCACCGAGGCGGACCTGCACGATTATCCCGGTATGTATCTGCAGTACACAGACAAGAAGAAGCAGATCGTCTCCGGCAAGTTTGCGGCCTATCCCGTCGCCTCCGCGCAGGGTGGCCGGCACGACTTGGAATCCATCGTATCCACGCGAGATAAATTCATCGCCAAATATGACACCCCCGGCAACGTGACGGAGTTCCCGTGGCGCGTCTTCGCCATTGCTCCCAACGATGCCAAGATGGCCGACAACGACCTGGTTTACAAGCTCGCCGCCGCTCCGGCTGCCGATGCCAACTTCGGCTGGGTGCTGCCGGGCCGCGCGCTTTGGGACTGGTGGAGTTCCCGCATGCTCTACGGCGTGGACTTCAAGGCCGGCATCAATACGCAGACCTACAAATACTATGTGGATTTTGCGGCTGAGCACGGCTTCCAGTATGTCGTGATCGGCGAGGGATGGTCGCCGGGCCAGCAGACCGACCTTTACCAGGTGGTTCCCGGACTGGATCTGCGCGGTGTGATTGACTACGCCAAGGAAAAACACATCGGCATCCTGCTCTGGACCGGCTTCTGGGCCTTCAGCCGCGATGTCGAGCAAATCTGTGACTACTACGCCAAACTGGGCGTAGAGGGCTTTGTGGTGGACATGCTCCACCGCGACGACCAGCAGATGGTGGAATTCATGACCCGCACCGCCCAAATTGCGGCATCGCACCACCTGCTGATTGATTTCCACGGCTGCTGCAAACCTACCGGCCTGACCAAAACCTGGCCCAACGTGGTGAGCTTCGAGTCTGCAATCGGCATGGAGAAGACCAAATCCATCACGCGTGAAACCGATATGGTGACCAACGACGTGGTGCTGCCTTTCGTCCGCTCGGTGGCCGGCCCGCTCGATTATGCGCCCGGTGCCATGCGCAACGCTTCCGCCCGCAACTTTGTTCCCGTCTATGAGGAACCGATGAGCCAGGGCACGCGCTGCCACCAGCTGGCCGCCGCCATCGTCTTCTACTCTCCGCTGACGCGCCTGTGCGACAGCCCTTCCAACTATCTCTCCAACAAAGAGTGCTTTGATTTCCTCGCCGGCATCCCCACTGTTTGGGATGAGACCCGCGTCCTCAGCGGCGAGGTGGGTGAATACATCGTGCTGGCACGGCGTAGCGGGGAAACCTGGTATGTGGCCGGCCTGAACGGTTGGAAAGAGCGGGATGTGCTGGTAGATCTGGGATTCCAGCGCGGTGATTTCCTCGTGGAGATTCTGCAGGACGGCACGAATGCCGACTATGTGGCCAAGGATTTCGTGCACCGCTTTACCGATACCCGCACCTCGCGCGAGATTTCTATGCGACTGATGCCGGGTGGCGGATTCGTGGTGCGCATCATTCCCAATCCCCTGTAATTATCTAGACTCAACTATATGAAACGTTTTATTTTGGCTATTGCAGGCCTCTTTGCGGCATTGACGCTTGGAGCTGCCCCCAAGTCCGAAGCGATTCCCTCGCCGGATGGTAAGATTGTCGTAGCGGTTAACTACTCCAACGCAATGACCTTCAGTGTTGGATACAACAGCGGACTGCTTCTCTATGACTGCCCCGTTCAGATGAAACTGGAGAATGGTAAAACCTACGGAAAAGGCAAGGTTCTCGACGTGGTGAAACGCCAGGTGGATGACGTGATCAATCCGCAGATCTAT
Source organism: Bacteroidales bacterium (assembly GCA_045114175.1). Classification (GTDB taxonomy): domain Bacteria; phylum Bacteroidota; class Bacteroidia; order Bacteroidales; family UBA932; genus Cacconaster. Next base: position 22,712 of record JBGUJZ010000006.1, on the reverse strand, counting down.
CATAAGAAAGAGATCCGCGACGTCTACAACGAGGCAACCTTCCGCTATAAGGATCACGACGTGGTCTTCCGCGTTTACAACGACGGCGTGGCGTACCGCATCATCTCGCATGCAACCGCTCCGTTCAAAGTGATGTCCGAGTCGGTGGCCTTCAATCTGGCCGATGACTGGCCCATCTACGTTTCGTATGTGCGCACCAAGGAACCTTCCAAGAAGAGCTGGGAAAACCAGTTCCACAATAACTTCGAGAACGTTTACGAAAAGATCGTCCCCACCGCATGGAATCCCGACCGGCTGGCCTTCCTGCCTCTCTATGTGGAGATTCCGAACGGACCCCGGCTCTGCTTCTCCGAGGCGGACCTGATGGATTATCCGGGTATGTATCTCTACAACGGCGAGAAGAAGAAAACCACGCTCACCGGTGTCTTCGCTCCCTATCCCATCCTCGTCAAGCAGGGTGGCCACAACGAGCTCGAGGGGCTGGTAAACGGCCGCGAGAAGTGGATTGCCAAGTATGACGGCCCCACGGAGTTCCCGTGGCGCGTGATCGGTATCACCGCTTCAGATATCGCGATGGCCGACAACGACCTGGTTTACAAGCTGGCCAAGCCCGCCGATCCCACCATCGATTTCAGTTGGGTCAAGCCGGGCAAGGTGGCTTGGGACTGGTGGAACGACTGGAATATCTACGGTGTGGATTTCGAGGCCGGCATCAACAACGAAACTTATCGTCACTACATTGATTTCGCTGCTGAAAACGGTATTGAATATGTGATTCTGGATGAGGGTTGGGCTGTCAAGGGACAGGCTGACCTCTTCAAAGTAATCCCCGAGATCGACGTCAAGGCACTGGTGGATTACGGTGCTTCCAAGAATGTGGGTATCATCCTCTGGGCGGGCTTCTGGGCCTTCAACAAGGATATGGACAAGGTCTGCAAGTACTACTCCGAGATGGGTGTCAAGGGCTTCAAGGTGGACTTCATGAACCGCGACGACCAGATGATGGTTGACTTCGTCCGCCGCGTGGCCGAGACCACCGCCAAGTATAACCTACTGGTAGATTATCACGGCATCTACAAGCCCACCGGTCTGAACCGCACCTGGCCGAACGCCATCAACTTCGAGGGTATCTTCGGTCTGGAGCAGGTCAAATGGGACAACGATTGCGACCTCGTAACCTACGATGTCACCGCGCCGTACATCCGCTTCTTCGCCGGCCCGGCCGACTATACGCAGGGTGCGATGCGCAACGCCACAAAGAAAAACTTCGTGGCCATCAACACCGAGCCGATGAGCCAGGGTACCCGCTGCCACCAACTGGCCGAGTATGTGATTTTCAAATCCCCGCTCGCGATGCTCTGCGACAGCCCGTCGAACTATGTGGAGAACAAGGAGAGCCTCGATTTCATCTCGCACGTGCCGACCGTTTGGGATAAGACCCAGCCGCTGGGCGGAACGATCGGTGAGTTTATCGTCTTGGCGCGCCGTAGCGACGATGTCTGGTACATTGCCGGCCTGAACAACTGGGATCCGCGCGATGTGACGGTGGACCTCTCCTTCTACAAGAATACGGATTGCTTCGTGGAAATTCTGCAGGACGGTCCCAACGCGCACCGTGCTGCCAAGGATTGCATTCACGCCTTCACCACCACGGAAAAGACGCAGTCACTGACCGTTCACATGGCCCCCGGCGGCGGTTTTGTGATCAAGATCATCAAGCAGCCGAAGGTGGTCATCGACACCGAGATTGACATTACCGACGACACCGCCACGACGGCACCCGCTACGGAGAAGTAGCGGGCCCGCCGCTCCGGGTTGCCGTTCGTGCCGTTCGTGAATTATTTTCGCGTTCCGGGAAAAAGATATATATTTGCAGTCCCGTTCGGTGAGGTGGGTGAGTGGCTTAAACCACCAGTTTGCTAAACTGACGTACGGGATTACCGTACCGGGGGTTCGAATCCCCCCCTCACCGCAATAAGGTAGCAAAAAGTCCAGCCAAGCAAGCTTGAGCTGGACTTTTTGGTAGTTTATTGCAAAGCCCGCCGCAGGCGGCTGGGGATGTCGGAGCGCAGCGACGAAATCCCGGTGAGGGAGGGCTTGAAAGCGCCTTTTCCGAGCGGCTTGCGTTCGCACAAAGCCCCGGCTCTGCCGGGCTTCCTTTTGCCCGGCTGTTGCATCGCCCCCCAGCTATTTCCGCTGCCGCCGGAAGAAATCCACGATATAGGGGATCGCCGCAGGGTTGAAACGGTGGCGGCCCGGGTAGAAAAAGGTCATCACCTCGGCGCCGCCCGCCGCAGCTTCATAGCGCAGCATTTGGCCCGCCTCGACCGCATCTCCGCTCTCGCTCGCTCTTCCGCTCACGGCCGCTCCGACCCCGTCGGTCTGCTTGCCGACGATATACCGGATATAAGCCTTGTACTTGTCGCTGTCCACCAGCTGGTCGTCCTCGGCCAGGAGGAAAAACGCGGGCTTGGCCGCTCGCCGCTGCACCGCCGGATTCTCTGCGTTGGAACTGCAACCCGAGATACAGACGCCGGCGAGCTTTTTGCCCCGGAAGGACCACAACCCATACGTCATGGACCCGCCGTTGGAATGTCCCATCGCAAAAATGCGGCTGGTATCCACCGGGAAGCGCGCGGTGAGATACGCCAGCTGCGCATCAAACAGCCGGACATCCCGTCCCACGTCCTTCCGGGAAGGTATCTTCCAGCCGGTACCCCATTTGATCTTCTTGCCGCCATCGATCCAAAGCCCCTGCGAATAGACGATGATGGCTTCCGGCCAGTAGCGATAGATGGAAAGGGTGTTCATCGAACGGGAAAGCAGTCCGCCCCGGCCGTGATACACGAATACCACCGGAGCGGGTCGGGACAGGTCTTTCGGCCGAACCACAACCGCCCTGCGCAGGGAATCATCGATCGTCAGCTCTAGGATTTCAGCCGTCTGAGAATCAGAAAGCTCAAGAAGCGTGCGCGGATCGTCGGCCAGAGAAGCCCGATACCGGGCGAAGGCCTTGTCCCGGGCCGCCTGCTCCTTTTCTGTCAACGGCGCCTGCTGCGCAACAGCCGTAAAACCATTGACCGCCAGAAAGATGAGCGCGGCGACAAGGCCGAAAACCGTTTGCTTCATCAGTCGTGAACCCTATTTGAGGCGCTTTTCGAACAGTTGGAAGATCAGATCCGCCGCTTCCTCTTCCGTGAGGTTGTCCATGTTCAGCACCAGGTCGTAGTTGCGCAGGTCATAGCGGCTTGTCTTTGCGAAGCGCTTGGTGAAATTCTCGCGGGTGGCATCCACCTTGTCAATCACCTTCTCTGCCTCGGTGTGCGACAGGTTCTGCCGCTTCTGGATACGCGCGATACGATGGTCGCGCGAGGCCGTGATGAAGATATCAAACTTGTTGGGATGCTCATCCAGGATAAAGAATCCCGAACGGCCGGCCACTACGCAGGATTCCTCTTCCGCAAAGGAGGTGAGCAGCTTCCGCTCGCACTCAAAGATGGCGTCCGGGGTCACCGCGATATCTTCCTCCGGCAAATGGTCGAGAAACGTCTCCGGGCGCAGCGGCACGACGATATGGGTGACCAGGTCATTGAACCAGTTCCTTTTCTGCCCTTTGATCCGCTCGATCTCCTCAGGGGTCAGGTTGAATTCTTTGATGAGCCCCTCGATAATCTGTTTGTCGTAATAACGGACATCCAGGCGCTCGGCGAGCAGACGGCTGACCGTATGGCCGCCGGAACCCACCTCTCGGCTCACGGTAATGACATATTTTTGATTCTTATCCATATCGGGTTTAAAGCTGTGAAGACAAAGTTACGTTTTTTCGTCTGTATGTTTATCGCTGTACAAGAAAAAACCTGACGAAGAGACAAATTTCTCCTTGCCGCTGCGCTCGTCCAGGGCGTTCAGCGCTGGATACGGCTTTATATTTGGAAATGTGGAAGATACTTCTAACTTTGCAGTGACAACAACTATTTTGGATATGAGAAAGAAATCCTCATTCTGTCAGGGTTATGTTGCTCCGGTGGTAGAGCAGCTCGAACTTGCCGCCGAGACCCCGCTGGCCCAATCCCAGATCGAGCAACCGATTATCAATCCGCCAATCAACTGGTAAAACAAAACAATATGAAAAGGAATCTTCTGACAATCTTTGCGGCCGCACTGGCCCTTGTCGCCTGTTCCCAAAAGCAGGACTACGCCGTTGAAGCGGATGTAACTCCTGAATCTTTCAATGCCACGGTGGAGGGCTACGGTGCCGACACCAGAACCGTCATGTTGACCGACCAGGTCATCTGGGAGAACAACGACGCCATCAGCGTCTTCACCGGATCCGATGCCAATAAACGGTATGTCATTGCGGAAGGTGCTGGCACCCCGCTTGCACGTTTTACCCGTGCCGACAATGACTTCTACACGGCGCAATACGCTTTCAATGCCAACTATGCCGTCTACCCGTATGATGCGCAAACCCAATTGCTGGAAAACGGAAAAATTATCTTCCAGGCACCCCGGGTCCAGACTTGGAACAACAACTCTTTTGCCCCCGGAGCCTTTCCAATGATAGCCGTTACGGAAAACCGCAACGATCAGGATCTGTACTTCCGCAACCTGTTTGGCGCGGTGGTGGTCAGGTTGACCGGTACCGCTTGGATCCACGAGGTGCGCCTGCAGGGCAATAACAACGAATTCCTCTGGGGCCAGGTGGCCGTCACCTGCCCGGCAACCCGCAACGGCGAGCCGCAGTGCGAGGTGACCATGGGCAACAAGGTGGTGACCCTGAGGACTAAAATCGCCCTCGGCGTTCAGCTGAACCCGGAAACTCCGCTTGAGTTCTGGATTGCCATTCCGCCGACCGAGTTCACCAAGGGCTTCACGGTAACGGTGATTGACAACAACGGCCGCCACATGGTCAAGTCCACCAGCCAGCCCGTCTCGGTGGGCCGCAATGTGGTTCAGCCGATGGAACCTTTCGAGTATGTTCCTGAAGGTGTGTCCTTTGAAGATCCGGAGTTCGCAGCCTTCTGCCTTGAGCAGTATGACTCGGACGGCGACGGTATTTTCTCGGACGAAGAACTTACCAGTGTCGGACAGATCACCGTTCCCTGGTATGTGGAGTCAGTGGTCGGTATCGAGCACTTCCCGAACCTCTATTATATTGTTGCAAACGGATATGTTGAGGATCTTGGGGATGGAAACACCGAACAGCATGGCTACCTTACCGGGATTGACGCTTCCAACAACCCGAAGTTGGAGCGCATCATTGTCCAGAACCACCCGGCCTTCCTGACGTTGACGGCTCCGAACCTTCCGGAATTGAACTATGTGGGCTGCGTGGGATGCCGCAACCTGACACAAATCAACTTGAACGGCTGCACCGCCCTGGAGCGCCTCTATTGCTACGACGATGTCAACCTGACGACCCTCAACTTGGATAATACACCGAACCTGTCCCTGGTCAGCGCAGCCCGCAGCGGCTTCAGTGATTTCACTGCCAGCCCCGGCGTAAGGCATCTCTGGCTGAACAACAACCCGCTCCTCTCCGTGGATCTTTCGCAGGCAACGAACCTGTACCAGTTGGAAATGAGGGGCTATGTCGGCCATACGGTGGATCTGTCTCACAATACCGAGCTTGCCTTTCTGGATATCTCCGGCAGCAACCTGATTGCGCTGGATGTGAGTGCAAACACCCGTCTGTACTCCATTTCCATTGAGGATACGGCCGTGGATGTGCTGGATCTGAGAAACAACATCTGGCTGGATGGGCTGAATATTTATGGTGCTCCCATTAGGGAGCTCACGTTGGCATGTCAGCCCTCAGCGTTCACCTACCACAGCCTGGATGGCGTCAATCTCACGTACATCTATCCTACAAGCGCTCCCGAGCAGGTTGATCTGGGTCTGCCGTCCGGCGTCAAGTGGGCAACCTGCAATTTGGGTGCTACGGTGCCTTATCATGTAGGTTACTTCTATTCTTGGGGTAATGGGGCCGTCGTGACGCCCAACTATAACCTCCCCGAACTGAAGAATTACTCGAAGTACATTCTTGAGGAAGGTTATGCGAGCCCGATTGACGGTCTCCGTCAGCTCGAGGCGGCCGACGATCCGGCAACCGTCGTTTTGGGTAGCGGCTGGCGTACCCCGACCGAGGCCGATATGCGGGAACTGATCGCCAACTGTACCTGGACGTGGACTGAGCAGGGAGAACCTTCACCCAGCGGGCATCTCAACCGTTTCTATGAGGAGGGCTTCCTCGTAACAAGCAATACCAACGGTAACAGTATCTTCATCCCGGCCAACGGTGCTTACCTCAACAACCGTCAGGATGTGGGCGAAGCGTTCTACCTCTGGACCGCAACCCTGACGACCACCACCCCGAGAGCTTGGGCGTGCGCTGGAATCGACGGAGCGGGTGCCGGTATGTACCAACTTACCCGCTGGTACGGCTTAGGTATCCGTCCGGTCCACGACTGACCCGACGGCCCTCCCGTCACAAAATAAAGAAGTGCTTCCCCGCAAGGAGAAGCACTTCTTCTTTTATCGCCCTACTTTTCAAAAGTCTAAATGTCGGGAATGAGACCACCATATTAGAGGTTGATAATCTGTGAGTTGACGCAAAGACTTGTTCCTGGTTCGCTTCCATGCGCTGAATCGGGAATGAATAAAGAGGATAAAGACCTGAAATCAAACCAATTACGCATATGGTCCGTTCCAGGCACTTAGACCTTCCTGACGTGGCGAAAGGCTTTCTATCGCAGTCATAATCATTTTTATTATATTTGCATTGCTGTCATTACAGCAGACATATTAAGCGAAAGTGTTTCGCGTCCTTGTTAGGAAATGTGGAAAATTTCAAGCCAAGGGACTGCGGATATACTTACTGCTCGAGCCTGATTGTGTTTATACCCCACGGGGAAGATACCATATCAGCCGAGTGTGGGGTTATCAGTAGTTTATCTGGCAAAGGTTTTTCCACAACCTCCTAACGGTAAACGAAGTTTGCTCCACACTTTTGTTTTTATTATAACCGGCTAGGAGCGAGCCACAAGAAATTCCAGCATGAAAAAGCTGTTACTGATTATTATTATTGCACTTTGTGCAGTTACCGCGAACGGACAAAAGAAAATAGGCAGCTACTACGTCGAGTATTGGGGCAAATCATACGATATTGCCGCATCTGAAGATGAAAATCTTGTTGTTATAATAGACATCTGCGGCGAAACTTCATACTCAGAAGTCAATTTTTATCTCAAAGGAGAGGAAAAAATAAATGAGTTTATCGAAAGCCTGAAAGAGTTGCGGGATAAATATAAAGAGTGGCGCCAAGTAGCCAGGGAAAATAATGTGAAAGATTTTTCAAAGCCCTTTGATATAACTTTTCCGAGCGTTACTGTGGCTTGGAATAGATCAAAGTGGTGGTTCGACTTTTACGAGGCCTTGAAACCGCGGTTCTTAGTAACGGAAAAAGGCGAGATTGTCTCGGTTATTAGTGGAGAGGCAAAAGCTTCCAGTAATGAGTACATCACAGAAAAATACTACTTCGTCTTGTCAAATGTAAGTGAGTTTGATGAGTTGATATCGCAAATTGAACCGGCATCTGTTCGTGCTGCACTTGATAAAATTAAGGCGCCGACAGATCTGTTCAAGTAAAAGCCGAAATATCAGATTATTTAGAAAACAGCGCCCGGAACGGACGTTGTTTTTTGTAAATCGACTAATCTTCACGAGAGATACTGCGATCCATTGGCTGTTAATGCAAAATAAACAATCTTTGCATCGGCGGGTATCGCACTTGTCGCGAGAATGCCAAGATGATGACAGAGATGGAGATTAGAGTAAAGCCCGCTCAGGGATACTATCACATTTGCTCTGATGGGAATCGGGCGGATGTCTTGTTTGGAAATAAAGAAGACTTCGTTGCAGCGATGAACCGTGTGGCAGCCATTACGCTTCGAATGAAGATAGTAATACTGGCTTTTGTATTGATGGATAACCATTTTCACTTCGTCATCAAGGCCGATTCTGAAGAGGCTGCCGTTCATTTTGCCAACGAATTCAAACGCCTGACGGGAATGTACAACGCCAGTCAGTACGGAACCCATTTATCCCTATCCCGTCTGCCGGTCAAAGTAATTTCAGTGTCGGATGAAAATTACCTGAAGACGCTCATCGCGTATGTCATCAAAAACCCGACCAAAGCGAGAATAGAAATGTTCTATACGTATCCATGGGGAACGGGGCGTCTTTATTTCAATGGCATGAAGCGATTAAAACCCTCATTCAGACAGACAGGTGTTCGCTATATTAAAGAGCAGTGTCGGACGCACATTGCCATTCCGTCTGATTGGATTGTGTCCGAGGGGATGATTCTCCCCGAGAATTACGTTGCCATAGATCTCGTTGAGCGACTGTTTAAAACGCCCAGGTCGTACATGTTCTTCCTATCATTAAACAAAGACGACGAGATGGAACGCGCTTTAGGTGAGTGGAATGAAATCAACTTGACAGATACCGAACTCCGCGCTGAGAGAGATCGAATGATGAAGGAGTTATTTGGTATCAGAACACTTCGAGAATTATCTGCCCCGGATCGACTAAAACTGGCCCGCTTGATGCGCCGTCGTTTTCTATGCTCAAAGAAACAGATTGCGCGAATCGTTCACTTATCATACGATGCGGTATTACAGAATCTTTAGTCTATATGTCTGGAACGGGCCTATAGTTAACAAGGCCGATAATCAGCGAGTTATCGAAAAGACGTATTCCCGGTCTAACTCCGGGAAGCGAACCTGGAACGGGAGAAGCCCGCAATTATCTAAACATGAGTCATTTAAGAACACTATTCGTTCCTAACACTTAGAGTTTTCCCAAAAGAAAGCATGAATTTGACACTCACGGCTTTGGTGAGCCCGAAGTCTGAACGGGAATCATGGCGTTCGCCAGTAAATGAGCAGGAGATCCCTCCCGGCACGAAATGAAGAAGTGCTTCCCCGCAAGGAGAAGCACTTCTTTCATAAGGGCCTCGGCCGGAATCAGTCTTCCGGATCAATCGTGATGGTAAAACCCTCGCCGGTTTGAGAACCGGTATAATTGTAAATAATCATACCACCGAGGGTCTTGACGAGCTTTTTGAGGGCTACCATGGAAGGATTGGTGGCCCAGGTCAATTGCAGGTTGATATCCAACGCGTCCTTTTGGGGCGTCTCGGCAAAATCACGGATGGTCATCTGGGCCCGCACTTCATCATAGGTAAAATTGTAGACGACATCCTTTCCGTTGAATAAAACAGCGTCGCACAGGGTGATGTCATCGACATACTTGCCGGCCATGAGCTTGTTGGCCTTTTGAATCTCCGTGGTGAGATAGGCGGCCGTCTTCTGTTTGGGCGACTGGTATTTGCAACCTGCCACCAGCACGACGGCCAGCAGGAGCGGCAGAAGCAGGAGAAAGCGTCTCGTTCCCATGGAATTCACGGCTTTTTAGAATCCCTTCACGTATTTCTCGTAGTTCTTGTCGATAGCTTTGTTGAGGCGCTTTGCGAGACCCTTGGCGTTGCGGAGGGTGCCGTCGGCAGCATAGTAGCTCATGCAGCTCTTCTCGAAAGCATCCTGCTCTTTCATCAGCTTGGCCTGGAACTTCTGAGCGTACTGAGCGGCAGCGGCCTCTTTGTAGAGGTCTTTCTCAATGGCATCCCAGCGGTCCACGTGCTTCCAATAGAAGCCAGACGGGGTGTGAACGCGGAGGTTCTTGGCGTCGGTGAAGTGACGTTTCTCGGCGTCAGCGGCGCTGAAGAAGCGGCCGAATGCGGGAAGTTCGGTGGTGCCCAGGTAGATCGGCAGGTAAGCCTCAACAGCGGGGCGACCCATTGCAGTCCACATCACGCAACCAATCTCGAGCGGCATGTTGCTGCGCAGCTGGAAGATGGTGGAAACCACGGTCTTCTTGTTGCAGATGCTGCCTGCTGCCCAAGCGGGCTGGTGGAGCGAGAGGGCCTGCATCACATCTTCCACGGAGACCTTCTTGCTCGGCTTGAAGCAGAAAGGAATCTCATCCGGATTTTCGGGCGCGGGCTGGCCGAAGAACGACAGGGCGGCACGGTGGCGCAGCAGGTTGTGCTCTTTGGTGCGGGAATCAGGGGTAGAGAAGGCCTTGCGGAAGGAGAAGTTGCCATCGGTGCGGAAGTTATACCAGCCGCGGGTGGTGGCGTAGGAGAAGACGTCGGTACCCACGAAGTTGTCGGGATCCGCAAAGTCCACACGGTCAATCGTGTAATAGTTCGGGATGACCATCACGGCATCGTCCGGGACGCGCTGAGCCACCCACTGGCGGCCCTGCATCACAGCCACGACCCACGCTTCATTCGGGTCTGCAACCAGATAGGTGCGGCCGGATTTGTTGTAGCCGCGGGTGTTGAGCAGGTGGCCGATGATGTTCACGGCTTCACGGGCAGTCCGGGCCTGCTTGGCCACCGCGACGCGCACTTCGTAGCAGACACCGCCTTCAAAGAAGTTCTCGTCGGTGGAACGGGACGGGCAGTTGTCGGAAACGATGGCTACGCCGTGTTTGTTCATGAACGCGTCTGCGACCTCCATACCCGGGAACTCGGCCCAGATGTATTCGGAGCCGGCGTAGAGGTTGAGCATCTGCTCGCCGCTGTCATCTTCGTTGTGACCCAGAATCACCTCGCCGGTGGCGCTGGCGTTCTTGCCTACGATGATGCCGAAACAGTTGTCATTCTGTGCGCCGCACCAGAGGCCGGCGAGCAGCAGAAATGCAAGGGTAAATACTTTTTTCATAAACGACTATTAGTTGAATTATTAATTTTTCTCTTTGGCTTCGATTGCACGTGCGTTCTTGATAGTCAGTGCTTTACCATCCTTCCGTGCCGTGATGAAGGCGGTGGACCAGCCGCGGGCCTTGACCTTGGGCAGGGCTGCCACGGCCTCGTCGTAGTGGCGGAAAGCACCTACAAAATAAACGTATTTTCCGTTATTCTTAAACTCGAAGCAGGGCGACATTCCCTTCAGCCGGGCTTTGCTCAGCCGGCCGGCCGTGGAGCAAATCTGAATCTGGTAGATCAGCCCGTCCGGCCGCTTGTTCTCCGGTGCAAAGACCGCTTCCGTTCCAATCTTGAAGGTATAATCGAACGCCGGTTCCTCAATCTCTACCGCAGGCAGCTCCATCGGCAGGTCGCCGATCAGGCCGTATTCCATCTTGCGGAAGTTGTAGTAGAGCGATTCGCCCGGACGGTCAGCGACCTCCGGTTCCGATTCGGGCTTGGCCTGCAGGATGGGCGGCGGAACCAACCCCAGCTCCAGGAATCCCGATTCCTGACGGCGCACGGCACGCACCTGGCGGCTCTGGGCGGCCTGTGCAGCGAACTGCGCCGACTCTTTTTCTCCGATGGCGCGGGCAATTTCGGCCTTGCGGGCCGGATCGTTCTCTTCGCGCAGATCTTCCCGCAGCTCAGCGAGTTCACTGGTGAGCGCGGCCACCTGTTTTTGCAGCACGCCGAGCGAATCCACCGCACGGAAGTAGCGCGCCATCATCTCGTTGTTGGCTACGACCGGCTGGGGTTCGGGCGCTACCTGCGGCTGTTCGGGATTGGGCCGCTTCTCAAAAGCAGCGATGCGCCGCGCCTCAGCGGTGGTTTCTACCGATTCGCGGATGGGGGCCCGCTCGCGCCGCACGGCATAGATCCGGATGCTCCCGGCCGGGCAGTCGCGCGTAGAAGCAAAGACCGAAAATAGTCCGTCGGGCGTGTTGGAGAAGAGAAAATCGTCCGCCACGGAGGAGTAGGGAAATCCCACATTCTGCGGAGCGCCCCAGCTGCCGTCGGGCTTGCGGTTGCAAATGAACAGGTCGTAGCCGCCCATGCCCGCCATGCCGTTGGAGGAGAAGCAGAGCTGCTGTCCGTCCGCGCTGAGGATGGGATAGATCTCATCGCCGGCCGAGGTAAAGGCCTCACCCAGCGGCTGCGGCAGGGTCCAGATGGTATCGCCCTGCAGGTGCGAGGTCCAGAGGTTCCACCGGCCTGCCGAATCGGGGCAGGAATAGACCACCTCGCCGCGCTGCCGGTCGAACTGCAGTGCGTTGCAGAAAGGGTGCTGCCCCTCCGGGACAAAAACGTTGGGGAAGGGCATCCAGGTGCGGTTGGGCAGGTGGCCGTAGTTCAGGTAGAAATCGTGCAGCGGCACCACGAGCGACGAGATGAGCTCCGGCTCGGTGGCGAACTTGAGCAGGTTGAGGCCATTTTCGCATCGCATGATCTGCGCACCGAGCGCCACGGCCTGCGTGGAATCGGCTCCCGGCAGCAGGGTATGGTAAATCTGGAGTGCTTCGGCAAAGTCGTAACCCGCAAAGAGCGCATCCGCCTCGGCCTGCCGCTGTTCGCGTGAAATCTCCTGCGCAAAGGCGGGAGCAGCGAGGGCCAGCAGGACCGCAACCATCAGAAAAAGACGCAGATGCTTCATCGTGCAGCGGGCTTTGGAACAAACAAAATTAGGAAATACTTTATAGATTGCGAAAAAATAGTAAATTTGCACCCTATTTTAGACTAGGAATACTATCTAAACACACTAACGATATGCAAAACAAAGGCGCCATTTCTTTTGTGGCAATTCTGATCGGCCTTGCCTGCCTGTTCCAGCTGTCCTTCACGGCAGTGACGTACATCCAGGAGAACAAGGCCAAAAAGTTTGCGGAGAATGTGGTTAAGGAAACCGAGCAGAGCGAAGCATTCGCAGCTGTCTCCGACCTGGACAAGGCATTCTACCTGGACTCTGTGAAGACGACCGCAAACAAGATTTATCTGGATTCAATCTCCGCTAAGAAAGTTTACTTCGGCTATACCTATAAGGCCGTGAAGGAGAAAGAGTTGAACCTCGGTCTGGACCTGAAGGGCGGTATGAACGTCACCCTGCAGCTCGACCTGGCTGACCTCGTTCGCAACTGCGCACGCGAGAAGACCACGGACCAGTTCAACCAGGCAATGGCTGTTGCCAGCGAGCGTGCTTCCCAGACGCACCAGGACTTCATCTCCCTCTTCAAAGAGGCTTGGGATGAGATCAACCCGCAGCAGCGCATGTCCTTCGACATCGACCTCGACAAGCTCAGTGGCGATGTGAAGAATAAGACCCGTGCAACCAACGAAGAGATCATCTCCCTCCTCAACAAAGAGGCTGAGGCTGTGATCAACAACTCCTACAACGTTGTGGAGCGCCGTGTCAACCAGTTCGGTGTTTCCCAGCCCAACATCCAGAAGATCGCCCGTACCGGCCGCATCCTCGTGGAACTTCCGGGCGTGAAGGAGCCGGAGCGTGTCCGTAAGCTCCTCCAGGGTACCGCATCCCTCGAGTTCTGGCAGACCTACACCTATCAGGAGATCGCTCCGTACCTGCAGGAACTGAACGACGAACTCCGCGCACAGGTGGCTGCCGGCGCACAGGTGGTGGCTGCAGCTCCCAAGGCTGAGACCAACTCCATCGAGGAGGAGCTCGCTGCCGCTTCCGCACAGAACCAGGACGAGGCAACCATGGCGGCTGCCAACCCGCTCTTCGCAAAGCTGCAGCTCTTCGGCGGCAACTCCGCACTGCTGGGTATCGCACACTACCGCGACACCGCTGCCATCAACGCATGGCTGGCTAACTCCAAGGTGGCTTTCCCGGGCGACTTCGTTCCGGCATGGAGCTTCAAGGCTTATTCCGCTGAAGGCCTCCAGCCCGACACCTACTTTGAGCTCGTCGCTCTGAAGAGCGTCGCTGGCAAGGGTGCCGTTCTGGATGGTGGCGTGATTACCTCCGCCCGCGTGAACTACAACCAGATCAGCGGTGAGGCTGAGGTCAGCATGACCATGAACAGCACCGGTTCCGCTAAGTGGGAAGTGATCACCGAGCAGAACGTGGGTCACCAGATCGCTATCGTGATGGACGGTCAGGTTTACTCCTATCCGAATGTCAACAGCAAGATCTCCGGCGGCTCCTCGCAGATCACCGGTCACTTTACTCAGGCTGAGGCTGACGACCTTGCAACGGTCCTCAAGTCCGGTAAGCTCTCCACCCCGGCCCGCATCGTTCAGGAGCAGGTGGTCGGCCCGTCCCTCGGTGGTGCTTCCATCCGTTCGGGTATGATCTCCTTCCTGATCGCCTTCCTGCTGGTGCTCGTTTACATGGTGCTCTTCTATCGCCGTGCAGGTCTCGCTGCCGACGTGGCACTGCTCTGCAACGTGCTCTTCCTCTTCGGCGCACTGGTTTCCTTCGGTGCCGTCCTCACCCTCTCCGGTATTGCCGGTCTGGTGCTGACGATGGGTATGGCCGTTGACGCAAACGTGATTATCTACGAGCGCGTCAAGGAGGAACTCAATGCCGGTAAGGCACTCCGCCTGGCTATCGCCGACGGTTACAAGAACGCATACTCGGCAATTATCGACGGCCAGATTACCACGTTGCTGACCGGTCTGATCCTCGCCATCTTCGGTTCCGGTACCGTCAAGAGCTTCGCAATCGTGCTCGTTATCGGTATCATCACCTCGGTGATCACCTCCATCTTCATCACCCGCCTGATCTTCGAGGCTCGTCTCGCTCGCGGCAAGAACATCTCGTTCTACACCAACGCAACGAAGAACTTCCTCAAGAACACCAAGATCAACTTCCTGGGTGCCCGCAAGTGGACCTATATCATCTCCGGTACCCTGATCGCCATCTCCCTCGCCTTCATCTTCACCAAGGGCTTCTCCTACGGTGTGGACTTCAGCGGTGGCCGTACCTATGTGGTTCGTTTCGACCAGCCGGTTACTCCGGAGCAGGTGCGTGCAGCTACCTACGAAGCTTACGGTGAGGCAGCTGAGGTTAAGCAGTTCGGTGGTGCCAGCCAGATGCGCGTGACCACGAAGTACCTGATCAACGACAAGACGACCGAGACCGACAAGCTCATCGAGGCTAAACTCTATGACGCATTGAAGGACTTCTTCGCTACGCCGCTGACCCTGGAGCAGTTCACCTCTACGCTCGACAATCCGAACGGTATCGTCTCATCCGACCGCGTGGATGCATCCATCGCAAGCGAGTCCAAGCGTGACGCCGTGATTGCCGTGGTGCTCGCACTGATCGCCATCTTCGGCTACATCGCTATCCGGTTCAAGAGCTGGACCTACGGTCTCGGTGGTGTGACCTCGCTGGCTCACAACGCCATCATCGTGATCGGCTTCTTCTCCATCTTTACAGGAGTCCTGCCGTTCACCCTGGATGTCGATGCCCAGTTCATCGCTGCCGTGCTGACCATCATCGGTTACTCGATCAACGACAACGTGGTCATCTTCGACCGTATCCGCGAGTACAAGGCACTCTATCCGAAGCGTGACCTGAAGCAGAACATCAACGAGGCTCTGAACAGCACGCTGTCGCGTACCATCAACACCTCCGTCTCCACGCTCGTCGTGCTGCTCTCCATCGCCATCTTCGGCGGCGAAAGCATCCGCGGTTTTGCAGTGGCGCTGACCCTCGGTGTCCTGGTCGGTACCTACGCTTCCCTCTTCATCGGTACGCCGATCATGTACGACCTGAACATGAAGAAGGCTGCCAAGGCTAAGAAGTAAGCGATTGCTTGCAACGTAAAAGAGGCGCCCGCGCGGGTGCCTCTTTTTTTATCATTTAAGGTACGGGATCGTAGCCGGAACCGCCGAGCGGATGGCAGCGGAGAATGCGGCGCAGGGCCAGCCAGCCGCCCTTGAAAGGACCATACTTGCGCAGCGCCTCCAGGGCATACTGCGAGCAGGTCGGGGTAAACCGGCAAGAAGGGGTCTTCAGCGGGGAAATGCAGACCTGATAGAATCTAACGAGCAGAATCAACGGGTACGCCGCTACCTTGCGCAGGGTGCGCAGCCAGAAAGCGGAGGATGCCGGTGAGGGTTGCTTCGATTCGGTCATAGCGTTCGATTTCACGTCCCAAATATACGAAAAGGATATCAACCTGCCGATCACCGAGCAGGCCGCTGTTGAGGCGCCACGCCTCGCGGACGCGCCGCTTCAGCAGATTGCGCTTCACGGCCCGCTTGAAGTTGCGCTTGGGCACCGAAACCATCATCCGCGAGAACCCGACCTGATCGGACGTCTCCCGATCCAGATAATACGCTTTAATCGGGTACCGGAACAGCACGGCCCCACGCTCCAACAGTGCGTCGATATCCGTCTTGCTGCGAAGGATATGGGTGCGGGGCAGGGTGAACCGGCCGGTGGTTTCCATCAGACCTCCCGGCGATTACTTCGCCAGATAGCGCTTGAGTGCATCTACCATGGACGGGGTCACCGGCGTGGGCGCCTCGATCTCGATGGCATAGCCAGCCTCCTTGAGGGCCTTTGCCGTAGCAGGGCCGAAGGTGGCAAAGAGGGGCTTCCCGGCCTTGAAATCCGGGAAGTTTTCGCTCAGGGAGCGGATGTCTGCCGGGCTGTAGAAGATGACCATGTCATAATCCTCCAGCGACAGGTTGGAGAGGTCGTTGCTGACCGTCTTGACGAGCACCACACCCGTGCAGTCCAGCTTGGCGTTCAGGAAGAGCTGGCGGACCGATTCGCGGAGCGCGCCGGTGGCCGTAACGAGGAACTTCTCGTTGCGGTGCTTGGGCAGCGATGCGATGGGAATGATGGAGGCCAGCGAGTTCTCGCCGTAGAAAATCTTGCGCTTGCGATAGACGATATACTTCTGCAGATAGACGGCAATGCTTTCCGACGAGCAGAAATACTTCATCGTGTCGGGAATCACGGTCTTGGTCTCTTCGCAGATGTGGAAGAAGGCGTCGATCGCCAGCTTGGAGGAGAAAACGATGGCCGTATAGTCGAGAATCGCCAGGTGCTGGGCGCGGAATTCGCGCACGGAGAGGGGTTCAGCCCGGAAGAAGGGACGATAATCGATCGTCAGGTCATATTGTTGGATCAGGTCGTCGTACGGCGTTCCGGCGCCGGCTGCGGGAACCTGTTGGGAAATGAGAATCTTCTGAATGCCCATGTTTTACTGCACTAATAATGTTACAACCACCACTATGGGTAATAAATCAAGGCCGCAAAGATACAAAAAGCTTGAGATATGCGAAAACTTTGGTGAAAGAAAAGCCTTGTAACTCTTATAAATATAAGTCAATAGGGAAATTCCGGCCACTGCCGCGACCACCACGGAACTCATCCCCGGAACCCAGCTGGGCGCCAGCCACGGAAGCAGGGCTACCGGCAGCGAAAAGAGGGTGCAAAGCACGAAAATGGAGCGGAAAAACCGGCCCGTATCGGCCGTGGTCGGATCGCCGGAACGGCGCCGCAGGAAGAAGAGAATCACCTCGCGGAGCACCGCCCATCCCACCAGCACGCCAAGGATCCGCCAGAAGCTGTGCGGACTCACGCCCGAGAGAAAGAGCACCAACGCATAGGTCGGGATAAAGAGGATGTAGGCCACGTCCACCGACTGCTTGAAATTGATGCGGCAGACCAGTTCGCGCCGCCGCGCCTCGGAGAAGAGCATCGCGAAGCTGCCGCCGATGGCTTGCAGAATGTTGGTCAGGAAGGGGAAGCAGAGTGCAACCAGCACCAGTGCCACCCAGGGAACTTCGGGGGCGGACATGGTCTAATTGCTTCTTTTGGCTTTGTACCCCATGGCGAGCAGCAACTGCAGCACGCGGTCGCGGAAATCGCCCTGGATCAGGATTTCCCCATCCTTGGCCGCTCCGCCCACGCCGCAGCGCGTCTTGAGGGTCTTGGCAAGTGCGGAGAGGTCCTCTTCGCGACCCACGAATCCCGAAACGAGCGTCACCTGCTTGCCGCCGCGGTTGCGCCGGTCAATCCCCACGAGCAACTTCTGGCGCTCCGGCGGAAGGGTTTCAGCCTCCTCCACCGCGGACGTCTCGTAAGCATAGTCGGGATTGGTGGAATAAACCACTCCGAGCCGCTCTTTCCAGTCGTTTCCAGCCATCGGGTACGATTCTTGTTTGGAGTCGCAAAGTTAGCGAAAAAGCAGGAATGCCGCTATTTTTATCTATATTTGCATACTTATACTCGTAATATGGACAAACAGAAGTTCCGCCGCCTCAACAACCTGGTATCCCTCGTCGTGCTGGCCCTCTCCTCGCTGGTCTATCTGCTGACCATCGAACCTTCCGCCAGCTTCTGGGATTGCGGAGAATTTATCGCATCTTCCTATAAACTTGAAGTGGGCCACCCTCCGGGAAACCCCACCTTCAACCTCTTTGGCCGTTTCTTCACGATGTTCACCTCGCCTGAACACGCAGCGGCCGCCGTCAATGCGATGAGCGCCCTCTGCTCGGCCTTGACCATCTTCTTCCTCTACCTGACCATCGTCCATTTTGGCCGACGGATTCTGGTTCTCCGCGGGAAGGAGCTGACCCTGGGCAACGCAATCACCCTGCTCGCCGCAGGCGTGGTGGGGGCGATGGCCTACTGTTTTTCCGATACCTTCTGGTTTTCCGCGGTGGAGGGCGAGGTCTATGCCATGTCGAGCCTCTATACCGCGGTGGTCTTCTGGGCCATCCTCAAATGGGAGGAGCAGGCCGACCAGCCTTATGCATTGCGCTGGCTGGTGCTGATCTCCTTCCTGATGGGTCTCTCGGTGGGTGTGCACCTGCTCAACCTGCTGACCCTGGCTCCGATGGTCTTCATCGTCTTTTACAAGTACCGCAACGACCGCATCTCCTTCTGGAAGAATGTGGGTATCCTGGTGCTTTCGGCCGTTCTGGTGGCCATTGTGACCTTTGTGATGATCCCGTATCTGCCCAAGCTGACGGCCTTCTTTGACCGCATCTTCGTGAACGGGTTCGGCGCGCCGTACAACACTGGCGCGGCCATTTTCCTGATCCTGCTGCTGACCGCCTGCTTCCTGACCATGCGGCTTCTGCGCCGTCGCGAGAAGCCCGTCTGGCACACCATCGTGCTCTGCCTCACGGTCTTCATCATCGGCTATTCCACCTTCTGCGTGACGGTCATCCGCTCCACCGCCAATACGCCTACCAACGAGTATCAGCCCGATAACCCCTACACGCTGGTGCGCTACCTGCAGCGCGAGCAGTACGGCTCTTCGCCGCTCATCTACGGCCAGACCTATAACTCCCCGTACGAGGTGGATGTCAAGAAATACTGGACCCCGCTGAACGGCCGCTACTATCAGGCAGAAAACCTGGTTCCCGTCTATGCTCCGCAGGCCAAAATGCTCTTCCCGCGCATGTGGAGTTCCTTCGACGAGCGTCACAAACAGTTCTATGACGGTTATGCAAAGCACAAGAAGACCAAACGCGTCCGCGTGGGCAACGAGATGCAGGTGGTACAGATGCCGAGCTTCGGCGATAACCTGCGCTTCTTCTTTGACTATCAGATAGATTACATGTATGTCCGCTACTTCCTCTGGAACTTTGTGGGCCGGCAGAACGACTTCCACGGTCAGGTGCCGGGCGACAAGATCCACGGCAACTGGGAGAGCGGTATCGGCTTCTTGGACAAGGCCCGCCTGGGCGACCAGAGCATCGGGCCGGATATCCTGGCGCACAACAAGGGTAAGAACCATTACTTCTTCCTGCCGTTGCTGCTCGGCCTGCTGGGTCTCTTCTTCCAGATTCGTCACGACGGCCGGGGTGGCTGGGTCACCGTGCTGCTCTTCTTCCTGACGGGTATCGCCATCGTACTCTATCTGAACCAGCCGCCGTTCCAGGTGCGCGAGCGCGACTACGCCTATGCGGGTTCGTTCTATGTCTTTGCCCTCTGGATTGGCCTGGGCGTGATGGGGCTTCGCGAAGGGTTGGAGAAGCTCTTCAAGAAGGATGAAAAGGGGCTGCTGACCGCATCGCTGGCTGCCGCCCTCGGACTCTGCATCCCGGTGCTGATGGGTTGCCAGAACTGGGACGACCACGATCGCAGCGGCCGCTATACCTGCCGCGACATGGCCTACAACCATCTGATGAGTTGCGACAGCAACGCGCTGATTATCACTCACGGAGACAACGATACCTTCCCGCTCTGGTATGCGCAGGAGGTGGAGAATATCCGCACCGATATCCGAATTGTCAACACCTCGCTGCTCGGCACCGACTGGTACATAGACCAGATGAAGCGCCGTCAGTACGAGTCCGCTCCGCTGCCCATCGATATCGATCGCATCCAATATCTCTACGGTACCAACGACTTCCCGTATGTGGCCAACCTGATTGACAGGCCCATCCTGGCTTCGGAGGCGATGGCTATCTTCAAGAATCCCAAGTTCAAGCTCTCCGACGGCAAGACCGACTTTATCCCGGCCAAGAAGCTGCTGGTCAAGGTCAACAAGGAGAATGTCCGCAAGTACAAGATTGTTCCTGAGGAGGATATGGACCGCGTGGCCGATTATGTGGAGCTGAATATCGATGCGGACCGCATCGGCAAGGTGGACCTCATCATCCTGGATATCCTGGCCAACTATGAGTGGGACCGCCCCATCTATTATGTGGTTCCGAATGCGGACGTTCACCTCGGACTGGATCAGTGGACCCAGTACAACGGCTTCTGCTACAAGCTGGTGCCGATTCCGACCGGCAATTCGCGCGACAAGGAGTACATAGATCTGGACCTGATGTACGACCGCATCATGAATGTCTATGCGCTCGAGTCGCTCGCCAAGGATAACGTCTTCTACGATTACCAGAACATCTACACCTTTGAGGCTGTCGTGCCGATGCGCGATTTCTTCACGGTGATTGCCGAGGATCTCTATGAGCGCGGCGATGTGGAAAAGGCGCTCAACGTGCTCGACCGTTGCGTGGAGATGCTGCCGCCGACCAACTTCCCGTACAATATCTCCTGGCTTCGGAGTGTCAACGAATACGCCCTGCTGCGTATGGTGGATTGCTATTTCCGCTGTGGAGCAAAGGAGAAGGCGCTGGCCATTGCAGAGCAGTTCCTGGATGAATCCATCAAGGCCCTCTGCTATTTTGCACAGGATTTCCGGGGTGCTCCGCTCTCGAACAAGGCCGCTGAAGATAACTTCAATTACATTTCGTACCTGGTTCAGACGGTGGATGCCGCCGGCTTGACCGAGGAGGCGGCCGCCTTCCAAGATCGCCTTTATGCGGCGCTGAAGATGAACTGATTGTTGAAGCCCTGAAACGCTTACGATGAACCTTAAATCGCTTTTGAAGGATACCGCCATCTACGGGCTCAGCAGCATCGTAGGGCGCTTTCTGAACTACCTGCTGGTGCCGGTGCACACCTACCGGATTGCCGCAGGTTCCGGCGGTTATGGCATCGTTTCCAACCTCTATGCCTACACGGCGCTGTTGCTGGCGTTGTTGACCTTTGGCATGGAGACTACCCTTTTCCGCTTCTCCAACAAGGACGGGGAGGATCCTGACCGGGTTTACGGCACCACCCTGAAACTGGTAGGCGGCGTCTGCCTCTTCTTTTTGGTGGCGGTCTTCGCGCTGCTCGGCCCGATCGCGGGAGCGATGGGCTATGCCACCCATCCGGAATATATCGGCTGTATGGCGCTGATCGTGGCGATGGATGCCTTCCAGGCCATCATGTTCTCGCGTCTGCGGCAGCAGCGCCGGCCCATCAAGTTCATGACGCTGAAGTTCTGCTTCATCATCCCGAACGTTCTGCTGAACCTCTTTATCTTCTTCTTGATGCCGGCTGTCCCGGCGCTGAATGAGATTTTCCTGCGGTTCGACGGCGGTGTGGGGCTGATCTTCTTTGCCAACCTGCTCTGCACGGCGGGCGTCTTCCTGGGCTTCCGTCAGGAGCTGCGCGGTCTGGGCTACCGTTTCGACGGTGCGCTGGCCCGCCGGATGCTGCGCTATACCTGGCCACTGCTGATTCTCTCGCTGGTGGGGATCCTCAACCAGGTGGCCGACAAGATTCTCTTCCCGTACCTGATGCCGGGGCCGGAGGGTCGCGTTCAGCTGGGCATCTACGGCGCCTGCGTGAAGATCGCGATGATTATGGCGTTGCTCACCCAGGCTTTCCGCTATGCCTACGAGCCTATCGTTTTCAACGGCAGCCGCGACCGCAACAGTCCCGAAACGCTGGCGGACGGCATGAAATACTTTGTGCTCTTCTCGGCCATCGCCTTCCTGGCGGTGATGTTCTATATGCCGATGCTGCGCCACTTTGTGCAGCCGGGTTACTGGGAGGGGCTCGGGGTGGTGCCCATCGTGATGGTGGCGGAGATTTTCATGGGCATCTACTTCAATCTGTCGTTCTGGTATAAACTGAGCGACCAGACCCACTGGGGTGCTATCATGAGCGCTATCGGGGCGGCTGTGATGATTGCGGTCAACGTGATTTTCGTGCCGCGCATTGGCTACTGGGCCTGCGCTTGGGGCGGACTCGCCGGCTATGGCACCGCCATGCTGCTCTCCTGGCTGATCGGCCAGAAGCGCTACCCGATTCCCTACGACCTCAAGCAGATCGCTTTCTTCGTGGTTCTCGCCGTCGCCCTCTATGGATTGTCGCTGCTGACCGCCCGTCTGGGCGCCGCCATCGACTCCACCTGGGGTCTCGTCCTGCAGCTTGCGCTCAACACCATCCTCCTGGCCGCCTACTGCTTCTTCACCTTGAAGTACTCCGGTCTCCTCCGCTCCCTGCTCCGCCGATAATCGCCTGCCACGCTCCGCGGCCCGGGAGCTTTGCTCCCTCGGGGCTCCGCTCACTTTGTTCGCTCCGTCCCTCCCAGCGTCTCCTGCGTCATTTGGCTTTGGA
>JBGUJZ010000005.1:0-12865 GCA_045114175.1 Bacteroidales bacterium | reverse complement strand
TGACCTACATCATCAAACGGATGCGTTGAGATGGCTTGTTTCGCGCTGGTTGACTGCAACAATTTCTTTGTCTCCTGCGAGCGGGCGTTCCAGCCGCAGCTGGAGGGGCGGCCGGTGGTCGTGCTCTCCAACAACGACGGCTGTGCAGTGGCGCGTTCGAACGAGGCTAAGGCGCTGGGTATCAAGATGGGAACCCCATTCTTTCAGCTGCGGAAACTGGTAGCTTCAGGCAAGTTGGAGGTGCGTTCTTCCAACTATACGCTCTATGGCGATATGTCCGCTCGCGTGATGGGAATCCTGCGCGAAACAGACCCTGCGCTCGAGGTCTATTCCATCGACGAGGCCTTCCTTCATCTGGATGCAATCGACCCTTCGCAGCAGCGCGATCTGGCCCTTGCGCTGGTGCGGAAAATCCGCCGTTGGACCGGCATTCCCGTGAGCATCGGAATCGCCCCCACGAAGACCCTGGCCAAGGTGGCGGCACGCTTTGCCAAACGCTACCGCGGGTATCGCGGTGTCTGCGTGATAGACAGTGACGAGAAGCGCCAGAAAGCGTTATCTCTCACTGAGATAGGCGACGTTTGGGGAGTGGGGTGGCGCGGTGCCCCCAAGCTGATCTCGCTCGGTATTACCAATGCCACCGCGCTGGTGGAAATGCCCGAAAGCTGGGTCCAGAAACACATGGGTGTAGGCGGGGTGCGAACCTGGCGGGAATTGCAGGGCAGGGTGGCCATCAACGCCGAGCTGCCCGAGAGCCGCAAGAGCATCTGCACCTCGCGCTCGTTTGCCAATATGGTTGGATCATTCGATGAATTGCGCCTGCGGGTGGCCGATTTTGCTGCCATTTGCGCGCAGAAGCTGCGGCGCGACGGTTCCGTGGCGCGCGAAGTGGGGGTTTTCATGCACACCAACCGCTTCCGGCCCGAGATGCCGCAGTACTGCCCCTTCTTCAGCATCACGCTGAAAGAACCCGCCAGCAGCACGCACCAGATTGTAGGGGCTGCCATGGAGGCGGCTGCGCGCATCTTTCGGCCCGGCTATGCGTATAAACGCGCTGGCGTACTGGTAGATGACATCATTCCGGCCGAGGGCGCGGCCATCGAGCATTCGCTCTTTGAAGACCCGGAAAAGATTGCTGCCGCAGCGCTACGCCGCCAGCGTGAGAATAAGATTTCCCAGTTGATGGACAGCATAAATACGCCAGCCGCCCAGCTGTTGCGCCTGGCTGCCCAGCATGCCGGCCCCTATTCAGAGGGCATCCGCCACGAGCACGCCTCGCCCCGCTACACCACCGAGTGGGACGAGTTGCTCGAGATTCATTAATCAATTACCTTTGTAGATATTAAAAATCAACTGTCATGAGAGTTCGATTTCTATTCCTGATTCTCTTTCTTTTCATTGTGACAATTTCGCTCAATGCCCAACCGCGTGTCACGCCGGCCGATGATGAGGCGCTGATGCGTTCCTGGATCAAGACCTTGGGATCCGACGAGTTCGGCGGACGTATGCCGATGACGGAATATGAGAAGATTACCCTGGATTATCTGGCTGCACAAATGCGCGCCATTGGGCTGCAGCCCGCTTTCGAGGGCAGTTGGTTCCAGAAGGTAAAGACGGTGGGGGCAACCTGCCGGCTCGAGAAGGATCGCTGGCGCATTAAAGGGGCGAAAAAGCGTGTGGATCTCAGCTCGCCCAACGATCTGGTGGTCTGGACCGCCCGCGCAACGGACAAGGTGAACCTCAAGAATGCGGAGTTCATCTTCTGCGGATTCGGCATCGATGCGCCGGAGTTCGGATGGAACGATTTCGAAGGCGTGGATGTCAAAGGAAAGATCATTATCGCTATGGTGAACGATCCCGGTTTTTACGATGCCGGGCTCTTTCAGGGGCGCAATATGACCTACTACGGCCGCTGGACCTATAAGTTTGAGCAGGCGCTGCGTATGGGAGCGGCAGGCTGCCTAGTTTTGCACAATACGGCGGCTGCCAGCTACGGCTGGAATGTGGCTGCCAACCATACCGGCAGCAACCTGGCACTTTACGACGAAGCTACGGGCAATGCCGGTGAACTGGCCGTGAAAGGCTGGCTTCACGAGGAGGGTTGCCGCAAGCTCTTCGCAGCGGCCGGTGCCGATTTCGAGGCGGCGCTTGCAGCTGCTAAACGTCCTGGCTTCAAGGCATTTCCGCTGAACGCTAAGGGCAATCTGGTGATGAATGTCAGCTATGAAATCAACGAGACTTGCAACGTGGGCGGCGTCCTTCCGGGCAGTGATTTGAAAGACGAGGCGGTGGTCTTCAGCGCACACTGGGATCACTTTGGATTCGGTGAGCCTGATGAGACGGGCGACCGTATCTACAACGGCGCTTCCGACAATGGCTCCGGCATGGCTGCAGTTCTGCTGCTGGCCAAGCGATTTGCGGACCTTCCTACGGCGCCGCGCCGCTCGATGCTCTTCCTGATTCCCACGCTGGAAGAGAGCGGCCTCTTCGGTTCAGAATACTACTGCGCGCACCCGGTTTTCCCGATGGAAAAGACGGCTGCCTGCATCAATTTCGACTGCATCGCTCCCGAACCGCTAACGCACGACGTGATGGTGCTCGGCGGTGGCAATAGCCCGCTGGATCCCTACTTGATCGCAGCTGCAGGCGCCCAGGGGCGGTATATTAAATGGAATGACGACAACTCGGACGGCTGGTTTTTCCGCTCGGATCACTTCAATTTTGTCAAGAAAGGCGTACCCGCAGTTGTGATAGAATTCGGTACCGATCTCGTAGATCCCACGCGTCCGAACAAGTACCCGCGCAGCGACTGGTATCACAAGCCCTCCGACGAATACCTGGAGGACTGGGACTTCTCCGGCACCCTTGCCCACGTGCACCTGATGTACGCCGTCGGCCTCTCCGTAGCAAACCATTAGCGAGGAGTTTGCAGGGGCCGGGGCTCAGGATGGGGGGTGGTGGCGGTTAAGTGGTTGAATATCTGTAAAATAAACAAAAGTCTATGCTTGAAATCGAGCATAGACTTTTTCTTTATTTCCTGAATGTCAGGATTTTATCCGCCACCTCAATCAACGATGGCCGTGATGCGCCCTGCATAGGTGCTCCAGTTGGTGGCGGCCTTGTAATTGTCAACGGAGGCTGCGGGAACGTAAATAGTGCCATTAAAGGTGCCGCTTACACACAGGATACCGCCAAGGGTGGGTACGGACGTCGCCCGGACGGTCAGGGACGTTATGGAAGATACGCCGTGGAAAGGATTATAGGCAATACTCGTAACGGAGGATCCCAGGTCAATAGTGCTGAGGTTGGTACAATAACCGAAGGCTTGATTGTCAATAGAAACTATGGCGGGAAGTGAAATATCCGTCAGGCTTGTACAACTCCAGAAAGCTCTGCTGGCAAGCGACTGAACATTTGGGAGACTTACTGAAGAAAGACTGCTACAAGAATTGAACGCATTACTCGGAATGGTCGTAATCAGAGGCAATGAGATACTGGTGAATGCAGTTTTGTCAAAACTCGACACGCCAATGGAGGTGATGTCGCTGAAATCGAAGTTGCTCAACGATGTGCATCCGCTAAAACACCCTTCGCGGATTACAGTCACTTTGTTGGGATGGAATTCAGTAAGGGATGTACAATTGGAGAAGGTATAATTACTGCTCCCCAGTGTGGTCAGCGCATCGGGCAATGTAACCACTGTCAGCTTCGTCCCACTGAATACATAGTTACCCAACGTGATGCCGTCTCGAAGTCCCGAAGGAAGAGCCGTGAGGCCAGAATTCTCGAAGGCTCGCTGCTTAATCTGCGTTACGGAAGCCGGCAGAGAAACCGTCTTCAAGGAAGAACACCCATTGAAAGCAAAATCATTAATGGTGGTGAGCGAAGATCCCAGGGTGACGGATGCAAGGCTAGCGCAATTCATAAAGCAGTATGCGGGAATGGCCGTCCAGGTGGAGACATCGGCCGATGACAGTGCAGCGCCTTCAAACATATACTGCCCAAAGGTGATTCCGGTTCGGTTCAGGCCAGCGGGAAGCGATGTAAAACCGGTTCCGGCGAAAGCCCTTTCGGCGATGGAAGTCACGGAACTGAGGTCCGATATGGTGGTCAGGGCGCCACAGTGCCAGAAAGCCCTGGATCCGATGGTTCCACAGGTAGAGCCGAAGATGACCTCTTCAAGGGAAGAACAGCCCTCGAATGTGTATTGCGGGATATTCACGGCTTCCTGGAATTCGGCCGTTTCCAGCAGGCTGCAGTCCTGGAAAACATAAATGCCGAAAGTGGCCGGGGTATGTTCGAAAGTAACGGAAGAGATCTGTGAGTTTTTAAAAGCGTAATTATCCACACATATCACATCCGGGCCTATCACAAGGTCTCCGGACAGAGCCGTGTTGTTGAATGACAGGCCGCCGTAGGAGGTAATATGCTCCAATTGGTCTTTAGGGTCGAAGGCAAGACATCCCTGGAAAGCTTGGCTACCGATAGTCGTGAGACCTACTGGGAAGTTGCAGCCTGTCATATTATTATCGCCGCTGAAGGCAGAGGTTCCCAAAGATGTAACAGTCTCCGGGATTGTGATTGTCAGTAGTTTATTCTGGCTTGCGAACGCGTTGTTTCCTATCTTTGTTACGGTTCCGGAAAGGATGATGACCCCTTCACCGCTGGAATAGTTGTGGCTTACTACGGTTAACCCGTCTCCTAATACGGAAGCATCTGAACCAGCAGAGAAAATGGAAAGGGGATTCCCGTCCGTAGTGGTATAGGTAATCTTTGCGGCCGGATTGACGAAGTTGGGGTTGGAAAGGTTGATGGGCGTTATCATACTGCGCTCAACTGTAATGCTGTTTATAGCTGTGAGGGTCCATACGTCACCATCTGAATCCGTTATGGATATACGGAGTTTTCCGTAAGTCTCCGCAGGGACTGTGATATGGAAATATGTGAAGTCGTCTTCATTAAGCGTGACGGGTGTAGCACATACGAGCGAGGTCCCGTTTGTGCCGGAAGATATAACCGCTCTATTACTAGAAACTGTAAATGGGCCACTGAGCGGCTTAGGAGAGATGTCCACGTCGTTCAGTGCGATGGAAGCCACGCTCCTGGTACAGCCTCTCAAGCCGATGCGGATGATTCCGCAAAGATTATGGAAAGACAGGGATGGCGTGTCCGATTCGGCATACATTGGAAAAGCGGCGATGTTGTCCGCGACATATGCCTGTTCCACAGGGAGGCTTCCCGGAGTTCCAAAGATTGATGAGGGATAGTATGCCTTGTATTTGGGTGAAGAACCTCCGGCCGATGGCGTGATGGGTCCGGAAAAATTGCCCCTAGTTTCTCCTGGACCATAGCCTGTGGGCTGGTCTTCGGTGATGAGTGTCAGGTTGTAGCCGTTCACATTGATGGCGTCGCCGACGGTCCAGCAGACGGTGTAGGTCTCGTCGCCGTTAGAGGAAAGCGTTGTCCGGGTTGTACATTCTGTGACAGCTGAAAAGACAGTATCGTCTATTTGTGTTGTGCCGGATGTATTTCCCGCGGTTTTGGGATCAGTTTTCTCACAGGAAAGAAGTGTAGCGAATGCGATGACAATGGAGGCCGCAAACAATAATTTTTTCATATCTGGTCCTCCTTAGTCAAAATCAACGTCTGAATAACCGACACCGTTAGTTCCGACAATTTCGTTCCCTAAATCTCCGGATAGGCAAACGATGCGGGCAGGTTTTACGTTGAGAGTTTTCGCAGTTGGTGCCTCGTAGGTAGATTTCTGACTTATTTCCATAGGTGATGGTGTTGATGTTTTTCTTCAAAGGTAGCGATGTTTTTTTAAAAATCGACTAATCTTCGGGTGAATCGAGGAATGGCCTTGGAAACTGTGAGATAATAGCGGAGACATTTCTACCTTTGAAGGTAAACCGAACAGTATGAAGGGGCGAGTTTATCATATCTATCAGCGGACGGCCAATGGCTACCTTCTTTTCTACTCGGTAAGGGATTACCTGGTTTTCTTCTCCATTGTTTCGATCGCATCGAAACGATACGGTATTAAACTACTGGGAATCTGCCAGATGGTTGATCATGTCCATCTTTTGATTGTCGTTCAGGACATAAGCCACATTCCGGTTTTTATCCAATTCTATACGTCTCATTACGCTCGCTACTTCAACAGGAATTCAGGATTGTCAGGAGCCTTGTTCTCCAAACGCTATGGAATCGCGGAGAAAAGAGGAGACAAGAAGATTCGGACTGCTATTGCGTATCTGTACAACAACCCCGTAGAAAAAGGATTGGGGAGCAGGGCTATAGAGTGTCGCTGGAATTATCTGGCGTATGCCGAGAGTCCTAATCCTTTCTCGGAGAAACTTATCCTAAGGAACGCGAGTAAGGCTCTTCGACGTTCTCTCAAAGAATTGAAATTCTGGGCAGATTCTGGTAAACCGTTGAACTATTCCTTAGTAGAGAATATGACCGCTGTTTTGAGCGACGTGGAAATTAAACAATTGACAGACAAGGTTATTACTCTTTATAATCGAATCGATTACAAATCCGTTACCAGTTATTATAAAAGCCATACAGAGATGTTGACTGCCTTCGACTCCAATACAGGAAGCGAGTATGACATTCAGGAAGAGTTCTCCCCGGGCTCAGATGTGATTTATTTTGATCTGGTGAGGGCAGCTTCCAATCTTCTCCAAGGCAAATCAGTCAAGTCTCTTCTGGCGTTGCCTTACAAGGAGAAAAATGCTATTGCAATTACCCTGATGAAAATGACCAAGGCCACCAGGAAGCAAGTGGCGAAATTCCTCCATCTAAGCGGTGGCGCCTAGATCTTTGATTATCAGGAAAATAACGATAGGTCTATGCTTGATTTTAGGCATAGACTATTACTTAATTTGCAGTAAATCAGAATGTTATCCGCCACCTAACACCATTATTATTAGAGGGTCTCTCGATAGAGGCCGCTGACCCAAGGCCGCTGAATAAAAAATGGAAGCCGCAATGCGACTTCCAACTTTGTCGGTTTTGTGGCCCTTAGCAGATTTGAACTGCTGACCTCCTGCCTGTCAAGCAGGCGCTCTAAACCAGCTGAGCTAAAGGACCGGTTTGGAGCCGCGAAGATAGAGAAAAAAATAGAATCTGCAAAATCTTGCCGGTTTTTTGCCGAAAATCCCCGGAAACACTAAATTTGCTTTTTTATATAAGGTAAACCCAACGCAGAAAACAACAAATAGTTAAACAAATAACCTATGTCCAAGAAACCTTCCCAGATTTGCAAAAACTGGCCTAAGTACCTGCTCCAGTGGGGCGTACTCGCAGTTTTGATTCTTTGCCTTACCGGCATCTGTACGGCTCTTTTCAGCAGCGAAGCGGCTGATCCCGAGCGTTACTGCCCCTTCGGCGGCATCCAGGCTTTCGTCACCTACCTGGTACGTGGTTCGCTGCCTTGCAGCATGTCCTCCGTACAGATCCTGATGGGCCTTGCCCTGGCGGCAGCCGTCATCCTCTTCAGCAAGCTGTTCTGCGGCTATCTCTGCCCGATCGGAACGGTGGAAGACCTGCTGACGAAGCTTCGCAAGGCACTGAAGATTAAAGGATTCGAAATTACGAACGGCACGGTGGCCGACAAGCTGCTCCGCATCCTCAAATATGCGCTGCTCTTCTGGATTCTCTACATGACCGTCACCGCTAGCGAACTCTTCTGCAAGAAGCTCGATCCCTACTATGCGGTGGCCACTGGATTCAAGGGTGAAATCACTCTCTGGATGTCCATCATTTCGGTCTCCCTCGTGCTGCTGTTAGGCCTCTTCGTGAAGCGTTTCTGGTGCAAATATATCTGCCCGCTTGGCGCAGCTTCCAACACCCTGAAATTCTGGATGTGGCTCGTAGTTCTGGCGCTCGTCGTCGTGGTTCTGGGCCTGCTAGGCGTACATATTCCGTGGGTTTGGGTCTTCGCGGCCATCTGCCTGCTGGGCTACCTGCTCGAGATCTTCAGCGGCCGTCCGCGCGGACAGCTGCTCCACGTGATTGTGGATCAGTCGCATTGCGGCCGCCAGTGCTACTCCTGCCAGAAGCACTGCCCGTATCACATCAATGTTCCGCTGGAAGGAAATGTGGTCCGCAACGTGGATTGCGTCCTTTGCGGCGAGTGTGTGGCCGCCTGCCCGAGCAAAGCGCTCTCGATTGGCCTTACGCCGCGTTCGGCACGCTGTAGCTTTATGAAATACCTGCCCGCCATCCTCACGGCCGTCCTGCTGGCTGCTGCCATCATCATCGGCGGTAAATTCGAACTCCCTACGATTGACGAAAACTGGGGAATAGAGGAGGGTATGAAGCTTGAAACCGTTAAGATCGAGAATCTTAAATCCGTCAAGTGCTACGGTAGCTCCATGGCCTTCAAGGCCCGCATGGAGGGTGTCAAGGGTGTGCATGGCGTAAAGACCTACGTGACCAGCCACTCCGTGGTGATCAAGTACGATCCGACCAAAACCACGCCTGAAAAGATCCAGGAAGAGGTTTTCGTTCCTTCGCATTTCCGCGTAAACAGCCCGGATCCCAAGGCTTACAGCTCGCTCAAGGTGCTGACGATCCGCACCGAGAAGATGTACGACCGCACCGATCTCAACCGCCTCGGCATGCAGTTCCGACTGACGGGCAAGAAGATCTACGGTATTGATTCGCAGTATGATTGCCCGCTGATCGTCCGCGTCTATGTAGATCCGGAAGAGGAGGGGCTGGATGAGGCTTTCTTCCGTGAGACGGTGAACAAGAAGACACTGGATATGCCGGTTCACGGTGGCGGCGTCAAGGCAACCCCGATCGATATCGAGTTCGTCCGAATGGAAAAAGAGGTCGGCTCCATCGATATCAAGGAGTATCTGGAGATGATGTTCGACGGCTTCAAGGCTGAATACAAAGGAAAATACACAGAGACCGGCGAGACGGTAATCCGTCCGCGCGCCGAGGTTTACGCCGGCAAGCCGCAGTTCTTCTACGAGCTTGTAGATCAGAACTATGAGAAGCCTATCATCAAGCGCATGCTGCCCTACCTGAGCAACCATGTATCCAAGGAAGAGGGCGTGATCGGTACCTACCTCTGCCTGAATGCAGACCTGCTGCCGTGCATCCGCATCCGCTATGCGGCTCCGATGACGGAACAGCGCCTCTGGGAACTGATTACGATGCCCGTTTGGACCATCACCTACAAGGAGGATGATGTCCGCGAAGAGGCCGCTAAAATGACCTTTGACGCACCCGGTACTTCGTATCGCTGGGTAGAGTAATGACGCTCAAAACGCGCATCATTAATTGGCTGAGAGAGTGGATGCTGGCCATCGCCATTGCGGCGGGGGTCGGCATCTGCCTCCTCTATTATGCCGTGCCTTCGCTCCATGTGGCAGGGCCCGTGTTGCGTGTTGCGGCTGCCTGGCTGCAGCCTGTCCTGCTCTTCATCATGCTCTTTCTGAGCCTCTGCCGCGTTTCGCCCAAAGAGGTTCGTCCGCATCGCTGGCAAATTGCTCCGCTGCTGGTGCAGTGCGGTGTCTTTATCGCGCTTTGCCTGCTGCTGATCGCGGCGCGCAGCTGGGAGGGGAGTTTCTTCCGCTGGATAAGTCGGCACGAGATTCTGGTGCAGGCACTGCTGCTCTGCTTCATCACCCCCACGGCCAATTCGAGCGTGGTAGTGACCGGAAAGCTGGGTGGAAATGTGTCCGAATGCATCACTTACATCATTCTGATCAACGTGATAACCAGCATCCTAATTCCTCTTTTTCTGCCGATGGCCTACCCTGTGGAGGGGATGTCGTTCGGCACCTCGATGCTGACCATTCTGGCCAAGGTTTTCCCGTTGCTGATTGCCCCGATGCTGCTGGCGATGGCCGTGCGGGCCTGGATGCCGCGCGTGCTGGCGGTGGTGCTGCGCCATCCGGACTGGCCCTTCTATCTGTGGAGCGTGCTGCTGGTGATTTCAATCGGTTTGGCAACGCGCGTGGCCGTGTTGTTCGAGGGGAGCAAACTGATTCTGCTGGAGCTGGCCGGCGCTGCGCTGGTGGCCTGCATCATCCAGTTTGCGGTCGGGCACCGGATCGGCAAGCGATATGGCCGCCGTGTGACCGCAGGACAGTCTCTGGGGCAGAAGAATACCTCTTTTACAATGTGGCTGGGATTAACCTTCCTGAACCCGGTGGTATCGGCCGTAGGAGGGTTCTACAGCATCTGGCACAATCTCTACAACACTATGCAGCTGCGCCGTCACCAGCGGCAAGAATCTCACGCGCCTTCTCAAGAGCAGGCGTAATGTGGGGCTGGATGTGATCCTCGCCCAGCTGCTTGTCCAATCCATACTTCTGAATGGTTGCACGGACGTTCGGACGGACGCCTGAGAGAATAACCTGTGCACCGCGTTTTCCGATTCGCTCGCAGAGGGTCTGCAGGTTGTGCACGCCCGTAGCATCCATGAAGGGCACCTTACGCATACGGATAATCTGTACGCGGGTGTTCTTCTTGCGCCGGCGCTCGAACTCCTCAAACTTGCTGGCCAGACCAAAGAAGTAGGGGCCGTCAATCTCATAAACCTCCACGCCGGCGGGAATATCCAGGAATTCCGTATCCTCCGGGTTGTACTCTTCGGATTCGGTAGCTGCAATTTCTTGTGCTTCAACTGCTTCAATAGAAGAGGTCTGCATCACGCGGGCCACGAAGAAGACCACGGCGAGCAGCACGCCAACCTCGATGGCAACGGTCAGGTCCACCACGACGGTGAGCAGGAAGGTGGTCAGCAGCACGGCCTTGGTCTGGCGGTCACCCTTCACCAGATAGAGGAAGGTGCGCCATTCACTCATATTGTAGGCCACCATCACCAGAATGGCTGCCAGGCAGCTGAGTGGAATATAGATGACGTAGGGCATCAGGAAGAGGTAAATCAGCAACAGCGTCACTGCGTGGATGATACCGGCCACCGGGCTCTTGCCGCCATTGTTGATGTTGGCCATCGTGCGGGCAATCGCACCGGTTGCGGGGATACCGCCAAAGAAGGGAGTTATGATGTTGGCGATGCCCTCGCCGATCAGTTCTGAATTGGCATCGTGGTGTTTACCGGTTGCACCGTCGGTCACCGTAGCGGCCAGCAGCGATTCGATAGCGGCCAGCAGGGCGATGGTGAGGGCCGGACTGACCAGCGAACGGATGGTCTGGAAATCCATCTTGGGGAACTGCGGCTTGGGGAAGGACATGCCGGCACCGAGTTCCGGGAACTTGTCGCCGATGGTGGCCAGATGGACGCCTCCAAAGCGGTTCAGCAGCAGCCCGACCAGCGTGCAGAAGAGGATGGCAATCAGCGATCCGGGGATCTTCTTGGAAACCTTTTTGTTCCAGAAGAAGATGAGTGCAAGGGCTATTACGCTGGCAACCAGTTCAATCCAGTTAATCTCGGAGAGATGACTCAGATAGAATCCGCATTGCGGCAGGAAACCGCTCGGTGCGGCTGAAGTATAACCGAAGAAGTCCTTGATCTGGGTGGTGAGCAGGGTCAGCGCGATGCCGCTGGTGAAGCCCACGACAATCGGGTAGGGCATGAATTTGAAGACGATACCGAGCCGAAACACGCCCATTAGGATCAGGATGACGCCCGCCATGATGGTGGCAATGGTCAATCCGCCGATGCCGTACTGTCCGATAATACCCGCAACAATGACGATGAAGGCGCCGGTAGGGCCGCCGATCAGGAATCGCGTGCCGCCAAATGCGGAAATGATGAAACCTGCGATGATGGCGGTGATGAGGCCCTGCTGCGGCGTGACGCCACTGGCAATACCGAATGCGATGGCAAGCGGGAGGGCGATGATACCCACGATAATGCCTGCGATCAGATCGGAACGGAAAGTGGCTCCGTCATACTTTTTCTTGCGGAGAATGGAGAGGAGTTTCGGCTGATAAATCTTGCTCGGGTTAATCTTCATGGTTTACTTCGTAAAAAAACGGCCGCAAAGGTATAAAAAAATGTCATCTTTATCATTTATTCTTATCTTTGCACCTAATAACCATTACTCTAATTTTATGAAGTGAAAATGAAGAGACTCATCCTTGTTTTAGCGGCACTCTCGCTAAGTTCCCTTGCTCTTGCGCAAGGTTCTGAAAAAGACGGTTTTAGCGCCGATTTCTCAGTTGTTTCAAGACTTGAAGCCAATCCTTGGATCGATTTTAGCGGAAGTCCCACCCAATCAGGGATCGATATGGGCTCTTCCTCTCTCTACTTTCTGGGCGACGGTCAGATTACGAATAACCTTTCGTTCAGTTTCATGCTGAATCCGCTCAATACGGACCCGGCAACTCTCTACAACAACACCTTCCGCAGCGATGACTTCGACTGGCTCAACTGGGCCAGCCTGACCTACAGTTTCGGCGATTTCTCAGTGAGCGCCGGTAAATCCTACTGGTTCTGCGCAACCTTTGAGGAAGATGATTACGATTATGACCGTCACGCTTTCCTGAGTACCGCTGTCTGGAACGGTTTCCCGATGTATCAGTGGGGTGCAGGCCTCTCTTGGGCTCCCTCCGAGTCTTTCAGCATCTCCGCTAATGCGTTTACCTCGCCCTACGGCGATTACTTCTTCAAGAGCGGCCAGTTCGGCTTCTCGGGTGTCGCTTCGTGCGAAATGAAAGGCCTGAGCGCATTGGTCGGTTTTGCTACGATGCAGGACGGCGCAGGCGGCTGGGTTCCCGTCGCATCCTGCGGTCTCAAGGCCGAGGTGGGGCAGTTCACCCTGATCAACGACATCTACAGCCAGGCCTGGAGCGATCTGGGCGGCTTTACGGATGTGATTTCAGACGGGATGAGCATCGCCTATCGCCACAGCGACCAGTGGAACTTCTC
>JBGUJZ010000004.1:0-72258 GCA_045114175.1 Bacteroidales bacterium | reverse complement strand
AGAGCGCATCATTGAGGGCTATATCCGCAATGCGCTCTCCCAACCGGCCGATGTCTGTCTGGATATGGACGACCTGCCGGAAGACATGGTGCTCTACAAATATAATCTGGACACCCTCCATTCCTGGATCAACGAATTCCCTATCCAGCACGACAATACCGACGCTTATCCCGGTTCCTACCGCCTGGAGATGGCTTCCGAAACGGACAACGGCATCTCGCCGCTGGCCGGACTGGGCGATCAGTGGCAGTACCTGGATCTGGGATCCGCCCGCTACATCGTGAGCAAGTGTTATTCCCCCTCGCGGCGCGTGAAAATTGTGGCCGGTATTCAGGTGGACCAACTGCCCGTCGGAACCCACTTCCGCATTGCGGAGGTGACGGAGAACCCGCCGGCCGTGGTACACGCGGCCGATGGCACCCCGGTCTTCTCCATCGTGGCCGATTCGCCCTCCGCCTTCTCAACTACGGGACGCCTTTTGAAGTGGATTTCCTTCCTGCTGGCGGCCATGGCGCTCTTTGCGCTGCATTTCAAGCGCCCTTCCTGGCGGACCTTCGGGATTGCGCTGGGTGGATTGACGCTGCTTCGTCTGGCCGCCGTACTGCTGGCGAGCCAGTATTCGCACAGCTATCCGCTCTTCTCGCCGATTCTTTATGCCGACAGCACGCTCTTCCCGACGCTGGGAGATTTCCTGCTCAACAACGCCTACGTGGCCTCGGTGGCCTATCTGATCTTCGCGCTTCGGTTCCCGCTGTTGCGTGATGTGGAGCGCCGCTCCCGTCGCCATCCCTTTGTGCAGGCAGTCGCTCCGCTGATTCTGCTGCTGGCCGCCGTGGCGCTGGGTGTCTATCTCTTCCTTGCCCTCCGCTCGCTGATTATGAATTCCAGCCTGGTCTTGGAGCCCTTCCGGATCAACGAGTTTACCGGTGCCACGCTGCTCTGCTACGTAACCTTCGCCATGCTGGCCCTCGCGCTGCTCTTTACCTTGCAGACCGCGCTGCTGCTGACCCGCCGCTGGCGCCGCGTCTCGCTTTTCTCGTGGCGGAACATCGTCCTGGCCAGCGTCATCGTAGCACTCTTCTTCGTGGTGGCGGAATCTCTCTTCGGGGTGGAGCGGGAGTATGAGAGCAACCGTGTTACCACCGCAAAACTGGCTGTGGAACACGACCTTCCGTTCGAGTTCTACCTGCGCAATATTGAACAGGAGATTGCAGAAGATCCCTTTATTGGCACGCTGGTCAGCGTAAAGGCTGGCGAACTGATCCGCAACCGACTCATAGACCGCTACTTCTACAAAGAGCTGCAAGACCGCTACAGCGTCTCGCTCTCCATCTGTGCCCCCGGCGATTACATTGCTCCGGGCGGACAGTCGGAACCCTCGCTCTGCTTCCCCTTCTTCTATGATATGATCAGCACGCGCGGCGTGCGGGTGGACCAGAGCACCCACTTCTGGCAGATCAACAACTATGACGGCAAGCTGACCTATATGGGTCAGTTCCAATACTATGACCCGGACGGCAGGGATGTCCGCCGGCTCTACCTGGGCTTCACCTCCAAGCACCGCAGTGCGGAATCGGCGCTCGGTTCGCTTCCGGGCAGCTATTCCGTGGCCTCCTACAACGACCACCGGCTCGTTACCTCGGAGGGCAGCATCAACTATCCGGTCGTACTTCCGGAAGAGTATCGGATGGGCTATTCGATGGTGACGCGCGGCGGAACGGTGCACTTCATTAACCGTTATTCTGACGGCAATGCCACCATCCTTTCCCGCCCGTCGCGCCCGTGGCTTCCTTACCTGGTCTCCTTCTCCTACCTGCTGATCTTCTTCGGCCTCTTCCTGATCATTTTCACCTCCCGCGATGCCCGCGGCCGGTTCCTGGATTTGCCGAAGCACTCTATCAAACGAAAGATTACCCTACTGACCACCGGTGTGATGCTGGTGACCCTGGCTGCCGTCGGCGGTACCGCCGTCTTCTACAACAGCAGCTTCCGGCGCAATGCCAGTGCCGCCTTTATGGAGGAAAGGATTGCCGCCGTGCAGGGCGCGCTGGCCGAGCAGTGTCAGTACTATTCCGGCTCGGAGAGCCTCTCTTCGCCCGAATTCATTGCAGCGGTCCGCCATCTCTCCGAGGTGACCCGCTATGAGATAGGCGTTTACGATACCCGCGGTTCGCTGGTCTATACGACCACGCCGGAAGAGGCCGGCCTCCGTCCGGTCAGCTACCGCCTGAGCCACCACGCTTTCCACGAGATCGTGCACATGCACGCCACCCGCTTCTCCGAGGTGGTGGAGGAGGGCTCCCGGAACTACTATGCCGTCTATGCCCCCATCTTCAACGTAGATGGAGAACTGGTGGGAATCGTCTATGTGCCTTATCGTTCCCGTTCCTCCGGCACGGTGACCGGCCATACGCTGGTGATGCTCATCAACCTCTATCTGGTGCTGATTATCGCTTCGCTCATCATCGGTGTGCTGCTTTCCAACTCCATGTCGCGCCCTATCCGCGAATTGCGTGACCAGATGCGCGCAACGGCGGCTTCGCCGGGTAAGCTGGGCCATATCCCTTATAAGAATACGCGGGATGAGCTGGGTGTGCTGGTGAGCTCCTACAACGACATGGTGGACGCGCTGGAAGAGAGCACCCGTGCACTGGCGCAGAGTGAGCGTGAGCAGGCCTGGAAAGAGATGGCCCGCCGCATTGCCCACGAGATCAAGAATGCCCTCAGCCCGATGCGCTTGAGCATCCAGCACCTGATTCGCCTCAAACAGCGCGGCATCCCCGGCTGGGAAGAGAAAGTGGACCAGATTGGCGGCAGCCTGATCAGCCAGATCGACATTCTGGCCGAAACCGCCTCCGAATTCTCCGCCATTGCCCGCACCGCGGAAGACGTGGCCGGCGAGGTGGATATCAATGCCGTGATTCGCGAGCAGATGATCATTTTTGACAACCGCGACAACATTGATCTGAAGTACCGTTGCGGTGTGGTAGAACCGATCGTGCAGGGGCGCCGCAAACAGCTTTCGCGCGTCTTTACGAACCTTATTACCAACGCTATTCAGGCTATTGAAGAGTCGAAAGGCAAGGGGCGGATTCTGATCACGCTCAATGAAGAGCCGGCCGAAAATGGGCACAAGTGCTACGTGGTCCGTGTGGAGGACGACGGCCCCGGCGTGCCGCCCGAGAATGTGGACCGGATCTTTACCTCACACTTTACCACCCGTTCCAGCGGCTCGGGCCTGGGCCTCTCCATCTGCAAGGGCATCATCGAGCAGACGGGAGGCACGATTGAATGCGGCCGCTCCGCCGAATTGGGCGGCGCCTGCTTCACCGTGCGTTTCTTTGTGGAAGCGTAGCGCTATTTCTTGCGCAGATAAATCTCCATGGTGCAGCCCGTGAAATCATAGTGGCTGCGGAGCTTGTTTTCCAGATACCGCTTGTACGGGTCACGGATGTACTGCGGCAGGTTGCAGAAGAAGGCAAATGCCGGGAACTTTGTGGGCAACTGCGTGATGTACTTGATCTTGATGTACTTGCCCTTCCATGCCGGCGGCGGGTAGTTTTCCACTTCCGGCAGCATCACCTCATTCAGTTCCGAGGTGGGAATCCGTCGGCTATAGTTGGAATAGACCCGGTTGGCGGCATTCAGCACGTCCAGGATGCGCTGTTTGTTCAGCACCGAGGTGAAGATGATGGGAATGTCATTAAAGGGGGCCAGGCGGGCTTTGATGCCCTCCGTGTATTCCTTCATGGTGTTGGCGCTCTTGTCTTCCACCAGGTCCCACTTGTTCACAACCACCACGCATCCCTTGCGGTTGCGGGCAATCAGGTTGAAGATAGACATATCCTGGGCCTCGATACCGGTGGTGGCATCCACCATCAGGATGCAGATATCCGATTCCTCGATGGCCTTGATGGAGCGCAGCACCGAATAGAACTCGAGGTCTTCGCGAACCTTGCTCTTGCGGCGTACGCCGGCCGTATCTACGAGGATAAACTCATGACCGAACTTGTTGTAGTGTGAAGAGATGGAGTCGCGGGTGGTGCCGGCCAGCGGGGTGACGATGTTGCGTTCCTCGCCCAGCAGGGCGTTGGTCAGCGACGATTTGCCTACGTTCGGCTTGCCTACGATGGCATAGTGCGGCAGGTCGGCATTGTCTTCTTCCGCCACGCTGTCTTTGGGCAGCAGGCGCACAATCTCGTCGAGCAGGTCGCCGGTGCCGCTGCCGGTAGCGGAGGCGATGCACCAGGGCTCACCCAGTCCGAGGGCGTTGAATTCGTAGGTGTCGTACATCCGCTCGCTGGTATCCACCTTGTTGACGGCCAGCACGACCGGTTTCTTGCTCCGGCGCAGGATCTTGGCAATCTCGGCGTCAAAGTCGGTGATGCCGGTGCCCACTTCGGTCAGGAAGAGCACGAGGTCGCACTCCTCGATGGCAATCATTACCTGCTTGCGGATCTCCTCCTCGAAGATATCGTCCGAATTGACGGTGAAGCCGCCCGTATCCACCACAGAGAACTCGGTGCCGCACCACTCGCAGCGGCCGTAGTGGCGGTCGCGGGTGACGCCGGCCGTCTCATCGACGATGGCTTTGCGGGTACCGACGAGTCGGTTAAAGAGGGTGGACTTGCCTACGTTCGGGCGTCCTACGATAGCTACGAGGTTCATGGCTGTCTCAGATTGAAGGGGTTGCGTAAGCGATCACGTCCTCTTTGGTGATGGTGTTGCCACAGAGGATCATCAATCGTTCGGTGACGTTGCGCAGTTCGCGGATATTGCCGGTCCAGGGAAGCTCCTGCAGGGCGGCGAGGGCCTCCGGCGCAACGGTTTTGGGGGC
The DNA here is from genome assembly GCA_045114175.1 of Bacteroidales bacterium. Lineage (GTDB taxonomy): Bacteria > Bacteroidota > Bacteroidia > Bacteroidales > UBA932 > Cacconaster. Next base: position 67,421 of record JBGUJZ010000004.1, on the reverse strand, counting down.
GATGCCCATCTCTTCTCCCACCTGTGCAATGAAGTGGTGCACGAGCATCGGGATATCCTCCTTGCGCTCCGAGAGGCTCGGAACGTGGATCACAATGACGCTCAGGCGGTGGTAGAGGTCTTCACGGAAATTGCCCTGGGCGATTTCGTGGGTCAGGTTTTTATTGGTAGCGGCCACGACGCGGACATTCACGGGGATGTCTTTGTCGCTGCCCACGCGGGTCAGTTTGTTCTCCTGCAAGACGCGGAGTACCTTGGCCTGGGCGGCCAGGCTCATGTCGCCAATCTCATCAAGGAAGAGGGTGCCGCCTTCTGCCTGCTCGAACTTGCCTTTGTGCTGCTTCACGGCGGAGGTGAAGGAGCCTTTCTCGTGGCCGAACAATTCGCTCTCGATCAGTTCGCTCGGAATGGCGGCGCAGTTGACCTCAATGAAGGGACCGCCGGCGCGTTGGCTGCGGTCGTGAATCTGCCGGGCCACCAGTTCCTTGCCGGTACCGTTGCTACCGGTGATCAGGACGCGGGCGTCGGTGGGCGCTACGCGGTCTATGATCTCCTTGATGTGGCTGATGGCAGCGGATTCGCCCACGATCTCATATTTGGAGCGGACCTTCTTCTTGAGGGTACGCGTCTCCTTGACCAGGTTGGTCTTTTCCGTGGCGTTGCGGATGGAAATCATCATCCGGGAGATGTCCGGCGGTTTGTTGAGGTAGTCGTAGGCGCCCTTCTTGATGCAGCTGACGGCATCTTCGATGTCACCGTGGCCGGTCAACATGATAACCGGGGTCTCGCAGCCGGCGGCGGCGAGTTCATCCAGCACGCCGTGACCGTCCAGCACAGGCATCTTGATGTCGCAGAAGATGGCGTCGAAATCCCCTGCGAGCGCCAAATCCACTCCTTCGCGGCCGTTGGCGGCCGTAGCGACCTCGCATCCCTCGAGCGTCTCGAGGTCTTCCTTGAGAATCATGCGGATAGGTTCGGCGTCGTCAATAATCAGAATCTTCATAGTCTCTTACATGAGGATTGGTTTGCAAAGATAGCGATTTTTGGCTAAATTTGTGGACCGATTAGAACGCAGCCTTATGCACAACATTATCATTGCCATCGACGGTTTTTCCTCTACCGGAAAGAGTTCCTTTGCCAAACTGATCGCCGCCCGACTGGGCATCCTCTACCTGGATTCCGGTGCGATGTACCGCGCAGTCACCCTCTATGCACTCAACAGTGGCTACATTGCTGCAGATCACACGATTGATGAAGCAGCCCTGAAGGCCGACCTGGATGCGGGCAAAGTGGAAATCGCCTTCGTCCGCAACGAGGAGACCGGCAAGTATGGCATCTGGCTGAACGGTGAAGATGCTGAGACGCGCATCCGTCAGCTGGATATCTCCGGCAACGTGAGCTATATCGCCGTCATTCCCTTCGTGCGTAATTTTGTGGACAACCTGCTGCACCGCTACGGCGAGAATGGCTGCATCATGGACGGCCGCGACATTGGTACCGCTGTCTTCCCCAATGCAGACCTGAAAATCTATATGACGGCCGATCCCGCCATCCGTGCGCAGCGCCGTCTGGATGAGATGAAGGCCAAGGGAGAAACGGCCAGCTTTGAGGAGGTGCTCCAGAATGTGAAGGAGCGCGACTATATTGACTCCCACCGCGCCATGAATCCGCTGCGCAAGGCGGAGGATGCCCTGGAGCTGGACAACAGCCACATGACCTTCGACGACCAGATGCAGTGGCTCGGTGCGATTCTCAAGGAGCGTTTCGGTATCGACTTCTAAGATGAAGATTTCCGTTGAAATCGATCCCGGCAGCGGCTTCTGCAACGGCGTTGTCCGGGCTGTCCGGCAGGCGGAAGAGTACCTCTCCCGGGAGAAGCGGCTCTATTCGCTGGGCGCTATCGTGCACAACTCGCTTGAGTTGGAGCGGCTGAAAGCCAAAGGGTTGGAGATTCTCGAACTGGAAGATGTCCGCCAGCTGCACAACGAGACACTGCTGATCCGGGCCCATGGCGAACCGCCGGCAACCTATGCGCTGGCCGAGGCGAACGGCATCCGGATCATCGACTGTACCTGCCCGGTTGTGCTGCAGCTGCAGCAGAAGGTCAAGGAGGTCTATGGGGCGATGAAAGATTCCGCCGGTCAGGTCGTCATCTTTGGAAAACGGGGTCATGCCGAGGTCAACGGCCTGGTAGGCCAGACGGAGGGTACGGCACTGGTCATCGGCAGCCTGGAGGAGGTGGAACGGATCGACCCTGAGCGGCCGGTCGCCCTCTTCTCCCAGACCACCAAAGATCCCGAAGAATATGCACAGATTTGCAGGGCAGTGGAGGCGCGGTGCAACCACACGGTGGTTTTCGACACCATTTGCCGGCAGGTGGCTTCGCGCCACAAATCGCTCGTAGCCTTTGCACGTGCCCACTCCGTCATCCTCTTCGTGAGCGGTAAAGAGAGCTCCAACGGAAAGGTCCTCTTTGATCTGTGCCGCAGTGAGAACCCTCGCTCCCGCTGGCTGGAAGATGCTTCGCAGATAGACCCGGCCTGGTTCCGGGAAGGGGATACGGTAGGCGTCTGTGGCGCCACCTCCACCCCCAAGTGGCAGCTGGAAGAGACGGCCGCCAAAGTTTCTTCGCTATTTTGCTGATTTTTCCTATTTTTGCAACCGCGAAACTAATAAGTAACTAACAGATATAATTCACTTTTATGGCAACAACAGCTGATTTCAAGAACGGACTCTACCTCGATTTTGAAGGAAAACCCTGCTCTATCGTATGGTTCCAGCACGTCAAACCGGGCAAGGGTCCCGCCTTTGTCAAATCCAAACTGCGCAACCTCGAGAACGGCCGTATTCTGGAGAAGACCTGGAACGCGGGCGAGAAGATCGATGTGATCACCGTCGAGCACCGCGAGTATCAGTTCCTCTATGCAGAAGACGATGTATTCAACTTCATGAATACGGAAACCTTTGACCAGATTCCCATCTCCAAGGATCTCGTAGAGAACTCGGACCTTATGAAAGAGGGTCAGGTAGTCCAGATGGTCTTCCACGTTGACGGTGACGATGAGAAATGCCTCACCTGCGAGCTTCCTACCTACGTGGAGCTCCGCGTCACCTACACCGAACCGGCTGTCAAGGGCGATACCGCTTCCACCAACGCGCTGAAAGAGGCTACGCTGGAAACCGGTGCCAAGATCATGGTTCCGCTCTTCATCCAGACAGACGAACTGATCCGCGTCAATACCGTGGACCGTTCCTATGGTGAGCGTGTGAAGTAGGAATTACTCCGATTTTTCCACTTCGTCCAGATAGACGAAATTCTTTGGGTGTCGTGCCACGACACCCATTTTTTTGTACATCTTCTGGATGGTTACCAGGTCGGCGCGGGCGTCCGATGTACATTCAAAGCGTTCGCCGATTCCAACGCGGCGGGTGCCCCAGTCAATGAAGGAGATATAGACCGGTACGCCTGCTTCTCGGGCAATCGTGTGGAAACCGGTCTTCCAGTTCTTGACGGGGTCGCGGGTTCCCTCGGGAGCGAGTCCCAGCACCATCTCGTCATGGCTGTTGAAGGCGTCAATCACGCTCTTGACAGTGCCGGTGGGATGCGAGCGGTCAATATGGATGACGCCTACGCGGTCCAGCAGCCGGCGGAAAGGCCAGCGGTAGAAAGCGTCCTTAACGATAATGGCGGTCTTCATTCCTACCGAACGGCAATAGACCCAGGCCACGAAAAAGTCTGCGATACTGGTGTGGGGGACGCCCAGAAAGATGCACTTCTTATCGGGCGCCGGGCCTCCAATGCCCTTCCAGCCCATGAGGCGAAGCAGTGCTTTGGCGGTTTTGGCGCGCATTACTGGTCTTCCTCCGTATTTTCAATCTCGCTGCGGAGATTGTTGCGGATGAACTTCTGGCGGGTAGGGGTGTTGTTCCCCATATAGAATTCAATCAGGTCGGCAATCTTGTCTTCGCCGGTCAGACGGACCATTTCCAGACGGATATCCTTGCCGATGAAGCCCTTGAATTCGTCCGGCGAGATCTCGCCGAGGCCTTTGAACCGGGTGATCTCGGCATTGCGGCCCAGTTTCTTGAGGGCCTCTTCCTTCTCAGCGCTGTTGTAGCAGTAGAAGTTGTTCTTCTTGTCGCGGACGCGGAAGAGCGGGGTCTGGAGAATATAGAGATGGCCGGCGCGAACCACGTCGGGATAGAACTTCAGGAAGAAGGTCAGCATCAGCAGGCGGATGTGCATACCGTCCACATCGGCATCGGTTGCGATCACGATGTTGTTGTAGCGCAAACCGTCCACTCCCTCCTCAATGTTGAGGGCGGACTGCAGCAGGCAGAGCTCCACGTTTTTATCTACGTAAAGGTCTTTCTTGGAGGCTTTTGCGCAGTTGAAAGGCTTGCCCATCAGGCTAAAGACGGCCTGGGTGTTGGCATCGCGGCTCTTGGTGATGGAGCCCGAAGCGGAGTCACCCTCGGTGATGAAGATGGTGGTCTCGTCGGAGAGTGGATTGCGGTCGCCGTAGTGAATCTTGCAGTCGCGCAGCTTCTTGTTGTGGATGCTGGCTTTCTTGAGGCGCGCCTTGGTCTTCTTGCTGATGCTGGAGATGGCGTTGCGCTCGCGCTCCGAATCCTGAATCTTCTTGAGGATGATATCGGCCACATCCAGGTTCTTGTGCAGGTAGTTGTCCAGGTCGGCCATCAGGAAATCGGACATCTCCTTGACGATGGTCGGGCCGTGGGTGCCCTCCTGCTTGTTCTGCCACATATATTTGGAGCCGAGCTGCACCTTGGTCTGCCCTTCGAATTCGGGCTCCTGGATGCGGACGCTGACGGCGCCGATGATACCCTGGCGGACATCCACCGGGTTGAAATCTTTCTTGTAGAAGTCCTTGAGCACCTTGGCGATCACCTCCTTGAAGGCGGAAAGATGCGTGCCGCCCAGGGTCGTGTTCTGGCCGTTGACAAAGGAGTAGATGTTCTCGCCGTAACCGTTACCGTGGGTGAAGGCCACCTCAATGTCGCTGGTCTTCAGGTGGATCGGTGCGTAGAGCGGCTCTTCGTCGATCGTTTCGTTGAGCAGGTCCAGCAGACCGTTGGCCGACTTGTACTCCTGACCGTTGAAGGTGAGCCGCAGTCCCACGTTGAGGTAGGAGTAGTTGCGGAGCATGGTCTCGATGTACTCGAGATTGTACTCGTAGGGCTCGAAGAGGGTGTCGTCCGGAATGAAAGAGATGAGCGTACCGTTGCGCTCCGAGGTGGGAACAGGGGTGAAGTCGGGGGTGACGAGCTTGCCGCGGCAGTACTCCAGGCGGAGCGTTTCGCCGTCGCGGAAACTCTGGACGATAAACTGCGAAGAGAGGGCGTTGGCTGCCTTGAGGCCCACGCCGTTCATACCTACGGACTTCTGGAAGACTTTGTTGTCGTACTTGGCGCCGGTGTGCAGTTTGCTCACCGCGGCGTCCAGGTTGTTCATTCCGGTCTTGGCGTTGAGGCCGAACGGAATGCCGCGGCCGTAGTCGCGGATGGAAATCTGCTTGTCCGTGATGGTAATGTTGATCTGCTTGCCGAATCCTGCGGAAAACTCATCCACCGAGTTGTCGATGATCTCCTTCATCAGCACGTACATACCGTCGTTCGGGGCGGTACCGTCACCCAGACGGCCAATGTACATACCGGGACGCAGGCGGATATGCTCGATATCCTCGAGATGCGTCATGCTCTCGTCACCGTATTCCCGCGGTTGCAGCTGCAGCTCTTCGTCTTCTATCTCTTTCATCTACTGTTCCGATAATTTGACCTGCAAAGGTAAAAAATTTATTTGTAAATCCCCTTGGGGCCGATTCGGTCCCACCACACGGGTTCGCGGTCTACGTCGTTGACAGTGGTGTCGATACGGTAGTTTTTATGGCCAAAGGCCATTTCGTTGATGAACCATAGCAGGGTATCGTACTCCTTAATGAATTTTGTGGATACGACATGTCCCTCGTCTTTGTATCGGATGGCAAGGTAGGGGTAGCCCGCCTTTTCAAAACGCTTGATGAGCGGTTTGGCTCCGTAGAAACCCAGCTTGAAGAGGCTGATGGAGCCGTAGTTGACCAGTCGGTCCGCGGTGCCGTGCAGGAAGAAGGTGGGAGCCGGCGGATGGACGCGGTATTTGACCGGTCCGTCCGAAGAAAAGATGGCGCCCGCAAAGGAGGCTATGCCCGCGAAGCGGAAATCTTCCGGAATCTGGGCGGTCATGGGGGCCCGGTTGCCCAACTCGTAGTCTGCCTGCAGAGCGGTGATGGCCCCGGCGCTGCAACCTACGAGAACAATCTTTGCAGGGTCCACCTTCAGTTCCGTTGCGTTCTGCAGGATACAATCCAGGGCGCGGAAGAGGTCTTCCGTAGCCATACGGATGGCATTCTGAGTAGGCTTGATCATTCCCAGTTTTCCATGGCTCACATAGCCCGCGAGTCCCAGGCGGTAATCGATGGCGAAGGCTACGTATCCATCATCCGCCAGCTTGCGGCAGAATTGGAGCGTGGTTTCCGCTTTCTGGTTGTTCTCGCTGAATCCGCCACCGTAGATAAAGATGACGCACGGATGGACCGGTTCGTCATCTTTCGGCGCGTAGAGATCCATTCCGAGGATCTGGTTGTCGTCTACTGCGTAGACAATGCTCCGGTCGGGTTCTTGTGAAAAAGCGGAAAAACTTGCCAAAAAGGTGATAATCAAGAGACTGAGAAATCGTTTCATCAAAGCGGTATTTTTGGTTTTCCAAATGTAGAAAATAAATCGTATTTTTGCAGATTAAATAGGGCGAAACATAGAAACAAACAATAAACAACCCCATAATTCAATCCACAAAAAATGGCTAACAAACTCTTTACTGAATTCCCTCCTGTTTCAACCGAACAGTGGGACGAGGTAATCATCAAGGACCTCAAGGGAGGCGACTACGACAAGAAGCTCGTCTGGAAAACCCATGAGGGATTTGCCGTGCGGCCTTACTACCGCGCCGAGAACCTCAAGGATTTGAAGTTCCTCGGTACGCTTCCGGGCGAATTCCCCTTTGTCCGGGGCAATTGCGCTACCAACGAATGGCTCACGCGTCAGGATTACTGCCTCTGCGAAATCGGCCCTGAAAAGGCCAACGAACAGGCACTGGACGGCCTGATGAAAGGCGTTCAGGCAGTCGGTTTCTGCATGGACGAACGTAAACCCCTCACCGTCGCTGACTACAAGAAGCTCCTCAAGGGAATCGAACTCCCCGCTGTCGAGGTCAACTTCTGCGAAGTGCGTCCCAAGGTGGCCGAAGAGACCATCAGCAACTTCGTAGAGTATGTCAAGGGCCTGGGCGTGAAACCGGAAGAGGTTCGTGCTTCCTTCGACGTCAGCCCGCTCCACATGCTTACCACCCGTGGCAAGCTCAACAAGGAGAAGGCTTACGATATCCTGGCGAACTGCATCCGCCTGGTGGCTGACTTCCCCAAGATCCGCGTCATCAACGTGGAGGCTTACGACTTCAACGACGCCGGCGCAAGCATCGTGCAGGAACTCGGTTTCGCACTGGCTATCGGTAGCGACTACCTGGCAGAGCTCTCCGACCGCGGCATCGAGGTCAACGAGATCGGCCGCCGCATGCGCTTCACTTTCGGCATCAGCTCCAACTACTTCATGGAGATTGCCAAGTTCCGCGCTGCCCGCGTGCTCTGGTCAAACATCGTGAAGGATTACGGTGCAACCTGCGGCTGTGCAGAGAAGATTTGCGTCCACGCAGTGACCAGCACCTGGAACCAGACGGTGTACGACGCATACGTCAACATGCTCCGCGGCACGACCGAGGCCATGTCCGCAGCCGTTGCAGGCGTTCACTCGCTGGAGGTTCTGCCGTTCGACTACGCTTTCCGCGCACCGGGCGAGTTCTCCAACCGCATTGCGCGCAACGTGCAGTCCATCCTCAAAGAAGAGTCCCGCTTCGACAAGATCACCGATCCTGCCGGCGGTTCCTACTATATTGAAACCCTCACCGCTTCCATCATCGACGCTGCCTGGAAACTCTTCAAGGCCGTGGAGGAGAAGGGCGGTTACACCGAGGCTTTCAAGGCTGGCTTCGTCCAGGAAGAGATCAAGGCTGTTGCTGACAAGAAAGACAAGAATTTCGCTCAGCGCCGCGAGACTATTCTCGGTACCAACCAGTTCCCGAACTTCCTCGAGAAGGCATCGGATGAAATCACCAAGGAAATCGTTACCGGTGAGTGCACCTGCAAGTGCGCTTGCGAGAACGACGAAGAGCGTATCGCTGAGCCGCTGCGCAAGTACCGTGCAGCACAGGTCTTCGAGGCACTCCGCCTCGCAACCGACCGCAGCGATCGTCAGCCGGTGGTTTTCATGCTGACCTTCGGCAACCTGGCTATGTGCCGCGCACGCGCACAGTTCAGCTGCAACTTCTTCGCAGTGGCCGGCTTCAAGGTGGTGGACAACAACCGCTTCGCTACCATTGAAGAGGGTGTCAAGGCAGCCGTGGCTGCTAAGGCCGATATCGTCGTGGCCTGCTCGGCCGACGACGAGTACGCCGAGGCTGTTCCGCAGATTGCCGAACTGCTCGGTGACAAAGCCGTCCTGGTGGTCGCCGGCGACCCCGAATGCCGCCCGCAACTGGAAGAGAAAGGCGTCAAGAATTATATCCACGTCAAGTGCAACATCCTCGATACCCTCCGGGGCTATCAGCAGCTGATGGGCATCAAGGCACTTTAACAAGGAGGAAGAACCATGAGACCTGATTTCAATAAAGATATCGAATACGCAGGTGCAGCAGCAAAGAGCTGCAGCGCTGCAAACGCAGGCGAAGCCTGGCTCGCTCCCGAAAGAATCGAGGTGAAGCCGCTTTACACCGCCAAGGATCTCGAAGGCATGGAGCATCTGAACTATGCCGCCGGCCTTCCCCCGTTCCTCCGCGGTCCTTACTCCACGATGTATGTGAACAAGCCTTGGACCATCCGCCAGTACGCTGGTTTCTCCACTGCAGAAGAGTCCAACGCTTTCTACCGTCGTAACCTGGCAGCTGGCCAGAAAGGTCTGTCGGTTGCATTTGACCTGGCAACCCACCGCGGCTACGATGCTGACCATCCGCGCGTAGTGGGTGACGTGGGTAAGGCAGGTGTGTCCATCTGCTCCGTAGAAGACATGAAGGTCCTCTTCGACCAGATTCCGCTCGGCAAGATGTCCGTCTCCATGACCATGAACGGCGCCGTTCTTCCCGTGCTGGCCTTCTATATCGTGGCCGGCCTGGAGCAGGGCGTCAAGCTGGAAGAGATGGCAGGTACCATCCAGAACGACATTCTCAAGGAGTTCATGGTGCGTAACACCTACATCTACCCGCCGGAGTTCTCCATGCGTATTATCGGTGACATCTTCGCATATACCTCCAAGTATATGCCCAAGTTCAACTCCATCTCCATCTCCGGTTACCACATGCAGGAAGCCGGTGCTACCAACGACATCGAGATGGCCTACACCTTGGCAGACGGTATGGATTACATCCGCACCGGTATCAAGGCGGGCATCGACGTGGACGCATTCGCACCGCGCCTCTCCTTCTTCTGGGCAATCGGTATGAACCACTTCATGGAGATTGCCAAGATGCGTGCAGCCCGCATGCTCTGGGCAAAGATCGTGAACCAGTTCAACCCCAAGAACCCGAAGAGCCTCTCGCTCCGTACCCACTGCCAGACCTCCGGTTGGTCGCTCACCGAGCAGGACCCGTTCAACAACGTGGCCCGCACCTGTATCGAGGCTATGGGCGCCGCACTGGGCCACACCCAGTCCCTGCACACCAATGCACTCGACGAGGCAATCGCACTGCCTACCGACTTCTCCGCACGTATCGCGCGTAACACGCAGATTTACATTCAGGAAGAGACGCAGGTCTGCCGCAGTATCGACCCTTGGGCTGGTTCCTACTATGTAGAGAGCTTGACCAACGAGCTGGCACACAAGGCTTGGGCACATATCCAGGAAGTGGAGAAGCTCGGCGGTATGGCCAAGGCTATCGAGACCGGTATTCCTAAGCTCCGTATCGAGGAGGCAGCTGCCCGCAAGCAGGCCCGCATCGACTCGGGTTCGGACAAGATCATCGGTATCAACGAGTACCGTCTTGAGCACGAAGATCCCATCGAGATTCTCGACGTGGACAACACCAAGGTTCGCGAGAGCCAGATTGCCCGTCTGAAGGAACTCCGCGCACACCGCAACGAAGCTGCCGTTCAGGAAGCCCTCGCTGCCATCACCCACGCTGTGGAGACCAAGACCGGCAACCTCCTCGAGCTCGCCGTCGAGGCAGCCAAGGTGCGTGCAACCCTCGGTGAAATCTCCGATGCATGCGAAAAGATTGTCGGACGTTATAAAGCAGTTATCCGTATGAACACTGGTGTTTACTCCGCTGAAGTCAAGAACAATTCGCAGTTCGAAACGGCCAAGAAGATGGTCGCTGAATTCGCAAAGAAGGAAGGCCGTCAGCCTCGTATCATGATTGCAAAACTCGGCCAGGACGGCCACGACCGTGGCGCCAAAGTGGTGGCTACCGGTTATGCTGACTGCGGTTTTGACGTAGATATGGGCCCGCTCTTCCAGACTCCGGAAGAGGCTGCAAAGCAGGCTGTGGAGAACGACGTCCACGTAGTTGGCGTCTCCTCGCTGGCTGCAGGCCACAAGACCCTCGTGCCGCAGATCATCGCAGAGCTCAAGAAGCTGGGCCGCGAAGACATCGTGGTGATCGTGGGCGGCGTGATTCCTGCACAGGACTACGACGAGCTCTATCGCGACGGCGCAATGGCCATCTTCGGCCCGGGCACCCCGGTCGCTACGGCTGCCATCAAAATCATGGAGATCCTGAACCAGAAGTTCGAGTAATCTCTCATGAATACATCAAAAAAAGGGTGGCCTTGCGGTCACCCTTTTTTTTACTTTATTTGTTTTTCTCTTAGAAATCGTATAAATTTGCGACCATACTTCATAATTTTATGAAAAAATCCGGAGTAGAATCACGATTATTCGAGGTATTATGTATAAGCGATTATTTGATGTAAAGAGCAAGTTGGATGAAGGAATGTTCTTGTTTGGCGCGCGTCAGACGGGGAAATCTACCCTTTTGAAAGAACGGTTCAAGGGCAATATTTATTACGATTTGCTTGATCCGGAACTGAGAAAGTTCTTTAATAAGAATCCGAATGCGCTGAAGGAGGCACTGTCGGACAAACCGGCAGGGACTCTTGTCATCATAGATGAGATTCAGAAAGTGCCGGAACTGCTGGATATCGTCCACTATCTGATGGCTAGCAAGGGGTTGTGGTTCATTCTCAGTGGCTCAAGTGCCCGGAAACTCAAAAAAACCGGTGCGAATACTCTCGGTGGACGGGCGATCCCTGAAACGCTGTATCCTCTTGTCTGGCCGGAGGTCACGGACTTTCAACTGGACCGTGCAGTCCAGAATGGGATGATTCCCCGCCACTACATGGTACCGGACGCCACGAAGCGGCTCAAAGGTTATGTGGAAGTGTATCTGAACGAGGAAATACGCGAAGAAGGTGAAGTCCGGGAACTGGAAGCCTTTGAACGTTTTATGGAAGTCGCCGCCATTTCCGATGGAGAAATGCTGAATTATTCGAACATTGCTTCCGACTGTGGTGTATCGGCCAAAACCGTCCAGTCATATTTTCAGATTCTGTATGATACGCTGATCGGGTACCAGATTCCTGCATATAGGAAAGAGGTAAAGCGGAAAGTTGTCCAGACCCCCAAGTTCTACTATTTCGACGTGGGGATTGCCAACTACCTGATGGGCCGACATTCCCTGAAACGTGGCACTGACGATTATGGCCACGCCTTTAAGCACCTTGTGATGCAGGAGATCATCGCATACAAAGGGTACAGGGAAAAACAAGAAATCATCTCTTACTGGCGCACATACGACAAAAAAGAGGTCGATGCCGTTATCGGCGATGCCAAGGTGGCCATCGAAATCAAATCCTCCGAGCAGATAAAGTCCAGGCATAAGGCTGGGCTGAAGGCGTTCAAGGAAGAGCATCCGGACTGCCGGCTGATTCTCGTTTCGTTGGAGCCGGTAACGAGGAAGGTCGAAGACATTGAGTTAATCAATGTGCTTGACTTCCTGAAGATGCTCTGGGACGGCGAAATCTTCTGACAGCACCCAAAAAGAAGGGCGGCCTCGCGGTCACCCTTCTTTGGTAATAGACACATTTATTTAGTAATCAACGTGTTGTAATCCGTTTCGCGTCTGGGGGTCATCCAGGTCCACTCGTTGCGGGAAGCGTCGCCCGTAGCAGGGTAGGAGACAGCCATCGAAGCGATGTAGTTGCCGCCGTCTGCATGGGTGTGACGGGTGAGCGGATCTTTCCAGCGCTGGACCAGCCTCACCAGTTCCCGGCCTCCCACGCGCTCCACCACTTTTACCGTCTCGTTGATGCCGGTCATTTTGCAGAGAACCTTGATCTCCCGGTTCAGCAGGGAATTGCTCAGCGGCGGCAAACCGCCGCCCCAGCGTTCCAGGATGCGTAAGACTTTATTATTAAATATAGGTATATAAATCTCTGTACCGGTTTTCTGTTGTTTCTTACGGAAAGCGCGATGGCATCCTTGGAATAGGGGTGTCCATGGTAGAGTACAGTCCGGTTTTGCATGGCCACAATGCGTTCTTTCAGGAAAGCAGAAAGGGTTGTACCGGTTAGAAACTGTAAGGTAATCATATGAATTTCTAAGAAATGTTGCAAAAAAGCTATTTTTTTCGTTCCTTCGCGTTTTAATAGGTTTGGTGTGTTGGCTCCAGACGTATTAATGAAATGTTACGAACCCTAACTTATATAGACTCAATTATTTGCAATAAGTTAAAACACAAACAATTATTTTTTTCGTTTAACCAAACTCAAAGAACTCTATGAGGAAATTTCAATCTTTGATCGCTTCTCTTCTGGCTCTCGTTCTCCTCGGAGGCGTTGCTTCCGCTCAGAACATCACCGTGAAGGGTAACGTGACTGACAAGGCTACGGGCGAGCCCGTATCCTTCGCATCGATTCAGATCAAAGGCACCATGCAGGGCGCTTCTACCGACCTGGATGGTAACTTCTCCATCGATGCTCCGAGAACCGCTACGCTGATCTTCAGCTTCGTCGGCTACAAGACCCAGGAAATCGAGGTCGCAGGCCGCAGCCAGATCAACGTGGTCCTCGAATCCGAGGCTTCCATCCTGGATGACGTCGTAGTTGTGGCTTATGGTACCGCTAAGAAAGAGTCGGTCACCGGTGCTCTTGCTACCGTCAAATCCGAGTCCATTGAAGCCCGCCCTGTTGCCAGTGTTACGGATGTGCTTGCCGGTATGTCCGCTGGTATCATGGTGAATACGGCGGGTGACCCCGGTGACGATGCTTCCATCCGTGTCCGCGGTTTCGGTTCCGTCAACGGCAGTAACTCTCCGTTCTACGTAATCGACGGTGTTCCTTTCGGCGGTAACATCTCCGACCTGAACCCGAATGACATCGAGAACATCACTGTCCTGAAGGACGCAACCTCCGCTGCACTTTATGGTAACCGCGCTTCCAACGGTGTGATCCTGATCACCACCCGCCGCGGTAAATCCGACAAGGTGGGCTTGAATGTCAGTGTGAATCAGGGCTTCTACAACCGTGCGATCCCTGAGTACGATCGCGTAGATGCAAAGCAGTTCATGCAGATTTTCTTCACGGGCGCGGCTAATGGTCTCCAGCAGGGTGATACACCTAAGAGCAAGGCTGAAGCAATCGCAAGCGTTCGCGCGAACATCCTCACCTACCTCGGTGATTATAACATCTTTGATGTCGCTACGGCCGACCTCTTCGATGCTGACGGTGTGTTCAACGCCAACGCAAATATCCGCCCGGGTTACACAGACCTTAACTGGCACGATGCAGTTATGCACGTAGGCTACCGTCAAGACTACAATGTCAGCGGTTCCGGTGCATCCGACAAGAGCAACTACTACTTCTCGATGGGTTACCTGAATGATCAGGGCCAGACCATCAACTCCGGCTTCGAACGCTGGACCGGTCGCGCCAATGTCTCCGTCACCCCTCGCAAGTGGTTGAAGACTGGTTTCAACGTTAGCGCGTCTCTTCAGGAGCGTGATTACCGTTCCGATGGTACCGCTTACGCAAACCCGATCTACCAGGCTTCCATCATGGCCCCGATTTACCCGATCTATCTCCATGACAGCGCTACCGGCGACTTTGTTCTGGATGAAAACGGTAACAAGCAGTATGACGGTGGCGACTCCACCGGCCGTATGCAGTGGCCGTCCCGCCACTCCATCTGGGAGGCAGAACTCGATCTTCGCCACATCAAGAGACTGACGACAGATTTCCAGGCTTTCATGGATATAAAGTTCCTGAAGGACTTCACATTCTCCATCAAGGGCGACCTCAACCTCCAAAACAGCAAGGACCGCACCTACAACAGTGCAGTCATTGGTGACGGCGTAGGCAACAACGGCCGCGCATCCCGTACTGAGTACCTCTACACCAACTGGACTTTCCAGCAGCTCTTGAACTACAACAAAGAGATTGGTGATCACAGTATCGAAGCGCTCATCGGTCATGAGTTTTTCTCCTATAAGTATGACTATCAGTATGGTTACAAGACCAACCAGACTTTTGCCAATAAGTATGAGTTGGTGAACTTTACCGATATTACCTCGTACACCGGTTACTACGCCAACTACGCTCAGGACTCCTATCTCTCCCGCGTTAAGTACGGCTATCAGAATAAATACTATGCAGAGGCATCTTTCCGTCGCGATGCTCTTTCCAAGTTCGCTCCGGAATCCCGCTGGGGTAGCTTTTGGTCCCTTGGTGGAACTTGGGTGCTCAGCAAGGAAGATTTCATTAAGAACTATTCCTGGATTGACAACCTTCGCCTCCGTGCTTCCTACGGTCAGGTAGGTAACGATGGTGGCGCAGGCTACTATGCATACATGGGCCTCTACACCGTATCTGAGAAGTATGGCGGAATGACCGCAGCTTACAAGCGTCAGAATGAGTCTCTTGAACTTGTCTGGGAATCTGAGAATGCATTCAGTACCGCTCTCGAAGGTCGTATCTTCGACCGCACGAACTTTACCCTCGAATTCTTCAACAAGACCACTCAGGACCTGATCTTCGACGTTCCTGCTCCGTTCTCACAGGGCGGTGACGGTCACTCCTCTACCGAGGCTTCGACTACCAAGAATATCGGCTCCGTCCGCAACCGTGGTATTGAGATCACCGTTGATCACGACATTATCAAGAATAAGAACTTCACCTGGAACTTCGGCTTCAACGCTACCATGATGAAGAACACCATCCTGAAACTCCCTGAGGCAAACGGTACCAACTACGATGGCCTTCAGAATGCTATTTTGAACGGTACTAAACTCCAGGCTGAAGGTCATGGTATTTATGACTACTATATGTATCAGTGGGTAGGTGTTGACCAGATGACCGGTCTCTCCCTTTACAAGATTGACTCCGACAAGTACTACATTCTCGATGAGAATATCGTCGGTCAGCGTTGGAACGAAGACCTCAAGGACTTCGAAGATTTCAATAAGGACCAGGTTCCTGACAAATATCGTGCGGTTATCAATGGCGTTGAGTATGTTACCAGCACCACTTATGCTAAGAAAGATTGGGCTGGCAGCTCTCTCCCGAAAGTATTCGGTAGCTTCAACACTACGCTCCGTTACAAGGATCTCTCCCTCTCCGCACTCTTTACCTACGCTCTCGGCGGCAAGTGTGTTGACTACGCTTACCAGAGTTTGATTTCTGTGACCCAGTCCTCGCCTCACGCTTATCACGTAGACCTGCTCAAGTCTTGGAGCGACATTCCCAATGGCATGAGCGAAGACTCCCCGAATCGTATCGATCCGAACGGTATTCCTCGTATTGACAGCTACTGGAATAGCTATTCCAACGCTACCTCCACCCGCTCGCTTATCAGTGGTAACTATCTGGTTATCAAGAATATCAATCTGAGCTACAGGCTTCCCAAGAAGGTGGTCAGCAAGTTGGACGTTGCTAATATCACCTTCAATGCTTCCATCGAAAACCTTTGGTCCTTCACCGCTCGCAAGGGTCTCAACCCTCAGCAGAGCTTTAATGGTGCTGTGTATGGTTACAACATCAACACCCCGCGCGTAGGTACTATCGGTGTCAAAGTCAATTTCTAATGCAAGATAAATGTTTACGAATATGAAAAAGTTTTCTATCATAACACTCGTCCTTGCTACTCTTTCTCTCGCAGCTTGCTCTGAATATCTCAATACCGCGCCGACCTCCAGTACGGCTACCGCTACGATTTTCGAAAACACGGAAAACGCAGCCCTTGCTGTTAATGGTCTCAACCGCCTGATGTACTGCCAGTACAATGACTATGGCCAGGGCTTCAATGGTGAAGGTACTATCCGCCTTTATATGGGTGAGTATCCCGGTGATAAACTGATGTCCTGCAACCAGACTGGCTGGAAACTCGAAGCTTTGGGCGAACAGTATGACAACAACCGTGATGATATCAACGAGTACGCATGGTACTACTATTACATGGTCATCAGCAACGCCAACTCCATCATTTCTAATATTGATGCCGCAGAAGGACCGGAAGCTGACCGCAAGTTCATCAAAGCACAAGCGCTTACCTATCGCGCATATTGCTACAGCAACCTCGTCCAGTTGTTCGGCCGTCGCTGGTCCGACAATAACGGTGACACGCCTTCCTGCGTGCTCCGTCTCATTGCCGGTGGTGAAGACAATCTTGACCGTGCCACGACGAAGGATGTTTATGCACAGATTTATCAGGACCTTGACGATGCTATCACGCTCTTCACTGAGTCCGGTAAGGCTAATAAGCGTGGTGCAGACGTTCACAAGATGGACCTCGACGTAGCTTATGCAATTTACGCTCGCGTAGCCCTCACCCGTGAGGACTGGCAGAAGGCACTTGATATGGCTAAGCTCGCACGCGCGAACTATCCGCTCATGAGTGTTGCTGACTACAACAAGGGCTTCTGTAACCCTACCAGCGAGTCCATCTGGTCGTTGTACAATGTGGGTGATGAGACCATCTATTACTATTCCTTCTTCGGCTATATTGCCTACAACTCCAATGCGGGTAACGTTCGTCAACGTCCTAAGCTGATTAGCAGGGAGTTCTTCAACCAGATCAACGCCGCTGATATCCGCAAGAAACTCTTCTTGGATCCTACGGGCTACGAAGATGCCATGAATAAAGAAACCATGTTAGCTTCGACTCAAAAGACCACGAATGCCCTCTACAATTATGGTTTTACATATGGTTCCGCCGATGGACGCAAAGGTCTCTATTCCACGGCCTATGTGGCTGGTTTTATGCAGTTCAAGTTCGCTTGCAACGAAGCTCCGGGCGTCGGTCACCTGACCCTCTTCCGTTCCTCCGAAATGCTGCTCATCGAGGCTGAGGCAAATTATCGCCTGAATAAGCCGGCTGATGCACAGGCTGCTCTCGTTGCCCTCAATGCTACTTCCGGCCGTTATCCGGGTTACACCTGCACGCTGACTGGTGAAGCCCTGATGAACGAAATTAAGCTCTATCGCGGTATCGAACTTTGGGGTGAAGGTTTCACCTGGTTTGACCTCAAGCGTTGGGGCGATACGATCGTTCGTAAGGATTGGGCTAACGGTGGTAGCTGGATGGCCGATTTCCTGGGTACGGTTCCTCCGACCAAGCACAACTGGACATGGATTATCCCTCAGAGAGAAACTGACTACAACAAAGGTATTCTCTCTACCAGCAACGAATAATTCATCTGATTTACCATTTTGGACGGGACGGCCCTCGGGTCGTCCCGTTTTTTATTCTCAGTTCGCCGCTTTTTGAAATACTTTTCGTACATTTGCTTGATTGTAACTAAATTTCATGAGACTGTATCGTTACATTCTGTTGGCCTTCCTAGCGCTCACCATCCTTTCCGGATGTGGCTCAGAGCCCGTTTCTAACAATGCGGATCCGGAGGTAGCGGCCGCTTCGGCACTGGCCTCCCGCGTACTTCCCGCCAAGGCGGACCGCTTTGTTTTCGAGGTTCTTCCCGCTGCAGAAGCGGATTACTTCACGCTTCGTCAGGAGGGACGCAAGATCGTGATCGGCGGCAACAACGCCGGCGCTATGGCGGTGGGTCTCAACTATTACCTGAAGTATTACTGCCACCGCGAGGTCGGCTGGTTTATCTGGGATACCTTCCGGATGCCGCGCCGTCTGCCCAAGGTGGAGACGCCAGTCCGCATAGAGGCCCGCGTGCCGCACCGTTTCTTCTTCAACTATTGTACCTATGGCTACACGATGCCCTGGTGGAACTGGGAGCAGTGGGAGCATGTGATTGACTGGATGGCGCTCAACGGCGTGAATCTGCCGCTGGCTATCACCGGTCAGGAATCGGTCTGGTACAAGATCTGGACGGAGATGGGCCTTTCACCCGAAGAGGTGCGCGCTTATTTCACCGGTCCGGCCCACCTGCCGTGGCACCGCATGCAGAATATCGACCGCTGGGGCGGTCCGCTGCCCGAATCCTGGCTGGAAGGGCAGGAGGCCCTACAAACGCAGATTGTGGCGCGCGAGCGGGAACTCTCTATGCGTCCCGTGTTGCCCGCCTTTGCCGGTCACGTGCCGCGCGAGTTGAAACGCATCCGTCCGGATGCGCCCATCACGCAGCTGGAGGCCTGGTCGGGCTATCAGGATGAGTATGCCTGCAGTTTCTTGGATCCGATGAGCGATCTCTATACGGAGATCCAGCAGAAGTTCCTGACACTGGAGACCGAACTCTACGGTACGGATCATATCTATGGAATCGACATCTTCAACGAACTGATGCCGCCCTCCTGGGAACCCAAGTATCTGGGTCGCGTGAGCCGCCAGGTCTATGAATCGCTGCAAAAGGCTGATCCGGAGGCTACCTGGCTCCAGATGGGCTGGCTCTTCTATAACGAACGCAAGTACTGGCTGAACGACCGTGTGGAGGCTTATTTGACCTCATTCCCTACGGAGCGCCAGCTAATGCTGGACTATTACTGCGAACGGCAGGAGGTCTGGCAGCGCACCGAGAAGTTCTATGGTGTGCCTTACATCTGGTGCTACCTGGGTAACTTCGGCGGAAACACCATGCTGGTGGGTGACCTCAAGACGATTGACGAGCGCGTGGAGAATACCTTCCGCGAGGGAGGCGACAACTTCTGCGGAATCGGCTGCACACTCGAGGGATTCGACTGTAATCCCTATATTTATGAATATGTGTTGGAGAAGGCGTGGGATATGCCGCAGCACCGCGACCTGGACTCCTGGGGCGAGCATCTCGCCATCCGGCGCGCCGGATGCATTGACCAGAGCAGTCAGGCTGCCTGGAAACTCTTGATTGACAGCATTTATACGGCACCTTCCCGCCCGGGACAGTGCCCGCTCATCAATATCCGTCCTACCTTTGGCAAGTATCGCACCTATTATGCGAATCCCCGGATTGCCTACGAGAACGCGACCCTCTTCGAGGTCTGGCGCCTGCTGCTCGCATCGGACGGCCGCGGACCGGCCTTCGACTTCGATCTGGCCAACATCGCCCGTCAGGCTATGAGCAACCTCTTCCTCACGGAGTTCCGCGCCTACGAAGAGGCTTATGCCGCGCGTGACCGGGAGCGAATGAATGTACAGCGTGAGCGGCTTCTGGGGCTGATTTCCGATGTGGATGGGATGGTGGGTTGCTGCCCTTACTTCCTGACCGGCATCTGGATTGCTGATGCCCGCGCCTGGGGTAAGGATGCCGCCGAGACGGATTACTTTGAACAGAATGCCCGCAATATCCTCACCACCTGGAGCGACAAGGCCATGCTTCTGAACGACTATGCCTCCCGTACTTGGAACGGCCTCACAGCCACTTTCTATGGCGAACGTTGGCGGATGTTCTTCGATGCCGTGGATGCGGTGCTCGATGCCGGCGGTGAGTTTGATGAAGAGGCCTTTGCTCGCTATCATACGGCCGTGACCGACTTTGAAAAAGTATGGTGGGAAGAGCGCCTGGGCGCTTTCCCGACGATCCCTACGGGTCCCGTACGTCCGTTGGCTTCAAAATTGTACCACAAATACAGCCCTTTGCTTGAAACAAACAAATAGTTCAATTATATGAGAAAAGTATTGTTATTCTTCGCGGCGCTCCTGCTGCTGGCAGCCCCGGTTCTCAAGGCAGATGACATCTCCTTGTCCAAGGCTCGCATGGCGGCGGAGACCTTCTTTGCCCAGTGTGGCGTAGATACCCGCGCAGGCGGCGCGCTGTCGCTGATCGGAACGGATCAGACCATCGCGGCAACCCGTAGCGGCCAGGCTCCTGCCTGGTATGTATTCAACCGGCAGGGCGGTGGTTTCGTTATCATCTCCGGTTCAGATGCCGCTTTCCCGATCCTCGGTTATTCACTGGAGCACACCTTCTGCCCGCTGGAGGAGATGCCTTCCCACATGCGCGAGTGGATGGAGCTCTATAGCCAACAGATCAACGAGCGGAGGTTTTCCGGCCAGCACACTACGGCCAATGAACGTGCCCGTTGGGAAGCTGCACTGACGCTGACGCGTGGCGAAGGCGCTCCTGCAACGCTCGACCTGCAGACCGCAGACTGGGGCCAGGGTGCTCCGTTCAACCGCAAATGCCCGCTGGATTCCGCTGGCAAGCGCTCAATCGTGGGCTGTGTGGCAACCGCTATCAGCGAAGTGATGCATTTCCACAAGCATCCTGCACACGGTACCGGTACCCTGCCTAAATATACCAGCAACAAGATTACGGTAGGTCCGGTGGAATTGGGTGAGGATTATCTCTGGGATAAGATGCTTCCCAAATACAAAGATGTGGCCTATACCGACGAACAAGCCGATGCGGTAGCAACGCTCTGCTTCCATGTGGGCGCCATGAGCAAGATGTCTTACTCTTCCAGCGCTTCCGGCGCCTCTACCGGTACCGGCGTGGCCAATCTGGTGACCTACATGGGTTATGATGCAGGTACCACCCGCCACTCCCGCAGCTACACCTCATTGGATGAATGGAGGGCGTTGCTTAAGGGACAGTTGGAGGAGGGAAATCCAATCCTTTTTGCCGGTAACTCCGGTTCTGCCGGCCACGCATTCGTCGTGGACGGCTATGATGCTGCAGACCGTTTCCTGATCAACTTCGGCTGGAATGCTTCCAGCAACGGATACTACCAGCTGGATGCTTTCGGAAGCTATACGGTTTCCCAGGTGGCTTATCTGGGCGTGAAACCCGATGCGGGCGGAGCCTACAAACTCCATTTCTATATGCGTCCCACCACGCAGAGCAGCGTCAAATACAACGGTATTACGCCGTATGGCGGCACGGTTTCCCAAAACAGTGCTTTTACTATTCGCTTTGGTGCCGTATATAACTACGGTTATGAGTCTGCCGGCTGCAAGATCAACTTTGCCCACACGGACAAGGATGGCAATATCAAGATGATGATGCGCTCCACGGATATTTCCATCTCTTCGCTCGCCTCCGGTTCCTTTACCTGGTGGACCAGCTACCAGTCTTTGAAGACGACGGCCACCATCGAGCGGGGCGACAAGGTGGTTCCGATGTATCGCGCCACCGCTTCCGACCCGTGGGTGAAATTCGGTTACAGCCAGGACGAGGGCTTTACGCCTGAGATGTATCTCCACATCCGGGATTATTCTTCGATTGCGTATAACAAGACATCCCGTACCTTTACGGTATATACCTTCCCCAATACGTCCTGGACGTTGTTCAACGCCGGAGATGAGCAGGTGGCCAACGGTACGGTATCCTCTGGCGGCACCAACTTCACCCTGAAGTGTTCAGACTATCCTGCCGGTACTTACCGCTTGAATCTGACGCTCGGTACCCAAACCGCAGATATTACCCTGACCTTCTAATGAATAATCGCAATACAATGAAACATACTACATTCCATTCCATTATTGCCGCCTTCGCCGCCATCGCGGCGCTGGCATCCTGTGCGCACGTGGAACCGCTTCCCGGCCCCGGAATTGACGGTGAGTCGAGGACGCTGACCGTAACTTGTGCACAGACGGAAGGGGCCACGAGAACCGACATTAACGATGTCACCCCGCAGTGGCAGGTCGGTGATGCCCTTTGGGTTTCTGACGGTATCCGTTCCGCACGCGTGGCGGTTCCCGATGAGTTTGCAGGCAAGGATTTCGCGGAACTCTCCATTCCGGGAACGCTCCGTGCCGATACAACCCTTTGGTTTCTCTATCCTTATGATGAGGATGCGACCGTTGCTTCCGGCAAGATTATCGCTTCGATTCCGATTATTCAGGATGGTATCTTCGGCCACGTGCACCGTGCAGTAGGTACCTGTGAGCCTGCAGAATCAACAGTTTCCTTGAAGAACGCTTCGGCCATTCTCAAGTTCTCGATAGACCGCGAAGACGTGGCTGTCATGCAGTTCAGCAATAGCACCGTCTTCTCGGGCTCGTTCAAGATTACCCCGTCCACAGGTGCCAAGTATTCCAACAATGCGCCCTATTCGCTCAAGACCATCCGCGTGGACTTCAGCGGAAAGGGTGACCGGTACATCTCCTGTATGGCCGCTACCATGGCCAAGGGTACCCGTTTTACCTTTGTTACCAAGGACGGACGTTTGGGCAGTATCACAACTTCCACCTCCAACTCGCTGGCCAACGGTTCAATTTATGATCTGGGCGCTCTGGATGACAGGATTGTTTTCGATGAGACTCCGGCTACGACCCTTGGTACCCAGGAGACGGCCAACTGTTACATCGTTTCCCAGCCGGGTACCTACCGCTTGCCCATCGTTCGGGGTAATGGTTCCTCTTCCGTAGGAACGCCGGCTTATGGCGAATTGCTGTGGGAGACGGTGAATACCAGCGCTACCCTGACCAAGAATACCGTGGTATCCGATGTGGCATACTATGACGGTTATCTCTACTTCGCTGTTCCCGAGGCTATTAAAGCCGGTAATGCACTGGTTGGTGTTGTTAATGAAGCGGGGGCAGTCCTCTGGAGCTGGCATATCTGGATTCTTCCGAACGGCTATGAGGACCAGACCTACGCTGAAGGTGATCCGAATCCCTACAGTGGTGCTGTCATGATGGACCGCAACCTGGGTGCATTGTCAGCCACTCCGGGTGCCGTAGATGCAAACGGACTTCTCTATCAGTGGGGCCGTAAAGATCCATTCCCCGGCGCAGGTGTGCTGAGTGGAACGACGGCTGCCAAGGTTGTTGGAACGAGCATTACTACGGTGGGACAGACCACGGACAACGGTACGGTAGAGTTTGCAGTTGCGAACCCGACCAAATTCGTCTATAAGTCCTCTGGCGACTGGCTGGTGAATTCCGACGCAACCCTCTGGTCCGCCGCTGTAAAGACCATTTATGACCCGTGCCCGGCAGGCTATCACGTTCCCTTCGCCGATGCAATTTCTGGCCTGAAGCTGGCGAATACGCCTTGGGACGCTACCCGAAAGGGCCGTTCCATTACCATCGACGGACAGACTATCTGGTTCCCTTCACCGGGTACCCGCGCTTCCGGTAGCGGCAGCTTGCAGAACGCAGGAACAATTTCCTACTTCTGGTTCGACAAGAACAGCGCCTCCGGACAGAATGCCTGGAGAGTATCTTCCGATACGATTGGCGTGGCACCGAAAGCCCAGCCGCAGGCTGCCGGCTTCTCGATCCGCTGCCAGAAGTATGTGGTCACCGGCGAAGAGCAGACCGTTACCATCGGCCTGAACCTCGCTGCGGGCAGTACTTACTACTCACCTTATATGACGGCCGATTCGTATGCAGCAGCCAAGGTATTCTGGGGCGACGAAAGCTTCGATACACTGGGTGTTGAGACCTTCCTGGAGCACCTCTATTCCGCACCGGGAGTCTATTCGATGGTCGTTAAGGGCTATTCCGTCTCAGGCTTCAAACTGAAGAGTCTGGGAGATGTTACTTCCATTGATGTTTCCAGTTTTTAATGAGGAGAGCGCTATGAAAAAGCAATACATTACCCCCGAGATTCTCATCCAGAACATGGAAACCGAACAGGTGATTGCCACCAGCGAAGTGAATGGCAACCTGCCTGGTTTTACGCCCGGTAACTTCAACTGGTAATTAGGGCAGTTCCGCAATCTGCGCGACCACACGGTTCAGCAGCCGGACAACTCCCTGCAGCCATTCTGCAGGGAGTTCCGCCGGCGCTCCTGCAACGGAAACCAGTAGGGTGATCACCGTCAAATAGAGTGTCGCCGTAACCAACGGCAGCGTCAGCAGATTTGTAATCAGAAAATAGACGGGGAAGCTCCGAAAGTAGAGCCAAACCGGGATAAAGGTAGCCGCCTGGCAGGAAATGGCCAGTGCGGCTCCGTTCCATATTGCGGTAAGGGGAGGGATCCGGCTGCGAAACAGCCCCTTGAGATGCGGGTAGAGCCCGAAGATGCCGATACAGGCGCAGAAGGAGAGTTGAAAACCAATCTGCCGCGGGGCTTCCGGGTGAAATAGCGTAATGAGGAGCGCGCTGATAGACAATGCATTCCATCCGTCTTTCGGGCGATTCGCCAGCGCGGCACCTTCGTAGATGGTGATCATCAGCACCGCCCGGGAAATGGAGGAACTCATCCCGGATACCAGCGCAAAGAACCAGAGAAATCCGAGCACCGCAACGGAGCGGAGGCGCCGCAGGTGCCGGTTGCCGCCGAGCGGATAGAAGAGGGTGATGAGCATTTTGTAGAGAATGCCTACATGCAGGCCGGAAAGGGCGAGCAGGTGAGAGGCGCCGCTGGCCCGGTAGGATTGTCGCGTGGTGCGGTCCAGTTCCTGCTTGTCCCCGATGGCCAGCGCTTTGACAACCGCCCGCTCACCGCCGCCCGGCAGCAGGGTTTCCAATCGCTGCGAACAGGCCCGTTGGGCTGTCTGGCAGCGCGCTTCAACCCATCCTTGTACAGCCGTCCTACCGGGCATGCGGGCAGTCTGGACCGCTGCCGCTCCAAGCAGCAGGAAGGTGAGCAGAATAGGGATGAAATGGCGCTGGAAAAAGGTGAAGGCAGCACATCCGAGTGCCGCGGCAAGGTATCCGCCGGCGGGGAGGGGGAGCCACCCGCCGAGCAAGTCTCCGAGGAGAAAAGCCACCGTGCAAAGAACGATATACCTACCTTGCCTCATAACTTTTCAAAGATACGAAGAAGGTGCAGGTTTTCACCCAAAAATGGTTAACTTTGCACAGTTTAATCGATTTTTAACAAAAATCCAATTATATGATCGTATTAGTATTGAATTGCGGTAGCTCTTCGTTGAAGTACCAGGTGCTTGATATGAAGAGCGATGACAACTTTTCCCTGCTTGCAAAGGGTCTCGTTGAGCGTATCGGCGAAAAGATGGGCGCCCTGACCCATCGTGTTCCGGATCACGACAAATACACGGTGGAGATGCCGATTCCCGACCATACGGTGGGCATCAAGGCTGTGCTTGACCTGCTCGTTTCCAAGGAGCATGGCGTACTCAAATCCCTCGATGAAATCCAGGCTGTCGGCCATCGCGTGGCACACGGCGGAGAGTACTTCAAAGGCAGTTCGCTGATTACCCCCAAGTCGCAGGAAGAGATTGAAAAACTCTGCGTCCTCGCCCCGCTTCACAACCCCGCAAACCTTCTGGGTATCAAGGCTATCAAAGAGCTGATGCCGCAGGTTCCGCAGGTGGCTACCTTCGACACCGCCTTCCACCAGACGATGCCGGACTACGCGTACACCTACGCAATTCCGTATGAGTACTACGAGAAATATGCGGTCCGCCGCTACGGCTTCCACGGCACGAGCCATAAGTTTGTAGCCGCTGCTGCCGCTGCTTTTGCAGGAATCGACCTGAACAACTCCCGCATCATCACCTGCCACCTGGGCAACGGTAGCTCTATCACCGCTGTCAAAGACGGCAAGTGCATCGATACCTCCATGGGTTTCACCCCGCAGGAAGGCGTGCCGATGGGCACCCGCAGCGGTACCGTTGACCCCACCATCATGTCGTATGTGGCTGAGAAGGAGAATCTCACCCACAAGGATGTGGAGAAGATTCTCAACAAGAAGAGCGGTCTGCTCGGCATCTCCGGCGTCTCCTCCGACTGCCGCGACATCGAAGAGGCTGCCAAGGCTGGTAACGTCCGCGCCGCCCTCGCACAGGATGTTCTCTGCTACAACATCAAGAAGATTATCGGCGCCTACACGGCTGCGCTCGGCGGTGTTGACCTGATTGCCTTCACCGGTGGTATCGGTGAGAACTCCGCACCCACCCGTTTCGCTGCTATCCAGGGTCTGGAATACCTCGGCATCGAGTTCGACGAAGAGGTCAACAAGACCATCCACGGCACGGAGGCTATGATTTCCAAACCTACTTCTAAGGTGAAGGTCTGCGTGATGCCGACCAATGAAGAGTTGGTGATCGCCCGCGATACGATGAACATTGTCAAATCACTCAAATAAATAAAACCATCATGATCAAGAATTTTGACGAACTTTTCGATGTGCTCCGTTCCAAGAGCAAAAAGCGCCTTGTTGCTGCATGGGCAGTTGATGACCACACTGTAACCGCTGCCGGCAAGGCTGTCCAGCTGGGTATCGTAGAGGCTACGCTCGTCGGTGATGCCGACAAGATTGCCGCTGTCTGCAAGGCTGAAAACATTGACCCGGCGCTCTTCACCATCATTGACAACAAGGACGAACTCAAGTCCATCGCACAGGCTGTCTCGATGGTCCGCAACGGCGAAGGCGACATCCTGATGAAGGGTCTCTGCAGCACGGATAAATATATGCGCGGCATTCTCAACAAAGAGAACGGTCTGCTTCCTCCGAAGGCTGTCCTGAGCCACGTTTCGGTTGTCCAGAACCCGAACTATCCCAAGTTCATCATCGTCAGCGATATGGCTGTGATCCCGGCTCCGGATTTCAAGCAGAAACAGGCTGAGATCAAATACCTGGTGAACACCGCAAAGGCACTCGGTATCGAGAAACCGAAGGTAGCTGCCGTTGCTGCTACCGAGCAGATGCTCGATGGTATGCCTGCATGCGTTGAGGCTGCCCTGCTGGCTAAGATGGCTGACCGCGGACAGATTGGCGGTTGCTACCTCGACGGCCCGCTTGCACTTGACGTAGCACTCTCCAAAGAGGCTGTTGCTATCAAGAAGCTCAAGAGCGAAGTGGCCGGCGACGCTGACTGCCTCCTCTTCCCGAACATCGAATCTGCCAACGTCTTCTACAAGGTCAACACCCAGCTTTGCCCCGGTGTCCGCACCGCCGCTATCGTAGCTGGTGCCGCTGCTCCGTGCGTGCTCTCCAGCCGTGCCGACAGCATTGACACCAAACTCAACTCCATTGCGCTGGCTGCAATGACCGCCAAATAGCCTGTGGCTGAGAAGATTCCTTTGGAGCTTGGGACCGAATCGGTCGGCAAGCTGCTCAAAAAATACGCGTTGCCCGCCATCATTGCGATGGCGGCTTCGTCCATTTATAATATGGTGGACAGTATTTTTATCGGGCAGGGTTGCGGACCGATGGCCATCTCCGGCCTGGCGCTCACCTTTCCGCTGATGAACCTGTCGGCGGCCTTCGGTACGCTGGTCGGTGTGGGCGCGGCCACCCTTACCTCCGTGCTGCTGGGGCAGAAGAACTACGATACGGCCAAGCGGGTGCTGAGCAACGTTTTCATTTTGAATGTGCTCATCGGCCTGGTTTTCACGGTCATATCAGTCGGTTTCCTGAATCCCATCCTGCGCTTCTTCGGGGCCAGCGACCAGACGTTGCCCTATGCGCGCAGCTATATGATGCCCATCCTGCTGGGCAATATCATCACGCACCTCTACTTCGGTCTCAACTCCATTGTCCGCGTATCCGGCCATCCGCAGAAGGCGATGGCCGCCACGCTGCTGACCGTAGGTATCAATACGCTGCTGGACCCGCTCTTCATCTTTGTTTTCAAGATGGGAATCCAAGGTGCGGCCATTGCTACCATTCTCTCGCAGAGCATCGCGCTGGTCTGGATCCTGCGCATTCTCAGCGATAAGCGTGAACTGCTGCACTTCTCCCGCGATACCTTCTCCGTGGACTGGGGGATTGCCCGACGCTCCATGTCGATTGGACTGGCGCCCTTCCTGATGAATGTGGCCTCCTGCTTTGTGGTGATCTTCATCAACAACCAGTTCAAGCATTATGGGGGAGACCTGGCTATCGGTGCCTATGGTATCGTCAACCGGTTGGTCTTCATCTTCTTGATGATTGTGATGGGATTTACGCAGGGAATGCAGCCCATTGCGGGCTACAACTACGGTGCGCGGCAGTACGACCGCGTGATGCGGGTGTTCCACCTGACGGTGCTTTGTTCGTGTGCGGTGACCTCCGTCTGCTTTATCGTAGGCGTATTCTTCCCGCGAACTGCCGCATCGCTCTTTACGCAGGATGAACAGTTGATTTCGATGGCGGCCCACGGTTTCACGATTGATGTGCTGCTATTCCTGATCATCGGTCGTCAGATCGTGATTTCCAACTTCTTCCAGAGCCTGGGACTGGCCCGCAAGGCCATCTTCCTATCCCTCACACGGCAGCTGTTGTTTCTCCTGCCGTTCTTGGCGCTGTTGCCCCGCTGGCTCGGGACCGACGGCGTCTGGTACAGTATGCCGGCCTCCGACCTGGCGGCCCTCATCGTTTCTGAAATGATGCTGCTTCGCCTCAAGCGGCAGTTCCGCAAAGAGGCAGAAACAGACGTTCAACCCAAGTAATTCGCAGCTATGCAAAAACAAACGTTTATCCTTACGATTGGCCGGCAGATCGGTGCTGGTGGGCTCAGGGTGGCCAACATCCTCTCTGAGCGTCTGGATATCCCGATGTACGACAAGAACCTGCTTGCCGAGATGGCCAAGGCCAGCGGCTTCTCCACGGAAGTCTTTCTCTCTTCCGATGAGCGGCCCCGCAAACGCGGCCTTTCGGCGCTCTTTTCCGGTAGCCGGGCTATGAGTCCGCTCAACGAATCGCTCTCGCAGCGTGCCGTACTGGGGGACGACAACCTTTTCTCACTTCAGAGCGAAGTGATGCACTCGCTGGCTGCCAAGGGTTCCTGCATTTTCGTGGGCCGTTGTGCCGATTATATCCTGCGTGACTGCCCCAACCTGTTGAGCGCCTTTATTACGGCTCCGCTCGATGAGCGGGCTGCACGGGTGGGCGCGGACCACGGCTTTAGCCTTCCCGTTGCACGTCGCTACGTTTCCCTGGAGGAAAAGCGTCGTGCTGACTACTATAATTACTTCACTTTCAAGAAGTGGGGTGACTCCTCAAGCTACGACCTCTGTGTCTCGGCTGCAGGGGAGGATGGCCGTGAACGGGCGGCCGAACTGATTCTCTTCGCCCTCCGTCAACGGGGCTTCATCAAATAAACCACCGCTACTATGGCCGACGAAAAGATCATCTTCTCGATGAACGGTGTGAGCAAGATCCTGCCGCACAACAACAAAGTCATCCTCAAGGATATTTATCTCTCCTTTTTCTACGGTGCCAAGATCGGTATCATCGGTCTGAACGGCGCCGGTAAATCTACGGTGATGAAGATCATCGCCGGCATCGAGACCCCCACCCGCGGTGAGGTGGTCTTCGCGCCGGGCTATTCCGTGGGTTACCTGGAGCAGGAACCGCAGCTCGATCCCTCCAAGACCGTGTTGGAAGTGGTGCAGGAGGGCGTTCAGGAGGTGATGGATCTGCTCGCCGAATACAACGAGATCGGCATGAAGTTCTGCGAACCCATGTCGGACGAGGAGATGAATGCACTGATCGAGCGGCAAGGTGAACTGACCGACGCCATTGAGCATGCCGGCGGATGGGATATCGACTCCAAGCTGGAACGGGCCATGGATGCGCTGCAGTGCCCCGACCCCGACGCTTCAGTCGCAACCTTGAGTGGTGGTGAGCGCCGCCGCGTGGCCCTCTGCCGCCTGCTGCTCCGCGAACCGGATGTGTTGCTGCTCGACGAGCCCACCAACCACCTGGATACCGAGTCCATCCAGTGGCTGGAGGCGCATCTGCAGCAATACAAGGGTACGGTGATTGCCGTCACCCACGACCGCTACTTCCTGGATAACGTGGCCGGCTGGATTCTGGAGCTGGACCGCGGCGAGGGAATTCCCTGGAAGGGCAATTATTCTTCCTGGCTCGAACAGAAGAGTGCCCGTCTGGCTATGGAGGAGAAGCAGGAGAGCAAGCGCCGCAAGACGCTGGAGCGCGAGCTGGAGTGGGTCCGCATGGCCCCCAAGGCCCGTCATGCCAAAGGTAAAGCCCGTCTGGGCGCTTACGAGAAGATGCTCAATGCCGATGTCAAGCAGAAAGAGGAGCAGCTCGAAATCTTCATCCCCAACGGTCCGCGCCTCGGTAACAAGGTCATCGAGTGCAAGGGAGTGAGCAAAGCCTTCGGCGACCGCCTGCTCTTTGAAGATCTGAACTTCTCGCTGCCGCCGGCAGGTATCGTGGGCGTGATTGGCCCCAACGGTGCGGGCAAGACTACGCTCTTCCGCCTCATCATGGGCTACGAGAAGCCCGACACGGGCACCTTTGAGGTGGGTGAGACGGTCAAGATTGCCTATGTGGACCAGCAGCACAAACAGATCGATCCTGAGCTGACGGTCTTTGAGACCATCGCGGAGAATTCGGAATATGTCCGCCTCGGCAACAAAGAGATGAATGCCCGGGCCTATATTTCCCGTTTCAACTTCTCAGGCGCCGACCAGGAGAAGAAGTGCGGCGTGCTTTCCGGTGGTGAGCGCAACCGCCTGCACCTGGCGCTGACGCTCAAGGAAAATGCCAATGTCCTGCTGCTCGACGAGCCTACCAACGACGTGGATGTCAACACAATCCGTGCGCTGGAGGAGGGCCTTGAGAGCTTTGCCGGCTGCGCCGTGGTCGTTTCGCACGACCGGTGGTTCCTGGATCGTATCGCCACCCACATCCTCGCATTTGAAGGAGAGGGGAAGGTCTATTACTTTGAGGGCAGTTACTCCGAATACGAGGAGAATCGCAAGATGCGGCTCGGCAACGCCGAACCCAAGCGATTTAAGTATAAGAAGTTGATGGAAAAATAATTTGTACGTATCGTTTTTTTACCTACCTTTGCCGTCCCTAAGAAAAAGGAGGTGTTTGCATAATGATCATCGTACAGGTTAAAGAAGGCGAGAACATTGAGAGAGCGCTCAAGAAGTTCAAACGCAAATTCGAGAAGACCGGCATCGTCCGCGAGCTCCGCTCCCGCAAGACGTTCGAGAAACCGTCTGTGAAGCGTCGCGAGCAGAAGAACAAGGCCATCTATGTACAGCATATGCAACTCGAGGAGGAATAATTCCACGTAAAGTGCATATATATTATCACAAACGGGCAGCCATTTGGCCGCCCGTTTGTCTTTTATTCCCACTCGATGGTTGCCGGTGGTTTGGAGGAGATGTCGTAACAGACGCGGTTGACGCCGCGGACATGGTTGATAATATCCGTGGAGACGCGGGCCATGAAATCGTAGGGCAGGTGAGCCCAGTCGGCTGTCATCGCGTCGGTGCTGGTCACCGCGCGCAGGGCAACCGGATGCTCGTAGGTGCGCTCGTCGCCCATCACGCCGACGCTGCGGACCGTGGAGAGCAGGATCGCACCGGCTTGCCAAATCTTATTGTATAACACTTCACCGTCTTCGCAGACATATTCGCGCATGGCGCGGATGTAGATGTCATCGGCATCCTGAAGGATACGAACCTTCTCCGGAGTAATGTCGCCGAGAATACGGACGGCGAGACCCGGACCCGGGAAGGGATGGCGCGTAATCAGATGCTCGGGCATTCCCAACTGACGGCCTACGCGACGCACCTCGTCTTTGAAGAGCCATTTCAGCGGTTCGCAAAGCTGCAGGTGCATCTCTTTGGGCAGGCCGCCCACGTTGTGATGGCTCTTGATGACTTTACCGGTGATATTGAGCGATTCGATACGGTCAGGATAGATGGTGCCCTGTGCCAACCACTTGGCATCGGTAATCTTGTGGGCTTCGGCGTTAAATACCTCGATAAAGTCGCGACCAATGATCTTGCGCTTCTGCTCGGGATCGGAAACGCCGGCGAGATCTGCAAAGAACTTCTGGCTGGCATCCACACCGATCACGTTGAGACCCAAACCCTTGTAGTCCTCCATCACCTGCGTGAATTCGTTCTTGCGGAGCATGCCGTGATCCACGAAGATACAGGTCAGGCGATTGCCGATGGCCCGGTTCAGGAGGGTTGCAGCCACGCTGCTGTCCACGCCGCCGGAGAGGCCCAGGATCACGCGGTCATTGCCAAGTTGTGCTTTCAGCTCGGCCACCGTGGTATCCACGAACGAAGCGGCGCTCCAACTTTGCTTGCTGCCGCAGATATCAACCACAAAGTTCTTGAGCAGCAGGGTGCCCTGAACGGTGTGGAAAACTTCCGGGTGGAACTGCACGCCCCACAACTTTTCACCTTCAGCCTGGTAGGCAGCGTTTTGGACACTTTCGGTGGAGGCGATGGTCTTGAAGCCGGCGGGCAACGCCGTGATGGTGTCGCCGTGGCTCATCCACACCTGTGAACCTTGATCAAACCCATGGAACAGGGGATTGGCCGTATCGAAGGTAGTTAGGTGCTGGCGGCCGTACTCGCGGGAAGGGGCGGGCTCTACGCGGCCTCCCAGCGTGTGGCTCATGAACTGCGCACCGTAGCAGATGCCAAGGATAGGGTAGTGGCCACGGATCTGCGCGAGGTCAATCTTGAAAGCCTCCGGGTCATAGACCGAGAAGGGCGATCCGCTGAGAATGACGCCAATGACGTCGGGGTCATCCTGCGGGAATTTGTTGTAGGGAAGGATTTCGCAGAAGGTATCCAGTTCACGGACGCGACGTCCGATAAGCTGCGTGGTCTGCGAGCCGAAATCGAGAATGATGATTTTTTGCATACACAAAAATACAAAAGCCTTTCGTATCTTTGTAAAGAAATGCAACTTTTTGACGAGTTCATCGATTATTTGCGGGTGCAGCGGCGCTATTCTCCCCGAACGACCACTCTCTACCGGGAGGCGGCCTTGGGCTATTACGGCTATGTGATGCCTGAAACAGCTTTCGATGATCTCTCTGACAACCAGGTGACTAAAGCCCTTGAGCCTCGGATGATCCGGAGTTATATCTCCGCATCAATGGATCAACACGGCCTTTCGGCACGCACTGTCAACCAGCATCTCTCCGCCCTTAGCACTTGGTGTCACTATCTGATGCAGCGCGGCATGCTGACCGCCAACCCCATCAAGAAGGTACCGCGTCCCAAACAGGAGAAACGCCTGCCCCAGTTCTATGCTGAGCATGACGTAGCCAAATACTTTGAACTCTCCCAGAAGCGTTGCCTGGAAAGCGAGGATTTTGAGCCGTTGTTCAACCGGACAATCTTGCTGGTGCTCTATAGTACCGGAATGCGTCGCGCCGAACTCTGCAATCTTAAAATCAAGGACTTTGATCCGCAGCGTCGCGTATTTAGGGTCATCGG
Organism: Bacteroidales bacterium; assembly: GCA_045114175.1. Classification (GTDB taxonomy): domain Bacteria; phylum Bacteroidota; class Bacteroidia; order Bacteroidales; family UBA932; genus Cacconaster. The sequence goes on along the minus strand of JBGUJZ010000004.1, from coordinate 33,809 downwards.
TAAAGGAGATAAACCCCGGGAAATTCCGGTTCCCTCTTTGATTTGTCAGGAAATTGATGTATATTTGAAGAGAAATGAGCAGGAGCATCCTGACAATCCTGAAGGGTACTTCTTCCTGACACCGCACGACAAGCCGCTCTATCCGGCTTTCGTCAACAACTTGGTGAAGAAGGAGCTTTCGGGACTGGAGGGATTCACGGGGCGCAAGTCGCCGCACGTGCTGCGGCATTCGCTGGCCACCCACCTGCTGAACCGCGGAGCGGACCTGAACAGCATCAAGGAGATACTCGGACACTCCTCGCTGGCCGCCACCCAGGTTTATACGCACAACTCGTTCGAACAGTTGAAAGAGACATATTTAACCGCTCACCCAAGAGCAAAAAACAGGAGGTAATTATGGAAATCCAGATTCAATCCATCAAGTTCGACGCCGATCAGAAACTGATCGATTTCGCCAACAAGAAACTCTCCAAGCTGGAGAAATTCTACGACGAAGCGGCGCTCATGGAGGTGAACCTCTCCCTGCTGCACGACCCGCAGAACAAAAACGTGAAGATTCGCGTGATTGTCCCGGGCGCAGAAGACATGGTTGTAGAACGCAAGTCAGAAACCTTCGAGTCCGCGATTGTGGACTGCACCAAGACCCTCAAGGACATGCTGGTCCAGGCCAAGGAGAAACGATTCCAGTAATCAGAAGAGCAGCGACAGCAGCTCCTCGCCGCTGACGCCGCAGAAAAAGTCATCGACGGTCATCGCCCCCAGTGCGGCGGTGACCGCCTCTTTTGTATAGGGGCATCCGCGCAGTGCCGCGCAGAAAGCACTCGTCGGTTCGCGGAAGAAGTAATCTCCGCGGACATCGATATCACGAATCACGCCGCCCCGTACATCGAGCGATGCCTCCAGCAACCCGCCCGGGAACTTGCGGCAGGCATTGAAGGAGAAGGCCGGCGACTGGCCAAAGTTCCACGCTTCGGTGCGGTATTTCGTATCAGCCAGTTGATTAATGGCCTGCAGATCTTCTGCACTATATGTCCAGGGGGTGCCTGTGCGGCCAACCGTCTCAGCCATAAAGTCCATGAACTCCGTGACCTCCATGGGCTTGGGCAGGTGGCTGGCAATGTTGGTCACGCGGCTGCGAACGGATTGCACGCTGCGTCCCTCATATTTCTCCTTGCGCGGCAGCAGCGATTGCGAAAGGTCGGCAAAGGAAGCGCTGAAAAGCAGCGTGCCGTGCATCAATACCCGGCCGCCTTCAATGCACATGGCATTGCCGGAGAATTTGGCACCGTCGATGGTCAAATCGTTGCGCCCTTCCAGTCGCGCCTCCACGTCAAGCTGCTTCAACGCCTCCAGAATGGGGGCCGTGAAGCGGCGGAACATATCGTGACTGTCGCGCTCGGATCCCACGCGGTCAATAAAGGTGAAGTTGACGTTGCCCAGATCGTGGAAAACGGCGCCGCCGCCGCTGAGCCGGCGAACCACGGCAATCCCGTGTTCCTCCACATAAGGACGGTTGATCTCCGCGTGTGCATTCTGGTTGCGCCCCACAATCACCGCCGGTGCATTGCGCCAAAGGCGGAAGACCGGGGCATCCCAGGCCTTGAGCAGGTGCTCTTCAGCCGCCAGATTCCAATAAGGATCAGTGGAGGTGTCAATCAGGCAGCGCATCGTTTGTCTATAACTTTAAATAGGATATGCATCAGCAGGATGGCAAGGCCGCCGACCAGCAGGCCGAAGGTCGCACCGCCCAGTACGTCCCCGAGATAATGCTTTCCCACATAGATGCGGCTGTAGGAGACGATGGCCGCCCAGCAGAAAAGGGGGATAGTCCACCATTTCCGTTTCAGCAGCCAGGCGCTGGCCAGTGCAAATCCAAAGGTGTTGGCGGCGTGGCCAGAAGGGAATCCGTAGCGGCTGCCGTGGGATTCCAGCAAGCGGACAAGGCCGGCCAGCGAAGGATCTTCGCAGGGGCGGAGGCGGAGGAAAACGTGCTCCTTGAGCCAGTGGGTGAAGATATCGGTAAAGGCGAAGGCGGCTATCAGCATCAGGCTGCCAATCAGTGCCTTGCGCCAGGGGAGACGAAAGAATAAAAGCGCCAGCGTAGCCAAGTAGAGCGGTAGCCAGACATAGACCCGCGAAAAGAAAAGCATCACCGGATCCAGCCAAGCCGCATGCGCGCCGTTAAGCGCAAGCGAGAGGGTTTGATCAAACTCAATCAGCGGATTCATCACGGTTGAGGGTACGCCAGAGCAGATCTTTCAGTTGAGGTATGCCTTCGCCCGTGAGCGAGCAGATAAAGAGGTAGGGCACCTTGCGCGGCATGTGACGGCGAATCTCGGCCTTGAGTTCGTCGTCCAGCATGTCCGACTTGGTGACGGCAATCATGCGCTGCTTGTCCAGCAGTTCCGGGTTATATTGCTTGAGCTCGTTCAGCAGAATCTTGTATTCGGCGCTGATATCTTTGCTGTCCGCAGGGATCATGAAGAGCAGCATCGCGTTGCGCTCAATGTGGCGCAAGAAGCGGAGCCCCAGTCCCTTGCCTTCGTGCGCCCCTTCGATGATGCCCGGAATGTCAGCCATCACGAACGACTTGTCGTCGTAATAATTGACGATGCCCAGGTTCGGCTCCATCGTGGTAAAGGCGTAGTTGGCAATCTTGGGTTTGGCGGCTGAAACCACCGAAAGCAGGGTGGATTTGCCTGCGTTCGGGAAGCCCACCAGGCCTACGTCGGCGAGGATTTTCAACTCCAGGATGAAGAGCCCTTCCACGCCCGGTTCGCCCGGCTGGGCATAGCGCGGTGTCTGGTTGGTAGCGCTCTTGAAGTTGTTGTTGCCCAGACCGCCCCGGCCGCCTTTGGCCAGGATGCGCTGCTCACCATCCTCCATGATCTCGAATAGAATCTCGTTGGTCTCTCCGTCGCGGGCTACGGTTCCCAGAGGCACTTCAAGGATGATATCGTCACCCTCTTTGCCGGTCTTGAGCTGGCCGCTGCCGTCCCCGCCGTCCTCGGCGCGGATGTTTTTGCGGTAGCGCAGGTGAATCAGCGTCCACATCTGCTTGTTGCCGCGCAGGATGATATGACCGCCCCGGCCGCCGTCGCCGCCGTCGGGTCCACCCTTGGGCACGTACTTGGCCCGGTGGAGGTGCATCGATCCCTTGCCGCCGTTTCCGGCTTTGCAGTAGATGCGTACGTGATCTATGAAGTTGCTATCCGCCATGGGGTTGTGTTAGCCTATCACCTCGCAGATGCGGTGGAAAATGGTGTCGATGGGACCCACACCGTCAATTTCGTGGTATTTGCCCTGCGCCTTATAGAAGCCGATGACCGGCTCCGTCTTGGCGTGGTAGTTCTTGATGCGGGTGGCGACGATTTCGTCATCCATGTCGTCCTTGCGGTCTTCCAGATGGGCGCGGTGTTTGATGCGCTCCTTGACCATCTCGTCGTCGATAATCACGGAGATGACTCCGGTCACCTTCTCGCCGCGGTCGGCCAGCAGTTTGTCCAACACTTCGGCTTGCGCCACGGTGCGCGGAAATCCGTCGTAGATAAAGCCCTTGACATGCGGATGGGCGGCCAATTCGCTGGCAATCATCCCTTCCACGACTTCGTCGGGAACCAGGTTGCCCTTTTCAATCAGCGCGGCGGCCTGGCGGCCCAACTCCGTGCCGGCTTTGATCTCGCGACGGAGCAGATCGCCCGTGGAGATATGGAGAAGATTGTACTTCTCAACCATCAGTGCGGCCTGGGTGCCCTTACCGGCGCCCGGAGGGCCGAACAGAATGAAATGCTTCATGATTGACTATTCGTCCAGAATGTAGATATCCTTGAGGTTACGGCCGAGCTCGTTGAAGTCCAGACCGAATCCGACGATGAACTTGGGCTCGATCTCCATGGCCACATAGTCGAGCTTGATGGTGCTCTTGAAGATGGCCGGCTTGAAAAGCATCGTGCAGACCTTGACGTCGGAAGCACCGGCTTCTGCCAGAATGCGGGTGAGGTCGGTGATGGTATGGCCCGTGTCCACGATATCTTCTACCACGATCACGCGGCGGCCTTTAAGGCTAACGGTTAGGCCCAGCACTTTGCGGGTAACGCCGGTGGTTTCCGTTCCCTGATAGGAGGAGAGGCGGATGGTGGCCAACTCACAGTTGAAGGTGAGTCGCTTGAGAAGTTCTGCCGTAAAGATAATGGAACCGTTGAGGACGCAGAGGATGATAGGAACATCGGTGCAGCCCTTGTAGTCTGCATTCACCTTTTCGGCAACGCGGTCAATCGCCTTTTCAATCTCTTCGTTGCTGATGTACGGAACGAAAGTCCTGTTCTGAAGTTTGATTTTAGCCATACCAGAAATTATTGATTATGGATACAAATTTAATCATTATCTTCGAACGATAATTATTTTTCAAGACATATTTGCTATGAGGAGTAAGATCGTAGGGAGGATAGCCCTGGAGATTGTCAGCCTCGCGACAATCTTTTTTTTATCCGCTTTTGACAGGCGCGCTGACGCCCAAACACTTCCGGCCGAATTGACGGCCCTGGTAGAACAACTGGCCGATGATCCTTCGGCGCAGGAGGCGCTGCTTGCCCGCTATGAATCGCTGGCGCGGCGGCGCCCGGACATCAACAGCCTCTCGCGCGAAGCGTTGGAGGAGACGGGGCTGCTGACCCTGTTCCAGATTGAGAGTATCATAGATCACCGCAAGGAGTTCGGCGACATTCTCTCGGCCGGGGAACTGGCCACCGTAGATGGTTTCACGCAGGAGAAGGCGACACTTTGCGCGCAGTTCTTCCGATTTGGGAGCGAACAACTCCCCGGGGCGCCCTCTTCCGAGCATCTCTGGCGGCACAGTACGTTGTTGCGAACCCGCTGGAAGCGAGGGGAGAAGGCACCTTCTCTGACGGGCAAATACAGCGGAGCTACTCCGCATCTGGCGCTTGCCGCAACGCTGGATCACGATGCCGGTGAATCCTGGCAGAAAGGCTTCTTGCCGGACTTTATCTCGCTTTCGGCTGGGTGGAGCGGAACCCGGGGCGCGGTGCTGCAGCAGGCGGTGGCAGGCGATTTTACCGCCCGATTCGGACAGGGACTGGTGCTTTGGAAAGCCTTTCGTGCCGGCGCGCTGCTGGGAGAGCCCGCTTCGGTACTTCGCCACACCGGCGGCTTGAAACTCTATTCCTCTACGGACGAATCGAACTTCTTCCGGGGTGCAGGGGCGACCCTCAAGCTGGATGCCTGGCGGTTGACGGCGCTGGCCTCCTACAATGCCGTGGATGCCAGAATCGCGGACGGCGCCTATACGTCGATTGCCACGGATGGCCTGCATCGGAGCGATACGGAGCGCGCAAAGCGTCATGCAATGCACGAGTGGGTGGCGGGCCTCTCCCTAGGGCGTGACTTCGCGCACGGACGGATAGGCCTGACGACCGCAGCCTATCGTTATGACAAGCCCAACGGCCGGGTCATCCACAATTACAACCGCTATCAGCAGTATGAGGGATGGTGGGGCAACCTGGGGGTGGACGGCTACTGGCACAGCACGGAGTGGCGACTCTTCGGAGAGGCGGCGGTGGATGCCCACGGAGCGCCTGCCTGTGTGGCAGGAGCCCTCTGGAGCCCTATCTATGCGCTGGAGGCCAGCCTGTTGTTGCGCTATTACGACAAATCCTACATTGCCACGCATGCCGGAGCCTATTCTACCTTGAGCGCCTGTGCCAATCAGGCGGGTGCAACCCTCTCCCTGCGCTACTACCTGAGCAAAGCCTGGACGCTCCGCGCCCATGGCGAGTATTCGTACTATCCCTGGACCCGGTTTGGTTATGAAGGTTCTTCATCGGCTTGGCGCGCGCGGCTGGAACTCACGGGCGCCTTTGTGGATGGCTCATCCGCGCAATTCCTCTTCCGCAACAATTCCGGGAAGTGGCAGGCACGGCTGGGTGGTAGCTGGTCGCTATCGGATCAATGGACGCTGGGAGCCCGTGCACAGGGCGGACCGGGCGGTGGCGCAGCTTATGCAGAGGCGGCTTTCACGGCCTTCCACCGTCACCTCACACTGGCAGGGCGCGTGACGTTTTATGACACGGCAGATTGGGATTCTCGCATCAGTTTTTACGAAAAGGGGCTGCCCCAGAGCTATAGTGTCCGACAGTTCTACGGAAAAGGAACAGGGGCCTACCTGCTGGTGAGGTATGCCCCTGTCAAAAGCCTGGAAGGCTGGTTCCGTCTTTCGGATGATTATTGTGCCTTCCTGATCCGGAGTTTCATTCCGGGATAGATCTTGCTGTTCTTGTTGAGCCCGTTGAGGTTCATCAGCGTACCCAGCGAGACGTGGTTGCGCGATGCGATTGCCGAGAGGGTATCGCCCTTGCGGACCGTGTAGGTCACATATTCGCCGGAAGTTGTGGTCTTGTTGCCTCCGGAAGGAGCGGGTTTCGCCGTGGCGGTCGTGGTCTTGGGCGCCGCATTCTTTCCGTAGATGACGAGGCGCTGACCCACCTGGATGGTATTGCTGCGCAGGCCGTTCCAGCGTTTGATGTTCGCTACGCTCGTGTGGTAGCGGGAGGCGATGCCGCCCAGGGTTTCGCCCTTCTTTACGCGGTGGACAATGCGTCCGCCGGTCTCTCCGCCGCCGGTCTCCTTGATCTTGGTGATGGCCGTTTCGTTGAAGAAGACGCTGTCTTTGTACGAATAGATGGCAGCCTCTTTTTCTACGAACGGACCGGTGTAGTTATAGGGGAGACGGAGCACATACTGGCGCTCGGTTCCGGGGATAATGTCGTGCAGGTACTGCGGGTTGAGTTCGCGGAGCGTCTCCATGGAGATGCCGATGTTGTCGGACACCTGCTGGAAGTGCAGCATCTTGTTCACGTGGATGGTGTCGATATGGGCGGGCAGGGTGACCTGTGCCGGGACAATGCCGTGCTCCGGGTAGTACTGCAACACATAGAGGGCCGCGATGAAAGCCGGGATGTAACCGCGGGTTTCGCGGGGCAGGTAAGGATAAATCTCCCAGAAGTCGGTCTTACCGCCGCTGCGGCGGATGGCCTTGTTTACATTGCCGGTTCCGCAGTTGTAGGAGGCGATGGCCAGCTGCCAGTCACCAAAGATCATGTAGGAATCCTTCAGGTACTGGGCTGCGGCGCGGCAGGCGGTGACCGGGTCGAATCGCTCATCCACGAACGAGGTGATATTCAGGCCGTAGCGACGGCCGGTGGTGTAGATGAACTGCCACATACCCTTGGCGCGGGCGCGGGAAACAGCCTTGGCGTTGAGGGCCGATTCAATCACGGCCATAGCCTTGAGCTCCTTGGGCATATCGAATTCATCAAAGATCTCCTCAAACTGCGGCAGGTAGTAGGGTGCCAGACCCAAGATGCGGGCGGTGACCTTCGGAATCTTCTCCGTATAGTGGATGATGTCGTTCTTGACGTAGCGGTTGAACTGCAGCGGAATGAAGGAGTTGATGTTCTTCAGGCGGGCAATGTAAACCGAATCGGGAATGCTGGAGGTCAGCGTATCGCGGTCCATGCTCTCGAAGTCGAAACTCGTAAGCTGCTGGTCCATTTGGATATAGTAGGCATGCAGCAGCGAGTCGATGTTTTCCGGCGTGTAGTCGGGCAGCTCTACCGTTGTGGTGTCGTTGTCTGTGATGAGGTCTTCCGTATCGGTGACGTTCACCGGCTGGATGACGGACTGATATTCTACATAGAGCGAATCGTAAGCCTTCTGGAGCGAGTCAATCTGGCGCTGCAGGTCGTCGATGACGAGGTTCTTGCTCAACCGCCCAGTGGGTCTCAGTCTGTGGGTGACGGTGTCCTGCGTTTGGGCGAAGGCGAATGTGCCGGCGAGCAGCACGAGTACGGAGGTTACGATTCTTCTATAGTTCATCGGTTATCAGAAATTGAGGTTCAGTTTAAGTCCCACGGCGGGTGTCAGCGGGGATCCGGAAGCCGCCATCAGGGAGTATTCGGGATTCAGGACGGTGGGCTCCAGACGGAGCGAAGCCAGGTTGTCGCTCACATCGAAGTCCGCCATATAGGCAAAGACGTTGGCGTCAATGATGTTCAGGATATAGACCACGGCGAAGGCCAGTACCGAATAGTCGCGGTACTTGCGGTAGAGGTCTTTGTACCACTCCGCCTGTGAGGAGGAGACGGCACCGTAATAGCCTGTAGAAGAGTCACTGGCCACTGTATAGAGATAGCGGAAGCGCTGATACTCCATGTCGTTGAGGTGGAAGGCATAGCCGCAGGCTACGAAACCGCCCACCCAGATGGGAATCTTCCACCAGTCTCCATTGTTGGCCTGGCCCAGACCGGGCAGCAGGGCGGAGTAGAGGGTGGATTTTGCGGGAACGGGGTTGCGGACGTCTGTCTGGTAGCAGACCACGCCGTCCAGCAGGGAGGCCCAGTAGAAGAGTCCGGCCCCGGCGTAACTCAGATTGCGCCAGGTCTTGAACTGCGGATCGCCGGTCCGTTTCCACTGCGTATTGAAATAGATGCCGCCGCCAATGCCTGCACCGATTCCACCGTAGATGACGGGCAATTTCCACCAGTCGCGGTTGTACATCTGGGAGGCACCGGGAACCACCACGGCGCCGGCAAACATATAAGCGGGCGGGAGCGTATCCTTGCGGGCGTAGCCCCGGATGAGTTTTTTCAGGGAGAATCCGGCCGTGGAGTCAACAGCCACCGAGGTGCTGTCGTTTGCCTGCGGATTATTGGGATCCGCAGCGCCCGGAACGTTGGTGAAGGAGCCGGTATTGGTGGAGAGTTCACGCCGGAACTGCGCCTCTGCCCCGAAGCAGATGCCCAGAAGCAACAGACCGAGAAAGAGAACCTTCGCCCGCACCTTCCGAATCGCTATCGATTGAACTTTTCCATAGCCTCGAGGAACTTTTCCGTCTCGGCGTCATTCTTGAAGCGGACGGTCAGGATGCCGCCGCCCTTTTCGGCACGTTTGACGGAAACGCCGCTGCCCAGCGATTCGAAGAGCCCTTTCAGGCGGGAATAGCTTTCAGGTAGGCCGGGAACTTCCACCTTTTCAGGTTTCTTCTCTTCCAGGAGTTTGCGAACCTTCTCTTCCAGTGTGCGGACCGACCAGCCACTCTTGATGGTCTGGTTGCAGAGCCGGATCTGGGCCTTGGGATTGTCAAGCGACAGCAGCGCTTTGGCGTGGCCGGCGCTGATGGTATTCTCTTTGATGGCCTTTTGGATCTCCGGCGGGAGGTTGAGCAGGCGCAGATAGTTGGTGATGGTGGCGCGCTTCTTTCCCACGCGGAGAGCCATCGCCTCCTGGGTCAGAGAGCACTCGTCGATCAGCCGCTGGAACCCGAGCGCCGTTTCAATCGCGTCCAGATTCTCACGCTGGATGTTCTCCACAATGGCCATTTCAAGCATGGCCGCATCATCCGCTTTCCGGATATAGGCAGGGACCTGTGTGAGACCGGCCATCTTGGAGGCGCGGAAACGCCGTTCACCACTGATGATCTGGTAGCGGCCTTCGGGCATTTCGCGAAGGGTCAGCGGCTGGATGATACCCAGGGTCCGGATGGATTCGCTGAGCTCGGAGAGGGCCTCCTCATCGAAGTTGGTACGGGGCTGGTAGGGGTTGGGGACAATCTTGTCCAGCGCAATCTCATTGACGGCAACGGGGCTGTCGGTTGCAATGGGTACCGTGGCAACACGCGGTTCCTGAGCTACCGGAGCCGCATCGATGTCGCCCAGCAGGGCGCCCAATCCTTTGCCTAATGCAGGTCTTTGTGCCATTGTCAGATATTCTTTTTGATGATTTCTTGGGCAAGCGCCAGATAGTTGTTCGCACCCGAGGAGGATGCGTCGTAGAGGATCGCGGGCTTGCCGTATGAAGGCGCCTCACTGAGGCGGACATTTCGGGTGATGACAGTTTCGAAGGACATGCCGGGGAAGTGTTTTTTCACGTCGTCCACCACCTGGTTGTGGAGGCGGAGCCGGCCGTCGTACATCGTGAAGAGGAATCCTTCGATGTTGAGGGCAGTATTCAGGCGAGTCTGGACAATCTTGATGGTCTTGAGCAGTTTACCCAATCCCTCCAGTGAGAAATACTCCGGCTGGACCGGGATAATTACCGAATCAGCGGCCGTCAGGGCATTGACCGTAATCAGGCCGAGCGACGGTGCGCAGTCGATGATGATGAAATCATAGTTATCCCGAATCGTGGCGATGGCGTTGCGGAGCAGATTCTCGCGTCCGTTTTCGAGTGAAAGCATCTCCACCTCCGCACCCACGAGGTCGATGTGGGAGGGGATGATGTGCAGGCACTCGAGGTCGGTTTCCAGAATGGTCTCTTCAATCTTGCGCTCGCCAATCAGCACCTGGTAGAGGGTGCGCTTGTCCTGAGAGTCCGGGTCGAAGTTGAGGCCGGAAGTGGTGTTGGCCTGCGGGTCAGCATCGATGACGAGCGTACGTTTTTCGAGGACGGCCAGGGAGGAGGCGAGGTTGATGGCGGTGGTGGTTTTGCCCACGCCGCCCTTCTGATTTGCTATCGCTATGATTTTGCCCATACTATTATCTCTTGAAAATACAAAAATACAAATTCTTTTATTAGGAATAGGGATTTTTGGATAAATTTGCAGGACAAACAATGACTATGAAAGACTGGAAAGTTATCGTCAGCAAACTCTCCGGTGGCGGAAAGGCCGGACAGGCCTGGGCCCGGGTTTCCGAATTGCTTACCGCCAGGGGCGTCTCCTACTCCGAGAGTTTCACGGAATACAAATATCATGCAATTGAATTGACCAAGGAAGCGTTGCGGGAAGGTTACCGCAAAATCCTTACCCTTGGCGGTGATGGCGCCATCCACGAGATTCTCAACGGCGTCATGACGCAGACGGATGTCCCCACTTCAGAAGTGACCATTGCTATGATTCCCGTCGGGTCGGGCAATGACTGGCCGCGCTATCACCAGATTCCGCTGAATGACCTCAACAAGGCCGTGGATATCATCGTTGCTGACAAAGAGATGCTCCAGGATGTAGTCAAGGTGGAGACCATCAACAACGGCAATCCCTATACCCGTTACATGGTCAACATCGGCGGACTGGGATTCGACGCGCAGGTCTGCCACCTCTTCGAGGCTGCCAAGAAGAAGGGCAAAAGTGGCGATGTACAGTACTATAAATGCCTGATGCAGGGCTTCCTATGGTACAAATGCCCGAACTTTAAGATCAAGGTAGATGGCGAGCCTTTCTTTGAAGGTCCCGCCCTTTCGGTGGCCCTCGGCAATGGCCGTTACTGCGGTGGCGGCATGATGGAAACGCCGAATGCGGTGATTGACGACGGCCTGCTCGATCTGACCGTAGTGAAGAAGTTCCCGAAAATCAAATTCCTCTTCTCTGTCAAACACCTCTTCAAGGGGACGATTATGGAGATGAAAGAGGTAATGGCTACCCGCGCAAAGCAGACCATCGAAATCGAGGCTACACCGGCCTCCTTCATGGAAGTGGACGGCGAACCGGTAGGCTGCTCTCCCGCAAAGTGCACGCTGATTCCCGCCGCCGTCAAAGTTGTTACCAACCTGTAATTATTTACCGTTATGGATTACAATACCCAGCGAGAGAAACTGATTCTGCCCGAATATGGACGGTATGTGCAGAAGATGGTCGAAATGGTGAAAGCCATTCCGGACAAGGAGAAACGCAATGAGCAGATCCGTGCCGTGGTGCAGGTGATGGCCCAGCTCAATCCGCAGGTGCGGGAGATGGTCGATTACAAGCACAAACTGTGGGACCACATGCAGATGATGGCCGGCTATGATATCGACATCGATTCACCCTACCCGATACCGGATCGGAAAGATCTCGAAACCAAGCCGCAACCGATTCCCATCGAAAAGCGTCCTGTAAAGGCTGCCTGCTACGGTCGGAATATCGAGAATATGATCAAGCTGATTGCTGACCGTGAGGACGATGAGGCCAAGCGCGAGATGATCCGCGCTCTGGCGCTCTACATGCGGCAGCAGTATCTCATCTGGAACAAAGATTCGGTGGCCGACGCTACGATCTTTGCCGACATTGAAAAACTCTCCGAAGGACGGCTCAAGGTTCCTGAAGGACTGGAACTTGGGGCTGTGGCAGCAGATGCTTCGTTCGCACGTCCCGGCATGATCCAGAATGGCGGCAAGAACTACAAGAAGAACCGTAACCGCAAGAGAAAGAAATAAAGATGGCTGACAAGAAAGAGAAGAAGCCTGCGGAGAAGCCCGCAAAGAAGAAAAAGCGTTCGGCTCGTAAAGGCCCTTCGCAGTTTTGGCGGAATGTCCGTCTGTTGACGGGTATCCTGCTGGCACTGATTGCCCTCTATACGTTGGCGACCCTCATCTCCTATATCTTTACCTGGAGCAAGGACCAGAGCCTGCTCTCGAATCCCGAACTCTTCAGCCCCGGTCAGAAGGCATTCAATATCGGTGGCAAACTGGGATTCCTGTGGGCCAATCTGCTGGTGGCCAAGCTGTTTGGCTTTGGTGCCTTTACGCTTCCGCTTTTTGTGGGGGCCCTCTCAGCCTTTTTCCTTCGCATCAAGAAGGTGAATCTGGTCCGGGTATTCGCCATCTGCTTCCTGGGCGCCATCATCTTCTCCGTTCTGTTCGCCTATATCTTCAGTTTCTTCGACAGCAACCTGCTTGGCGGTGCGCCCGGTGGTTCGTATGGTTTCTACGCGAACCAGTGGCTGTGCAACTTGATTGGCAAGCTGGGCGGCGGCAGCGTGATTTTCGTTCTGCTGGTGGCCTGGGCAATGCTTCTGAGCAACAAGGTGGCACTTTGGTTCGACAAGTTCATCTACTTCACCACCCATCGCGCCGAGAAGCCGGTTGAACCGGAACCGGTTGCAGATGAGGAGGAGGTGGCTGAGGAAGAGATAGAAGCGGAAGAATTTGAACAGTTCGACGACGAACCGAACCCGGAGGTTGAGGCTGTTCACGACACCCAGGATGACGAGCCGGAAGACTTCTATGATCTTCCGGTCACCCCGGAACCGACCGCGGAGATTCTGCCTCCGGATCCTACGCTCGAACCGGTCTTTGAAGCGGCTCCGGAACCCGAACCGGCTCCCACCGCCGCCTCTGCAGAAGAGGTTCCGCTCGATGTGGAACAGTCTGAAAATGACTTCCTTGCCAACCTGACTGAGGAGGAAAAGGCGCATCTCTTTGATCCGCGCCTGGACCTGCCCAACTATGAAATGCCTACGCTCGCCGTGCTCCACGACTACCGTGACAAGTGGTATGAAGTGCCGCTCTCCGAGCTGGAAAAGAATAAACAGCGCATCGTCAATGCCCTGGCCAACTATAAGATTGGTGTTTCGGGTATTACCGCTTCCAAGAGCCCGACCGTGACCCTCTACAAGATTCACCTGGCCGAAGGCATCAAGGTAGCGCAGGTCCGTTCGCTGGAGGAAGATATCGCCATTTCCTTGGGTACCAAGGGCGTGCGCGTCGTGACCCTGACGGACGCCGTGGGTATCGAGGTGCCGAACGAGCGGGCCAGCGTGGTTCCGCTCAAGAGCGTGCTCAACTCCCCGCAGTTCAAAGAGGCCAAGATGGAGCTGCCGCTCGCGCTGGGTATCACCGTGACCAACGAGCCGTTCTTCCTGGATCTGGCCAAGATGCCGCACCTGCTGGTGGCCGGTGCAACCGGTATGGGTAAATCGGTGGGATTGAACTGTATCATTGCATCGCTGCTCTTCTGCAAGCATCCGGCTGAGATCAAGTTCGTGATGGTTGACCCCAAGCGTGTGGAACTCTCCCTCTACTCCAAACTGGAGAAGCACTATCTGGCTAAACTGGAAGGGGAGGACGAGGCCATCATCACCGATACCAAGAAGGTGATTACCACCCTCAAGTCGCTCTGCGAGGAGATGGAGAACCGCTACGAACTGATGCGGCAGGCCGATGTCCGCCAGATCAAGGACTACAATGCCAAGTTCCTGAATCGTAAGCTGAATCCGAACAACGGGCACAAGTTTATGCCTTATATTGTGGTGGTGATTGACGAGTTTGCGGACCTCATTACGACCGCAGGCCGTGAGATTGAGGAGCCCATTGCCCGTCTGGCCCAGAAGGCCCGCGCCGTGGGTATCCACCTCGTGCTCGCTACCCAGCGCCCGACCACCGATATCATTACCGGTAACATCAAGGCGAACTTCAACTCCCGCATTGCATTCCGTGTCAACTCCAGCGTGGACTCCAAGACCATCATCGATACGCCGGGTGCCAACCGCCTGATTGGCCGCGGCGATATGCTGGTTATTGCCCCGAACATGGACCTGACCCGTGTCCAGTGTGCCCTCATCGAGACCGACGAGGTGAAAGATCTGGCTACCTTCATTCAGGAACAGCGCGGTTATTCACAGCCCTTCCCGTTGCCTGAACCGGAAGATGAAACGGGCGATGGCGGTGGCGGAGATGTGGATCTGCGCCGTCGGGACAAGCTTTTTGAAGAGGCTGCCAAGATTGTCGTACAGACCCAGCAGGGCTCGGTTTCGCTGCTGCAACGCAAATTGGATATCGGATATCCACGCGCTGGCAAGATTATTGAACAGCTAGAAGCAGCGGGCATCGTCGGACCGTTTGAAGGAAGCAAGGCACGCGCCGTCCTGATTTCGGATTTCGACACGCTCGACCGAAAACTTGAATCACTGGACCACCAGACAATCGTTTAAGACCATGTTCAGAATCGCACCATACCGCCGCCTCCTGCCGCTGATGCTTGCGCTGGCGGCTTTCGTCGCACCCGTGCAGGGCTTCGCACAGCCGCTGAAACCCGTACAGGTTCGTGAACTTGCACAAAGCCTTCCCGCTTCCCGGATTCTCTTCACGGAAACCATCTATTCAGCGGAGGGTAAGTCGCTTGGCGTTGAAACCGGGACGCTGGATCTGCAGTATCCCTGCTTCCGCGTGACCCGCGGCGCCCTGAAGATTTATGGGGATGGCGCTACCATTTGGAACTACGATACCGTTGCCGGAGAGGTGATGATTTTTGGTGGCGATGTGGACGCCCTCTTCGGCGGCAGTCAACTCTCGAGTGATGCTGCGCAAGAGACCTTCACGCTCACCCTCCGGGATGGATCGTCTATCGTCTATCAGATTGTTCAGGTAGAAACGATGGAAACCATCTGGCCGGAAGCCTCCTTCCAGCTGGATGTCAATGCGTTGGGCGATGATGTGATCGTTACCGACCTGCGCGGGAAATAACCTCTTTCACTGAATTGTAGCAGAGCGGAGCGTGGTCCAGAACCGCGTTCCAGGGCATCCATTCGGCCTTGTTGATCTCCTCCTCAATCTGAGGCTTGAGTTGGTTGCCGCCCTGGTTCTTCATGCGATACCAGTAGGTATGCTTTAGGCAAAAATCTCCGTTCAAGTGATAGGTGTGATGCGTGATGCAGATCAGGGAACCGCGTTCTACGGCTGTAAGGCCGGTCTCTTCCAGCACTTCCCGCACGGCGCAGGTCTCGATGCTTTCTCCCGTCTCGCACTTGCCTTTGGGCAGGTCCCACAGTCCCCGGCGGAAGATCATCAGATACTCATTCCGGTCGTTGGAGACCAGTCCGCCGCCCGCCAGAATCTCGGTGAAGAGCGAGCAGAAATCAGCGAAGCAGGCGGCCTCGTCTTCGGTTGTCAGGAAGAGGTCGGGCATCTCCGTGTTGGCGGCAAACTGTTCGGGAAGCGGGCGGATCGAATCGATCCCGTTGTAGGCTATAATTTGTTCTTTTTGAATGCCGGAGGGAAGTTCTTCCTTTCGACAGATTGAGATACAACGGTTTTCGAAATAGACAGTATGCATCGATACGCCTGATTAGCAAGCAAAGATAACACTTTTTTCCTTAAATGTCCATCCGGATGCGCCGAGAGAGCGGGTGGAGGGTGTTGTAGCGGTTGCCGAGATTCTTGACAAATCCCAGCGGAAGGCCTTTGAAGCAGAGGGTTAGATAGCCCTTGGGGTGGCTGTTGAGATCGATGGTTTCGTGGGCTAGGTAGCGAAGCGCATCTTCGCGTTCCAGTTCTACCTTCGGATATGCTTCCTGATTGAAGAGCGTCGCGTAGGCCAGATCCGCCTCGGGAATCAGGTCGCGCCCCTTGACCGTAGCTACGGCGGTGCCAGAGCGCAATACCGACAACACTTGTGCAAGTGCCTCCATTTCAGCGACAAGCGCCTCCGGGAAAGCTTTTAGGAGCCGAGTGCCGTCGCGCGTCACCTTTTCACGGATTGCGCAGCCTGGTTGCAGCAGGCGGGCGGCCTCCTTAGCGGCGCTATCAACTGGCGCTTTACTGCGGGCCGTGCGCAATGGTTTGCGGGGGGCATCTCCATTTTTGCGAATCAGCGCACAGTAGAAGCCTTCGCCCCGATCCGTCCCGGGCAGGAAGTGTCTCTGCGAGAGGCATTCTCCGCCCAATTCTTTGCAGATCCATGCCGTATTGTCCTCATCCTCAAGATGGTTGAAGGTGCAGGTGGAGTAGATGAGGTATCCGCCGTCGCGCAGAGAGGTCCAACTGTCGGCAAGAATTCGTCGCTGCCGTGCTGCACAAAGCTGCACCGTGTCGGGCGACCATTCGGCGATGGCCGTCTCGTCTTTGCGGAACATTCCTTCGCCCGAGCAAGGCGCATCCACCAGCAGCAGGTCAAAGTATCCTGTCAGCCTTCCAAAATCGGCGGGATCATTGTTCGAGACCACCACGTTCGGCAGGCCCCAGAGAGTCAGGTTGTCTGCCAGCACGGAAGCTCGTTGCCGCATGACTTCATTGCTCACCAGCAGGCTCTCCGGCCCCAACAACGAAACCAGATGGGTGCTTTTTCCGCCCGGCGCCGCACAAAGATCCAGCACGCGCAGGCTCTTTTCTTTCGCATCCGGGAGGGCTTTCAGCAGTAGCTCGCCAACAGCCATTGAGGAAGCCTCCTGCACATAATAGGCCCCGGTATGGAAGAGCGGATCCAGCGTGAAGGAAGGGCGCTGCTTGAGATAGAGTCCTTCCGGTGCCCAAGCCACTGTTCCGTCTGCATTCTCTCCAAAGTGCGCGACCAATGCTTCAGCGCTGATTTTGGCAGCGTTGCGCCTAATCGAAACGGGAGGCGTTTCCGCAAGCGCGGCGCACAACTGGCGCACCGCATCTGCGGAGTAGGATTCCTGCAGCAGGGAGATGAAGGCTTCGGGAAGCATCGGCACTACTTGACCATATCCTGCCACCCTTGCGGCATATTCTCCGGCATTTTTCCGGCGGCAGCCGCAGCAATGGCATCCGTAATCTTATCAACTCCTTCCTGCAACCTCTTGCCAAGCATCATCCGCATCATCATATTGAGTTCCGCGGTGAGTTCGATGTGAAAGTAGGTCGTGCTGTCGGAAGCAGGTTCCATAAAGATGGCAATGAAAAACGGGAACGGGCTTTGGCCGTAATGCTCAAACTCCACCTTGGAGAATGGCGTGCGGCTGTGAACCTTGACGCCCAGTTCAAATCCCTGGACATGCACCAGCACGGTGTCTTCGCCGAAGGTGACCTTGTCGCGATACTGTTCCGGCAATACGCCGGCTATGCGGCTCGGATCGGAAAAGATGGTATAGAGTGCGTAGGAGGGTTGATTGATGATAACCGTCTTACCTTGGATGAATTCAGACATGGCTGTGGATTAAAAGGGTTTTCGAATGTTGGCGGCGATGCCATCTACCAGTCGGACAAGGGCTTCGGCGCTGGTCCAGCCGATGTGTGGCGTGAAGCGAAGCCGCTCCGGATGGTTCGTGTGCAGCAGCGGATGATCTTCCGGCAGGGGTTCAGTGGTATAGACGTCCAGACCGGCACCGGCAATGATTCCTTCGCTGATTGCTTCCGCCAGGTCGGCCTCCGCCACGATGCCTCCGCGGCCGATATTGATGATGACGGCCGTAGGTTTCATTTGGCGAAGTTCAGCCGCGCGAATGAGTCCATTCGTACGCTCGTTGAGCGGAGCATGGATGCTGATGACATCCGATTCCTTGAGCAACGTTTCCAGCGGTACGCTGGGATACTCCTTGCAGTGCGAAGTGCCGGAGGTGGAGTAGTAGATGACGCGCATTCCGAAAGCGGTGGCTACGGCAGCCACCCGGCTGCCGATAGTCCCCATACCCACGATGCCCATGGTCTTGCCGTCGAGTTCGGCAAACGGGGTGCGTACATCGGTAAAGAGACCGCTGCGGCTATAGGTCAGATCCTTAACCTCTGCGTCATACCGTTCGGGCTTGCAGATCAGGCTGAGCAATAGGGTGTAGGTGATCTGAACCACTGATTCAGTGGAATATCCGGCCACATTACGTACCGGAATTCCGCGACGCTCGGCCGCCGCCACGTCAATGTTGTTGACGCCGGTTGCCGCTTCGCAGATCAGGCGCAACTTCGGCGCAGCGTCCAGCAGTGCTTCCGTTACTTTTACTTTGTTGACAATGAGGATTTCAGCATCGCTGACACGTGTCAGCGCCTCCGATGGGGTAGAGGTGGGCCAGGTAATCAGTTCGCCCAGTTGTGCAATCGGCGCCAGGGAGGTCTCTCCAAGGGTTGCCGCATCAAGGAATACTATTTTCATGAGTGTACAATTCGCAATTTAGCAAACTTCAGCAGCAGTGTCTTCTCGCCGCTGTCGTCAAAACGGACAATGGCCTTCATCTGGGGCCCGTTGTCTTCAAATCGGAGAATTTCGCCGAATCCGAACCGATCGTGTTCTACCCGCTGTCCGGGACGAAGATCCGCGATGGCATCCGCCTGGAAGTTGGCCGACGGCGTGCGGGTAGGGCGGGAGAACGCCGCATGGACTGTAGGCTGAGGAACGGCAGGCTTCTGTGGCTGAGGCCGGGCTTGCGGATTGGTTTGAGCCGGATTCCGATTCCCGCCGTAAGGCCGCTGCCAAGATCCCTGCGAGGAATACCGCGGCTGGCTGCTGCCCCAGCTGGAGCCTGATCCCCAATTGCCAAAGGGGGATTCTTCGCTATCCGGAGTTCCGTCCAAGTAACGGCGGTCAATCTCTTTTACAAACCGACTGACCGTGTGGGTATCGGTGCGCCCCCACTGCATGCGGCTCTTGGCGTAAGAGATTGTCGCCACTTTTTCCGCGCGGGTGAGTGCTACGTAGAAAAGGCGTCTCTCCTCTTCGATTTCAGCCGCGGTCACGTTGAGAGAATCAGACGGAAATAGTCCCTCTTCCATGCCCGTTATATATACGTAGGGGAATTCCAGACCCTTCGCGGCATGGATGGTCATCAGGGTGATCTTGTTATCGTTATCGTCGCCTTCCACCAGCTCGTCTTTTTCACCCTCTGAGAGAAGCGAGATATTCTCCAGAAAATCACTGAGTGTCACGATCTCCATTCCCTCTCCAGGTGTATCGTCAGCCAGTTCACGGCGCATTTCCGCCTCCTCTTCCGAATACTCTTTGACACTGTTGAAGAGTTCTTCCACATTCTCTGCACGAGATAACCCTTCGGGTGTCTTGTCCAATCGGACGGCCATTACATAGCCACAGGCATCTCCAATTCGGGCAGCGAGGGTGAAAGCTTCTTCCGTACGGCTCTGTTCTATGAAGGGAGCAAGCATTCCCGTGAATGCGCGGAACTTAGCTGCCGTTGCTTCTCGCAACCCTACAGTCGCGAGTTCGTCCAGTGTGGACGAAGCCGCTTCGAAGAGTGAACATTGTTTATTATTGGCCAGTAGCGCAAGACGCTCCATGGAGGTATCGCCAATGCCGCGGGGCGGGTTGTTGATGACACGGCGGAAAGCCTCGTCATCTTTGGGGTTGACCACCAGCCGGAAATAGGCCAGCATATCTTTCACCTCCGCGCGGTCGTAGAAAGAGTGGCCGCCGTAGATGCGATAGGGAAGATTTTTCCGCCGCAGATTCTCTTCGAAAGCACGGGATTGCGCATTGGTTCGGTAGAGGATGACGAAACTGCTATAGGGCGCCTTGTCGGCAAAGATTCGATCAACAATCGAGGAGGCCGTCAGGTAGGCCTCTTCCTGTTCGGTGAATGCTTTGATTAACTGCACCTTGGCACCAGTTTCGGCTTTGGAGAAGCACTCCTTGGGAATCCGGTTGGAGTTGTGTGCAATCACGCTGTTGGCAGCATTTACGATATTCTGTGTGGAACGGTAGTTCTGTTCCAGGCGGAACAGTCGCGCTTCAGGGTAGTCCTTGCGGAATCTGAGGATATTCTCAATACGGGCACCGCGGAAACTGTAGATACTTTGTGAATCATCGCCCACCACACATATATTTTTGTGTGCTTCTGCGAGTCTTTTAACGATCAGGTACTGAGCATAATTCGTATCCTGATACTCATCTACGAGAATGTACCGGAAGCGTGATGCAATCATCTCCCGGACATCCGGATGATTCTTGAGAAGGATGTTCATGTTAAGCAGGATATCGTCGAAATCCATTGCTCCAGCCTGCTTGCATTTTTCCGAATAGCGGGCGTACACATCAATAAGTTTACTGCGATGAGTAGCCCGGTCTTCTTCCATCAGTTGCGCATCGTTCCGATAACCGGCTACTGTATATAGGTTGTTCTTTGCCAGCGAAATGCGGCTTTGAATAGGCCCGGGTTTATAATTCTTTTCATCGAGCTCCAATTCTTTGATACAAAGTTTGATTGCACTCTTTGAATCGGACTGGTCGTAAATGGTGAATTGCTGCGGGTAACCGAGCCGATCAGCAAATTCCCGAAGGAAGCGGACAAAGACAGAGTGGAAGGTCCCCATGCAAATCCAGCGAGCCTTTCGCTCGCCCACCAGTTCTGCAATGCGAGTCTTCATCTCGCCGGCTGCTTTCTTGGTGAAGGTCAGGGCCATCACCTCGCCCGGTTTGACGCCATGAGCCAACAACCAGGCAATGCGGCAGGTCAGCACACGGGTCTTACCGCTGCCGGCTCCGGCAATAATCAGCGTCGGCCCCTCGGTGTTGCGAACCGCTGCTTCCTGCGCGGTGTTTAGCCCTTCCAAGATATCTTTTTCCTCTTTTTCCATCATACCGCAAATTTAGCACTTTTGCGTCCTGAAAAAAATATTGGATTATTCCACTTTAATCTATACCTTTGCATCCCCAAAAGATTCGTTAGCTCAGTCGGTAGAGCACAGCACTTTTAATGCTG
Organism: Bacteroidales bacterium; assembly: GCA_045114175.1. Classification (GTDB taxonomy): domain Bacteria; phylum Bacteroidota; class Bacteroidia; order Bacteroidales; family UBA932; genus Cacconaster. The sequence continues at coordinate 12,669 of JBGUJZ010000004.1, read as the reverse complement.
GGGTCTTGGGTTCGAGCCCCAAACGGATCACTTCAAACGGCTGGCAGTTTTTCTGCCGGCCGTTTGTTATAAGAAACTGGCGGTTACTGATTTCAAGCCGGGGAGGGAGAAGTAGGTGGAGACGACTCCGTAGAGGTAAACTTTCCTTCCCAGATTATCCGGATTGTCCACGAGATTGAGCGCATTGCGGATGGCCGTTTTGGAGAGTTCAACGGAGAAACAGTGGGAGCGATCTCTTTCTGAAGGCGAGGCGGCGATGGCAAGGTTCGATCCCTTTTCGAACGGCGGTTCGAATTTGATGGAACTGGTGGACAGATCTCCGCCTACGATATAGCCCCATACCCAAGCGGTATCGCCGGGATGGGCGGAAGCCGTGGCGACATCCCAGGCCGTTTCCATGGTCTTGCCATCACTTCCCGGATAACCCGGGCCGATGACAATATTCTCGCTGAGGATTGTAGCTGTGGTATCGACTTGAATGGAGAGACCGGCCGAGGCCTTGTCGCTGGAGGCATTCAACGTAAGATCGTGAATCTCACCGGCGTTGAGGATCCGGTTGAACAGTGGCGTCTCTTCGGAACCCTCCACATAATTCACATTGACATTGCCCGGCGGGAACCAAGCCGTACGCGTTTCTTGCAGGCGATAGGGGAGTTCCCCACTTGACCCTCGCAACAGCAGGTGGCCATAACCGTATTCTGTTCGAAATGACTCGGCGAAGGTGAATCGGATACCGGCATTCATCAGCTTACAGAAAAGTCCGATTTGAACGTTCTGTCCGTTGGCAACAACGGCTACCTGACGGTCTCCGTATTGTGGCGCATCAAAAGCCGGAGTGGTAAATGGCCTGGATACGGCTTCAATTTCGTATGTGCCGTTACGAACCGTGAAGGTAGCGGGTTTCTGGCCGTAGGTACCATAATAGAGTGTGTCCCCGGAAGGTCCGGTTACGGTCAGAAGAAATGCGTTGGTGTCATAGGCCGAAGCCATTCGGGTTGCGGGTTCTGCGCTGAGCGGCTCGGCGAATGTAAGGACGAGTGAGCCTTGCTGTCTGTTGGATTCGCATCCGGAAAGCGTTGCGCAGAGGAGCGTGGCGGTAAGAATCAGGTTGTGCGTTTTCATGGTGTATCGTGTTTTGGTTTGAGGCGCAAGCTGCACAATCCTTCGTCACAAAGCGTAATCTAAACGTAAGTATCCGTAAGTAAACGGATAGACGCGTTTTTTCGTATATTTGTACGTTACTAGAAATCTATGAAAGAACGTATTCTCTCCGAGTTTTCCAGCCGTTTTGGCGGAACCGCAAGATGCTGGTCTTCAGCCGGTCGAATTAATCTGATAGGTGAGCACACCGACTATAACGGCGGCTATGTTTTGCCCGGTGCCATTGACAAAGCAATCGTGGCGGCCATCCGTCCCAACAATACAGAAAAAGTCCGTCTTTACTCGTTGGATTATGACGAAACAGCGGAATTCGGTTTTTCCGAATCGGATCTTCCTGATCGCCAATGGGCCCGTTATGTGTTTGGCGTCTGCCGCGAGACCCTCAAAAGAGGCGGGCGTGTGGCTGGATTTGATGCCGTCTTTGCCGGGGATGTGCCGCTCGGCGCGGGTCTTTCCTCGTCGGCTGCGCTTGAAAGCGTCTTTGCCTTTGCCCTCAACGAATTGAATGGCAATGGCTTTGATCTTTTTGAATTGGCCCGGATTGGACAGGCTACCGAACATAACTACTGCGGCGTAATGTGCGGAATTATGGATCAGTTCGCCTCCTGCTTCGGGAAGGAGGGGCAATTGATCCGCCTAAACTGCAAAACGCTGGAACACCAATATTTCCCATTCAACCCTCAAGGGTACCGCCTCGTGCTGCTTGATACTTGTGTCAAACACGAACTTGCTTCGTCGGCCTACAATCGTCGCCGTGCTTCCTGCGAACATGCGGCCGCTGTGATTCGTGAGCGTCATCCGGAAGTGGAGTTCCTGAGCGATGCCCGCCCCGAGTGGCTGGAAGAGGTTCGCGCGGAACTCTCTCAAGAAGATGCTATGCGTGCGGAATATGTCATCGGTGAGGCGCAGCGTGTGCTGGATGTTTGCGCCGCGTTGGAGCGGGGCGACTATGTTACAGTGGGCGAGCGTATGTACCAGACGCACTGGGGATTGAGCAAACTTTACGAAGTGAGTTGTCCAGAATTGGATTTTTTGGTCACGTTGGCAGGCAAGCAGGGGGTCACAGGAAGCCGCGTCATGGGAGGCGGTTTCGGCGGCTGTACCATCAACCTGGTGCCCGAAGATCGCTATGAAGCCTTTCTGTTGGCAGCCCGCAACTGCTTTACCGCGGCATTCGGCCACGCACCAAAGGTCTATCCGGTAGTGATTTCTTCGGGCGCACATGAACTTTGAGAGCGATAATTCGTTAACTTTACGCGATTTAATAGAACGGATATGTCCACCAAACAGATTCTCGATCCGCTGACACAAGCTATTCTGGAACAATATCATTCACTGCTTCCCGTCTATGCGAAGATGGGAGAGGTCATTCCCCAGAAACTTAAGGACTTTTTTGCCGAAGCCGGCATCATCGTGGCGGCAGTGGAACACCGTGTAAAGACGAAAGATTCCCTGACTGGCAAAGTGTTGCGGAAGGGCGGTAAGTATCGGGACATTTTTGACCTCACCGACCTGGTGGGTTTGCGTGTCATCACCTTCTACATAGATGATGTAGATAAGGTTGCTTCGGTGCTGGAGCGGCTCTTTGAAATCGATTGGGCGAATTCCGTAGATAAGCGCAAAGCTCATGAGATTGATAGTTTCGGCTATCTCTCCCTGCATTATATCTGCCGCATCCCAGAGTCTGCATACTGCGATCCGGAACATCCGGAAATCAACAAGATACGATTTGAGGTACAGATGCGTACCGTGTTGCAGCACGCGTGGGCCAACATGAACCACGATACCGGTTACAAGAGCGGCGTGGAAATCCCCAAGGTCTATCTGCGCAATCTCAGCCGGTTGGCGGGTATGCTGGAACTGGTGGATGATGAGTTCAGCCGCATCCGTCGCGAGATTTCCGACTACCGCCGTCAGGTTCAGAGCCTCGTGGCTTCCGGTAACCTGGATGAGGTGCCGCTGGATGGCGATTCCTTCCGTAGCTACCTCTCCATTCATCCCTTCACCCGGCTCACGCGTAGAATCGCTTCACTCAACCAGGCGGAGATTCAGGATGTGGATCTTTCCCGTTTCCTCCCGCTACTCAAAGAGTTGGGATTCAAGACCCTGGGCGAAGTGTCCAACCTGATTAAAGACTATTCGGAGGCAGCCTATCAAATTGCTTGCTTCCAGATCGGCCTCACCGATATCGATATCCTTTCGTCGGCGGTTGCACCGCAGAATCTCTGCACAGCCTACATCCTTAAGAATGGTGGCGGCCGGGCTGGGCTCCGCTTTATGCTGGACATCCTGAACGGCCCCAACGAGAGCAATGAGGGAATGGCTGAGTTCCTGGTGGAGCAGACGAAAGATTTACCCTTCATGAACCAGTAGTCAATGGCTAATAAACCGCTCAATACAGAACTGCTGGACCGCGCCATCGTGTTCGCGGTTCGTGCACATGCCGGCACGGAGCGCCGTGGCAAGGGCTTTCCGTATATCGTTCACCCTATGGAGGCGGTGGCGATTGTTTCCACGATGACGGCAGATCAGGAATTACTGGCTGCGGCTGCCCTGCACGATACGGTAGAGGATACCGACGTAACGGTAGAGCAGCTTCGCGAAGCGTTCGGAGACCGGATCGCACATCTGGTGGCCGATGAGAGCGATACCTTTGAAGCCGGCGTATCCGAAGAGGAAAGCTGGCATGCCCGCAAACAGGCGGCCATCGAGCGGCTCTCCCGCGCTTCCCACGAAGCCAAGATAGTGGCTTTGGGCGACAAGCTTTCCAACATGCGCGCCATCGCGCGTGATTATGCCCAGAAAGGAGATGCTTTCTGGAGTCTGTTCCACGTGAGTGATCCGGCTGAGCACGAGTGGCATTACCGCGGACTGGCGGACGCCCTGCGGGAACTATCCGGCACTTTTGCATTCCAAGAATTCGAACAACTTATCAATCAAGTGTTTTCCAAATAAATGGACCCTATCAGGATAAACCTCGACGATTATGTTCTTTCCGGCGGCGGCGCCAATGGAGAGAGCTATGATCACAAGACCGACCCGTCGGTGATGCTGAAGCTCTATTTTCCGGGCAAGATTCAGCAGCCGCTGGATGAGATGCTGCTGGCGCGAAAAGTCTATGAGAGCGGCATTCCCACTCCGGAGCCCGGCGAATATGTGGTTACAGAAGATGGCCGTTATGGCATCCGTTTCCACCGTATCGTGGGCAAGAAGTCCTATTCTCGCGCAACGGCCGACGAACCCGGAAAAGTTCAGCAGTTTGCTGAAGAATTCGCCGATATGTGTCTCAAGCTCCACGCCACTCACGTGGATACGAAACTCTTTGAGAATGTGAAGGATCGCTATTACCGACTTCTCACGGAGAGTCCCTTCTTCACCAAGGAACAGAAAGATAAATTGACCCGCTTCATCGCCGATACCCCGGATGAGGATACGGCTATTCACGGAGATTTGCAGTACAGCAACGTGATCTTCGTGGGAGACAAGCGGTACTTTATTGACCTGGGCGATTTCTGCTATGGCAATCACCTCTTTGACGTGGCCATGGTTTACCTCTGCTGCAACCTGAGTCCGGAACCCTTCATCCAGGAGACGTTCCATATGTCAGGAGCTCTTGCCCGCGAGTTCTGGCGCAATTTTGCGCCGGCCTATTTCGGGGCTGACCGCCCGCTGGCGGATATCGAGGCGGAGATCCGTCCGTATGCCGGACTGAAAACATTGATTATTGAGCGCGATATGAACCAACCGATGCCGGTTTTCCGTGATGCGCTTGCTTCTGTGCTATGAAACGTTCTTTAATTTCCACATCTGATAAAAAGCAGATCCGGCACTCCGCGCGAATGGGTCTGTTGCTGGTGGTCGTGGCGGCCATTACCCTGGAGGCCACGGCACTCATCCAGCTTTATTTCTCACAGAAAGGAATCCGGGAAGAGGCCTCGATGCGGGCGGAGAGCCAGATGGAGGCCACGCGCAACCGGATCATGGATGTTGTCAATCAGACGGAAGCTTCCGTCCGCAACAGTGTCTGGATTGCACAGTGGGCACTGAATGTCCCGGACAGCCTCTACCGTGTGGCTCAGCGCATTGTGGAAGATAACCCCGTGGTGATGGGCTCTACCGTAGCGCTCGTTCCTGGTTATATCCCTTCGCGTAAACTCTTTGCACCGTATGTGTATGAAGGGGAGGAGGGACTGGTTTTCCGTTCCCTCGCAACCGAGGATTACGATTATCCCTCCCAGGAATGGTTTACAAAGCCCATTGAGCTGGATGCCGGCTATTGGTCGGAACCTTATATCGATGTCGGAGGCGGCGAAGTCCTGATGACGACCTATTCACTCCCTATCAAGGATCGATTCAACCGAACGGCCGCCGTCCTTACCGCAGATATCTCCCTGGACTGGCTGACAGATCTCGTGGGCAGTGTCAAAGTCTATCCAACGGCCTATAGCATGATGATCAGCCGCAGCGGTAGTTTCATGGTTTGCCCTGACACCTCACTGGTGATGCAGACGTCGGTACAGGATGTCGTTGCCCAGATGGAAGATACCGCCGTGTTCGGAGAGTTGAGCCGCGCGATGCTTGCGGGAGATACCGGCAACATGACCGTGAGCTATGGAGGGAAAAAGAGTTCCGTCTATTTTTCACCTGTCGAGCGAACCGGCTGGTCCATGTCTATCGTCATTCCAGAAGAAGAGATTTTTGGCAGCATCCGCAAAATCGGTGCAATCGTCTTTATCCTCCAGCTTATCGGTCTCGGGATGTTGATTCTCATCCTCGGGTCCCTGTTCAAGAGCCAGGTGCGCTTCCGGGAACTCAATGAACGAAAAGACCGGATGGCTCGCGAATTGCAGATTGCCAGCAATATCCAGATGTCGATGGTTCCCAAGATTTTCCCTCCCTTCCCCGAGCGCCACGATCTGGATATGTCCGCTACGCTTGTCCCGGCCAAGGAGGTAGGCGGCGACCTTTATGACTTCTTTATCCGCGACGAAAAGCTTTTCTTCGGCGTAGGCGACGTGAGCGGTAAGGGCGTACCGGCCTCCCTGGTGATGGCTGTCACCCGAACCATGTTCCGTACCGTTTCTGCCCATGAGGAGTCCCCGAAGCGGATTCTTACGGCCATGAACAACAGCATGGCGGATATGAACGAGAACAATATGTTCGTCACCTTCTTCTGTGGCGTGCTCGATCTGACCACCGGCCATCTGCGTTACTGCAACGCCGGCCACAATGCTCCGATGACCCTGACTGATTCCATCCAGCCGCTGCCGGTTGAGCCGAATCTCCCGCTGGGTATCGTGGGCGGAATGGATTTCCGTGAGCAGGAGATCGCGCTCTGTTATGACGATGCGTTGTTCCTCTATACGGATGGTCTCACAGAGGCTGAAAACATCGCACACGAACAGTTTGGCGAAGAGCGCGTTGAAGCGGTGCTTCACGGCCGTAAGAGTGCTGCTGCGCATTTGGAGAATATCCGGAAAGCCGTGACTGAATATGTGGGCGAGGCCCCGCAGAGCGATGACCTCACCCTGCTCTTTATCCACTATCTGGGTCACCCCGACCAGTCTAGCGAAACCCGCCGGATTGTCCTGCACAATGATATCAAGGAGGTTCCTCAATTAGCCGAGTTCGTAGAAACAGTGGCAGAGGAAAAGCAGGTGCCGATGGATGTAACAACGAGCCTGAACCTTGCTCTTGAGGAGGCGGTGGTCAACGTGATGCTCTACGCCTATCCGGAAGGCACGCGGGCCAGTGTGGAGGTTGAGGCTACAATAGCTCCTGATTCCCTGATTTTTAGGATTATAGACAGCGGAAAGCCCTTCGATCCGACGGCTGCTCCCGGTGTCAATCTCAACGCAGGTGTTGAGGAGCGTCCAATCGGAGGACTGGGCATTCATCTGGTCCGTACCATCATGGACGAAGTCTCCTATGAGCGTAGGGACGACAAGAATATTCTGACAATGATCAAAAAAATATAAACCCATGGAAGTTATTATCACCAAACAAGAAAACGAAGTGACGGCCCTGCTCCGCGGTCGGCTCGATACGCCTGCTTCGCAGGATATTGCGAATGATGTTGAGGCGCTGGTTCAGGAAGCCGGCGGAACAATCATCCTGGATTGCACGGAACTCGCATACATCTCCAGTTCGGGTCTTCGTATTTTCCTGACACTCCGCAAAGCCGCTGCAGAGAAGGGCGGGAAGGTTATTGTCCGCAATATCACTCCGGCCATCCGTAGTGTCTTTATGATGACGGGATTCTTGAATCTGTTTGAAATCCAATAAGATAATAGTATGAAAAGCTTTTCTTTGAAAGCAGTCGGCCGCTCCCTCGCGCTGATAATCCTGCTGTCGCTCGCACTTACTTCCTGCGGTCCCCGTGGAAAGTATGCTTCCTATCTGGATTGTTTCAAGTGCAATCTGGGACCCGATACGCCCAAGGAGGCACAGATGCGCGCGGCCGGACTGATAGATATTCACGATCTGGACTCAACCATTGCAGTGCAACTGATCTATGCCGGTCCCTATAATTTCATGGGCCGTCAGCTTTATCACGGCTTCAGTAAGGCATTTATGCGTCCGGAGCTCGCAGAAAAGGTGGTGGCTGCTGCTAAAGAGTTGAAGGAAATACACCCTACGGCCAACCTGATTATTTACGATGCGGCCCGCCCCATCAGCATCCAGAAAGAGATGTGGGATTCAGTGGTGGGTACGCCGTCAGAGACCTTCGTGGCCAATCCCTACAAGGGCAATGGCCTGCATAACTTTGGCGCAGCAGTGGATGTCTCCCTGATTGATTGCACCGGCCATCCTTTCCCCATGGGTTCGGATTATGATTTCTTTGGCGATGAGGCCTGGACGGAGAAGGAACCTGAACTGCTTGCCAGCGGCCGTATCACGCAGCGCGAGTTGGACAACCGTCTGCTCCTGCGCAAAGTGATGACTGATCAGGGACTGCTGACCATCAAATCCGAATGGTGGCACTTCAACCTGATGCGTGCCTCCGAAGCCCGCGAGAAGCTGACCGTGATCGAGTAGGCCTAGATCAGGCGACGTGAATGAAGGCGGTAGTCGGCGTAACCAGGTTTGGTGGCCAACTGCCGCTTTTCCATCATCGGGATGCTGATGAATAGGAAGAGGCACGTCATCGCAATCGGTGCCAGCAGCAGAATATCCAGCCCCGCCTGAGCGGCATACATGACCCAGATGCCCCACCAGAAGGAGATCTCTCCAAAGTAGTTGGGGTGTCTGCCGTGTTTCCAAAGGCCTACGTTGCAGAACTGACCGGGATGTTCATTCCGGAACCGGTGAATCTGCGTGTCGGCCAACAATTGGATGGAAGCGGCCAGGAGGCAGATAAACCAACCAATCCATGAAAAGAGGTTTGCCGATGCGCCGGATTCGATGATGCGGAGTCCTGGTACCATGCAGAAAAAGACCAATACCGTGGGCATCATGTTCAGTCCGAAGAAGTTGGTGGCTTGGAAGAGCAGGGGAGATTGTGTTTCGCGATAGCGCGTATAACGCCAGTCTTCGTGCCCCAACCCCTTGAAGGTTCCGGCCCAGTTCGCGGTTAGCCGGATGCCCCAGTACCAGACAGCGACCAGTAGAAGGATGACGGGCAGAGAGAAGCTTCCCTTGTATAAGGCCCATAAGGTGAAGATTACCGGTGGCGCCACGCTCCAATAGGGATCGTAAACCGATACGTTTTCATAGACCAGGCCCCATCCCCAAACAATGACGGTCGCCACTGCGTCTGCAATCAGCAGGGCCCATATTTCCGGAAGAGCCGGAGTTAATTTGGAAAAGATGAGAACGCCCGTAACGGCGGCAATCACGTACATCAACGTGATGAGGAGGATACTCGTCCCCTTGGAGTAGTTCTTTTTCATACCCGCAAAGATAAAAAAAGGATGCGCATCAACGCATCCTTTTTCCTGAGCCACTCATCAGGCTCGAACTGACGACCTGCGCATTACGAATGCGCTGCTCTACCAACTGAGCTAAAGTGGCTTGCTGCCCAAATGGGACTGCAAAGATAGTAAAAAGTTTATACTTGAAAATTTTTTGCGGCGCGAAAAGAAAAAAAGGTGGGACGATAAGCCGAGTTCTGTCTCCGCGGACCGCATTTTAAGTTGCAACCTTGTCACGCGGCGCCCGTCATTTATCTATCGCAGCCTACCCCCCGGCATCGGGCGAGCAGCCCTCATCTGCCGGTATATTTGGCCTTGCAGCCCTCCGAAGCGTACGCCGGTAATGTCGCCGTCACCGGCCGTGAGCTCTTGCCTCACGTTTTCACCCTTACCTGCGGGCGAACCCGCGGGCGGTTATTTTCTGTTACGCCCCTCACAAACTTACGCCTGTCTGTGCTTTCCACAGGGAGGCGCTCTGCGCTGCCCGGACTTTCCTCCACAGTCAAAAACTGCGGCGACGGACTTGTCCCACCTTCTGGCGGCAAAGATACAAACTATTTGGTTTTCCGGATGCGGAAGAGTTTCGGCCAGTATTTGCCGGTAACATAGAGCCCGCCGTCGGCCGGATTGAAAGCGATGCCGTTGAAGACATCCGTCGTGGGCTTTTTGAGGTTGGAGGGGAGAATGCCGCGGCAGTCGATATCCTCCAAAACGTTCCCGGTTTCCGGATCAATGCAGAACAGCAGTTCCAGCCCGTACACATTGGCCCAGATGTGGCCGCCAAAGTACTCCAACTCATTGAGCCACTCGAGCGGCTGCCCGTTATACCGCACGGAAAGCTCGCGTTCCACATCAAAGGTCTGCGGATTGCGGTAGCGGATCACGTCCGAGCCGTCGCTCATAATCAGGCTTTTGCCGTCCGTGGTGAGGCCCCAGCCTTCTCCCCGGTAGCGGAGCATGGCTTTTTGTTCGAGCGTAGCGGGATCGCAGACAAAGCAGACCCCCTCTTTCCAGGTCAGCACGTAAAGCAGGCCATCGAGCACGCAGGCACCTTCAAGGAAGTACTTGCGGTCAAAATTCTTGCGTTTCAAGACTTTGCCAGTCTCGAGTTCTACGATGCGAAGCGATGATTCACCGTACTGCCCGGCACTCTCATAGAGTTTGCCATCGTAGAAGAAAAGCCCCTGGGTATAAGCACCGGTATCGTGCTTATAGTCTCCGGAAAGCTGATACTTCCAGCGAGCCACCTTTACGGCAGGCGTTGCAGCTTTCTGCGGAGCGGCACTCTTTGGCTGCCGGCTTGTCTGGGACAACGCGACAGCGACGGCACCGCAAAGCACCAGCGCGAGCAGCAGTAAAAGGATTCGCTTCTTCATTTGGAGGCCTTTTAGACAGACAAAGATATACAATAATATTGTATCTTTGCCTCCGCAAATATTTCACAAGGGGTGCCTCCTTAGGCTGAGAACATACCCTATGAACCTGATCCGGGTAATACCGGCGGAGGAATGAGAAAATGAAAAAGTTACTCTTCGTAGCAGCCATGGCGCTGCTTCCGCTCTGCGCTGGTGCGCAGGAAGCGAACCCTGCACAGACGGTGCAGTCCACAAATCACGAAACCCTCGACAGCACGGTTGTGACGGCATTCCGGGCCGGTGCCCGGACGCCTGTGGCACACACTGACCTCTCCAAAGAGGAACTCCATTCGGCCAGCACGCTCTCTTCGCTGCCGATGGCACTCTCCCTGCAACCCTCGGTTGTCTCCATGAATGAAGGCGGCACGGGACTCGGCTATTCCAAGATGCGGCTTCGCGGCAGCGATCCCACCCGTATCAACGTGACGGTCAATGGCATCACCCTCAACGATGCCGAATCGCAAGAGGTTTTCTGGGTCAATATCCCGGGGCTCTCGGGTATGCTGAACTCGGTGCAGTTGCAGCGCGGTATCGGTACTTCGGTCAACGGACCGGGGGCGTTCGGCGGTAGCCTGAACCTGCAGACCGCTCTTCCGCAGGGCAAGCCCTATGGGGAGGTGGAACTCTCGGCCGGCTCCTATATGACCGGTATTGTGAGCGCGGCTGTAGGCAGCGGCAGGTTGGCCAACGGCCTGTCATTGGATGTGCGTTACTCCTATAACAAGACGGACGGCTATCTGGACAATGCCTGGGCACGACTGCACTCCCTCTTTGCTGGCGTGAGTTGGCTGAAGAGTGGCAATTTGCTCAAGTTCAACTATATTCTTGGTTCTCAGCATTCGGGTATCACCTGGGAGGGATGCCCGCCGGAGATGCTGGAAATCAATCGTCGTTACAATCCCACCATCTGCCGCGGCCAGATAGAAGGCTACCAAGGCGACTCGGATAATTACGTTCAGCAGCATTTCCAGGGCGTTTTCACCCATCAGTTCTCGCCCTATCTCGTTTGGACCTCCACGCTTCACTACACGGACGGCGCCGGTTACTACGAGAACTACAAAAGCAAGAACAAGGAGACCGGCGTGAAGGGTGACTTCTGGCTTCGTCAGGCCATGGACAACGGCTATTACGCCGTCAACACGGCCCTGAAATGGAATGCCCCGAACCTTTCGCTCATTGCTGACCTCTCGTATTCCTATTATGATGGCGATCACTTCGGCTTCTACTGCAATGCCGACGGTACGCAGGATGATTCCTACTATTTGAACAATGGAAAGAAGGGCGACCTGGCCACCTTCCTCCGTGGCGAATGGCGGTTGGCCAAGGTGCTGAACATCTATGCAGACCTGCAGTATCGCAATATCGGTCAAATAATTACGGGAGATGATAAAGATCACGTCTCGCTGTCATTTGGCCGTGGCTACAACTTCTTCAACCCCAAGGGTGGTATCACTTGGCAAGTGACGCCTGCCGGAAGCCTCTACGCTTCCGTGGCGATGGGGCATCGAGAGCCGAGCCGCAGCGATATCAAGGAATCCATCAAGTCTGGCCGCGAAGATGAAATCCGGCCTGAGCGGATGCTGGACTACGAGTTCGGCTACAACTATGCGGGCAATCGGTTCGCCTTTGGCGCCAACGTCTATCTGATGGAATACAAGGACCAGCTGATTGCTACCGGCCTGCTCTCCGAAACGGGTTATGCCATCAAGCAGAATGTCCCGGAGAGTTACCGTCGCGGTGTGGAGCTGACCGCAGGGGCGCAGTTCACCCCCTGGCTCAAGGCGGAGGGTAACCTGACGCTCAGCAGCAACAAGATCCTGAACTACAAGCAGTACGTAGATCTTTACGACAATACCGTAGATTGGAATCTGGTCGGGCAGAAGACGGAACAGTACGATAAAACTGATATCCTGCTCTCCCCGAGCACCATTGGCATGGCCGCACTGACTATCACGCCGCTCAAGAGTCTGGAGTTCAAGCTGGCCTGGAAGTACGTGGGCAAACAGTATTGGGACAACACGTCCAGTGAAGAGCGGATGCTCAAGGCGTATGACACCTTCTCACTGCAGGGCCATTATGCCCTTACGGATAACGTAAAAATGTCTATCTTTGTAGATAACTTGCTGAGCAGGAAATACGAGGCGGATGCCTGGGTTTACCGGGCAGAGTTCCAGGACGGC
>JBGUJZ010000003.1:0-50046 GCA_045114175.1 Bacteroidales bacterium | reverse complement strand
GTAGTAGATAGAGTAGGCGTTGTGGCGGCCGGTGGCGTTATAGACGCCGAAGGTGATGGACATATGCGCGAACTGCTTCAGGTAGTGGCTCGGCTCCACGCTCACGGCCAGATCCAGGCGGAAGTAATCCGGGATGCGATAGCTGTTGCGCTCCGAGTACATCAGGCGCCACGAGCCGGAATACCAGTATTTTCCGACCGGCACCGTGACCGGGCGGCCGGTAGAGTAGTCCATGTTGGCCGAAACGCTCACGCGGTGGGTGAAGCGATAGTTGGCTACCATCTTGAAATCGTGCGGTTTGTCGTACGACGAGTTGTACCAGGCACCGCCGTTGATGGTGGCGGAGCCGCGGTCTTCCATCTCGCGCTGGAGGCTGCGCGACCAGGTGTAGGAGACCCAGCCGTTCAGTTTACCCGTGTTGCGGCGCGCCATCAGCTCCACGCCCCAGGCGCGGCCCAGCGTGCGGACCAACTCGTCCGACAGGTTCGGGTTCATCTCCAGGATGGCGCCGCTCTTGTAGTCCACAAAGTTGCGCACCTGCTTATAATACAGCTCTCCAGAGAGTTCCACGGTGCCTTTGGCCACCGTGGCGTAGAGGCCGGTAGCTGCCTGCCAGCCGCGCTGCGGAAGCACGTTGGCATCGCTCATCTTCCAGTTGTCGTTCGGCGAGATGTTCACGCAGTTGGAAATCTTGTGGATGAACTGCGTCATGGTATTGAAGCCCGCCTTGGCGGTGAGACGGTCCGTAAAGGAGTATTTACCGGAGATGCGAACCTCGGGCGCGTGGTACATCCTGTTCTTGGCGCCGAACTTATAATAGTTCACGTAGCGCAGGCCCGCATCCAGGCTGGCGGCATCCGTGAGATTCCACTGGTCGCCGGCAAAGAGGGCCGATTCCAGAGCTCGCTCGCGGTCCAGCCGGGTGGGCGCCACGATGGAGGCGTCGCCTTCCGGCAGGAAGGAGCCGGGCTGCAAGTCGTAATGGGTGAACGACGCACCGTAGGTCAGGGTGTGCTGCGAGGAGAGCACGGTCTTGAAGACCGGCTTGACAAAGGCCTGGCGGATACCGGTAGAGAGTTTGTAGGAGGTCTCGGGATTGAAGGTATCCGTGATGGCGTAGCCGTAGGTATCGTAGCCGGCCGAAAGCACCAGCGAGTGGCGCTCCCCGAAACTGCTCCGCCACTTGATGGAACCATTGAGGTTGTCGTAGCGGAAGGAGGTGTCCCGGCTGAAGCTGAAGCGGTCGTGCGAGAAGTAACCGCTGGCCTGAATGGTGTTGGAGGCGTTGATACGGTGGCTGATACCCAGGTTGACATCGCCGAAATCGGCCGTGCCGTCGTGATAGCCGCTACCCTCCGGCAGCAGGCGGAGCATCCAGTTGGAATAGGTCATGCGGCCGCCCACGATAAAGGTGGTCTTGCCCTCTTTGTCCAGCGGGCCTTCCAGGTGGGCGCGGCTGGTGAGCAGGCCCAAACCAAGCGAGCCGGTTACCTTCTTACCGTTGCCGTCGCGGCTGCGAACCTCCAGCACGGAGGAGATGCGGCCGCCATATTCCACGGGGATGGAACTCTTGTAGAGCTCCACGTCGCTGATCACATCCGAGTTGAAGGCCGAAAGCAGGCCGAACATGTGGCTCGGATTGTAGAGGGTATTCTGGTTGAAGAGAATCAGGTTCTGGTCGGTGGAGCCGCCGCGGACATTGAAGCCGTTGGAGACCTCACCCACGGATTTGACGCCCGGCAGGGTCATCACCACCTTGAGCACATCCGGCTCGCCGAAGGCTACCGGGACCTTCTTGATGGTGTTGATGCGCACCGTCTCGATGCCCATCTGGGCCGAGCGGTGGCGGACAGCGGTCTCGGCGGTGACGGTGGCACCCGTCAGGGCGAAGACCTTCTCTTTCATGGTGACATCTAGCGCGCCGTCACCATAGACCTTCAGGTGGAAGGTCATGTCTTCCAGGGAATAACCGCTGAAACTCAGCGAAACGTCCCCGGCCGGCAGCTGGATGCGGTAGAGGCCGGCGGCATCCGTCACGGAGTAGGCACCCTGCTCCGTATAGACCGATACGCCCACGATGGGTTCACCGCTGGCCGCGTCGCGCACCGTGCCGCGCACAAAGGCCTTGCCGCCGCGGGCCGTGCCCTTTTCACCGATCTCGTAGATCTTGTTCTGGAAGGTCGTGACCTGGGCGGCATCGTCGCCATAAACCACGGTGGTCTCTTCCGCCACGCGACGGTTTTCAAAGTAACCGACGGGCAGGGTCTTGACAAAGTCGCGGCCGCGGAAGACGAACCATTTGCCGTCGTATTCCGCTACGGTATAGCCCTTTTCGCGGAGCTGGGCGAAGGCCTCCTCGCGGAAGGCATCCCCTTCGGCATCCACCGTATAGCTGGCCTTGTCGGCCGTGTCGCGCACAAAATAGACCGGCAGGCGGAGGGTGTCGCGCAGGTAAGAAGCCAACGCATCCACCTCCACGCGATAGACGCCGCGGCGGACGGGTTCCCCAGCGCGCTGTGCCCGGAGGGGCAAGAGCGTGGAAAGCAGCAGAAGCAGGATGAGTGCTATCCGTTTCATCGCAGGCCCTCCCCAATCTCTACGGCAATGCGCGCGAACTCCGGCAGTGAGAGTACAATCTCATCCGGCTCTTCAGCCGCGATGGCCCGGCGCAGTTCGCGTTTGTGTGCGGGATACAGATTATAGATATCGTTGCGACGGGTGACCTTCAGAAATTCATCACGTTCGTTGACGTAATAGCAGCTGATGCGGCGCTGGAAGACCTCCAACACGTTGGCCAGGATGGGAACCCCCTCCGTGCCGGTGTCGGCCATCTCGGGATGCGCCACCTTGTCGAGCACCTTCAGGGTCTGGCACAGCACCTTGACCCGGCCGTCGTAGAGCACCTCGAAGAACCCTTCGGGGAGCGATGGGTCATTGAAATAGACGCGGGGATGGATGAACTTGCGGCCGCCCGTCTCGAACCAGCTCACGTAGTCGCGGTTGAGCATCACGCTGATGATGCCGAAGCGATCCTTTACGAGCAACTCCTGCTGGGAGGCGTCGATATTCATCGCATCGCAGAGATAAACCTTGCTGTTGTAGCAGACGCGGCCGGGATGGTAGACCGGGCTCTCCCAGAAGAAGGTTCCGTTGTAGGGGAACTTGTATTCCAGTGCCTTGCGGCCGCGATAGAGGTTGGAAGCGTTGCCGGCCGCCCGGAGATACACCTCCGCATCATCCTGCGCCACAGCCACAAAGGCCATGAGCAGCAGCGCGAACGAGGTGAGTATCAGCCGGCGGGACATAATTTGCAAAGTTAGTTATTATTCGCTTTGTTATTCAAAAAGATAAACTTTGTCGCCGCGGCGGACGCGGGAGGGAACGGGAATGGAGCAGACATCTCCCTTGGTGGCGCTCGGAACGGGGCCGGCATCCAGACGAATCTCGGTGACGTCGCACTCCAGAATGCCGGTGGTGGCGCCCGAGAGAATCAGGTGTGAACCCACCTGGAAGGAGCCGGTCTCCATGGTAATTTCCGCCACGCCGAGCTTTTCGTACCAGTTGGTCACCTTGCCCAGATAAGTTTTGGTGCGGGTGGCGCGATTACCGTAAACCTCGCTCCACTCGCCCAGGCGGGCGCCCTGGTAGTATCCATCCCAGAAGCCGCGATTGAAGACGGTGGCCAGCTTCTCCTTGAGCGACGCCGCCAGCTCGGGGGTATAGGTCCCCGCGAGCACCGCGTCGGCAGCCTGCCGGTAGCAGCGGGTGACGGTCTGCACATATTCGCCGCTGCGGGCGCGGCCCTCGATCTTGAAGACCGTCACGCCTGCGGCAATGATCTTGTCCATGAACTCGATGGTACAGAGATCTTTAGGCGACATGATATATTTGTTGTCTATCTCCAGTTGCATGCCGGTTTCCAGGTCGGTCACCTCGTAGCCGCGGCGGCAGAGCTGGTAGCAGCTGCCCCGGTTGGCAGAGGCACCGTACTCGTGCAGGGAGAGATAGCATTTGCCGGAAATGGCCATGCAGAGCGCGCCGTGGCAGAACATCTCGATCTGCAGCGGCCGGCCGGAAGGGCCGCAAATCCCCTCCGCGCGGATATAGTCTGAGATAGCCTTCACCTGATTCAGGTTCAGCTCGCGCGCCAGCACAATCACATCCGCGAACTGCGCGTAGAAGCGGAGGCTTTCGCGGTTGGAGATGCTCAGCTGGGTGGAGATATGCACCTCGATTCCCAATTCGCGGGCGCAGGCGATGGCGGCCATATCGGAGGCGATGACGGCGGTGATGCCGGCCTCACGGGCTGCCAGCAGGGTTTCGCGCATCGCGGGCAGGTCATCATCGTAGAGCACGATGTTCAGCGTGAGGTAGGATTTGACGCCCGCCTCACGGCAGATGCGGCACACCTCCGCCAGGTCTTCCGGTGCAAAATTGTTGGCCGAATGGGAGCGCATATTGAGCTGCCCCACCCCGAAATAGACGGAGTTGGCACCGCCCTGGATGGCTGCGCGCAGGCACTCGAAGTTGCCCGCCGGCGCCATGATTTCAAGCGCGGAGATGCTGGAGGCGTTATTTTTCACGGTGAAGGAGTTTTTCTGCCATCTCGCGGAGGCAATCCACCTGCTGCTCCGTGAAACCCGCCTGCTTGAGCGCGTCAATCGCACCGCGGTGGCACTCGAGGATGGCGGCATCGGCCGCATCGCGGACACCCAAATCAATATAGAGCTGCGTCATGGCGGCAATCTTCTCGGCGCGGCGGTCGTCGCCCAGCGCCATCACTTCCGCAATCCGCTTCTTGTCCGATTCGCTCACCGCGCGGCGCAGCGCCTCAACGAGCAGCCAGCTCTTCTTGTTCTCCGCAATATCGCCGCCGATGGGTTTGCCAAAGGTTTTGGCATCGCCGAAGCAGTCCAGGTAATCATCCGTTATCTGGAAGGCCAGGCCCGTGCGGTAGCCATAGTCGTAGAGCGCCTTGCACTGGGCCTCCGAAGCGCCGGCCAGAATGCCGCCCATGCAGGTTGCGGCCGCCAGCAGCACACCGGTCTTCTGCCCGATCATCTGCAGGTAATCCTCCATCGTGATGAAAGGCTTCCGCTCGAAATCCATGTCGCGCTGCTGTCCTTCGCAAACCCCGACGGCCGTGTCGGTGAAGAGTTTGAGCAGGGCGGGCAACTTGTCGGCCGGCCCCATGGCCAGGTAGCGGTAGGCCAGAATGGACATCAGGTCGCCCGAAAGGATGGCCGTGTTCACGTCCCACTTGCAGTGCACCGTGGGGTTGCCGCGACGGGTGGCCGAGCGATCCATCACGTCGTCGTGGATCAGCGTAAAGGTGTGGAAGGTCTCGAGCGCCAGGGCGGGCCAGACAACCTCCTGCGGCACAGCGTCGTGGAAGAGGCCATAGGTGGTGAGGCAGAGCCGCGGGCGGAGATGCTTTCCGCCGATGCTGAACATATAGCCCACCGGCTCGTACAACTGCCGGGGTTCGTCCGGGAGCGCGAGGGTCCGGATGGCCTTCTCAACGATTTCAGTGATGGTTTTCTGCTGAAGCATGGCTAGAGGGGTTTTCAATCCCGCAAAGATAGTGGATTTTGCACAAATTGCTATCTTTGCAGCGGCATGAAAAAGAACGGAACAGCCATCGTCGTCAAGCACACGGGAAGCCACTATCTGTTGAGTGAACTTCCTGCGTGGGAGCCCTTTGCAGCGGTCATTCGCGGCAAGGTACGGCTCGCGGGCTCGCATGCCACCAACCCGGTGGCGGTGGGCGATCGGGTGGACTACCACCTGGAGAGCGACGACCCGGAGGGCATGGCTGTGATCGACAAGATCTATCCGCGCAGCAACTATATCATCCGCCGCAGCGTAAACCTCTCCCGCGAATCGCACATCATCGCGGCCAACCTGGACCGCGTCTTCCTGGTGGTGACCATCGCCTTCCCGGAGGTCAAGCGGGCATTCGTGGACCGGTTCCTCGTGACCTGCGAGGCCTACCGCATCCCCGTCACGCTCGTGGTCAACAAGACCGATATCCGCACCGAAGCCCTTGAAGAAGAGACTGCTGACTTCGTGGCGCTGTACCGCACGGCGGGCTACGAGGTGCTGGAGGTGTCGGCCCGCACGGGCGAAGGGGTGGAGCTGCTGAAAGAGCGCTGCCGCGGCGCCGTATCGCTCATCTCGGGTATTTCCGGCGTGGGCAAATCCTCCCTGATCAACGCGATGGATCCGTCGCTCTCACTGCGCACCGGCGAGATCTCCCTCAGCCACCTGCAGGGCAAGCATACAACTACCTTTTATGAGATGCACCCGCTCGCTTCGGGCGGCTTCATCATCGACACCCCGGGCATCCGCGGCTTCGGCCTGGTGGACATCAAACCTGAGGAGCTGAGCACCTACTTCCCGGAGATGCTCCGCGTGATGGACGACTGCCGCTTCAAACCCTGCACACACACCCACGAACCGGGTTGCGCCGTGAAGCAGGCGGTGGATGAGGGCCGGATTGCCCCCGAACGCTACAACTCCTACCTGGGCATGCTCGAGGAGGAGACCAAATACCGGTAATATGGCTCAAACCCGCTCCCTCAACCGGCAGATTCTGGGGCTAGCCCTGCCCAGCATCCTGGCCAACATCACGGTTCCCTTCGTGGGCATCGTGGACCTGGCCATTGCGGGCCATCTGGGCGACGCGGCGGCAATCGGCGGCATCGCGGTGGGTACCATGCTCTTTGACATGCTCTACTGGAACGTGGGCTTCCTGCGCGTGGGTACGGGTGGCATCACGGCCCAGGCCTTCGGCCGACGCGACTGGCGCTGCGCTTCCGAGACCTTTATGCAAGGCATCGCCACCGCCTGGCTGCTGGCCATCTTCTGCCTGGTGATCCAGTGGCTATACATCTACGTCTCGTTCCTGGTTTTGGACTGCACGCCCGAAGTGGCTTCGGTGGCCAAAGAGTACTTCTTCATCCGCATCTGGGCGGTGCCGGCCACGATGTCGCTCTTCGTCTTCAAGGGATGGTTCATCGGCATGCAGAACACGGTCTTCTCTATGATCACCGACATCTGGGTCAACGTGGTGAACATGGTGGCCTCCTGGCTGCTGGCTTTCCATACCCCGCTGGGGCTCAAGGGCGTAGCGATTGGTACGCTGATCGCGCAATGGACCGGACTCACGCTGGCCACCTTCCTGCTGCTGGGCCGCTACCGCGACGTGATTGCGCAAGGCTCCATCCGGCATGCCGTGCACTGGCAGCATATCCGCTCCTTCTTCCGAATCAACGCGGACCTCTTTGTCCGTTCCTTCTCCATGCTGGTGGTCTATAACGGCTTCACGGTCATCGCTACCTACTATGGCGATACCCAGCTGGCTGTCAGCGCGGTAATGATGAAGCTGCTGCTCTTCTACTCCTACTTTGTGGACGGATTCGCCTATGCGGGCGAAGCGCTGACCGGGCGGTTTATTGGCGAACAGAACGCGCCTCAGCTGCACCGCGTGATCCGGCTGATTTTCTGGTGGTGCCTGGGTATTGCCGCGGTCTCCACACTGGCCTACGCCATCTTCCCGCAGACGCTGATCGGGGTCATCACGAACGACCCGGCCGTGCACGCCGGCTGCAATCCCTATCTCTTCTGGCTGATCCTGATGCCGGTCTTCAGCTGCATCGCCTTCACCTGGGACGGCATCTACATTGGCGCCACCGCCTCCGCCGCCCTCCGCAACTGCTCCGTGGGCGCCGCCCTCGCCTTCCTGGCGGCCTACTTCCTCTGCGCCCCCTTCTTCGGCATCCAGTCGCTCTACATCGCCTACTTCGTCCACCTCATCTGGCGCTCCGCCTACCAGACGCTCTTCGTCAAGAAGCACGTGTATGCACGCGTGGTTGCGTGAGGTATATCTATAGAATCAAGGCTAGCCGGCGGCAGATGGATTGAATGCCGGAAGTGATGCGTCGCTGCATATCCGGACGTGGATGCCGCTGGCCATTGGCATAGTGGCTTAGCTGCTGCTCGGCGATGCCGGTCTCTCGCGCCAACGCCTTGCGCGTGATGTAGCGGTCGGCATATTTCAACTGAGCACGGGTTGAGAGATGAAACACGGGCTGCAGTTCGCCACGCAGTTCTGCCGTGATACGCTCCCCACGCTCGCGAAGGCCCTCAACATGAAACGCCAGCGCTTCCATGATGTTCTGCTGAACCTCCTCCAGCGTCTTTCCGGTTGCCACGCAGGCAATCTCCTCATTAACCGGCCTCGCGCAGAAATTGCTCGGCACCCAGTCTACGTAGATATCAATCTTATTCATTGTCATCGTTTGTTTTCCAGCCGTCCCGTTTCAGCATTCTAAGGACTTGGCCCACCTTGTCCCGTTTCATTATTTCTTCTGCAAAGATATATAAATAAATATCATTTTTGACGTCTCTAAGGCAAAATAAATATACCTCCGGCCGTTGCCAATTGTCAAAATAATGTTGAATCTTGCGTTGCTCCAAACTATTGTGACGAATATCAGAAGAAATTGTTCGGGGTGGTAAAACGCCTCCTTTTTGTTAAAATAACGTATCCGGTTTCGGAGAAAAAGGACGAAAAAAGGGAAGCGGCGAACCGTTTCCCTCTCTAGAATTTATATTCAATACTCGTTTAGTCGTCGAGAGAGCCACCGGGTACAATGTGCATAGGATCGTTATCAGAGAGGCCACAAATATGGCTCTCGAAAAAAATACTGAAGAGTATTACATTAGGAGCGATATAAGGATTCTTGTTCATCTTGATAGGGGTTAATCATCAAACGAATCGGAGCCGAGATTTGTTCCAGAATAAGGTGAGGGGCTTCCACCGCCCTTAATGCCAATTTTCAAGGTATAAGCGATTCCATCAAGCACTTCAGTATGGCCGGAATAAGCCCAGTAGGCTATCTTGGATGAGGATGTAGGTATCTCCATTGGCGTGGCCGTGACGGTCGTTGCACAATAGACGCTCACATACCAGGTCCCGGCAGGTAGCTTTTTGATGGATATCGACTTCTGCCCGCCACGGTTGCAGAGCACATAATCCGCATCTGAAATCCAGGCCAGTCCGTCTTTACGCAGGGCCAAGTAGAGGGTTACGCCCGATGCGGGGCCATAGTTGCTGCTGAGGGTCAGTTCGAAATCCGGAATCTCCGCGGCGGCAACGAAGCGAAAATGGTGGTACTGCCGGTCGCCGATCTTAGCATGGTCGGGATCCCCGGCGGACGAGGCCTGAGACATCGTGCGGGTGCCCGGATTTTCCAGGTCGCCCGCCTTGACAACCGCATCGCCACCGCCGTCCATCGCGTAGCGCAGCATAAAGGACATCAGGTCGCGCTGCTTGCCTTTGTTGCAGTAACGGCCCTCGGGATGTGAACCGCAAAGCACTGCCCGGCCGCTCGCGGAAGAGGCTTTGTAGGCCCAGGTACTGACGGAATCTTTCAAGACAACCGGAGCGTCGTTGTAACGGAATTTTTCCATCGTTTCCGTGTTGGCCATCGTGTATCGCGAGGTATCAGCCACCGAAGAGTGGTCGGAATACTGGAATGATAGCAGTTCTTCGTGGGGAATGGCGGCATTGGTCGCATTGTGCGGCAAGTAACCGCCTCCGTGGTGGCGGACATCTTCGATGGTATCGCCCGCGGCAAATCCGTAATAACCCAGCGAACCCATATCCAGGAGAATCTTCTGGCCGGTAAAGACAGTGGGATATTCGGTGATGTTCTTGGGCAGGTGGCTCGAATTCACGCGTCCGGGCCAGATGCCAAATGAATAGTTCTTGGAGGGATCGGCGTTGTCATACCGGTTCGTTCCGTTGATATTCTTGCATCCCAGGAACATTCCGGCACAGGTACCGACATAACCGCCGCCGTTCATATAGAAGTCATGAATCTGTTCCCGGCCCTCGGCGGTCAGCGTGGGACCATGGTTTGAGGATTTTCCGCCGTTGACATACATCACCCGGAAGCGGGGCGCTCCGTCCGGATAAAGAAGAGCGCCGTTCGCGTCGTTCCAGGTGACGGTGGTCGCCGAGGGGGCGGAGACCATCACACCGTTCTGGACGTTTAAGTTGATATCATAATCGGAACCATCCACGTCGGCGTTGACGGAGGATCCGAAGTATTCGTAATCATTCTCGAGACCGAGATATTCGATGGCGGGAAGATTCTTTGTAGAATCGTTGCTGGTGAGATACATGCCACCGTTCACGAAGAGGCTCTTGTAGTAGCCGCGCGCCTTCACGTCGAGCGGTTCCGACCTCTCCGATAACGCAGCGGCGTCGATTTCCACGATGGCAGAGCGACCCGCAGCGACAGGTGAGGTGATTTTCTGCAGGAAGGTCCAGGCGCGGCCTACAGAATCAGCCTGGTTCAGGTCCTGCTCATACAGGACCAGCGAAAAACCGCGGTCCAGACTGCCGGCAGGTACCGGGAAGTAGAGGCTCTTAGGGGAGGCATTGAAGGTTACGGCTTCATCCCAGACAAGAGAGACGGAATTGGTGCCGCCTGAAAGGGTGGCCGCCTCATAATCCGGATTACCTGCCACAATCGGCACGCTGCAGTTACCCCAGAGGAGGTTTCCGCCCAAATCGTGCAGGACAATCTTTTTGACATCCACGGCCGAGGCGCTTGTGAAGGTAAGCTTCAGCAGGCCGAATACATTGTGCAGGGCTACCGAAGCCCGAGCTTCGTTCGTCACGACGCGTGCCACGGCGGGAAGGGCGCTGGACCCGATGTTATCCGCGCCGGCCGGGACCCGCTGCGGGATGACAAAATGGAGACTGCCGCCCGTCAGGGTTGCTTCGGCCTGATAGGGAAAGACCGCATAATAGGGCGCTTCGCCGCTTTCGGAAAGCGTACCGTTGAATGAACCTTTCGTGGTGCCGCCCCCCGTAGCAAGGTCGAACCGAGAGGTGCGGGGCGAACCGCCCTCTGTACCGATTACGGCGATGGCATCCCCGTCACTCCAGACCAGGTCGTAAACCCCGGGGGTCTCCCCTTCCGCCAGGGCCAGGCGGGTGGGCTGGACAGGCTGTTCGAGGGCAGCATACAGGGTGACCGGCCCGCCGGACTCCATGCCGGAAGACGCCTCAGACGAGCACCCAACCGTCATCACCGCCACAGTACAACACACAAGAAATAACCCATATTTCATACCATATCGTCTTAACCTGTATACTTAAACAGATTCCTCAAAGTCTTTCAAGAAAAAAGGAGGGAAGCGGGCTACGCCCCCTCCTGAAATATTCCAACAACGGGTTTTACTTCACCTGATAGCCGTAGGAGTACTCCGTACCGCCATGGTTGTGTCCCACGGGAGTGATGGATTGCAGGGTGAGTCCTGTGCCAAAGGTTGTCTGAGTCATCGTAGCGGTAAAGTCAGAGTTAAAATATCCGCCGTTCAGTGTGTAAGGCTTGCTGTAGGAATCCTGACTGCTGGCAATGGCCGCGCCGCCGCCATAGAACCAGCCGCTGTTGATGATAATGCTGCTGCCTTTTGCGATATTGCCGGTACGGCTGTAGATACAGCTTTTTGCCGAGCCATTGGATTTCTGGGGGAATGTCACGAAAGAACTATTGTCGACGACAATCGAACCGCCAGTATCGACGTCTATACAGTAGTTTCCGCCTACATCTTTCGTACCGCAGGTAATCTCCGAGTTTGTAAAGGTCAGGCTACCGTAGGTCGCGTGGAAAGGCGAAAAGTAACTGGTTGCAACGATCTTAGCATTGCTGATATTGATACGGCCCGCTGCATTATTGGTACCAGTTCCGGCCACGGCAATCATCTTGTACGTAGGGCCAATGGCATAATAACCGCCACGTGTACATTCGACGGTACAGTCTGTAATATTGATGGTACCGGTCCCGGCGAGGTATATCTGCTTGCGCTTGTTGCTGGTGAATTTGCCAACACCGGAGCCGGAAGCGTCGGTTATCGTTAAAACACCCGTCGTCGTCATCAACGAATCGATGATTGTGCCGAACGTGTGACCATTCAAATCGAACACGATTGGCTTGGATGCTGTATTATCCATCTTCATATAATCAGACCATCCTTCCACGTCAGTCAGTAGCTTCAAAGTAACGGTATCCTCTGCACCGTCGTAATCGAGTGCAGCATCCAGGGCATCGTAGAATGAATAATAATTCACGCCGTTAACTTGTGCGATGAGAACAGTTGGATCAAAAACGACCTCGTAGGAATATGTCCGGCCGTCAACCGTCTCGCTTCCGCTTTGGGCAACATAATTAGTAGCTAAAACGGCAGGCGCCGGGGCCTTGCTAAACCAGCCTCCATCCACTCGCTTTGCCGTGCCCGAGCCATTCGTGGAGATTACTTCAGCCGTAGACTCCCCGTTATGGAAATATCCCCCGTGTATATTCAAGGCAGCGAAATTGCCGCCATAAGCAGCAGAGACCGTACCCACAAAGGTTCCTCCCGTCACGTGGGTTACTCCGTAACCACAACGAAGTCCATAACCTTCCTCACCTGTTCCACTGATGAAAGTACCACCTGATATCTCAGCACGCGGGGCAGAAGAAGCGGAAGTAAACCCAATATTCACAGCCGCTCCAGCGCCTGTGTTTTCAAAGGTGGGATTCCCGTCGATGGTCAATAGGGCGTCTTTCCCCCAGAAGCGCAGTGCGCCATAGGTGGCGCCGGCAGTTTTAAAGTTGCCACCATAGATATTGAGCTTCGTCCCGGCAATCGTATCCACTAGGGCATATTGAGCCGCAGTATTGGTGACGCCACCTTCTCCAAGAGGTCCATCGTAAATATCCACGTCAGAAAAGAGCTCAAATGCGCGCGCAACACTGCTGGTTACGGTGTGATCATCGAAGTAGAGATTCGTTTTGACCGGTGAACAAATATTGACCCGGGATGCGCCTTCGACATCAGTTGTCAAGCGGAAATCCTGCTCGGCAGTAGCAATATTAACCGCTTTGGCAGCACTCTGCAGGGTGCCGTGCGCACAGGTATTTGCTGGTGTTGAATGAGGTGCTGTCGTTGCCACTTGCGGTGTGGAGGAGGTAGAGACAAGGGTGAAAGGATAGGTTCCTTTCGTAGCGGCCGCTGTGTTGAGGATATTCACATAAGGAGTACTGCCGTCGGTCGAGAAACTACTGAGGACCGGTTTGTTGTAAATGCCGCCGGTAGCGTTGATGGTTCCGCTACTGACTCCAAGCGGCGTGACACCCTTTGCCTGGAAAGAACCGCCCGTTACATTAATTACGCTTCCGCTGGTATTTGCAAAAACAACGGGATGGCTGCTGGTGCCGGATTCATTAGAAAAGGTACCGCCTGAGATATTGACGACCGCTGCAGCATTTCCGGCATAGACTGCATACCCCGTAGTACCGCCACGGGTAATCGTTCCGCCGGAAATATCTATTGTACCTTTATTGGCATAAACTGTGGCGCCGTTAGTTGCACTGATTGTCGGGGAGCCATTGATTTCCACATGCGCCCCAGATTGTGCAAGAACCGCGTTGGAAGGACTTGAAATAGCGGCATTGCCGCAGATAATCGTATGTGCGGAAGATCCGGCCGTATTAACACTATATTGTTCATCGGCAATGACTGCAGCGGTGCCTTCAACCGTCACATTTCCGTTATTATTATAGATAGTTGTCCTGTGCTGTGAGTGGATGCTTCCCCCCTGCACGGTCAAGGCTGAAGAAGTTACTTCTACTGCCCTTGCCGACGCGGTGGAAGAGATTTCACCCTGTTCATCTAGGACTGCACTGGAATTGTCCTTGATAGTCAGCGATCGACCATCGTTGATCCGAATTGTGTATTCACCCAAGGAAAGATCCTTTCCGTTCAAGTCAAGCGTCACGGCACCTGTGCCCGCATTGCTGTCGTCAAGGATCAGAACTGCAGCGGCAGAGCAGTCTTCCAGCAGGGTGATTGTCACGTCGCTTGTTGCGCTGTTGGCTGCGGTCCAGGCTGCGTCAATGGAGACATATTTGACGCCGTTGACGTCAGCGACTGCCGAAGCGAAGTTCTTGGCCATATAGTAATAGTTGCCGGCCACGATGTTCGTATTGGCTATGGTCGAGAGATTGGCGTAGTCCTTCGCGCCGTCGCTTGCGTTGAGGATTATGTCGGCCTCATTGGTCGAAAGGGTTGCAAAGTAGAGCGGCGTCTCGCAGATATTGCCTTCGCCCGTCGTCCAACTGCCGGCCGCGGAGACCGTCGTCGGGGTCGTGTCCGGGGTGAGCACCAGCGCTCCTGCCTCAACCTTGAAAGTACCGGTCGTAACCAGGCCTGCAACCGCCACGGAAGTTACGGTCGTAGCTGCAGGCAGTTTGAAACGCGTGACGCCGATGATGGCCGTCTGGTTCTCGAAGTCGAGCGAGGCACTTCCGGCATTAATATCAGCCGTAGCGCACATCAGCACCGGAGAATGATCATCCAGCTTGGCGCCGTCCTGCGTACTCAGGTCAACTGCGAGCGTCGTAGCCGTGCCCGAACCAGAGAAATTGGAGACAGTCTTGCCGGGATAGTAGATGGCGTAGAGTTTCGTGGCCGCACCCGGGGAATAACCGCCCAGATCGAGCGACGCGCGGCCCGAGCCGTCAACCTCCGACACCGTGAAGGTGAAAGTGTGGTCGTCGTTATCGAAACCGATGATCTTGTCACCCACCGTCCATGCGGGGGTAATTGTATGAGTTGATGCATTGTCAACGTCATAAGAGACGCGGGTTGCATCCGGCGTCACGATTGTTGCCGTGACGGTAAAGCTGCCATCAGCGATGGTCTGGCTGTTGTCAATGTCCGAGTTCTGGCAGGATGCCGCAAAAAGCAGAACCGCCAGGATTGCAAAAAGTTTTAATGTCTTTTTCATTGTCGTTTCTGTTTTGGGTGATTAGAAAGAATCCATGCCGAGAGGGATGCCAGTATACGGATCGATAGGCGGATTACTAACCTGATTGCAACAGTTGCCCTCAAGGGTGACCTTAAAGGTCTTTACGACAGGTGTCGCATACATTTGTTTCACTTTCATCACTATATGGTATTTGGTTTGTTTTGGCTTGGAAAACAAAATGGCGCACCGCCCTCACGGGCGATACGCCATTTGTCTAACTTTTTGATTTATAATTACTTCTCCCCCCCCCGTCAGGTTTTCCTCAAGGTCCTCTACGGCCCGAAAACAACACAGACAACTATAAGGAAGGTCTTCCATCTGGGTTCATTTAGATTCACAACACTGCGAAGATAAAAAAATAACTCATTGAACGCAAATAATTTACCCTCGAGGTGCTCCCGCGCACCCCTTACGAGATAAAAAAGAGGGAAGCGGCGAACCGTTTCCCTCCCTAGAATCCTATTCTCAATCAGATATCTACTCTACGCGAATCTTCTGGACGAGGGTTTGGGTTTCAACCCCGATGGTCACCACTGCCTTGACGACGTGGTCGCCCGCAGCGGTCAACTTTTTATAGGTCTGACCCGTGGTTACGTCCGGTTCGACCGTTTCGCCGTCCAGCGACCAGACGACCGTCATTCCGGAGACAGGCGTCCGCGTATTGACGATGCGGAAGTCAAAGTAATCGCCCACGGAATAGACGCCGCCATCACGCACTGCGATAACCGGCTCGTCGAAGAGGGGAATATCGTTGTTATACGCATCATCCCGACCCGGCAACTGGATATAGTCGCCAGCCGTATTCTTGTAGCAGGCTATCAACTTGTCGCCGAATACCGGAGTCGGGCGGTTTCTGAGGTCACAGGCCCAGGGATTCTGCGCATTTCTCGTTATATATTGATTAGTCTCCAGATTGGAGGCCCAGTTCCAGGCCGAGACCGAACTGATACCCAGCTGGGTCCCTTTGTAATCGGCCACGTAGACACGTAGAGAGCACGGCGCGGCAACCCCACTGGGGTTCAGGACGCGAAGATAAACGTTAAAATCATTCTCGGGATTCGCAAAATCAGGCTCTGAAAGCAGGTAAAAACCTGTATCATAGATTCTCAGACCATTCGAAGAGGGCCCGCCTTCATTCGGCTTGATTCCGATGAGAATCGTCTGGCCGTATCTGTAGTCCGAACCCGAATTGTCCCCCGCGGTGGTCTTGAAATACGAAAGTGTGAAATAGCCGTTGCTGGAACCACCCCATCCCCAGTTGATCCGGATATTGTCGTCCGAATCATAGCCTTCGGCGACGAATTCGTGTCCGCCGGTACCATCACTTTTCCGTCCCGCGATAATCAGCGGGCGGCCTGCATCCAACTCGGTCTTGAACAATCCCAGCCATTGGGAACCGTCACAGTCCTTGCGGTTGACAATCCGCATGGAGGGGTCGTAATCGAAGTTGTTGATCAGAGCAGTTTGAATCTTCCGCTGGTAAGAGGAGGAGCCGCTGGTTCCATATTTCATTTCAACAGCCAATCCAATCTGGAACATCAACTTGGCCACGGCCGCTTTCTGTATATCCGTAGAAGGTGTCCCCAGGGGCATATTTGCCCAGTCATACACATCCGGGTCCGCCCCCAAATCCACGGAGGGAGCCGCAGGCGAGGGATTGATGTCGTCGGCACTTATGTAGGAAGCATATCCGCCCACCGTACCTGTTCCCTGGGCAGGGTGAGTGTAATGACGCATCACGATGGCCGTCGCCGTGGCTACACATCCGGTGTAGGTCCGCGTTCCCGTAGAGTAACTGACTTCACCGGCGGAAATGCGCGGGCAGGACTGGTTGTAGGGTGAAGACTGATTCCAGGTGGCCATATTGTCCAACACCGTGACCGGTGTGGGCGTGCGGCGAATGCGCCCCTCGAGTAAGTCAGACCACTCTTTGAGCGATGCATCGGTCTGGGAGAGCTGGCGGGCGCGCGCCCAGTTGATTTGGTTCGCATATTCATCAAACCAGGCTGCCGTGCTTTCCGCCATGTCGTTGGGGTCGAAGAGGCCTTTGTCGGACCATGCCAGGATGGCGCGGCCGGAATCTTCACCAGAGATTACGACCCAACCGCCGTTAGGGTTGTTGAAGACGTAGAACGGCGGGGCATAAGGAGCGCGGGTGCCGTTGCCGCCCGTCCAGACCAGGAAGGGCTTGACACTGCTGCGGGTTGCAACTCCTTTGTTAAAAAAGGCTGCAGCCGCATCGGTTGCCTTAGTCTGCGAAATAGTCTCCGCAAGTGCAGGAACGGCCAGAACAAGGCCAAGCAGTATAATGATAATTTTCTTCATGGCTTAGTCCTCCACCTTTAACAAAACAAAACCCTGTGAGCCATCGCTCTTTTCCACCCAGTATTTGGTGCCGTCACGCTTGACCACGCGCCAGGTACCTGCGGTAGAGACTGCGCCGGATGTCCCGTGGATGGTGTAGAGCGTCGCGGAAAAGTCTGAATCGGACTCCAGCGCCGCGGAATTGGCAGTCAGACGGCTGAGTTTGCCGTTGCTGAGGCCCTGCACCGTGAAACTATAGTTGCCGGACGAAGTCTTGTAAGAATACTGGTCGGCATATTCAGAAAGGACGTGGACCGCAGAATAATCCGAAGCCGAAAGGCTGTAAAGGCCCGGTTCGTTGACCTGCTCAGACCAACCTCCGTTGAGCGTAATGCTCATTTTGGACGAACCGCACAGGGCATCGATATCCATCGCAATCTCGTAGAGCGCGCCGCGCACAAAGGCTTCACCCGCCGTAGCAGAGGTGGTTGCCGCAATATGCTTGTCAGTTGTAACGGTGAGCGTTAATTGCGCACCGGAAGGAATATCCGGATTGACGAACATCCAACCCTCCACAGGGGTGCCCGTAGTCAGGGTCGGAGTGCCTGCAAAGGTGAGCGTCACGATGTCGGAGGCTCCCATGCCGAATACCGGTGCGTTGCCCGCAGCGGTGATGTCCAGCGTGTAGTCTCCCGCCAGTTTCTTGCCCGAAACCTGCAGCGACACACTCTGCAGCGCATCGCCGTCCAGGACGGCGTTCGGGGTGATGACAAAGTGCAGCAGCGTCATCTTTTGGGTGAAAGAGAATGTGTAACCGGACGCCTGATCGCCGCCGTTCTGGATACCCACCTTCACATCGTACTGCATGTCCGGATTGCTGCCCGTCTGCACCTGGGTATTGGGGAGATTCAGCGACACGGCCTCAGGGTCATCGCCTGCTGCGGCAGAATAGGGATAGTAGGCACACGTCGGCGCGCCGGAGATGGTTCCCTGGAAAGCCACCGTGCTGACGCCCGTTTCGTTCAAGACGAATTTGGCGTTACTCGTGGAGGCCGAGAAAACACCGATGCTGTCGCCGAGCGTCCAGTAGACCTTGTACGTTTCGCCGTCTTTCTGCAGCATTGTGCGCGTCAGGCCTGTCGAGAGCGGCGCCAGGATGGTCACCGAATCGCCTTCAGCCCCGGCACCAGGCCGAGGCTGAAGTTGATCGACTGTATTGGAGTTCCGGCATCCTGCCACCAGCAGAATCAGCGCGGAAGCAATCAGTACTCTTTTCATGATTAGAAGTTTACGCCACCAGTTCTAGCCGTTCCGTAGGAAGCAACCGGCTCTGTTGTTGATGCCTGGGCCTCGGCTTCGCCACCATCGGCTTTTACTTGATAGCCACATTCTTTCCCGGTAATTGTGGAATGTGGGAAAGATACCGGGGTAATCGACTGCATAGTGAGACCGGTACCATAATTGGGGGTATCTTGCCCTTCTCCTGAACTAGGAACAGATGGCATTTTGTTATAATATCCGCCATTGAGCGTCATTCTTCCATAGTAAGACTTACTTCCGGAACTAACCGCACGACCTTCGCTGTAGAAATACCCATCTTCAACGGTTATTCTAGCTGATTCGTGACCAATGTGGCATGTGCTAGAATTATCCGTACCCGAAGTATAGAAACGGCCGGAATTGATAGTCACAGTTGCCGTGTTAAGGCCAAGAACGACATACCAACCCGTCGACTCAACACCTGAAGATAGCTCAGAATTTTCTATCGTCGTAGTTCCGTTATATGCCCGAAGAGTGGAAAGCTTCTTCGTAGAATAGATTTTAGAGTCAAGAATCTGCAGCGTACCCCCTGAGGACGCCATATTAATCACTGCATCTCCATTCCAAGAAGCGCCGGTGGCCTTTGTGCTCTTAATAGCAACCCCATTCAGTGTTACACTTGCGCTTGCTTCGGTAATATCAATAATCTTGGATTTAGTGGTTGATATTTCCCCTTTAGTGGCGCCAGTATCGGTAATCACTACTGTTCCGCCGGGAGAGATGAAAGATTCTGCGGTTGAAGCGACCGAATACCCCTTGAGATCTAAAGTAATGGTATTTCCTGCAGAGTTGCTTAGCGTAACTGCCCCTGCGCCGGTTCTATTACCCGCCGGCGAAATTGTGACATCCCCATTTGCTACATTCGCATGATAGGCTGCTCCACCGAAGGTTGGAAAATAGTAACTATAAGAGCCTATTGTTGTAATCCAATAGCGATTGTAATTATCGACCACGAAAGGATAGGTATCTTTAGTCACTGCGTCAGTATTAAGCGAATTGCCTCTCTGATATACTTTTTTATCATCAGGATTATAATACCCGCACCTATTGTTATTGACCGGCCTATCCATACAGCCGCCTCCAACATGGCACTTTCCGCTATAAGATATTGCGAACAACTCTGTGTCTGAATTAGTGGAGGAATAATAGCCACCCGTGATGCTTATCAGAGATTTATTATAACTCCTTGCAATCACACTATCGACAGAACTGAAAACACCGTTAGATACCGTTACAAAAACCGAATCACTTGTGCTATATGCATAAATACATCTACTGTTACTTGCAATTGTGCCACTTGTTACATTGAGATTACAACCTGTACCTGCGTACACCCCACCTCCATTTGACGACAACTTACCACCCGAAACGGTACATGCTGACGAACTCACAGTATAAATAGAGTATTTTTCCTCTGCAACATTAACGATTTTTCCGCCCGTTACTGTTAGTGTTGATTCAGTAACATAAACTGGATGAGCCGAACTGTTACCTATGATAGATCCTTGCGAATCAACATCCAAAGAAGAATTGTCAGAAATAGTTAATTCTCGCGCGTTTTGAACTCTCAATGCATAAGATGTAGTGGCCAATGTGGTAGGTGCCGAAAGAGTTTTCCCATTCAAATCAAGAGTCACAGCTCCAGAGCCACTACCGTTAAGTGTCAGTGCCGCATTTGCCCTACAATTAGCCAGCAAGGTCACCGTCACAGGGGTATCCGCAACGTTAGCTGCAGCCCAAGCTGCATCGATGCTATCATATTTTACACCATCGACGTCGGCAACAGCGTCGAGGATCTTGGACATACGGTAGTAGTAGCCGGCATTCAAGGTTGTCGCAGGGATTGACGCCAGATTAACATATTTGTCGTTGGTAGCTACAGCATGAAGCTCAAGATTAGCACTATTTGTAGGAAGAACGGCAAAATAGACAGGGGCGTCATAAACACCGGACGCGTCGGTAGTCCAAGTACCGCCGGCCGTAATCGGTGCGGGAGAGCCCGAAGGAACCAGCTGAAGTTTTGATTCAACTATCTGGAAAGTACCCGAAGCAACCGCTCCGTTGAGAACCAGATGATCAACTTCGGTTGCCGCATCCACAGGATTAATCTTGAATTTCTTCAAACCGACTACTGCGACCTGATTTTCAAATACCAGATTTATGCTGGTACCGACAACCGTTGCAGTGGCACACATAAGGTAGGGTTGTTCCTTATTCAAACTGCCGTTTTGTGTATTGATGTTGACTGTCAACTTATTGTCAGAAATAGCTGTTTCTTCATAACCAGGAGCGTAGATTGCGTAAACTTTACGGCCATCAACAGCGGTATATCCGCCAGCACTCATGGTAGCTCGTCTATCAGTAATCGATTCTACAGTAAACTCAAAAGTGGTTCCTTCTTCGTCAAAACCGATGACTTTATCCCCTTCCGACCATTCCGGGCGAAGTGTCTCCCCATTATCGGTAAGCGCGACGCGTGATGCATCCGGTTCCGCAATGGTGGCTGTGATCGTAAGTGATTCTATTTCCGTATCAATAGCGTTCTGGCACGAATAAGCGCATAAACTGAGAGCCAGAAGCGAAAGCAAGTAAACTATCTTTTTCATAATCAAAACCTCTTAAGAAAAGTCATCAATAATGTTTCCGCCATTTAAAAAGTCAGGAAGGGGACTTCCCTGACACACCCGGTACTCCATCGAAATCTTGAATTCTTTCAGAGTTGGCTTTTGGTAGCAACTCTTTTTACCAATTGTTTCTTGTTTCATAATGATATAGTTGATTACTTTGTTTCTGGTTAAAAAGAAAATGGCGCACCGCCCTCACGGACGACACGCCATTCTATTAAATATCTGATTTATAGTTACTTCTACCCCCCCCCCATTTGGTATTCTGCCCTATTGGCTATCGAGCAGAGACTACGGAGCGGGAGAATTATGTGACTCATTAGATGGTTCATTTTGGTTCACAACCCCGCGAAGGTATGTAAAAAATCGTAAAAAAACAAGAGACGCCCCGTGTGGGACGTCTCATAAGTTGGGGCTACGTCAAGGGGTTGCGACGTCAATCCCCGGTCTACTGCACGTTGATTACCTGGTAGAGGGTTTGGCTGATGCTGCCGACCTTGGTGGTGACGCGCAGGGTGTGCTTGCCGGAGGTGGGGAGCTCCACGTAGGTGATGTCGGGATCCAGCTTCTTGTCGTCCAGATACCAGATTCGCGAGGAAGCGGGCTTGGAGGTATTGATAATCCGCAGGTCCAGCACGTCACCGGCCTTGTAAACAACGGTCGGATCTATCCAGATGGCGGGATAATCAAAAGCGGGGATTGCATCCACTGCGTAAACGTTGTAATAGGGCTCCAGACGCACCGGACGCCAATCCTGCTGACCTTTGTAGCAGACCACCAGTTGATCGCCGAGCGCCGGGTCGTCGGTAATGGTGGCCGTGATGGTGCCACCGACTCCATACTGAGACTCAAGTTCCAGGTCATCCTCATCGAAGGTCTGCTTGACGTTACCCTTCCAGTCAATGATACCCAGGGCGATCTTGCCCACAAAGGTGCCTTCGCCATAATTGCAGAGGTTGTTGACGGCCACCTTGACCGTCTTTCCCTTGGCGAAAGAGCCGCTGGAGAGCGAGACGCCGCCCTTGTAGCTGTTGTCCACATAGTAGAGCAGACGGTCCACCGGCTTGCCGCCTTCATTCTTCTTCAGATTGAAGATGGCGCTGATATTGAAACGAAAATCGTAATCCTTGTCAATCATGAAAGAGCTGATCTTGAAGTAGGCGTTGTCCGATCCGCTCCAACCCCAGTT
This sequence comes from Bacteroidales bacterium, assembly GCA_045114175.1. GTDB lineage: Bacteria > Bacteroidota > Bacteroidia > Bacteroidales > UBA932 > Cacconaster. Next base: position 27,737 of record JBGUJZ010000003.1, on the reverse strand, counting down.
GACATAAAAGAAATCTTCCGTAGCGTAGCCGTCCACCACAAACTCGTGGCCGCCGCCTTCACTGTCACCGCCATAAACGACGGGCAGGCCGGCATCCAGATCCTTGCGGATGAGGTCGCACCACTGCTGGTTCGAAAACTCTTCACGGTAAGCCAGATAGGCGGAAGAGTCGTAGTCCATATACTGAATCACGGCCGCAGGGATACTCTCCGCATAAGCGCCGGTTCCCGTAGCGTTGTAGGAAGATTGAAGCATCACACCCACATCGTGCATCAGGGTGGCTACGGCTGCACCTTCCTCTGCCGTATAACTTCCTTTGTAGGAGGCCTTCATCTTGGACCAGTCGTAGGAGGTAGAGAGGTTGTGGCCAGTAATCGTCTGGTTATTGTTCTTGTCCGTAACGTAGGTATAGTCGGGCAGCAGGTCACCTTTGGTGGTCAAGGGCCACTTGTGGTAGAACATCACCTCGCAGAGTGCCGTGCAGACGCATCCGGTAACGGAGCGACCGCCATCTACGCTCGGACAGAGGTTGTTGAAGGGCGATCCTTGACCCCAGGCCGGAGTCTCGACACGCTTCACGACGGAGTAGCTGCGGATGCCTTCGCGGGCTGCGCGCTCCCAAAGAGCGGCGCCGGCGGAACGCTGCTTCTCACCGGTATTGCGCAGATAGTTGATCTGGGCCGTGTAGCCGTCGAACCAGTGACGGATGTTCTCCGGCATCCCTTCCGTCTGGAAGGAACCCGTCTCGGAGAAGCCGAGAATAGGAACGGCCGTGTCTTCACCGGAGATGATGACAAATCCGCCGCCTTCCCGGTTGAAGACGTAGAAAGCGGGGGCCGTAACGGCGCGCGTCAGGCCGTCGGTGCCATCCCAGACGAGACTCACCTTGGCTGCGGCGCGGGTGGTGGTAAAGAAGGAGGAGGCCAGCGTGCGGGCCTTCTCGGGGGTCACATTACCTGCCATTGCAAGAACGGCAGCAAATAACATTATAAAGGTAAAGGCTGTTCTTTTCATGGCAGATTATCTGGGGAGAATATAACCGAGACGGTTCGCCTCATCGATGAACCATCCCATGGTTGACGTAACGGAAACACAGCGCACCTGGCTCGTGGAGGCAGGCACGTGCGAGAGACCCACATTGTCGCTCGTCAGGCTGACAAGCGCTCCGGGAACCGGGCTCTTGGGGGTAGAGATAACCAGCAGGTATCCGCCCTGGAAACTCAGGATCCGGTAATAGGAGTAACTGCCGGAGGTATAGACAGCATACTGGTCTATATTCTCCCGGTAGGTAACGATCGGGGTGATGTTGTTGATGTCCGAGACATTATAGACGCCCGGGAGCGTGAGATCCGGGAAGGTGCCGGCCGAGATGGGCTCAGCGCCCGGGATGTGCGCCTTTTCATTCTTCACCAGCGTCTCGATATCCAGTGCATACTCCGTCAGCGTGCCGGCTGCCAGGGTCTTTTCGGCCTTCAGGTCGATAAAGACGTTGCCGCGATCCGTGACGAGGGTGATGTGGATCGAGTCGCCTTCCGCGATGGCGGGATTGAGGAAGAACGGGATGGAAACCGAAGAGCCGGAGACCATTTCAGGAGCATTCGAGAGGGTGATAACCACGGAGTCGGATGAAGCGGTGAAGGCCAGCGGGGCGTCCATATCGGTCAGGTCCATCTTGAACTTTCCGGCGAGTTCGCGCTGCGGAACCTTGATTTTCAGGCTCTGCAGGCTTGCGCCCACCAGATAGGTGTTGGGCTTGACGGTGCAGTTCAGCAGGGCCGACTTCTGCACCATCGTCATGGTGTAGCCCTTCTTGGGCGAACCTTCGGGGTTGGTGGAGACCATAAAGTCGTAGCGCATATCCACCTCGCCGCTCGTAATGGTGCGAAGCGCGGGCATCGTTAATTCTGCGGCTGTGGCATCCTTGCCGGCCGATGTGCTATAGGGATAATAGGCGGAGGTGATATTGCCGGCGATCGAGCCTTCGAAAACGCCCGAGGTCTGGCCGTCCGATTCGGCGAGGATGCCGAAGCAATAGTTGACGGCGGATTTGCCGCTAACACCGATACAGTCGCCTGATTTCCATTTGACAGAGAGGAGGTTGTCGCCGATAGTGGTACGGGTGGGCGTCAACTCCGAAATGCGGGCGGTCACCGCCACAAGACGGGTTGCGTCGCCGCCGAGGCCCATCCCCTCACAGCCGCTGATCACCAGCGCCGTGAGCAATAAAATGGGCAGGAAGAGTTTCTTCATTGGTTATTTGAATTTCTATGGTTACTTGGAAGCTATCCACTTATCGATCGCTTCGTCCAGCGATGTGTCCGCGCGCAGCGTAATGACGCGGCCGGAACCGGGATAGTAATACTTAACGACGATTTCCGACTCGAGCAGCGGCAGAATTTCGTCTTTCTTGAGGCGAAGCATATCGCGCTTCTCTATCTGGACCTTGGCCTTGAGGGCCTCGATTTCCGTCTTGAACTGCTCGTAAAGGCCGTCCTGGGTGGCAGCCTGGGTCAGGTTGTCCAGCACGGCTTCCGCAGCACTGCGCGCATCGAACTCCTTGCCGGCGGCGTACTCGATGAAAGCGTCGTATTCCGCGTCGGTCAAATGGAATTCAGCGGCAGGGGTAATCTGCGGATGGGTCTTGTAGTACTCCAGCGCGTAGTCGCCGAGACAGCCCGAATAGACCAGGGCGATGACCGGACGGCTATAGTACGAAGACTTGGTTTCGATGTCGGGGGTGATGCCGCCGCCGTCATAGACGGTGCGGCCGTTTTTGGTTTTGAAGGCCTTGCGCAGCGAGTCGGGCACGAATCCTACACTGCCGTCCTCATTGCGGTGGCTGTAATCGATGGCCTGTACGCAGCGGCCCGACGGAATGTAATACTTACCCGTCGTAATCTTCACGTTGCCGTTGTACGGCGTGGGCACCACGGACTGAATAAGTCCCTTGCCGAAGGTGCGCTTGCCCGCAATCGTGCCGCGGTCCAGATCCTGCATGGCACCGCTGAAAATCTCCGATGCGGAGGCGGAAGAGCTGTTGACCATCACCAGCAGCGGAATCTCGGTATCGAGCGGCTCTTCGGTGGTGCGGTACTCCTGGTTCATCTTGGGATCGCGTCCCTTGGAGGAGACCACGAGGGTGCCCTTCGGCACGAAGAGCGCCGCCATCTTGACCGCTTCGTCCATGACGCCGCCGCCATTGTCGCGCAGGTCGATCACCAGTCGCTTGGCTCCCTGGGCCTTGAGCGATTCCAGCGTTCTGCGCAGTTCGATGTTCATCTTCTCGGTAAAGCCGCTGATATAGACATATCCGATGTCCCCGCGAATCAAGCCTGCATACTCGATGCTGGAGACGTGGATCCGCTCGCGACGCAGCACAACATCCACCGTGTCGCGGGTGCGGCCCTTGAAGACTTTGAATTTGACATCCGTACCGGGTTGGCCTTTCATCCGGTCGGTCGCTTTTTCGGAAGTTTCACCGATAACCGTCTTGCCGTCTATCTCCCAGATCTCGTCGCCCGGTTCAAGACCGCACTTGACGGCCGGCGAGTTGGCATACGGCTCGTAGATGATCACGGGGCCGTCCGTCCGCTTGCGGATCAGCGCACCGCAGCCGCCGTAGTTGCCGGTGGTCATCATCGCGAAGTTGTCGGTGGCATCTTCGGGAATGTAAACCGTGTACGGGTCGAGCGTGGCCAGCATGGCATCCACGCCGGCAGTGATCATCTTGGTGTAGTCGATGGTATCCACATAAGAGCGCGCGAGGCTCTTGAGGATAGAGTATTCGATGTCCAAGCCGCGGCCCAGGTTGAAGGAGGAAGACTGGGCTGCCGCCGGGACGGTCAGGGTCATCATGAGCGCCGCAATCGCGGCAAATAATGCTTTTTTCATCTCTTTCGCTTCGTTGTCTCACGAATTACATTCGTGCAAAGTTAGATAATTCTCGGAAATGTTCTACCTTTGGACAAAATCCGCGCCAAGCTGTATGGAAATTCTTTTTGCCTCCGCCAACCGGAACAAGCTCTTTGAGGCCCGGAAAATCTTCGGACCCTCCTTCACCATCCTGCTGCCCGCCGACCTCGGGTTCACGGGCGATATCCCCGAAACCCATGATACACTGGCCGGTAATTCGGCCCAGAAGGCCCAGTTCGTGTGGGATCTGTTCCACAAGCCCTGCTTCTCGGACGACTCGGGATTGGAGGTGGATGCGTTGGGCGGAGCGCCGGGCGTCTATTCGGCCCGCTATGCCGGAGAGCCCTCGAACGCCGCGCGGAATATCGAAAAGTTGCTGCGCGAGTTGGGCGATACCCCGTACGCGGAGCGCACAGCCCGGTTTCGGTGCGTGGTGAGCTACATTGACCCGACCGGAGCGCTGCAGCAATTCGAGGGGCGCTGCGAGGGCCACATTAACTTCGCTCCCACGCGAAGCGACGCCTTTGGCTACGACCCGGTCTTCATCCCGGAAGGGCTGGAGGTCACGATGGCCGAGATTCCCGTGGAGATGAAGAACACCCTCTCGCACCGCGGCAAAGCGATGGATCAACTGGTATGGCACTTGAAACAAAATCTCGCGCAATAGTCCTGCACACCACGCGGCAGGGGGACTCGTCGCTGGTGGTGCACGTGCTCGACGCCATCGCCGGCCGGCAGAGCCTCTATCTGCGCGGGCTGGGCAAGGGGCGCAACGGGTCAGCCGCCGCAGCCTTTCATCCGCTCAGCGCACTGGAGGTGGTCACCGTGGCCACGCCTCGCAGTTCGCTACTCTATCTGCGTGAATATGAGCCGCTTTTCCCGTTGAACAGCTTACGCACCGATATCCGCAAAAGTGCCACCGCGCAGTTCATCTGCGAGGTACTCTGGCGCACGCTTCGCACGGGCGACGGCGATCCGGAACTCTTCGCCTGGCTGCTGGAGGGAATCGCTGCGCTGGATAGGTGCGGGGTGGCCAACTTCGCAGCCTGGTGGCTGGTGGGCTACAGCGCGCGGATGGGCTTCCGCCCGGAAGATAACTGGTCTGAGGAAACGCCTGAGTTCGATATCGTTTCGGGACGGTTCCAGCCTGGCTTCGGTTTGTTTGCTCCGCACGGACAAAAAGAGCCTGACGGCGAGTCCGCGCTACGCAAACAAGACCTCCGCCCAGCCGGAACCCGAACCGAGGTTTCATCTCATTTCACGCAAGAGGAGTCTGCCCTGCTTCATCAACTGCTGACACTGCCCTTCGATGAAGCGATGGCATTGCCGCTGTCCGCGGCACGCCGGAGCGCCTTCTCGCGCCGGATGCTGGACTACCTCGCATACCATCTGGGCCAGGCCCTCGACATCCGCTCCCTCGACGTCCTCCACGCGGTCTTCGCCGAGTGAGGAAGAGGTGGCTTTTTGCAACCATCAGATTTGATCGATCAGGGACTGGCAGGCGGAGAGGATGTCGCGGTAGGCGGCCTCGAAGTCATCGGTGTACCAGGGGTCGGCCACGTCGCGGGACTCGCCGGCCCACGACATCATCAGCGACACCTTGCCGGCGGGATCGGCCGGAATGATGCGCCGCAGCAGCCGCAGATTCGAGGCGTCCATACAGACGATCCGGTCGAACCGGTCATAGTCTGCACGCGTCACCTGCCGTGCACCGCGGGAGAGATCGAACGGCACGCCATGCCGCGCCAGGCACCGCTGCGCCGGCGGATAGAGCGGATGGCCTATCTCCTCGCGCGATACTGCCGCCGATTCCACCGTCACCGCCCCCGCGGGCAACGCGCCCGAGAGCTCGCGCTCCCGCACCAACTGCCGCATGATGAACTCCGCCATCGGACTGCGACAAATGTTCCCGTGGCAAAGGAAAAGGATTTTCATGAAAGCAAAGGTAGCCACTCCGCCGGAACAGAAATATTTTCCATCGACATCGCCTCTGCAAATAGCGGGGCGATCTCTTCATCCGTAAAGCCGGCGATTCCGCACCCGACCCGCGTCAGGAGAAACTGTTTCTCCGGATGCGCTTTGGCATAGGCGATAAACTCGTCAGCATACGGCTTGATGGTCTCCACCGGCCCCTGCATCGTGGGGATGGCATAGCACTGCCCCTGCGGACCCACACCATTCCCCCACTCCGCCCCGAACTTTTCAAAGGCAATCCGCGCCGCCCCGCCACCATGCATGCCCGCCAGGTTGCTGCCGAAAACAAAGATTTCGTTGGCCGCCAGCTGGGTGACGAAAGGAGGGGTGAGGTTCTTATTCATCTCGCAACTTTTCACAGATCGCGGCCTCAACCCTTACGGGCAGCCCAGTAGGCGTCGAAATCCTCGAGCTCGGCCTCGTCGAAGAACTTGTTGAGACGGTCTGAATAGTAGGACACTGTGCCGTCTTCCTTTTGGAAGGTCGACGTCACGCGGAACTGGCGCTCATCTGCCTTGATAATCACCAACTGACCAACTGCGAACTTCTCGCCCTCTTTCTTTTCCAAAGGCTGCTTCTCTGCTGCCAGCTTTTCAGCTTTATTTGCCGTAGCTGGCTTTTCCACAGGCTGTTTGCCGTTTGTCCGCAAGGCCGCGTTGATATTATAAAGGTTGTGCGAGATATTGATGAGCACCTTGCCGATTGCCCAAAATACGCCGGCCGTGATAACAAACAGAATCACGACGGGTATGAACCAGAGAATAGCGCTTTGATTCGCGATCGTCGCTGCAATAATAACCGCGAAGATGCCAATCACGCCGAGAATGATGCAAATAATCAGGACTGTTTTGAGGAACTTGTCCAGGATGCTTTCGGCAACCGGATTTACCTCGTAGGGGGATTCGTTGAGAGACATAAGTATGGTGTATTATTGGTTATTCAGGCATTTTTGCATTGATTTCGTGGAGGTTATTGGAAATATTGAGGCAGACCTTCACGGTTGCCCAAACCAGAATTGCGCCGGCGACAATAAGAACAGCTACAAGAACGGCCATGCTGACGGACATCATTTCTCCGGTTGCAATGACACCAATCAACACAACTATCGCCAGCAAGATATTGACGCAAAGCAAAAAAGTATTGAAGCCGCCCAGGATTCTCTCTGCGCTGTTACTGACTTCTTTGACCTTAGGTTCCTCCGGAATGTCTTCTTCCACTTTATTCCGTGAAGCATATTTGCATATCTCTGCATACTCCTCATCCGTCACTTCTACCGGAATCTTCTTCTCATAGTAGTGCCGCTTTTGTTCCTTATCGTACAGCAGGAACTTCCCGCCATACGGGCCATAGACTCTTTCAGTATGATACAGCCCCAATGAAATCAGGTGTTTATTGCGGCTCTTGGTCTCTTCTGCCGCAACTGAAGCCTTTGCTTTATCAAGATATTCTTTTACTAGGTCGTCCATTGTTGGTGAGATTGATTGGTTTGATGATCAAAGATACGAATAATCACCTATTACGCTATCGTTTTGTTTTGTACGTCATGGACATTGTTTATTTCCCGCGAGTGCCCCTCCAGCTCGATGGAATTACGAGGAATCAAGCACTATTGCTGGGAATACTCGTAGCTTTTGTACGCTCTACTACGTGAATATTGCTCTTTCCGACGAGTGGGATAAGAACAATGTTCCTGATGTCTTATGGTTCACGCTATTAGCCTCTCCGCGTAAAGTATTTGGCGGGCTTCCAGGCGGAAGCAAGCGGGGTGAAGAGATTCTGGCTCCGGGGCGTTGCTTCCGCCAAAGTCGCCCCCAGGAAAGGAAAAAGACCGCATCAGCGGTCTAGCGGAGGCCGTGTCCGAGGGCTTGACCCGAGGACTTATAGGCCGGGAGCGAGGGGTCTGGGGCTTGCCCCAGTCAACACATTGGCGACGATGTTAAATCTCTTTCAAGGAGACTCCGGTCGTCTTTTGGATAAGTTCATCAGAGAGGCCCTCAGCTTTCATTGCCTGGGCAATTTCAACGCGCGCTTCATCGCGACCTTCTGCGCGGCCTTCTTCTTTGTAGTCCCGGAGGGTAGCCTCGTATTCGAACTGATTCATAAGTTGTGCTTTGTAGTTTGCTCTATCCGCTGCATCATAGCGCTTGGTGTCTGCCGCAGTGAAAAGGCCGTCCAGCAAATCGTCTTTCAACTCAATCGGCGGCTCCTTGTACTGCTCCAACGTCTTCATGGCAACGGCGAATTTTTCCAAAAAGTCCGCATTGTCTCCCAGCGCCTGTACGGTTTCGGCAAACTTAGGCAATTCAATAAAGATTTGCAAGTTTTTGTCATTCAACACATGCGTTTCTTTCGAGTCGATATCGCACATCGACAGCCGGACCGGAGCATGCTGGACGTCGGGAAAGACACACTCGCCCGTGATGGCGATAAAGTAGGTTTTCTGGATGAACGCATCTTTTAGCTGTTCGTTGGCATAGCGCTCCAGCAAGGCGGCCGACGTGTAAAGTTGCGCCCTGTTCAGGAATTCTGGCCTCACATAGTTTTGCATCTCCACGATGATCCGGGAGCCGTCTGCACATTTACAGTAGACGTCGAAACGCATCTTCAACGTCTGGTTCAGCGGAAGGATCGGCTCACTGTTCAGGTATTCAACCGTCTCGATTGTCCTGTCATCAATGATCCTGTTGAGAAACCCGATCAATAGATTCTTGTTCATCTCTGTCCCAAACAGTCGCTTGAAGCCCCAGTCAGAATTGGGAATAATGTAGCGCTGCCCCTCTTTGTAGCGTTCTTTTAAGCTCTTCATAGTTTTCTTCGCTTAAGTGGTTAATAATACGATCTCCGGCGAAGATAAGGGGCTTCTCGGCAGGGTGTAGACCATCCGGAACAAAAAATGTGTTTTGGTAAGAATTTGAAATTCAATAAAAAGCGCCTGTTTCTCAAAAACGGATACACTTTTTTGAAAATGATTATGAAAGCGGGCTTCCAGGCGGAAGCGTGCAGGCTGTGAGGGACCCGGAGTAAAGGCGGAATAGCGAGCGGGCCAAAGGCCGCCGCCTCTGTGTGAGAACCTGTCTGACGACCGTTAGGCGCAAGCGAGCGAAGCGAGCGGGCGACTAAAAGGGAGGAGTTTCGAGCAAGGCGGCCGACGTCCGCGAGCAGCCTTTGCGACATTGGTCCCGACTGGCCTGCACCTTCCGCCCAGCCCGCAAAAAAAAACCGTCCCGGTAGCAGGACGGTTAAGAGATTTCCGGTTGTGGCAACAGGTGGGCGACCCCTTTTCCCATCACCCCATCCATCTCCCCTATTTTCTGCGAAGGTAGCGATTATTCTTTTTTCTTCCAAATTATCCATAGTTGCGGTAAAAATGCTTACATTTGTATCCCGTTGCTAATCAAACACTCCAATGAGTACCAAGTATGTATTTGTAACGGGAGGAGTTGCTTCCTCGTTAGGAAAGGGTATTGTAGCGGCCTCGCTGGCCAAGCTGCTCCAGGCGCGCGGACTCGCCGTCACCATTCAGAAGTTCGATCCTTACATCAACATAGACCCCGGCACGCTCAATCCCTATGAGCATGGCGAATGCTACGTCACTGAAGACGGTGCCGAAACCGACCTTGACCTCGGTCACTACGAGCGCTTTCTGGGCGTCCACATGTCCAAAGCCAACAACGTCACAACCGGTAAAATCTACAACACCGTCATCACCAAGGAGCGCGAAGGCGCCTACCTGGGCAAGACGGTCCAGATTGTCCCCCATATCACCGATGAAATCAAGCGCCGCATGCTCCTGCTGGGCGGAACGGGCAAATATGACGTGGTCATCACCGAGGTGGGCGGAACGGTGGGCGACATGGAATCGCAACCCTTCGTGGAGGCGATGCGCCAGCTGCAGTGGGAACTGCCGGAAGAGGACTTCCTGAGCATTCACCTTACCCTGATTCCCTACCTCAAGGCGGCCAAAGAGCTGAAAACCAAGCCCACGCAGCACTCTGTGCGGGAGCTGCAGTCGGCCGGCGTCCATCCGGACATCATTGTCTGCCGGACCGAGGTACCCCTGACGCCCGAACTCCGCAAAAAGATCGCCCTCTTCTGCAACGTGCGGCCCGGCCACGTGATTCAGTCCACCGACGCGTGGAGCATCTACCAGGTGCCGCTCAATATGGAAGAGGAGGGACTCGATACGCTGGTCCTCAACAAGTTGGGCATCACGAACTGTGCCCCCGAACCGAACTTCACCGAACTCAAAGCCTTCCTCAACCGGCTGGCGCACCCCAAGCAGGAGGTCACCATCGCCATGGTGGGCAAATATGTGGAGCTGCAGGATGCCTACAAATCCATCCGCGAATCTTTTGTCCACGCGGGAGCGGCCTGCGAATGCAACGTCAACGTCAAGACCATCCACTCCGAACATATTGATGCAGAGAATATTGCAGAAACTCTGGCGGGCATAGACGGTATTCTGGTGGCGCCGGGATTCGGCAGCCGCGGCATCCCCGGAAAGATTGCTGCAGTGCGCTATGCGCGCGAAAACGGCATCCCGTTCTTTGGCATTTGCCTGGGTATGCAGATGGCCGTGGTGGAGTTTGCGCGCGATGTGCTCGGCTTTGCCGATGCGGCTTCCACCGAGATGGAACCCGATACCACGCATCCCGTGATTGACCTGATGGAAGAGCAAAAGGCCACCACCGTCAAGGGCGGCACCATGCGACTGGGCAGCTATGCCTGCGCATTGGCACCCGGCTCGCTGGCCGGCCGAATCTATGGCGGCGCGGTGGAAATCCAGGAGCGGCATCGCCACCGTTACGAGTTCAACAACAGCTATTTGGATGCATTCCTGGCAGCCGGCCTCAAGGTATCCGGCCGCAACCCGGAAACCGGCCTGGTGGAGATTGTGGAACTGCCCAACCACCCGTTCTTCATCGGCACACAGTTCCATCCGGAGTTCAAGAGTACCCCGGAGCATCCGCAACCCATCTTCACCGCCTTCATCCGCGCGGCGATCGAACACAGCCGCGGCTGATTACTGGAACCACTTGGTGGAGTCCTTCTTGACGATCCGGTGCGACACAGCCAACGCATCGAGTTCGTCATAGAGGGCATACGAAGGTTTGACGAGGTACTTCTTGGAGAACATCGTCACCAGGTCTTCCGTCTCGCCGAACCGGTAACGGATATCAAAGTAGAGGCGGGTATCGCCCTTGTGGTGCTTCAGCACGGATAGCAGCTTCTTGCGGAAGCCGGCATCGCAGCGATCCATCGGGAAGCCGATGTGCATCTCGGTGATGAATTCGTCTCGCGTGTTGCCCAGCAGGGTCATGCTCTGCAGGCGAAGGGTGTACTCCTCTTCCTCGTTCGGATCGGCATTCTTGCCGCGGAAGCGCTTGACCGTTGCACATTTAATAAAGAGCTGGTTGTGCAACGTGGTGTATTTCATGAAGTTCTCGTGATCCTTGCCAAAGAGGCGGAAGGTGTGCTGGCCCGAGAAATCCTCTATCGTAAAGCTGCTCCATGGCTTATTGGTCTTGGAGATGCCGCCCTCGGTGGCCGTGACGATGCCCGCCACGAAGAAGACTTTGTCGCGATAGCTCTTGTCCACTGCCATCCGGCTTTCGGCCTCGTTGACTTTGGCGATGTCGGCATTGGTAAACTCGTCGATTTCCAGCCGGAACTTGTCTAGCGGGTGGGCCGAAATGTACATACCCACGAGCTCTTTCTCCTGGCGGAGCAGCTCCATCTCGTCGTACTCCGGAACGGAAGGGATCTCCGGGCGGACCGGCTTGAGCTCCTCCATACCGCCAAAGAGGTTCGCCCCCTGCGAAAGGGTATCGTTCTGGAACTTATAGGCGTAGCGCAACATCTGGTCTATGAAGGAATCCTCCTTGCCGGGCTCCTTCCAGGTGAAGACCGCACGCGTGATGCCGGGCAGGCTGTCGAAGGCGCCGGAGAAGGCCAGACACTCGAAGACCTTGCGGTTCACCACCGTAACCGGCACGCGCTCCACAAAATCGAAGATATCTTTGTAGGAACCGTGTTCATTGCGCTCCTTGATGACCGTCTCAATGACGTTGGGGCCGACTCCCTTGATGCCGCCCATACCGAAACGGATGTTGCCGTCTTTGTTGACCGTGAACTCGGTGGCACTCTCGTTGACATCGGGGATCAGGACCGCCACGTGGCTCTTGCGGCAGTCGTCCATGATCTTGGTGATCTCGTCGATGTTGCTCAGGTTACAGCTGAGGTTGGCAGCCAGGAACTCGGCGGGATAGTGGCACTTCAGGTAAGCCGTCTGGTAACTCACCCAGGCGTAGCAAGTGGAGTGGGATTTGTTGAAGGCGTATTCTGCAAAAGCGAGCCAGTCCTGCCAGATTTTCTTGAGCTTGTCTTCCGGATGGCCGTTCTTGAGGCCGCCCTCCATGAATTTCACGTAGAGCTCCTCCATCACCTTCAACTGCTTCTTACCCATTGCCTTACGAAGCTTGTCGGCCTGGCCTTTGGTAAAGCCGGCCAACTTCTGGGAAAGTTGCATCACCTGCTCCTGATAGACCGTGACGCCGTAGGTGTCCGCAAGGATCTCTTCCATCTCCGGCAGGTCGTAGGTGATCTTCTTGAGGCCGTGCTTGCGGTCCACGAAGTCGGGAATGTAGTCCATCGGGCCCGGACGATAGAGGGCGTTCATAGCGATGAGGTCCTCGAAACGGGTAGGCTGGAGTTTCTGGAGCCACTCCTTCATACCGGGCGATTCAAACTGGAAGACGGAGGTAGTGTCGCCGCGGCCGTAAAGTGCGTAAGTCGGGGCGTCGTCGATGGGGATGGCCTCGATATCGATGTCGATTCCGTGGCCCTCCTTGATCAGGTCTAGGGTTTTGTGGATGATAGAGAGGGTGTTGAGCCCCAGGAAGTCCATCTTGAGCAGGCCGCACTCCTCGATATAGTGGCCGTCGTACTGCGAGGTCCAAAGGTCTTCGCCCGACTTGTCTTTGGAGAGGCAGATGGGGACATAGTCGCTGATGTTGCCCGGGCCGATCACCGTGGCGCAGGCATGCTGGCCCACCTGACGGATGCTGCCCTCCAGCTGCTGCGCGTAATTCAGCACTTCGCGGTTTAGCTCGGTGCCGCCCTCCATTTCGGCCTTGAGTTCCGGTACAAGCCGCAGACAGTTCTTGAGGTTGACTTTCGGGGATTTCTCCTCATAGGTGCCGTCTTCCTTACGGACCTTTTCTACCGGCAAGCGGTTCGGGATGAGCTTGGTAAGGCGGTTCGATTCGTCGATCGAGACATGGCTGATACGCGCCACATCTTTGATGGCTCCCTTGGCCAGCATCGTACCGAAGGTGATGACGCGTGCCACATGGTCCTGGCCGTATCGGTCCTCGATGTACTTGTGGGCAAAGTCGAGGTTCTCGAAGTCCACATCGATATCCGGCATGGAGATTCGGTCCGGATTGAGGAAACGCTCGAAGAGCAAGTTGTATTTCAGCGGATCCAGGTTGGTGATCCAAAGGCAGTAAGCCACCACACTGCCGGCGGCCGAACCGCGCCCCGGGCCCACCATGTAGCCCGCTTTGCGCGAAGCGCGGATGTAGTCCTGCACAATCAGGAAGTAATCCGGGAAGCCCATCTTGCAGATGGTCTTGAGCTCGAAGTCAATGCGGCTCTCCTGCTCCGGGGTGAGGGTCTCGCCATAACGGATCTTGGCGCCCTCGTAGGTTAGGTGGCACAGGTAGGCCACCGATTTGCAGAAATCTTCGCCTCGCTCGTGGCCCTTGGCATCCGTGCGGCCGGCATCGATCACCTCTTTGTACTTTTCCAGGTAGGTGTCGATGTCCGCCAGGAAGTCCGGGTCTATGTCGTATTTGGGAAGAATGTAGTCGTGGTCGATCGTGTATTGCTCGCACTTGTCCGCCACCTCCAGGGTGTGGGCCAGCGCTTCCGGATGGTTCGGGAAGAGCGCCGCCATCTCCTGCTCCGTCTTGAGATACTCCTGCTGGGTGTAGCGCAGGCGCTTGGGATCGTCGATATCCGAGTTGGTCGTCAGGCAGATGAGGCGGTCGTGCGCCGGGCCGTCCTCCTTATTGATAAAGTGGACGTCGTTGGTGGCCACCACCTTCACACCCAGCTCCTCGGCCAGCTCGAAGATGCGCGGATTGACCACCGACTGGTCTTCATAGACGTCCGTCGGGCCGCCGGGCACCTCGGTTTTGTGGAGCATCACCTCCAAGTAGTAATCGTCCCCGAAGAGGTTTTTGTGCCACTGAATAGCCTCGCGTGCAGCCTGCAGATCGCCCGCCATGATATCCTGCGGAATCTCACCCGCCAGGCAGGCCGAGCAGCAAATCAGGTTCTCGTGGTATTTCTCCAGCACTTCGTGCGACACGCGCGGGCGGTAGTACATACCTTCTATATGACCCGTGGTGCAGATCTTCATCAGGTTGCGGTAGCCGTCGTAGTTTTTGGCCAGCAGAATCAGGTGGTAGTAAGCACGATGGGAAGGGTCCTTCAGTTTGTGGTCGTAGTGCCGGGTGACATAGACCTCACAGCCGATGAGCGGCTTCACGATCAGCTTGCCCTCCGCGTCCAGGTTGGACTTGTCGTACGCCATCTTGAAAAACTCCTTGACACCGTACATGTTGCCATGGTCGGTGATAGCCAGCGCCGGCATCCCGAGTTCCCTGGCACGGGCGAAAAGTTTCTCTATATCAGACAGTCCGTCGAGAATCGAGTACTGCGTGTGGACGTGTAGGTGTACGAAAGACATAAGCCTGTTGTTTCAGCCGGCAAGTTATTAATTTTTTTGCCTGCGCACAAGGGCGATTTTGGGTTTCCCGACCGGTCCTGGCGGTTATTTCCAGGTTACCTTTTCAGGCGCCGCTCCAATCTCAAAATGATACTTGGCGATGCCCAGGTCCATGCGGGTGTAGCCGGCCAGTGAAAGCAGGGTAACGGCTTCAACGGTCCCGTCCGGAAGCAAGATAAATTTGAATTTCTGTTGGTTGATGGCGGTGGGGGCGAGCAGCGCCGCATCCAGCCCGGCTTCAAACCACTTTGGCAGCGGGCCGGAGGCCTCGTAGAACCGCTCGCGCGCCCGCATGGGATGCTGGACGCCGGGATTCTCTCCATAACCGAGCGAGATAACGCAGTGGATACGCTCTCCCTCATTCAGCTGATATGCCTCGGGAATCTTTTTATAGGTAAGTGCCACCCAACAGGTGTTCAAACCCAGCGTCTGGGCCAGCAGCACCAGTTCCTCGCCGTGATAACCGACCTGCTCTTCCACCTCGTCACCCTTTTGGCCGGCCATGACAATGTAGTTCTTCACCCCCGAGAAGTTGCCGTATTTGCGGAGCCCGCTCGAGAAGGCGCGCGGTTCATCCAGAACCAGCTGGATATGCAGGCCCGTTTCCGTATTGATACGGGAGATAGCGCCCTGCAGGATGGATATCTGTGCGGGCTCAAGCGGCTTATCCAGATACCGTCGTACCGAATGCCGCGCAACGATTGCTTCTTTCAGATCCATAGGCTATAGCGACAATCCTGCCACCGTAGCGAATACACCAAGGACGAGCAGAAGGATGATAAAGCCCAGGAAACTGATAACGGTACCGGCTATCGCAAAACCACGCGGCTGCTTGAAAAGACCGATAATGGAGAAGATGGCGCCGAGCAGCCAGATCAGCCAGCCAAGCACCGGGATCCAATCTAGGAACAAGCCAATCAGCGCAAGAATAAAGCCGGCCAGGCCGAGTCCATTCTTCTGTTGGGGTTCCCGTTCAATGATGATGGTTTGTTGTTGCGGGTTCGGGTTCTGGGTGGTGTTGTCTTCCATAAGGCAGCCTTTAAAGATTAACTTTTGCAAATATAGCAAAAACCTCCACAACTACAGGGATGAGCGGCCGCGACTATGGCGGAAAAGGGAACTAAGGGGTGAAAAAGCAAAACGGTTTGCGTACAAGACAAAAAATTTATACTTTTGCAGCCCGTTCCGGAAGTCGCTGGCGGAAACGCCACGAAGAGAAGGGACATTCTTCTGGATGTGGCGCAGTTGGTAGCGCACCTGGTTAGGGACCAGGAGGTCGCTGGTTCAAGTCCAGTCATCCAGACACAAAGACGCCTGTCAGGGATTCCTGGCAGGCGTCTTTTGTTGGAGAGTTGGCCGGTCGGCGCCGGTACTACTTCACCTGGTAGCCGTACTCGTAGGTGAGACCGGTGGTCTTGTGCAGGTGCGTTGCCGGCGGGTTGATGGCCTGCAGTGAGAGGCCCGTGCCATAGACAGCGTCCGGCAGGTACTGCGTGAAGTCAACACTCGAGTAGCAACCGTAGATCGTGAAGACTTTACTGTACTCAGGGTGATCCACATGCGTGGAGAGACCCTTACCGCTCTGGAACCAGCAGTCTTTGACGATGATGCTACTACCAGCGCCGGTATTACCGGTACGGGTGTGGAGACAGCCGTACTTGTCACCATTGGAGCGACGGTCGTAGGTGAGGAACGAGCTGTTCTCTGCCGTAACCTTACCGCCCGTGTAAACATCCACGATGTAGTAACCGCCACCAGCATCCGGCGTAATCGGCTGACCGCAGGTCATTTCAGAACCGAGGATATTCAGCGTACCGTACGAGATGTAGATCGGCTTCAGGTAGCTCTTGGAGCGCACGATTGCATTGTCGAAGGTAAGGACAGCCTTAGGAGATGAGGAGGTACCTACCACGGCAATCATCGTATAGGTTGCGCCCGTTGCCATGTAGCCACCGCGCTGACAGTCGATGATACAGTCTTTGACGGTAATCGTACCGGAAGTGAAGAGGTAGAGCTGTTTACGCTTGGTACTGGTGTACATACCGGTACCCGTGCCGGAGCCGTCCATGATGGTCAGGTCGCCGGTCGTGGTCATACAGGAGTCGATCACCACGCCCAGGGTATGGCCGTTGAGGTCAAGGACGAACGGCTTGCCATTCTTATTCGTCAGGTCAAGCTGCTTGTCATAATCGAGGACATCCTTCATCAGGGTGAGGGTGACCTTTTCGTCGGAACCGTTGTAAGCCAGAGCCGTTGCAAGAGCGTTCGCAAATGACGGGCAATCCTCGCCATTGACCTTGGCGGCGGCAACACCACCGACTACCTGATAGTTATAGGTATGGCCGTTGTGCGTTTCGGAGATGCTGTTGGCTTCGCAACCTTCTGCGATGATGCCTGCAGCCGGAGCATTCTTGAACCTACCACCGTAGATTTCCACCTTTGCGGAACCCTCCTTGGTGATATCTTCCGTGCCACCGGCGAACCAGCCACTGTTGACGGTAGCGGCAGCCGTTCCCTTGGCAGCGAAAGCGGTTGTAGCGCCCGTCAGGGAAGCACCGATGAAGGAAATCGTACCTGCAGTAGCCTCCAGAGCCACATCACCCGTGGTGATGATTTCACCGGTACCGATGGCATCCTCAACTGCAAGGTGACCAGCCGTCGTAACAGCGGGCGAAGCGGTAGAAGAGATCTTAAATCCGTTCAGGTTCAAGGTCAAACCATACTGGTGGGACGAAGGGAACGAAACGGGTTCGCTGAGCTGCAGATCCTTGCTCAGGACAACCGACGATGCGGCAAACTGCGTGGAACGATAGTCAGCGTGGTTGAAAGCTGCCTCAAGCGTTCCGAAATCCCAGGTGTAATCCGCACTGGCCGTGGAAACTTCAACCACATTGCCCGGAGCGGCAATAACCGTATAAGGATAATCGGCAGAGGTTGCCGGATCTTCATTCAGGACATTCACATACTTGTTGTCTTCTGCATCGTGAGAAACCACGTTGTAGATAGGCATGCCGTAGTAACCACCCGTCACGTAAGCCTTGGCCGAGCCATTGGCGTAAACGGGATTTCGGTTGGCAGCATAGGTGGTATTGATGCGGCAATTGCCACCCACCGTCAGTTCAGCGTCGCCGCTGACATAGACGATAGCGCCCGATGCCGTATTGGAAATGATACCGCCGGTCAGCGTGCTGGCACCGGTACCGTAGTAAACCACATTGCCCTTACCGGAAATCCGGGCGTCATCCTTGATGTCCAGGGTTCCACCCGTATCGGTAAGATAGAGCGCATAACCGTTCGGAGAGGAAACAACAGAATTACCGGAGAGCTCGGCGCTACCGCCGTCCTTGAGGCAGACGCAACGATATGCCGGCGCCACGATGCTACCCTTCGCCATCTTCAGCATAGCTTCATCCTGCACATAGATCACGTACTTGCTGGTATTGCTGGACTCGGTCGTCAGCGCACCGTAAGCAGCCGGATCATCGGTCGAGCTGTCGGTGATGGTCATGGTGCAGAGGGAGAGGGTGAAGGTGTTGGTAGCCGTCGTGGTGAGCTTTTTACCATTCAGGTCAAGCGTATAACCTGCCGAATGTGCGTTGCACAGCACGATAGGCTCGGTTGCCTGGCAGTTGCTCAGCAGGCGGATCACCACCGGATCGTTGATTTCGTTGGCAGCGTCGAAAGCCTCTACGATGGAGCCGTAGCTTACACCGTTCATCTCAGCTTCGGGGCCGTAGAAGATCTTGGACATGTGGTAATAATAACCCGCTGCGATATCCAGCTTATCGATGGGGGTCACGTTGATGTAGCTCTTGGAAGGGGTTTCCGCATCGATCGAGAGCTCTGCATCCTTGGTAGGAACCACCGAGAAATAGACCGGGGTGGTGCAGAGACCGCTGCTGTTGGTCATCCAGGTGCGGGTGGCCGTAACGGTACCCGTGTTCGTATCGGGAACGAAGGTCAGGGAGCCGTCCACCACGCGGAACGTACCGGTGGTAGCCACACCGTTCAGCTTCATCTTGGTCACTGCCGTAGTGAAGGAGACGGGGATCTGGAACTTCTTCAGGCCCACGATAGCGGTAGCCTTTTCAAAGTGGAAACGGACCTCGCCGGCCTCGATGGCTGCCGTAGCGCACATCCACACCTTGGAGTGGGTGTTGAGGGCGCCGTCCTGTGCGGAAAGGTCCAATGCAAGTTCCTGATTGACAATCTGGTCTTCCGTCATGCCGGGAGCGTAGATTGCATAGAGCTTGGTGGCCTCGCCCGGTACGTAGGTACCTACGTTCAGCGCAGCCGTGCCGTCTGCTTCGGTCTCCACGGTGAAGGTAAACTTGACGCCTTTGTCATCGAAACCGATGATCTTGTCGCCCACCGTCCAGGTGGGAGTAACGGTAAATGCTACCTCGTTGTCAACGGTATAGGTCACACGGGTGGCACTGGTCTCATCGATAACCGCAGTCACCGACAGTTTCTCATTGATCAAGACGCCGTCATCGACGCTTGAAATCTGGCACGAAGCTACGCCCAGCAGCAGGGCCAGAACGGAAAGGGTTTTAACTACGTGTTTCATCTTACAATTCATTGCCAATGGGCACACCGGTGAACGGGTCAACGCCCAGCGCGCTCGTGCAAAGCGGCGACTCGCTGCCAGTCATCAGAACCTCCACTTCCGGGGTTCGATAGACGGGTTTTTTGGTTTCCATGATTTATAAATTTGATAACTGTATTGTCGTGGGTGTATGCAAATGTAATCGTTTTTTCTCAAAAACGAAACTCTATCATTTTACCTGATAACCATAGGAATAGGTCTGTCCGGTGGTCTCGTGGAGGTGGGTTGCCGCCGGGGTGATGGCCTGCATGGATTTTCCGCTGCCGTAGGTGTAGGTGCCGCCGGAAGACGGGATGGAGGGTTCGCGGTCGTAGTAACCACCGTTGAGCGTCACGCGGTTGATGTAGGTGTTACCACCGCTGACGGTACGGCCGTTGCTGTGGAACCAGCCGTCGTGGATGGTCATCGTAGCGCCGGATGCGCCGATATGGAAGGTACTCGAGTTGCCCGTTCCGGAGGTATAGAAACTGCCGGAGTTGACAACCACCACACCCGAGCCAAGGCCCAGGACGACGTACCAGCCTTCCGATTCCACACCGGAGGAAATCTCGGATTCGGTGATGGTCAGCGTACCGTTGTAAGCGCGCAGGACGGAGAGTTTCTTGGTGGTATATACCTTGGAATTCAGAATGTTGAGCACCACGCTGGCTGCGGACATGTTGACGGCGGCATCGCTGTTCCAAGCGGCGCCTGTAGCTTTGGTGCTTTCAATCACACAGCCCTTCAGGGTCACAGCGGCACCCGCGCTGGTCAGATCCAGCACCTTGGATTCGCTGCTGGTGACCTTGCCCGGCGTAGCTCCCGAATCGGTGATGACCAGCGAGCCGGCGGTGGTGATGAAGCTGGCGACGGAACCGGAAAGGATGTGTCCGTTCAAATCGAGCGTCAGCAGGCGGCCGGCGGTATTGGTCAGGTTCAGGGCAGATGCGGAAGAGACATCGCAGAGCAGGCGGATTACCGGCTCGTCCTCTCCGGCATAAGCCAGCGCCTGGCTCACCACGGAGGTGAAGTTGCCCGCAGCGGCCACGTCAAAATAGACCTTGGTTGCCTCGCAACCCTTGACCGTCACCTGGTTGGTGAGCGAACCGATCTCTTCGTCGAACTCAAGGGCAGCGCCGGTTTCAATATTCTTCCAGACCATCAGGCGGCTGTTGGTATGGCTCAGGGCCTGCGCGGAATTGCGGAGCGACTTCTGGGCAAACCAGGGGTTGCACTCCACCACGAGCGGATCCGCTTCCGTGGTCTGCAGATAGCCGATTCCCTGATAGAAGTACTCCGGGAATGCGGCGATATTTTCCAGCAGGAAGTTCTTGCCCAGCCTCAACGACGTCACTACGTTCGATGCATTCAGGAAGTGGTTGGCCGTGGTAATGGAGGCCGTGGAGCAGCCATCTCCGCTCAGGTCCAGCGTCTTGAGCGAGGTGCAGTACTGGAAGGCGCGGGACACGTCTTTCACCTTGGAGAGATCCCAGGTGTGCAGGTCCAGATCCACGAGCGCGGTGCAGTAGCGGAACATGTAGCTCATGGTCTCGCAATTGCCGGTTTCAAAATGGCTTACATTCAGCTCGGAGAGTGCCCGGCAGTTGTTGAACATGTGAGAGAAGGAACGCGAACGGGCCGTGTTGAAGCTCGAAACGTCGATCGACTTGATGTTGACCAGCGAGTCGAACATGGCCGTGAAGGTCACGGCGTTGTGCGTGTCAAAGCTGCGGAGATCCAGGCTCAGGAGGGCCGGGTTGGCCGATGCGTTGGCCATGAACATGCCGTTGAAGTATTCCGTTTCGGAGGTATTCAAATGGTCGATACCGTCGATCTCGGTGAGCGCATGCAGACGCGAGAAAAGGAACGACGCATTGGCGTTCGTGTAGATTTCGGAGGCGCGGGTGGTGATGGTAATCCGGGAAGTACCTACATCCCAGGCTGCCCAAACCGGTTCCGAACCCGCTTCGCTGATGAGCACATCTCCCTTGGCGGGCGAATTGACCCGGATCCAGATGCTGTGGATGGTGGCATCGGCACTGGTACATTTGGCCGCGGGATCCACCAGCTTCTTGAGCAGTTCGTTGACATCCGAACCGGTGCGCAAAACCGCACGGCCGTCACCCGTAGGAGCGGCAAAGTCATTGGCCGCCACGTTGAGGGTATTCACCTCACCGCGAACCACTTTATACGGGTTGGCACCCGTCAGTTCCGCCTTGAATTCCCGACCGTCCGTGGCGATGAGCCGGATGGAGAAGAACTCGTAGCTATTGGCGGGAATGTGGAGATAGAAGGCCTTGGGAGCCGAGCCGAGCGCGACGCCCTCGCCGCAATCCAGCACCACGCCGCCCCCTTCCGGAACGCCCAATGCGCTGCCGTTGAGGGTGATGGCGCCGCTCATGGATTTATCACCCGAGAGTTCGATGGCCGCCAGGGCCACGCCGCTCTGCGTGGTGGAGATGTTGAACCGGAGCACGCCGTTCGCGGGACGGAACAACAGGTGCGAAGGATCGCTGGCCGTCTCGCCGATCATCGGCATGCCGTCCAGATTGCCTTCAATATATTTCTGGGTAGCGGGCAGGATGCCGCCGGCCAGGGTTTCCGGATAATAGCCGATCAGGCTCGCGCCCGAAACCGGCTCGGCCACCGGGGTAAAGTCGGTGGTCACGCTGCCGCCCGTAGCGGCTTCATAAAGCGCGGTGGCGGTGCCGTTGCTGACGGCAATCCGGTCGCCTGCCACCCAGTTGAGGGCATACCCCTCACCCGTTTCCACCAGCGCGGTACGGGTCACGGGGGCGATGGTGGCGGTCAGCACGCTGCCGTCGGAGATACGATTGTCAATCTGCTGGCAGCCCATCAGGAGCGCTGCAATCAGGGAAAGTGCAAAAATCTTTTTCATGGCTCGTTCCTCCTATTCCCAAGTGACTTTAATCGTGTAAGGAGCTCCGTTGAGCGCGGCGATCTTGCCGCTGTAGGAGATTCCGTATGTGCTGGAAGGGTCGTTCGTGACCGTGTCTTCACACTGCACGCCGATATACCAAGTACCGGCGGCCAGCGTGTCGAAGGTGAGTTCTTTCACCCGATCACCGTTCTCCACGCTGAACTGCGCATCCTCCGCAAACGCAAAGGTGCCTTTGGCCAGCCGCAGGCTCACGTTGAAGTCATCCAGCACCTCCAGGCGCACGCGGACATTGTGCGCACCCTCGGGCAGGCCGAAGGCGAAGTGGTGGCATTGTTTGTCGCCCACCTTGGCATGGCCCGGATCGGCCTCCGAAGTGGATTTGGTCATGGCGCGAAGCTCTCCGTTGCGCAGGATGCCCTTGATCTTGGCAATGCCCGGAGAATCCAGGGAGTAGCGGGTCAGCGCATCCATCAGTTTAGCCCCCTCATAAGCCGCATACTGCTCCGGGTGGCCGCCAATCAGGGTGATGCGGCCGCAGAACGGTGAGGGTTTATAGGAGATGATAGAGGGATGACCATGGCAGCGGTAAGCCGGATAGTCGAAGCGCGCCAGCACTTCGGTGCCGGGAACTGCCGCATAACCCGAGAAGTAAGGGCCGTTCCACTGTTTGATGCTGTCCACGCGGAAGTCGCCGCCAAAGTTATCGTACTGCAGCAGCGGGCTGTCCTCGGGGATGATATAATCCGGATAGGCGTTGGTCAGGCCGGTGTTGTCTACCAGGCCGGGCCAGAGACCGATGTATCCGTTGTAGGCCATCATGGCCGGGTTGGACGTGGTGGTGCCAGCCTCGATGATGCCGAGCGAGCCCACATAACTGCCGGCGCAGGAGGCCAGGTAACATCCGCCGCCATAGACAAACTTGCGGAAGTTCTCGCGGCCGGCCGCCATCAGGCTCGGGCCGTGCGTGTAGGACTGGCCGCCGTTGACATACATCATGCGGTAGCGCGGTTCGCCGTCCGGATAGAGCAGAATGCCGTTTTCATCGTCTTCGTTGCCGATGAGCAGGCGGTTTTGCGCCTCCTGATTGGCCGCATCGTTGGTGCGGGTATAGACCGTCTCGGTGGAGAGGTTCAGGCGGGTGGTGACCGTCAGGGTTTTATAGTCGGAAAGACCTATTCCGTCTTCGTTCAGGAAGTCCTTGTAGTAAGCCTTGTTGGGGACGTCGGTGCGGATTTCCACCTCTGCCTGGTTGTTGAAGGCGACATCCGGCATCTCGGTGCAGCAGGAGCGCTGAATCATGTTGGCCGCAGCCGCCACGGCATATTGCTGCATGTATTTGCCGTCGGAGGTGAGGATCGTTACCAGGAAGCCCTGGGCCAGCGTGCCGGCGGGCACCACAAAGTAGAAGGTCCATGCCGTTTCGCCCGCACCGGTGAAGGTGCTGCCGGTGATATCCACCGTGCTACCCGGGGTGAGCACCTGACCCTGCGCGAGGTTCTCATCTACCTTCATGGTCAGGGTTTTCTGGGCCTCATCGGTCGGAGCGGCCAGCACGAGGGCCGGCTTCTCCGTGTAGGTCATATCCACCGTGCCGGGGCCCCAGAGCGCCTCTTCGCCCAGCGTGGTGAGGCGTACCTCGGTGATAGCCTCAGCGGCCGTCACACTCACGGCCAGCAAGCCGCAGAGGTTGTTGAAAGCCAACTTGCCATCTCCCGCGCCACGCGCTACGGCCAGGCTGGCCTGAGGGCCGAAGGAGTTCTTGCGATACTGCTGTTCGCCAGGCAGATTGACGGCCAGGGTGCTGCCGGTCAGGCCACCATCCGCTGCAGCGGGATAGAGGGCGTAGCAGGGACTCTGCGTCCAGTCGTTGTGCGCCTCAGAAGCGAAGCGGCCTTCCGGGCAACCGTCATCGGCCGCATTCAGGCCGAAGGGTTCCCCTTTTGCACCGGGGTCGGAGGTTTTGTAAACAGCGATTGTGTCGCCTGCACTCCAGAGAACCTGGTAGCCGTTGAGCGACGTGCGGCTCTGCGGCTGTTGCGGTTCGAGCGAGGCAGTGAAACCGGACTCTGCGCCATTCAGTTGCGGGTCGGGTTTGCAGCCGACGGCCATCGCCAGGGTGGCCATTGTCGTCAGCAGCAGGAGTTGGACTTTTCTCATGATAGGGTATAATTTGGACAAAGATACACAATCGCGCGCGTAAAAAGAAAAAAACCGGCCCCGCTATCTGCGAGACCGGTAGAGATGCCCGATCAAGTCGGGCGGCCATCAGGGATTATTTCACCTGGAAGCCGTACTCATAGGTTTCACCCGTGGTAGCATGCGTGTGCGTTGCTTTGGGCTCCAGCGTCTGTTCGCTCTTGCCCTCTCCATAGGTCGGAGGATACTGCTTGCTGCTGCTCGTCCAGACAGTTGTCTTGCTGAAGTAACCGCCATTGACAACGATGTGAGCCATGTGGTCGTTATTAGCGTAATTACCCTTCAACACGAGAGCGGCATCAGATGCATAGAAGTAACCGTCGTTGATGGTGATGGTTCCAGCCTTGGTAGCAGAAGCCAAGCCTGCTGCATTCACCACGACGCTTCTGCCGGTTGCAGAGGTGAAGAAGCTACCGGAGTTGATCGTCGTAGATGCGCTGGTACCACCGTTGCAAATTGCCGGGTTACCTGCGGTGACCGTACCGGAAGATACCTCAGAGTCGGTGATGGTCAGCGTACCTGCACGGTTGCTGACACCCGGAACCTGACCCGTAGCGATAATCTTAGTACCCGCGGTGATGTTCACCGTGGAGTTCGAGTTGTTCATGTAAACAACTGCCGAGCCGTAGAAGTTCGGGGAAGCTGCCTTGGTACATTCAACCACGACGCCCTGCAGGTTGATGGTGCCGGTTCCCACCTTGCAGATCACGTTGGACGCGCTGCTGGTGATCTTACCTTTGGTTGCACCGTTATCCACGATGGTCAGGATGGTAGGGCACTTGATAAATGCAGAGTCGGCCGATGCCACCGTGTGGCCGTTGAGGTCGAATATGATGGGCTTGTTGGGGTTGTTGAACTCGATAGCCGGTGCATCTGCGATATCTTCCTGGAGAACAAGAAGTGCCGATTCGTCACCGCCAGCGTAGTTGGATGCTCCCGCTACAGCGCTAGCCAAGGTAGCGAAGCCCGTTCCGTTGACCGTAGCCACGACGGAAGAAGCGGCAACCTTGTAGTTGTAGGTCTTCTCCAGGTGGGTTTCGGCAACAGCGTTCGCAGCGCAACCCTCAGCGATATAAGCTGCGTTCGGATTGTTCTTGAACCAGCCGCCGAAGATGGTGACGGTAGCGGTTTCGCCGCCCTTTGCCACATCTTCCGTGTTACCGTAGAAGTAACCGTCATTGATGACCAGCGCGCAAGTATCAGCCACCGAAACAGCCAGGGTAGCAGCCTCATAAGCACCGCTGTTGATGGTCACATCACCCAGGCCGAGGACAGCCACGTCGCCCGTCGTAATGATGGCTCCATCCGCTCCACTGTCCTGAATGGTAATCGGGCAATCTGCCGTGAGTGCCGGGGATGCGGTGGAATTGAGTTTATGGCCATTCATATCGATCGTAAGCATGTACTTGTGAGGATCCGCGAAGGAGAAGGTCTGAGCGGAATTCAGGTCGGCCTCAATCTTCAGCGTGGTAGCAGCCGTATTCTTGGAACGGAGGTCGGCCTGCATACCGGCACTCATAATGCTGGCGTGCTTCCAAACGTATGCAGAACTGGTTACCGTAGCGACAAGCGGATTCGAAGCGGCCGGAACCAGCGTATAAAGATAGACGTCAGATTCTGCGGTGTTGGGGTTCGGAACATTGTAGTAAACATTGTCATCCTTGTCCACTGCATAGACATCGCGGATAGCCAGGTTGTAGTAACCACCCGTGACATACATTACAGCATCACCTGTAGCAGCGGCCGGGTTGATGTTGGTCGTCTTGATGTGGCAGTTGCCGGTGACCGTGACAACGGAGGTGCCGGCTGCATAGATTACAGCAGAAGTCTTGGCATTGGAGATATAACCGCCGGAAACAGTGCCGGTACCGCCCCAGTAGTAAACAACGTTACCGGAGCCTTCAATGACCACATCGCCGGTAATATCCACATTACCACCCGAAGAGCCGATACCTACGGAAACGCCATTGGGGGTCGTGATCTTACCACCCGAGATGGTACCGTTACCACCGTTGGTAAAGTTAATACCGCGATAAGAAGGAGAAGTGACGTTACCCTTGAGCATCGCCAGCGATCCGCCGTCGATCACGAGCACATACTTGCTCTCGTTAGCCGCAGCCGTGTTGATGGTTCCCCAAGCAGCGGGGTCATCCGTAGAGTTGTCGGTCAGAACCAGGGCGCAATTCTTAGCGGTAAGGATCGTAGCAGCCTTCGTATTGATGGTCTTGCCGTTCAGGTCGAGCGTATAGATACCCTCTGCATTGTCCAGAACGGGAGCCGTTTCCGGAGTGCAATCCTTCAGCAGCGTGATGGTGAGCGGGGTGCCACCGATCGTGCTTGCGTAAGCAAAAGCCTCTTCGAGGGAGCTGAAGTAGATATCGCCGATCTGGACAGCCGGATCAGCGAGAACCTTGCTCATGTGGTAGTAATAACCTGCCTCGATATCAAGGGCGGAAACACTGGTCACGTTGACGAAATGCTCGCTGCCCGTGCTCATGTTGATGGTGATATTGGCACCGCTCTTCGGAGCTACGGAGAAGTAGATGGGCGTGCTGCAGATACCTTCTGCATCGGTGGTCCATTCACCCTTCAGCGTAAGCATACCGGCTTCGGTAGCCGGAACAAACTTCCACGCGCCCTCTTCCACGGAGAATTCACCGGTAGCGGGAACGCCGAGAAGTTCCATCGAGGTGATGGTGGTTGCTGCAGCTACAGGAAGTTTGAACTTCTTGAGGCCCAGGATTGCCGTTTCTTTCTTGAAGGTAAATTCCACGTTGCCGTCTGCAAGGGTGCCGACAGAGCTCAACAGAACCTTGGTGTCATCGTTGAGCGCACCGTCCTGAGGGTTCAGGTCAACGGTCAGCTTACCCTCTGCAAATTGATCGACGGTGCTGCCCGGTGCATAGAGCGCATAGAGTTTGGTAGCATCGCCGGGGGTATAACCCGCCACGTTCAGAATAGCCTTCGCGCCTTCGAGCGACTCAACCGTAAAGGTAAAGTTAACGCCCTTGTCGTCGAAACCGATGATCTTGTCGCCCACGGTCCAGGTCGGGGTGATTGTGTATGCGTCGTTGTCAACTGCATAGCTGACGCGGGTCGCATTGGAATTGTCGATGACTGCCGTCACCTTGAAGCCGTCATTGAGAACACCGTTGTCAATGCCGGAAATCTGGCAGGAAACCACGCAAAGCAGCAGCGCCAGAATCGAAAAGAGTTTGATTGCCTTTTTCATCTTGTCTGTTTTTTGATGGTTTCACTAAAATTCGTCACCGATGGGTTTACCCGTGAACGGATCCGTCGGGTTTGCGCTGGCGCAAAGCGGCAGTTCGTTCTCCGTCATCAGAAGCTCCATTTCGGGAGCCTGGTAG
>JBGUJZ010000002.1:0-8194 GCA_045114175.1 Bacteroidales bacterium | reverse complement strand
CCATCCGCATCCTGCTCGCTGATACATATGATAGCACAAAGATTAGAATAATTGTCCCAAAAAACAGCCGTTTCATGCATCAAATCGTTTTCAATCTTTATGTTGGATATAATCTCTTGTATAATAATTATGTATGACTATGCCTTGAATTCTGAGGCTTACATAACTGGAGGAAAACTCTCATGGAAGAGAAGACTAATGCGAATATCGGATTTGAAAAACAACTGTGGGATGCGGCATGTGTTTTATGGGGACACATACCTGCTGCGGAATATAGAAAAGTTATCATCGGGCTCATTTTTCTTAGATACATTTCTGCAGCTTTTGATAAACGCTATCAAGAACTTATCGAGGACGGCGATGGCTTTGAGGATGATCGTGATGCATATACCATGGACAACGTTTTCTTCGTTCCTGAAGAAGCTAGATGGAATACTATTGCTTCTGCAGCGCACACTCCAGAAATAGGAACTGTCATCGACAATGCAATGCGGGCAATCGAAGCTGAAAACAAGACCCTAAAAAACGTCCTTCCTAAGAACTACGCAAGTCCTGATCTCGACAAGAGAGTTCTTGGTGACGTTGTTGATATCTTTACAAATAACATCGATATGAGTAATACCGAGGAAAGCGAAGATCTCCTCGGCCGCACATATGAATACTGCATTGCGCAGTTTGCTGAAAAAGAAGGAGTTGGTGGAGGAGAATTCTATACGCCATCCAGTGTGGTAAAAACTCTTGTTTCAATTCTTCGACCATTTGATAACTGCCGTGTATATGAAAACTGCACTACGTCTTTGATACGGATTCAGGCGGCGTGAAGCGAGGGCTCGTTTTTCTGGCAAAAAGGGCTCGTTCGAGCCTTCCTGTGAAGTCGGGTATAGACCCGGCTGTTTTTCAACCTTCAACATAGACATATTGACAACTATAAATGCATATGATACAATAGGCCCATCTCAGGAGGTGAGTATCGTGGGCTTCAGAGAAGATGTTAGAAAAATTAAGGCATTGACCGACGAAAACCGTCTGGCCATTATGCTTGCATTACAGCATGGAGAGAAGTGCGGATGTGAACTGTTGGAGGAACTGAATATTACACAGCCGACTCTGTCTCATCATATGAAGATACTTGCAGACAGCGGCCTTGTTGATTATTACAAGGAAGGAAAGTGGATGCATTACTCCATCTCTGCTGATGGCGTCAGGGCGTTCCGGGAAATGATCGGTTCCTATGCAAGATGTGACTGCGAAACAGACAGCAGCGTATCCTGCGGATGTAAGGAAAAGAAATAATCAATAGTGCTTATTTCAGGCAATCCGTGTGATTGCCTAAATATAAGTCTGAAACATTGATACATTTGAATATTTCAAACTAAAGGAGGCAACTATGGATAAGCAGGAAAAAGGTATCAACAATTTCCAGCGATACCTGTCTTTATGGGTACTTCTGTGCATGGCAATAGGAGTTTTCGTCGGTCACTTTATGCCGGTGATACCCGCTGCAATGGATGAATTGCAGATCGCCGGAATCTCAATTCCCATAGCCATACTGATCTGGGTCATGATCTATCCAATGATGATGAAGGTGGATTTCCAGAGTGTCAAACAGGTAGGAAAGAATCCGAGGGGATTGTTTATCACATGGATTACCAACTGGCTGATCAAGCCTTTTACTATGTATGGGATAGCCTATCTGTTTTTATTTGTTGTATTTAAAGCTTTTATAACTCCTGAACTGGCAACGGAATATCTTGCCGGAGCAGTTCTCCTTGGTGCAGCACCATGTACGGCGATGGTATTTGTCTGGAGTACGCTGACAAAAGGGAATCCGGCATATACCGTGGTTCAGGTGGCAACGAATGATCTAATCATCCTTGTGGCATTTGTGCCGATTGTAAAGTTCCTTCTCGGCGTTTCCAATGTATCTGTTCCCTACAGCACCCTTTTCGTGAGCATCTTCCTGTTTGTGGTTATCCCACTGGTCGGGGGGGTTTTGACAAGGCTTACTGTCATCAGGAACAAGGGAAGAGAATATTTTGAGAGTACCTTTATCCATAAGTTTGACAATGCAACTACGGTCGGATTACTCCTCACGCTGGTGATCATATTCAGTTCACAGGCAGAGGTGATTCTTTCAAACCCGATTCACATTGTTCTGATAGCGGTACCCTTGATCATTCAGACATTTCTGATTTTCCTTATTGCATACGGAGCCTGCAAGGTGTTCAAACTGCCTCATGACATTGCTGCACCTGCAGGAATGATCGGAGCATCGAATTTCTTTGAACTGGCAGTGGCAGTTGCGATTGCATTGTTTGGAACGACATCACCTGCGGCACTTGCCACTACAGTTGGCGTATTGACGGAGGTGCCGGTCATGCTGATACTTGTCAGAATAGCAAATACAACGAAGGCGAGGTTTTAAGGATGTGGACGTTTATACAGGATCAAATCCTCGGAATGAGGTGGCTGAATGTCCTGATTGGGAACCTTCTCGGAATATTCGGACTTGACACCACCACAAAAGTTGGCGCAAGCATCCAATTCTTTATTTATGACACGATCAAGATTACGGTGCTGCTGTGCGTATTGATATTCCTGATCTCCTATATCCAGAGCTTCTTTCCTCCGGAGCGGAGCAGGAAGATCATGGGCAGGTTTCATGGAATAGGAGCGAATATTGTGGGAGCCCTGCTGGGAACGGTTACACCATTCTGCTCCTGTTCATCGATCCCAATCTTCATGGGATTTACGAGCGCGGGACTTCCGCTGGGTGTGACCTTTTCCTTTCTTATCTCATCTCCGATGGTGGATTTGGGCAGCCTTGTCCTCCTCATGAGTATCTTTGGAGCGAAGATTGCCATTGTCTATGTGGTGATGGGACTCGTGATTGCGGTTGTAGGCGGCACGCTGATTGAAAAGCTGCATATGGAAGACCAGATTGCAGATTTTATTAGAAACAGTAACAGCAGCGTGGATATCGAGTCGCCGGATCTGACCGTCAAAGATCGATTGATTTATTCGAAGGATCAGGTTCTGGACACATTCAAAAGAGTATTCCCATACATCTTAGCAGGTGTCGGTATTGGTGCGCTGATCCACAACTGGATTCCTGAAAGCTGGATACAGACCGTGCTTGGAAGCAAAAATCCGTTCGGTGTAATTCTTGCTACAATTATCGGGATTCCGATGTATGCGGATATTTTCGGGACGATTCCTGTTGCGGAGGCACTTCTTTCAAAGGGTGCGCTTCTTGGTACGATTCTCAGCTTCATGATGGCTGTTACCACTCTGAGTCTGCCGTCACTCATTATGCTGAAAAAAGCCATCAAGCCAAAGCTGATGGGCGCATTTGTGGCGATTTGTACTGCCGGGATTATTATAGTCGGCTACGGCTTTAATATATTTCAAAATCTATTTATCTGAAGGAGGACATGATCATGGCATTGTTTGGAAAGAAAACAGAGGAAGTGAAGGCAGAGCCTGCTTGCTGCTGCTGCGGAGGAACTGGCGTAAAAGAGGAAACCGCCTCTTGTTGTGGAGAACAGGTTGATGGCATCTGTTGCATCAAGGTACTGGGAGCTGGTTGCAAATCCTGCCACGAGCTGTATGAAAACACTAAGAAAGCTGTCGAGAATCTTGGGCTGGATGTTGAAGTAGAGTACATCACCGATATGGAGAAAGTTATTAGCTATGGTGTTATGAGTATGCCTGCGCTTCTCGTGAATGACAAGATCGTATCGGTTGGAAAGGTGTTGAAGCCGAAAGAAATAGAGAAATTTTTAAGTTGATAAGGCCTGATAGATTAATGCTCCCGGTCACCGGAAATCGTAATCCGATGATCGGGAGCATTGCGTTTACCCGGCTCAGCCCTCGAAGGTAGAACCGTTTTTGAAGGTGAAGGTCAGGCGGCCATCCGCGTATGCCGTGGCGTAGTCCAGCAGGCCGCACCAGAGCTTTTCGCTGAAGGCGGTGACCTCGCCGTCCGCCTCTTTCAGTATCCTGAGGAAATCCTCCATTGTGCCGCGCCGGTCAAGGATGCCGCTGATCTGCTGCGCGACCGCATCCTTCTTGGCCTCGGCCTCTTTGAACTTCTGGCTGAGGGCCTCAAAGCGCCGGTTGTATTCGGTCTGGTCCTGCGCCACCGTGGCGTTCTGACGGATCATCTGCTGCAACATCCCGTTCAGGACTTCCAGCTCACCGAGGAGCTCCTGCTGCTGGGCCTCCAGCTCAGTGGTGTCGAGGGTCAGTGCCATGCCCTGTTCGTAGGCGGCGATGGCAGCATCCCGTCCAGCCAGCAGCTGGTTGACCGCCACTGTGAAGCGGTCCTTCACCGAGGCCTCGTCAAGGTAAGGCGTCGTGCAGCGGACCTCGTTTTTGTATTTCTGGTTGCACTGCCAGATGGTCCGCTTGCACTTCTCCGGCGAGTGCCAGACCTTCGAGCCGTACCAGCCACCGCAGTCGCCGCACTTGATCCTGCCGGAGAGCAGGTGGACGCCGCTGTGGCGATTCTTGCCCTTGGTCCGTCTGGCCAGTTCCCGCTGGACCATCTCGAAGGTCTCCGGGTCGATGATCGCCTCGTGGTTGTTCTCCACGTAGTACTGCGGCACCTCGCCCTGATTGGTCTTCATCTTCTTGGTCAGGAAGTCCTCGCAGAAGGTTTTCTGCAGGAGGGCGTCACCCTTATACTTCTCGTTCGACAGGATGCTCTTGATCGTGGTCTGACCCCATTGCTTTTTGCCTGCCGGTGTCGGAACGCCTTCGTCGGTGAGCGTCTTGGCGATGCCGTGTGGCGTCATGCCTTTTAGGAACATCCCGTAGATACGCCGGACCACTTCGGCCTGCTCCGGGTTGACCACCAGGTTGCCGTCCTCCCCACGGTCATAGCCGAGGAACCGCTTGAACGGGACCGTGACCTTGCCGTCTGCAAAGCGTTTTCTCTGGCCCCACGTGCAGTTCTCGGAAATGGATCGGCTTTCCTCCTGCGCGAGGCTGCTCATGATGGTCAGCAGAACCTCGCCCTTGGCATCAAAGGTCCAGATGTTTTCCTTCTCAAAATAGACCTCAGTGCCGTTTTCCTTCAGCTGCCGGATGGTGGTCAGGGAATCGACCGTGTTCCGGGCAAACCGGCTGACAGACTTGGTGACGATAAGGTCGATCCTGCCGTCCAGCGCATCAGCGATCATCCGCTTGAAGCCTTCGCGGTGCTTGGTGCTGGTGCCCGTGATACCCTCGTCGGTGTACACGTCTACGAACTCCCAATCGTCCCGGCCTTTGATGTAGTTGGTGTAATAATCGATCTGGGCCGCATAGCTCGTGAACTGATCGTCGTGATCAGTGGAAACGCGAGCGTACCCGGCGACCTTGCGTTTCTGTTTCGCGGAGATCGGAGTGGCCGAAAACCGCGTCAGGGTTGCTGGGATTGTTTGGACTTTCCTTTGCTGTTCCAATACCGCTCCCTCCTTACTTGTTTCATGTGTTCGCTCATAGCTTTTCTGCGCTCCGGCGTATAGGAGCCCTTGATGGATTCCTTGAACTTGGCCCGCTGTTCCTCGGTCCAAGGCTTACCTTTACGCTTGGTGCTGTACTCAGCTTTTTCGGTATGGCCATCCGTGAAGGTGAATTCCAGTAGGCCGCTTTTCACCATCGTGATGTGATCGACCTGCTCCCGGAAGGCGTCCCCGTCAAATTCGGGAAGACCCATCAGACCAGCGGCGATCTCCATGAGGTCCGGTTCCCGGATGCCCTTGATGCCGCAGTTGGTAGCGCCGCTCCCGCTGCATCGCCAGTAGGCGGTCTTGCCCTCCGAGGACCGTTGGACCTGCCGCCTGCAGGAGCCTTCGCAGCAGCCGCACTTGATGCGCGTGGTGAACGGCGAGAACCGGCCTTCACCCTTGGCCATATAGTTGCGGACCCATTCACGCTGCCGGTCCTTAAACTCATCCGTCCAGCAGTCCTTCTTGGCGGTGGACTCCCATTCCTTCGTGACCTCGGTGCCGTCGTAGAAGTGGAATACCAGGACGCCGCCATCTGGAACGTCGATCCGTTCCACGCGCTCGGCAAAGACCTCATCATCGAATTCATCCAAGCCCAGCACCTCAGCGCAGCACTGCTTCAGAATCTTGTCCGGGATCTCCTTGGCCATGCAGGGATCGCCTTTCTGTTTCTGCTTCCGGGAGCCGCAGACCCAAGTGGTGTACATGCCGTCCTCTTCGGTATAGGTGGTAGTGAACTGCGCTCGGTTCTTCCGGGTATTGTGCATGAAGCTCTTTCCGCAGAAGCCGCATTTGATCTTCCCGGTGAAGCAGGTGATGTTCAGGCTCTTGTTGGCAAGGGCACCGAGCTCCCGGCGTCTGGCCATCTCATCCTGCACGTACTGGAAGGTCTCCATGTCGATGATCGCTTCATGGGTGTTCTCCACGAAGTACTGTGGTAGCTGGCCTTTGTTCTTCCGGCGCTTCTTGGTGAGCGGGTCTTCGAGGAATTCCTTCTGCAGCAGCAGGTTCCCGGTATAGGTGATGTTCGACAGGATGACCTTGATGTTGGAATCGCACCATTTGTACCCGCCCTTGGTCGTGATACCCTCGCCGTTCAGTTCCCGCTCCGTTTCCAGACGGGACTTGCCGTCGAGGAAGTTCTGGAAGATGCGTCTCACGATGGCGGCTTCTTCCGGGACAATGACCAGATGGTCGCCTTCCCACTCGTAGCCGAGGATGCGGAACTTCCCGTTCGGGATGCCTTTTTCGAAGCGCTTCTGGATGGCCCAGCGTGCGTTCTCGGAAATACTGCGGCTTTCCTCCTGTGCAAAAGAAGCGAGAAGGGTCAGCATCAGCTCGCCGTCGTCGGACAGGGAGTTAATGTGCTCCTTCTCGAACTGTACCTCGATGCCCAGATCCTTCAGGTGCCGTACGGTTTCCAGCAGATCCACCGTGTTTCTGGCAAATCGGCTGATGGACTTGGTGAGGACGATGTCGATCTTTCCAGCCTCGCAATCCTCCAGCAGCCTCTTGAATTCCGGCCTGCGGTCAATGGCCGTGCCGGAGATAAAGTTGTCCGCGTATACACCGGCGTATTCCCATTCCGGGTTGCTCTGTATGAGCTCGCTGTAGTAGCTGACCTGCGTGGAGATGGAATGCATCATCCGGTCGGTCTCCATCGACACACGAGCGTAAGCTGCGACCTTCTTTCGGGTAGGCAGGACCGGCTTCGTGACCTCAATTTTCTTTACAGTTTTCACGGCTTTTCGCCTCCTTTCCCGGTACCATTAATCACTCTTTTCGGGACACATAGCAAGTGAATTATCCCCAGTTTCCGCGATAAGTTTGCCGATCTGAGGGGAGAATTTTTTGGTCAGGAAGGCGTCTATTTTGTTGAATTCCTCCGGTGTCAGAAGGCCCTTATTCAGGAAGCCTTCCGCGATCTCACGGGCCGCCAGATAGTTCTTTTCGGCCTCAAACCGCTCTGGCGTCATCACGCTTCACCTCCCTTGAACCGGTCGGTGATGTAGCATTCGTGAGAGCAATACTTCCGGCCTCGGTTCCCGTATGCGGTGAAGGGTTTCCCGCAGCAGGCGCAGGTGAAGGAGTAGATCGCTTTCCGGTTGACCTTCTCCGGATGGGCATTCCACCATGCCTGTCTGCATCCCGCCGAACAGAACTTGATTCGTTTGATGCCATCACGCTGGTTGATCGGCTTTCCGCAGCCGAGACAGACGGACGGGTCATCAGGTATATCTTTCACGGTAGCAGCGCGGTTACCGGTCAGGCCGTTTCTCTGACAGTAGCCCTTGACGGTACTTACGGAGACACCGAGCGTGTTTGCGATGGCCACATAACTGTTATTCTGCTGCCGGAGCCTGCGGATCGTGGCTTTCTGTTCATTGGTCATAAGGGAATCACCTCCAGTCACTTTCCACTGGAGATGGCTGGCCATTTTGAGCGGAGGTTTTTTCATTTCCGCGTAAAAAGTTATGGAGAGCGGGCGGAGGCATATTGGCAATACATTCAGTTGGGTGTAAAATACACTCATCTGAACGTAAGGAGGCGCGGGTATGGAATTTGAAGATCTGAGTGGATTTCAGCTATGTCATGTAGATGAGAAGCCGTGGGCCAATGCTCATGTACGGTAAGGAAGCAAGCAACCGAAAACAAGAGATAGACCGCCAGCACTACACTATTCCGAACCAAAGACCAAA
>JBGUJZ010000001.1:0-2408 GCA_045114175.1 Bacteroidales bacterium | reverse complement strand
ACTAACGAGAAGTTCCGAAACTCCATGATCAAGATCTGGAACGGGATCAAGAACACCATCGGGAAGTTTGTCACTGAGGTCAAGTCGCGGTTTGACAGCCTTGGTATCGACTTTGGAAAGATTGCCGCTACCATGAAAAAGATCTGGGAGGGCTTCTGCCAGATCCTCGCTCCGATTTTTGAAGGAGCATTCAAGATCATCGCTGCCGTTCTGAAAACGGTGCTGGATGTGATCATCGGCGTGCTCGATATCTTTATCGGCATCTTCACCGGCGACTGGAAGAAGGTATGGCAGGGAGTGAAACGAATCTTCTCCGCCGTATGGACTGGGATTAAGAGCGTTCTCTCTGCAGCCCTGAATACGATAAAGAATGTGACGAATACCGTGCTGAGCTGGTTTGGCACCAACTGGAAGAAGATCTGGAATGGGATCAAGAGCTTCACATCAGGCCTTTGGAACGGACTCAAGTCACTGGCAGCTAAAGTGTTCAATGGAATAAAGACTGCAATACTTACGCCGATCCGGGCAGTGAAAAGCGGCCTCTCGTCCCTCTGGAACGGGATCAAGAGCACCGCTTCTTCTGTATGGAGAAGCATCAAATCCACGGCCAGCTCTATCTGGAACAGCATCAAGACTGCCGTAACCTCGCCTGTGCAGGCAATCAAATCCACGCTTTCATCTGCGTGGAGCAGCATAAAGAGCACAGCGAGCTCCGCATGGTCAAATATCAAGAATGCCATGATCTCACCGATCAATTCCGCAAAGTCTACGATCAGCGGAATCATCAGTAAGATCAAAGGCTTCTTCCCTCTTTCTGTCGGCAGGATCTTCAGCAACCTGAAGCTGCCGCATATCAGTGTATCCGGTGGTAAGGCACCGTTCGGTATCGGCGGCAAGGGATCGCTTCCGCACTTTTCTGTCAGCTGGTACGCCAAGGCGATGGAAAAAGGAATGATCCTGAACAGCCCGACGATCTTCGGTATGAAAAACGGATCGCTGCTTGGCGGCGGTGAGGCTGGATCGGAAACAGTGGTCGGCACAGACTCGCTGATGAATATGATCACATCGGCTGTATCCGGTGTCGGTGATGAAATTGCAAACGCCCTGCTCTCCGCTGGAAAGACCGGTCGCTCCGGTGATGTGAATATCAACGTGGAGGTTTCCGGCGCTGAGAATCCGGAGGAATGGGCTCGCAAGTTCGTAAAACAAATAAGACTGGAAATGAGGACGGTGTGATATGGGAAAGAAAACAAGTAAAAAGCCGAAAGGCCTATCTATAGCAAGGAACGGTATGAAGTTCGCCTGCTCTTGGAAGAAAGGTGAATCATACAGTGATAAGCAGCAGTTTTCCTATCTGGTCAACCGTGCTGGAAAGTCTGATAAATGGACAACTGCTGTAAACATCGGCAAAGCGGTGACCAGTAAGTCGGTCTCCCTTTCGCTGTCAAACTACTTCCCCTACTCCGGCAAGCCGAAGATCACGGAATTCAAGTTCAGGGTAAGGGGTGTATCCAATAAAGAAAAATGGTCGGACTGGGTAAGTCAGGCGTTCTCTATTGAAGTCCCGGCAAAGCCCAGCCTGTCCGCATCTCCAAGCGAGAGCAATTATAACCAGTGTACCTTCAGCTGGAGTGTCGATACGTCCAATACCCACAAGGTATTCACGGACGTTGAGTTACAAACAAAGCTGGTCGAAAACTATGACTATGGCGGCGATAAGGGCTGGACTTCCGGCACTGGCGGTGCTTCCGGGAGCAGGACTTATACGGAAACAGCATCTACCATCGCATCCGGCTCCCATACCAGATGGTTCCGGGTGCGTTCGCGTGGTGCTGCCGGAGTCAGCGAATGGCGCTACTCCTACCGTGTTTACTCCGCGCCTTATGCCGCTTCGAACGTCAAAGCAAACGTCACCAATCAGGCTGGCGGCATGCAGGTGAAGGTCACATGGTCACAGACAAAGAACAACGCCTACCCGGTCGATTCGACAACAGCCGAATATGCCATCAAGGTACCCGAGGAGGGTCTTACCTACAACGGCACGGCTGACGGGACGATCGGAACCATGTCCGGTGCAGGCGGCGCGGCATCCTCCTTTATCAGCCAGAATCTTGCGAAGGATGAATGTCTCTTTGTACGGGTAAGCTCCACCCACCTGTACCAGACAACCTATTCCGGCTGGGTGCTTGCCAGCGCAGGCTCCCTAAAAGATCCGGAGATCACGGATATACAGACGGATGACACCACCTTCCGGGCAACGGTCACCGCAAACAACCTCTCGGATGTTCCGGAATCGTTTCTTGTGGTGCTCTTCAGAACTGGCTCTGAACCGGATAAGGCTGCCACGGTCGGCATCATCCCTGCCGGGCAGACGCAGGTCGCTGTGCAGTGTCCAGACTGGTCTTCCG